>NZ_QSDR01000001.1 GCF_003464085.1 Clostridium sp. AM58-1XD
GCACTTTCAGATGAGTTGTTGTACAATATTTTTAGATATGATCGATATTCAAAGAGGAAAATTGTTAATACCATATTGCAAATAATGAATGTATCTGTTTGTCCATATTGCAATAGGCAATATATCTTTGCTATTACAAGTAGAAAAGTTCGTCCACAATTAGATCATTACTATCCAAAAAGCAAATATCCATATTTGGCTTTATCGTTGTATAACATGATTCCGAGTTGTAGTACATGTAATATGTCAAAATCATCTTTAGATACTAAAATAAAACCAATTTTATATCCCTATGATGAGGAGTTCGGTGATGATGTAAAATTTGAGATTAAGATAAAAAATAGTGCAAATTTCGTAAAAGTATTACAAGGTGTATCAGGTGAATTTATTATTGAAATAAGAACGCCAGAGACAATAAATCAAACAACTATTAATACACAAGTTCAAAAAGCTTCATTTAGATGAGTTGTATAATAAGCATATTGATTATGTCATGGATATTATAAAATCAAAGTATATTAATACGCCAGAAAGAATCAAAGAAATTTATATGAAATTCCCAATGTTATTTCATTCAAGTGAAGAAGTAAAAAAAATGGTTTATATGGCGGATACAAGGAAAGAGTCATGGGGGAAACGGCCCTTATCAAAGCTTACACATGATATAGACAAACAGTTAGCGAAGGGGAGAATTCCGTTGGAGGCAGATTAAAAATCGCTCTATTTTAATAACTGTATAGGACATTGCTAGATGCATACATTTCCGTATGGCGTTTGTGTCAGAATTTTTGTGGGCTTCCGAGGATAGGTTTTGGGTAATAAGAGAAGTAGTCAAAACGAGGATTTTTGAAATGTTAAAACGAAAAATTGTAAGATAGAAAGAAATGACAGGTACTATGCAAATAAGACGCGGGTAAATAATTGGTCAAAATAATAAAATTTTTGCCAAGGCTCAACCACGTCTTGCGGTAATCTTTTTCACACACTAGGAAATCAGAAAGTATTGTACTATTGAAGAAAAATGTAAAATAGTGAAGCAATAAACAGATTTAATGGGCTGGTTGGGATTTATAGGAGTATATATTTGCAGAATTTTTAATAATTGGAAATTAGAGCGGAAGGTAACTGCTCAAGAATTTCGAGTAGTTCAAAAAGAAGGTGTCTGGTCCGTGAATCGTAAGATCGAATATGTTAATTTGGATGTAATACGATATAAGGATATTTAATGGACTAGGGAATATTCAAACCTATAATTTTTTGAGGAAATAAAGATTGAGGAAAAGAAATTATGACAAAGAAGAAAGAGATTACAATACACAGCTCAGCCGCAGAGTATTTAACATATGTGGCATCTACGGGTAGTAACTCAGATAGTTTCGAGATGCGCTATGAGGACGAGAACATTTGGCTGACACAGAAAATGATGGCAACCTTATATGATGTTTCTGTATCGGCAATCAATCAGCACCTTAAGAGGATATTTGAAGATAATGAGCTGGCCGAGGAATCAGTTATTAAGAAATACTTAATAACTGCCTCAGATGGTAAATCCTACAGTACGAAACATTATAACTTACAGGCAATCATTGCCGTTGGCTTTAAAGTGAACAACGATCGTGCCGTAAGATTCCGCAAATGGGCTGGTCAGATTGTCAAGGATTATACAATTCAGGGCTGGACGATGGACAAAGAGCGTCTGAAAAAAGGGCATATGTTCACCGATGAATATTTTGAACGTCAGCTTGAAAATATTCGTGAGATACGTCTGTCCGAGCGAAAATTTTATCAGAAGGTTACAGATCTCTATGCCACAGCGTTTGATTACGACAAAGATGCCAAGACTACCCGGCAGTTTTTTAAAATGGTACAGAACAAGATGCATTGGGCCGTACATCGGCATACAGCAGCGGAATTGATTGTAGAGCGTGCAAATGCCGAAAAAGAACATATGGGCCTGACAACGTGGGAATCAGCGCCGGATGGGAAAATTGTTAAGGCAGATGTTACTGTGGCGAAAAATTATCTGAGCGAAAAGGAAATGTCCTATTTACAGAGAATCGTTTCACTGTATCTTGACTATGCGGAGTTACAGGCGGAACGAAGAATACCAATGAGTATGGAGGACTGGGCAAAGCGACTTGATGGTTTTTTGGAGTTTAACGGGAACGAACTGCTGATGGGACCGGGAAAAGTTAGTGCGGAACAGGCTAAGCTTCATGCAGAGACTGAGTTTGAAAAATATCGTATTGTTCAGGATCGATTATTTATGTCAGACTATGATAAATATTTAATAGAATTAGAACATCAAGCGGATCAAAGTGACGTGTAAAGATAAATATACCGTTTCCGCCGGGGGAGGAGTATACCTTCCCGCCATCATTATTATCCACTCAACAAATTACGAAGTTTGTGCGGAATTATGCCGGAATTGATAAGGTTTTTAACACCGAAGATTCGAGTTCCAGAAGATTGGTGATAACCTGGTAAGGGGACTGTCCCTGGATGATGAGTAGAGTGATAATCTGGTCTTTCTGGTGCGGCTGCTGTTTTGCCAGGCTGATACCTGCGCTGGAATTACTTAAGGTTTCCCGGTATTTTCTGTCTGCCGTTTTACCGTTGTAAGAATACTTGTATGCAATGGTATAGTGATAACGGTGAACACAGAAGTTTTTCGCATTATAGAAAGTCCCCTTGTGATACCAGTCGGATACTCTTCGTGCGTTCACTTCTTTGGGAATAACAATAGGATCTTTGCAAAGGAAGCGGTCTAGATCTTATAAGGAGACCCCCTGCTTAAGGGAGTTCTGGAGAAGCGAAAGGTGTCTTCAAGTCTTCAAATTTATGATATAATTGAAATACAGGGAAAGCGTGAGATAAAAGAATTATTATTGAGCAAGATATTAAATGAGTACTTGGAGGGGAAAATGTACAGTAAGATTTTAAGCGAATTAAATCAAGATTATTATAAGAATAACTTTCCGAATGACGGTCAGCGTTTTGTGGCATGGTACCTTCGGAATATTCATAATCTTGATACATTCGAGGCGAAAGACTGCATCACCGATGGTGCTGGAGATAAACAGATCGATGCTATCTATATTGATAATCAATCCTGCACGGTCTATATTATTCAGGGGAAATTTTACAGCGGCGATATGGTTGATGCCGAACCATTGAGAGAAGTGTTGTCATCATGGATTCAGATTAAGGATTTAGTTCATTTGCAGGAAGGTGCAAATAATCGGCTCCAGGTGAAAATTAATGAGATGTCAAATGCGCTTGAAGACGATTATGAAATTTGTTTTGAACTGATTACAACATCAACACTGACCGGCGCAGCGAAAGACGACCTCGCGGCATTTCAAAAGGAATTAGCTGAAAGTGAGACGTTGAGCGCAAATCTGACCGTAGTTGACAATGATACCTTGAGATTTAAATATGATGAGGCATTAAACCGAAACAGGCCATACATCAACCATGAGTTCTCACTGGAACATGGAAAGTATATGGAGCTGATGATTGGTGATACAAAAGCGATTATTGTCGCATTACCATTAAAAGACTGTGTGAAAATACCAGGAATTAAAGATGGCAGTCTATTTCGCAAGAATGTACGTCAGTCATTAGGAACCAGCAATAAGGTAAACAAGGGAATTGCTCATACCATCAAAAAAGATGCCGGCGATTTCTTTTTTCTACATAACGGTATTACGGCTATCTGTTCCCAGATGTCTATTCATGATGAGATTTTATCCGTAAAAGAATTGAATGTTGTAAATGGCTGTCAATCACTCAGTACTATTTACAGCTCAAGTGAAGCGGCTAAAAAAGCAGCCGATGCGTATATTATGTTTCGATTTTATGAAATCAGCGATTCGGACCGTGCGGACAAAATCAGTACTTCAACCAATAGTCAGAGCGCCGTTAAGGCACGTGACCTCCGCAGTAATGACAAGGCAGTGCTTGCAATGAAAAAATCATATGAACTTTTTTATACGGATGGATATTTTATTACAAAACGCGGTGAGAAAGTAGATACGGCAAGATACAATACGGCCACGTAGTTAATCTTACGGATCTTGGCAAGCAGCTGATTGCATGGCATTCTCAGAGACCTACTATCTCTTACAGTGAGACAAAAATTTTTGACAAATATTTTGACCAGTTGTTCCATAGAGAATATTCTCCGGAAAATGTTCAGGCTCTGAATGTCCTGTTTACATCGCTCTTAAAGAAATGGAATAAGGAAAATCCGATGGGATTGAATGAAACGCTGCTGGCAATGAAGGCATATGCCCCATACCATCAGCTCTATGCAATTTCTGTTATTTTGTGTGAAGTTAACAAGATGAACGATTCTGTACCATGCCCATCCGTTGTATTGGAAAAATTAAATACGGCAGGGCTATTGGACACAATTATCGAAACAGCGGGCAGCTGCTTGAATATGGCATTGGAAACAGCTTCTTCTGAAGCTTCAGACAATGGAAAGATGTTTGTGCCCCAGAACTGGATTAAGTCGAAAACTTCATTGAAAGATTTACGAACGGCTATCAAACAGTATTTGGCTTCTTTAAAAATGATGCCAGGCGGAAAGCAGATTCTTTCTCAACTGAATGCCGGGCTTATGATGGAAAAAGAAGATTTCGATTCCAGATGGACAGCTGATTAAATAATAAAGATAAAATTAAAATAGGAAAAAAGGCTCCGCAGCTGAAATTTCATGTTGCTTCGGAGCCTTTTTTGGTATATTCAGAACTGTATTGAGGAGATTATGGCAACTTGGGACAGGCCAAAACAAATAGTACTTTATCAGAATAGTATGGTCCCTCAGTCCTTGATCACCATGGTTTCAGACCTTGCAAGCATCATTCGAATCGTGTCGTAATATTGCTATTTCTGTTGTTATTTGATATACTCGAATCAATTATTCTATTAATTATTACGTATGTGAACAAAGAGGACGAAGCCCAAATTTAACGGCAAAGGTGTCGGATGAAGCGGACATGGAACGGCTGTTGCCCGGGTTGGATCTTTGTGTCATGAGAACTTTCATATACATGCAGTAATTATAATCGCACCGTATAGGGATGGGTATATATAAATCACTAGAAATTTTAAAACAAGGGAGGGCGATGATATGAGGAAAATTATAACGAAATTAGGTGGAATTTTCGTCCCGATCATATTTTGTATAGCTCTTATTTTTACAGCACTAATGTCTCTTGACTTGACGGATGACTTACAGGGAAATGCAAGAGTCATAAATTATATCGGTATCGTTCGCGGCGCAACGCAGAGGCTCATAAAAAAGGAACTAAATCATGATCCGGATGATAAACTGATTCGCTATCTGGATAAGATTTTGTCAGGACTTTCCAATGGGAGTGATGAATTAAACCTGATAAAGCTTGACAGTGAAGAATTTCAGGCCTCATTAAGAGAAATGGAAAATGACTGGGAAGTCATTAAAGTACAGATATACAATAATCGAAAAGTTTCTTCTGGCCAGCTGCTTTATGAACTGAGCGAAGATTATTTTGAATTGGCCAATAATACGGTATTTATCGCTGAAGAATATACGGAACGGACCGTACAGAGCGCAAGAAAGTCGCTCGTAGTTATGAATTTTATTTTTGTCCTGATGGCTCTTGGCTGCTCTGTTTTTACTATTTATCAGGAAAAACGCCGGAAAAAATTAATTGAAGCGGAAAAGGAAAATATAAAAAAGAGCGAGCAGCTGTCAAAGAGAGCTCAGGAATTAATGGCTCCTATGAATGAGATTTCAGAATTGATGTATGTATCGGATATGGATACATATGAACTGTTGTTTGTCAATGAAGCAGGTAAGAAAATGTTTCAGATTGACGACAGGCAGCCAAATGTAAAATGTTATAAAGTTTTGCAGGGATTTGAAGAGCCGTGTTCTTTTTGTACGAATAAATTTTTAAAAAAGGACGAGACATATTCCTGGGAGTATACAAATCCCATTATAAAAAAACATTATCTTTTGAAAGACCGCTTGATCGAATGGGATGGCCGTGCTGCAAGAATGGAGATTGCTTTTGACATTACAGAGGCCAACAATGAGAAGAATGAATTGAAAAGAAGACTGGAAAGAGATGATATCCGGCTCGCATGTGTCAGGGAATTATATAATAACCGCAACATAGAAAGTGCAATTACAAAGGTTTTGAAATATATCGGTACGCTGTTTTCTGCGGAACGTTCTTATGTTTTTGTCTTTAATGGCAATTATTACTCTAATATTGCAGAATGGTGTAAAGAAGGTATTGCGCCGGAGATCGACCATCTTCAGAACATTCCAATTGGTGACTACCAGGTATGGCTGGATGAGCTGGAGAAACACAAAAAGGTCGTTATCAATGATGTTGAAGAAATGAAGGATACGTTCCCTACGGGATATGAACTGCTAAATCAGCAGGGAATACGAAATATTATCTGGGTTCCTCTGATGAAGAATGGAAAAGTAAACGGGTCAATAGGATTGGATAACCAGGATTTAGGTATGGCTGAAGTAGCGGTTCCGTTTCTGCAGACGGTCCAGTATTTTCTTTCCCTTACCATGCAGAGAAATGAAAATGAAAAAATGTTATTTGAGCTGAGCCAGATAGACCGGTTGACTTCTTTTTATAATAGAAACCGTTTTATCCAGGATGTATCTGAATTTAAAGAGAGCAATGCTTCTGTTGGAGCAGTCTATTTAGATATTAACGGGCTGAAAGAGATTAATGATTCATTTGGCCATGATGCCGGAGATAAACTGATAAAGGAATGTGCCGATATTGTGAAAAGTAAAGCAGCTACAAAACATCTTTACCGGATCGGCGGTGATGAGTTCGTAATCATTTATATAGATATTACGGAGGGATTCTTTTATGACAATGTTCAGATACTAAAAAATGCTTTTGAGAAAAATGAATGTCAGGCCGCCATAGGATGTAAGTGGAATGAAGAATGCACTCATATTCAGGATATTATTAAAGAAGCGGATGAATTAATGTATGAGGATAAAAAGAGATTTTACCAGGGACACCATGCTACCAGCCGTTACAGGCATAATAATGACAGACTGATTTTTTTAGATGATCCGGATCTGCTAAATCATAAAATTAAAAATCGAAATTTTAAAGTGTATTTACAGCCTAAAATAGAGGTGGATACCTGCAGGATGGTCGGGGCGGAAGCATTGATCCGCTATCAGGATGACAATGGATCAATGATAACACCAGATAAATTTATTTCGGTGTTAGAAGATACATTCCTGATTAGTAAGATTGATTATTATGTATTTGAAGAGGTATGTAAAAATCTGAGCATTTGGACGAAGCAGGGGAATGCTGTTTATACCATATCCAGCAATTTTTCAAGGGTCACTTTTATGGACGACAGTTTCTTGAAAAGAATCGAAGCAATCAGTGATAAATATCATATCCAAAGAAAGTATTTGGAAATAGAGATTACGGAGAGCGCCAGTTTCACAAATTTGGATACATTGATAACTAGAATCGATCAGATAAGGAATTCAGGATTTAGAGTTGCAATGGACGACTTTGGTGTGGAAAGTTCAAATTTAGCCCTGCTTTCATTAGTGAAATTTGACGTATTAAAAATAGATAAGGGATTTGTAAAAAATATTGTTTCAAATAGAAGAGCGCAGATCATAATTGGTACAATGGCAGACATGTGCAATGAAATGGGGATTCAATTAATTGCTGAAGGGATAGAGGATGAACAGCAGCTGGACGTCTTAAGAAAATATGGGGTCAAAACTGTGCAGGGCTTTCTGTTCAGCAAGCCCATATCGATTTCAGAGTATGAAGAAAAATATATGAGAGAATCATCCGTATGGAATTGCCGTTAACGGATCATGGAAAAATTCTCTCAGTTTCGAAAGGGAGGTGTGAAGCTTCAGCCGTTCCGAACGGACATGATGATATCAGTGAACGGGAGTAACGCACCCTGACAGGAGATTACAGCGATTTCCTGTCAGGGTGCGTTACTCCCGCTTTTTACTTGTCCATCGTTATTTCCCGCGCGCATGATCGTATAAAGCCTGTATTTCCTGCGGCAGCTGATCGGGCAGCATCTCCAGAATATGGTTTTCACTGCCGTCTTTCATCGCCTGTTCGTAATACCAGCATTTGTAACGAATCATAGACAAAGTTTTTTGCATCTGCTCAATTTCGGCTTCCATGACCTTTTTTTGGTGCATAAAAAAGTCATGGCGCAGAAGATAGGTGGATTCCCCCTGCTCACACCATTGCATGAACTGTTTAATATCTTTTATTTCCACGCCGGATTGTTTCAGGCATTCAATTACACGCAGCCGTTCCAGTTCATTTTCGCCGAATTTCCGTACGCCGGAAATCCTGGTCAGACCTGGAAAAAGCCCCTCTTTGTCATAGTAACGCAATGTAGAAATTGGCAGTTGGAACATTTCAGATACTTGTCCGATGGTATACATAAGATCCTCCTAAATCGTATGGGAAATATTTTTCATAAATGTATTGACCTAAAGTTAGGTTCAGGTATTACAATGAGAATATCACAGTGTGGTAAGAAAGTCAAATTGTTTATAGGAGGATATTATAATGGCGAAGAAAGTTCTGGTTTTAAGTACCAGTCTGAGGAACAAAAGCAATTCTGAAATGCTGGCAGAGGCATTTAAAAAAGGTGCAGAGGCATCTGGAAATACAGTAGAGATGGTGTCGCTGAAGGACAAATCCATAGCCTTCTGCAGCGGGTGCCTGGCCTGCCAGAAAATCGGAAGGTGTGTGATTCAGGATGACGCTCTTGCGATTGCAGATCAGATGGAAAAGGCAGAAGTGATTGTCTGGGCGACTCCGATCTACTATTATGAAATGAGCGGGCAGATGAAGACGCTGATTGACCGCACGAATTCGCTTTTTCCTTCGGATTACGCATTCCGTGATATTTACATGCTTTCCGCAGCGGCAGAGGATGGAGAAGGGGTCGATGAAGGCGCTGTTCATGGCCTGAACGGCTGGATCGCCTGCTATGAAAAAGCGCGGCTGAAAGGAACTGTTTTCGCAGGCGGAGTAAACGAAGGAGGAGAGATCGACAGCCATCCGGCGCTTAAAAAAGCATATGAAATGGGAAAATCAATTCAATGAGCTTAACGGAAAACGAAAAACAGGAGGTAATCGGTGTGAATTATAAAAAAATCATTCCTGGAACGAGTGGAGACCGCTATGTGCCGTACAGAGAGAGGTCGGGAAATGAGTCCGTCGTTTATTTTACAAGAGAGCTCTCTTCAGAAGGCTTAAGAAAGATTTACAAACGCGTGAGTGCCGGTCTGAGCGGTAAGGTGGGAATCAAGCTTCATACCGGCGAGAAAAATGGTCCGAACATCATCCCGAGAGACTGGGTGGAACAGCTGATTTGCAGGGAACTGCCGGAAGCTGCAATTATTGAAACGAATACATATTATGAAGGCGACCGTTACACCACAGAACTGCACAGGGAAACTCTGCAGGTGAACGGCTGGACGTTCTGCCCGGTAGATATTATGGATACGGATGGAACGGTTATGCTCCCGGTAAAGGGTGGAAAATGGTTCACCGAAATGTCAATGGGAAAGAATCTGCTGGAATATGATTCTATGCTTGCCCTTACCCATTTTAAAGGGCATACAAAAGGAGGTTTTGGCGGTTCCAACAAGAATATCGGCATCGGATGTGCCGACGGTCGTATTGGAAAAGCAATGATCCATACAACACCAGGTTCTGACGATATGTGGGATATTGGCATGGAAGAATTTATGGAGAGAATGACGGAATCTACAAAAGCGACAGTGGATCATTTTGGAAAGCAGATTGCATATATTAATGTACTCCGCAACATGTCTGTATCTTGTGACTGTGAGGGCTGTGCCGCGCTTCCGGTAGTTACTCCGGATATCGGAATTGTCGCTTCCACAGATATTCTTGCAGCAGATCAGGCCGCCGTTGATCTGGTGTATGCGCTGGATGAGAACGACCATAAAGACCTGGTGGAGCGGATGGAGACCCGTCACGGGCTGCGGCAGCTTAGCTATATGAAAGAACTGGGAATGGGAAATGACAAATATATCCTTATAGACATTGATAACAGCAACAGGCAGGTCGGTGCGGATGAGGCAGTAAAAGACGTGAGGCCTTTTACTGGCTGAGGACGATCTGAATTTATGGGAACGAAAATAGAATAAAGGAGGAATTTACTATGTCCAAGGCAATGGTAGCATATTTTAGCGCAAGCGGAGTAACGGCAGAGGTAGCCGGACGTCTGGCCGCGTCAATCGGGGCTGATCTCCATGAGATTCACCCGGAAATCCCATATACGGACGCAGACTTAAACTGGATGGATAAGAAAAGCCGCAGTAGTGTAGAGATGAATAACAGATCCTTCCGCCCGCCTGTCGCAAATAAGGTGGAAAATATGGCACAGTACGATGTGATTTTCGTGGCGTTCCCTATTTGGTGGTATGTTGCACCTACGATTATCAATACTTTTCTGGAGCAGTATGACCTGCGCGGAAAGACAGTCGTGACTCTGGCGACTTCCGGAGGCAGCGGAATGGGAAGCACAAATAAGGAACTGGCCCCATCCTGTCCGGGCGCATACCTGAAAGAAGGTAAACGGTTTTCCGGCGGGGTCAGCGAGAACGAATTAAAGATCTGGGCAGAGAACTACCTTTAATAGAATAGCATGAACTTAATAGAATAGCATGAACTTAAAAAGAGTGTTGCAAAGTAAAAATCAGATATGTCGTTGATACCAGATTTTGTTCCGGACGCTGGCCGGAGTCTCCATCTGGTATCGGGAAAATGATTTTTCTGCGGCGCTCTTTTTTGCTTTCCAGGAAAGACCTTGTTCGGAAGCTGCAGCCGGCAGACCTGCGAATGCAATGCTGAATATTGCTATTTCCAATAGGTTTTGTTATACTTACATTATTATGTTTGAGAACGAAAAAGAGAACCGTCCTGAGATGCACCGGTAATTTTATACGCAGAGCAGGCGAACGGTTAAAGCGCAGGATGCATCTTCGTGCAGGAGAGGTATTCTGTCAATTTCAGCAGATACAAAAGAAAAATTTGGAGGTATTCATGTGAAAACAGACGCAAAGGAGAAAAAGAAATCGGGTGCGATATTGGCGGCATCAGCGGTAATTTTTGTGATTGCGTTGTCGATATCCATTTTTTTTCTTGTGCATATTATTGGCAGAATGAACCGCAGTGCAAATCAGAGTCTTCTGACGTCCAGCCGGGTCATCAACGGGGGACTGAATAATAAGATTGCCCTTGACAGGGAACTTTTATTTACCCTGGCTGATCTGCTGGCTATGGAGCAGGAGGACATGATCGGTGAGACTTTGGAAAAGTATGCGGAATCCACGGAATTTTACCGTTTTTCTTACATCAATATGGAGGGGAAAGGAATTGACAGTGAAGGTCATACGGTTCAGATATCAGATCTGCCTTTTGATGAATCAGCGATTTCAGAAGGAACGGATGGATTGTCAGCTCCTTATCATGGCTCCAGCGGGCGTATTCAGATTACATACCAGTCCCCTGTTATAAAGGGAGAACAACAGATCGGTGCGATTTATGCAGACCGGATTATAAATGACTATAACCTCCCGGCACTGTTTACCTTTCATAATGGGGCTGGTTCCGCCTATGTAGTGGACAGTACCGGAAATTTTATCATTAAGTCCAGGGGAACAGAAGCAAAGACAGATATTTACAGCTATCTGGCGCAGCAGGGGAACGGCGAGGCCGTGCTGGAAACACTCCGTCAGGTGATCCGGGATGGAAAAACAGGAACACTTGTGGTATTGGATGGAAATGAGAACTCTTTATTAGGTTTTCTGCCGGTAGATGCGCCCCAGGGCTGTTATCTGATTACGGTTATTCCCCGCGAGGTTCTTCAGCAGGAGGCGGCTCCCATCATCACAATGCTTTGCTGTATGTTCTGCCTGCTTCTGCTGGGAGGAATTTCCATTGCAGGGCTGCTGGCTGGAAGGCAGTCTATGAAGGCGGACGTAAAGCAGAAGGAATACCGAGAGAAGCTGTTTGGCAATCTTTCTGCAAATATAGATTTTGCATTCCTGCTCTATACGCCGTCAATCCGCAGGGTAGAGCTGATGTCGGATAACCTGCCTGGACTTCTGGGGCTTTCCGGAGAGCAGGTGCTGGAACGGCCGGAGAAGGTATTTGAGGCCAGCGGATTTGCGCTGGAGGACACCGCCAGGATCGGATTTATGAATGGCACTTTGAACGAACAAGTTATGAGGGAATCCATGATAGGAACGGGAGCCAATGAAGTGAAACGCTGGATTGCGGTTCATTTGATCCCGGCGGATTACGGTCAGTATCTGGCTGTATTCCATGAAACGACAGGAGAACACAACATACGGGAACAGCTGGCTGATGCTCTGACACAGGCCCAGAACAGCAACCGTGCCAGAACAGCATTTTTCTCATCCATGTCTCATGATATCAGAACTCCTATGAACGGGATCGTAGGCATGACAAACATCGCTCTGAAGAATCTGGATGACCGGGAAAAGGTGGAAACGTGCCTGAATAAAATCACGGCAGCATCCGGTCACCTGCTGGAGCTTATTAACGAAGTGCTTGATATGTCACGCATTGAAAGCGGAAGAATCAGCCTTAAAGAAGAAAATGTGCACCTTCCAAGCCTGATTGCCAATCTTCTTTCTTTCATTAAGCCGGATATGGATAAAAAGGGACAGAGTCTTAAGATGAAATCCCAGATACTGGAGCATGACACGGTCATCAGCGACGGGCTGCATCTGCAGAAAATTTTCCTGAATCTTTTGTCAAATGCGGTGAAATATACTCAGGAAGGCGGAGAAATCAGCCTTCAGATTACGGAAACTCCCATCGATGCGGACGCCATGCAGATGAGCTTTGCAGTCAGCGACAATGGAATTGGCATGAGCGATTCATTCTTGGAACGGATATTCAGGCCTTTTGAACGGGCAGAAGACAGCCGGATGAGCCAGGTTACCGGCACTGGACTGGGGCTTGCGATTACAAAGAGCATAGTAGATATGATGGGCGGAGAGATCCGTGTCGAAAGCAGAGAACATGAGGGATCGCGTTTTACCGTACAGATTCCTCTCAAACTGCCGGAACAGCAGATACAGGAATTTCCGAATCTGGCCGGCTGTTCCGCGCTGATCGTAGATGACGACCGGGACACATGTGAGAGCATTGAGGTGATACTCCAGGAAAACAGGATCCGTACTCAGTGGGTATTGAATGGGGCGGATGCGGTAAAACTGGCCTGGGAAGCTCATGAAAGAAGGGATGATTACCGCGTGGTCATCATTGATTGGAGAATGCCGGAAATGGATGGACTGGAAACGGCGAGACAGATCAGGAACCGGCTTGGCAGGGACGTGCCGATTCTTCTGTTGTCTGCATATGATTGGGAAAGCGTGAAGGATGAGGCCGTCCGTTCCGGAATTAACGGTTTTCTGACGAAGCCGGTTTTCAAGGCCGGGCTTCTGGAACAGCTGAGCTATCATATTGAGGGAAGAAAACAGGAGACAGAGCAGCAGATACAGGATGAAACGGAACTTCTGAAAGGCATCAGAATCCTGGCAGCCGAAGACAATGAACTGAACAGGGAAATTATCGTAGAGCTTCTGGAAAGCAGCGGCGCTGTTGTGGATCGCGCACGGGATGGAAAGGAAGCGTTAGAACTCTACTTAAACAGCAGTGTAGGAGAATATCAGATGATCCTTATGGATATTCATATGCCAAAGATGGACGGACTGGAAGCAACGAAGGCTATCCGGAATTCGGGGCGGGCGGATGCTGCCGTTCCGGTGATCGCCATGACGGCGGATGTATTTAAAGAAGATATTCAAAGATGCAGGAATGCAGGAATGAATGCACATATCGGAAAACCTGTGGAGCTGGATAAATTATACAGCACGCTCCGGCATTTTTTAGATCATACAGAGAAATCGGGGGAAATGGGATGAAACGGAAGTTTGGAAGAAGATATCTGACAGGCGTGCTTATCGTTTTAGCAGCGCTGTGTGCCGGCTGTGGGAAGGGGCAGAAGGGTGCGGAACTGTATCTGGATGATAGTATTCCGGAAACGCCTGTTACAATTTTTACACAGAATCAATCGGTATCGAGCGTGATCGAAGAATGCTGCAGAAAAGTGCTGAATCAGGATGAACGTACCAATATTGCTATTTACAGTGACGCTGCGAGCTATTATGCGGATGAAGGATTATCCTACAGGGAGCTTCTTCTGAAACGCCTGTCATCCGGAAATGCGGATGATCTGTATCTGATTCCTGCGGAAGATGTGCTGGAGTTCGATGAAAAGGGCTATATTTATGATATGTCCAACCTGGAGTGCATAGAAAATCTGTCGCAGGATGCACTTATACAGAGTACTTATGACGGGAAGGTATTCTCTCTTCCTCTGTCTTATACATGTTTTGGATTTATATGGAATGTGGATATGCTGGAACAGTATGACCTTAAGGTGCCGGAAAATCTGGATGAGTTTCTGACGGTATGCGAGACGCTTAAGGAAAATGGAATCCTGCCCTACGGAGCGAATAAGGATTTTGCGCTGACGGTTCCTGTCATGTGCGCAGGGCTTTACGATGTATATCAGGGGGAGGATTCACAAAAGAAGCTGCAGGCGCTTTCGGACGGTACAGCAGCAGTCAGCGATTATATTGAAAAGGGATTTGCTTTCCTGCAGATGATGATAGACAGAGGATATATTGAGCCGGAAAGGGCACTCGCCACACTGCCGTCCAGAGAAGAGGAAAAAGAGTTTTTCATAGAAGGGAACTGCGCGTTTATCTGTGCGATCTATCGCGGCGCATCCTTTGAAGGCTATCCATTTCGCATTGAAATGACACCTTTACCGGTGTTGGAAAACGGTTCAATCTGTGTTGTGGGCGCCGATCAAAGGCTGGCAATCAACCCGGATTCAAAACATTTGGATGCGGCCATTGCAATTGTGGAAGCGCTGGGCAGGACGGAAACACTGGATTCCTTTGCCAAAAATCTGGGAAAGATCTCTTCCTCTAAAAATGCCACGGCTCCGGATCCCTCCCAGTCGAGTACGATTCTTGCCTGCGTAGCGGAGGGAAATCAGATTCCGAATCAGGATTTCCGACTGCATTTTAATGTATGGAATACGGTGCGTGATCTGAGCCAGCAGCTTTGCGAGGGAAGAAGTGTTGCAGAGGTATCGGCAGAATATGATTCCAGGCAGTTGGAAGAAATTGCCCAGTATGGAAGACCGTAAAAATCGTTGGGATCATATTTTTTGTTCTCATCGTCTTTACAGCTATTCTGCTTATCGTTTAAAAAAGAGAGGGCTTCTATGGATTTCTATAAGGACATGTCAATCGTATGCAGTTATATCCCATATGGAAAAGTGGCTACCTATGGGCAGATTGCCCTGCTCTGCGGGAAACCGAAGAACGCCCGTCAGGTTGGCTACGCCCTTCGCCAGGGACTGGCGGGAGACATGGTTCCGGCTCACAGGATTGTAAATGCGAGGGGAATACTGAGCGGGGCAGGCTCTTTCGAGACATGGGATATGCAGAAACTGCTTCTGGAAGGGGAAGGCGTGGAGGTCGTCCGGACAGAGGAGGGCTGGCGTGTGGATCTGAGCCGGTTTGGGTGGAAGAATACGATGGAGGAGGCGCTGGAAATCAGAAAGCGCTTTGAAATAAAAAACAAAAGTAAGGGAAGAGGAACCGGATGATGAGGGCGATTAAATTTATTCTTCTATTTCTGGGCCTACTTTTACTGGCGGGCTGCAGTGCTTCACTGAAAACGAGCACCTTGTACGAGACGGATGAACTGGTGGAAAAGACAGTGGAGATATCAAATATACCATTCCGAAAAGATGGGATGACGAAAGCCTGCGGCTGCAGACAAATACCGTGTTTTACCAGGACAGCAATATGATGCTGATGGTCCAGGATAATGACAGCGCCATCGGCTCCTATGAGGAGCTGTCGGAAGAGGATATGGAAGAGGCCCAGGCGGTCTTTGTGGATGCATTTAAGGGAATATTCCAGAAATATGAAAATGGAACGTCAGAAGCAATTGTGATAAATGGAATGAAGGCGTTTGAATGTAAGGCTGATGTCAGAATCAACAATCAGGATAAAGACCTGCAATGGGTCATGCTGAATATCAACTGGAGGTCATATGCGTTTGGGCTGCTGGTTGACAAATATTCTTCTATCGATTACACAAGTGATTTCGAAGCTTTAAAAAATACAATCATGCAGTCGGATCAAACAGAAAAAGAAGGAACAGAGGAGGAAACTTCAGGCAGTTTTTAATAAAAAACTCCTCAAATTGTAAAAATGGTGTATAATAAGCTGGAAATCAAAAGATATGCGTTTGTTTAAATTTTAAAAAATGTTCATTCAGTATCTGCTTCGGCTGGTAAATTGCCGGCCTGATCCGAGGACCAGGCCGGCAACCGTCACATAACTGTTTGTCGGACAAACCGTTGTGGTTCAGTCAGGTCGGTTTTGAAGGAAAGGATTGTATCATGATTGTAAAACCAAGAGTAAAAGATTTTATCTGCATAACAGCCCATCCGGAGGGGTGCAGGGAACACGTATCCCGTCAGATTCAATACATAAAAAGCAAACAGGGCCTGAAATCGAATCAGAGAGTTCTGGTAATCGGTGCGTCAACGGGATATGGACTATCCTCACGTATTTGTGCCGCATTTGGAGGCACGTGCCCTACAATTGGTGTCTGCTATGAAAGAGCCGCTTCCGGAAACCGTACAGCTACGGCCGGATGGTATAATACGGCTGCATTTGAGGAATTTGCGGAGAGGGACGGCATTTATGCAAAGACAATTAACGGCGATGCCTTTTCCGAGCAGATCAAAGAGGATACGATTTCCCTGATTCGCAGGGATCTGGGCCAGGTTGATCTCGTTGTATATTCCCTGGCGGCTCCCCGCAGGACGATGCCGGACGGAACGGTATATACATCTGTTCTTAAAACTTTGGGAAAACCTTTTACCAGCAAGAGCCTTGATTTGTCCCACAATAAATTGGGAGAGACCACCGTTCCGGCTGCTGATGAACAGGAAATTGAAGCGACTGACCGGGTGATGGGAGGAGACGACTGGAAAGACTGGATCCATGCGCTGAAATCTGCAGGAGTGCTGTCTGAACGGGCCCGCACCGTTGCCTATTCCTATATTGGGCCGGAAATGACGTACCCGATCTATGCAGGCGGTACGATCGGACACGCAAAGCAGCATCTTTATGCAACAGCGTTGGAACTTCATAAGGAAGGGATTCCATCCTATGTTTCTGTCAATAAAGCACTCGTTACCCAGTCCAGTTCTGCGATCCCGATTGTGCCGCTCTATATTGCGGTGCTGTATCATGTGATGAAAGAAACAGGGACGCATGAAGATACGATTGAACAGATGTACCGCCTGTGGAATGAATATCTCTATGCGGATGAACCGGTTGTAGATATTCCGAACCGCATCCGGCTGGATGATCTGGAGATGCGCACCGATATTCAGGAAAAGGTGGTTGACTGCTGGAACCGCATAACTGATGATAATCTGGAAGAGTATGCCGACATTTCCGGCTATTGGGAGGACTTTTACCATCTGTTCGGGTTCGGATTTGAAACGATCGATTATGATCAGGATACGGAAACGGACAGGAAGATTAAAAGCCTGACCGAATAGAGATGTAAATTTGATGTTTAAGGAAGAGGCGTAAAATGAAGCATAATATATTTCTGGATAATAAGAAAAAGCTGAGTTTATCTGAATATATGAACTATAATGCAGACGACCGGGGAAATATGGGGAATGCGATTCCGATAGCCGTTTACCGCCTGATGGAATATTCGCTTCGCGAACAGCTGTCGGAACAGTTTGGACAAGAGGAACAGGTCTCTATTTTCCGAAATGCCGGTTATCGTGCAGGGGCGTATTTTGCCGAACATATGCTGGATCTATCACTGGAGCTGAATCCGTTTATCGCAATGCTGCAGGCCCGTCTGGAAGAATTGAAAATAGGAATTCTCCGGATGGAATCGATCGATGAGAAAACGGGAGAAATGATTCTCACCGTTTCGGAAGACGCAGACTGCTCTGGTCTGCCGCTGTTGGGAGAGACGGTCTGCAATTATGATGAGGGATTTATTTCAGGAATTCTTTCCACTTATATGAGAAGAGAATACTGTGCCGTTGAGATTGACTGCTGGGCAACGGGCGACCGTGTCTGCAGATTCCGGGTGGCGCCAAAAGAATAATGGAGCGTTTGTATGGTGCAAGATAATTGTGAACTGCTGTTTGAATATTTGAGAAGTATCCTTTATGACCAGAAGACGGATCAGCTGGATTTGGAAAAGCTGGATGAACCATACCGGAAACTGGGAGCAGGGCTTCAGCTTCTGCAGGAAGCAGTGGAAGAGATGCTTCTATACTCTGCAGATATTTCCAGGGGAAATCTGTCGGGCAGATTCCCTTCCAGAGATAATCCGTTGTGTGTGAACCTCAAAAATATGCATGCTAATTTAAGGCATCTCACATGGCAGGCAAAACAGGTGGCAGCAGGAGACTATTCCCAGCACGTATCATATCTCGGAGAATTTTCCGAAGCTTTTAACACTATGACGGCTCAGCTGAAAGAGCGGGAAGCGCTTCTGAAGAAAGAAGCTGAAAAGGCTGAAAAAAAGGCGGAAGTCATTGAAGAGTATAATGAACTCCTTGTAGAAATGACGAGAAAGAGGAAGGAATGGATTCTCGTAATCGATGCTGAAAACCGCGATATTGTATACTGCAATAAGAGGAAAGAAGAGAAAAAGGTCGATTCCGTTTTCTGCAATCTGTGTGTTCACAGGCTTTCGTTCCGAAACAGCATCGTAAACTGGCAGGATAATGAGCAGTATAAGGTATGGGAAATGGGCGATGAAGAGCAGGGCTTTTTCCGCATTACCACCTTTCATATCGAATGGCGCGGGCGCAATTCCTACGCGCATATCGTAGTGGACGTAACAGATGAAAAGAAAGAAGCCAGGCAGCTTACCAGCAAGGCATATTTTGATCCGTCCACAGGAATTCGGAACAGGCTGTTTTTCAGCGAATATATGGAAACGCTTCTGAGGGAAAAAGCCGATTTGGTTTTGTGCTATCTGGATATGGACGGCCTGAAGTATGTGAATGACCAGTTCGGCCACAATGAGGGGGACAATTATATCGCCAGCTTTGTGTCCGCGATTAAAAACACGTTATGTGTTACCGATTTGTTTGCAAGAATCGGCGGGGATGAATTCTGCGTGATTATACAAAATGGAGAAAAAGAAGCGGTGGAACAGCGGTTTGCAGATGCGCTGGAATGTTTTGTGAGAGAAAATGTAAAAAAATATCCGGCCAGCTTCAGCTATGGAGTGGTGGAAATCAAGGGAAAGACCAATTCATTGACCGTAGAAGAAATCATTAAACTGGCGGATGCCAGGATGTACGAATGTAAAAGAAGGAATAAAAAGAAATATTACGGCAGCAGCAAAGAAGAGTAAATGCCGATATCGATACCGGAGCACGAACCTGAACAGCAGGTGTCGGCCCCGGTATTTTGCAATCGGCGGGGACTATCCATTGAACTTTAATAAGTTGACTATCCGAACGACCGAACGTATAATTATATATTATATATTGAAGACTTTCGTTTCCAGAGCGGACTCTGTCCGGACGGCTGAAAAGAGGTCCGTGATGTGAGGCCCTTAGTTCCCATGAAAAAGGGATAAGGAGGTGTTCTTATGGCACTGTTTCAGGTAGAAATGGAAGGTACGGCCGGCATTCTGCTGGCATTGTGCCTGATCCTGCTGGCCGGTTTTTTATTTACAAGGGTGACAAATCTGTTCCGGCTGCCGAAGGTGACAGGATACATCATCGTCGGAGTCCTGATTGGGCCGGGGGTTATGAGGCTGATCCCCGCCGGGCTTGTAGAACATATGGACTTTGTCAGCGACATTGCACTGGCGTGCATAGCCTTTGGTGTAGGAAAGTTTTTTAAAGTGGAAGAACTGAAGAAGACGGGCAAGGGAATCTTTGTGATTACGGTGGCTGAATCACTGACGGCCGGCTTCCTGGTTACTGCCGTCACCAGACTGCTGTTTGGAACGTCGCTGGATTTTGCGCTCCTTTTAGGCGCCGTTGCTACGGCTACCGCTCCTGCCAGCACCATCATGACGATTAAGCAGTATCATGCAAAAGGAAATTTTGTACGGATTCTTCTTCAAGTTGTGGCGCTGGATGATGCCGTGTGCCTGCTCGCATTCAGCCTTGCATCCGCCGTTGTAACAGCGGATTTTGGCGGAGCGCTGAACGGAAAAGATGTGGTGCTGCCGCTGGTCTACAACGTTCTGGCCCTCGTCTTGGGAGCGTCCTGCGCTCTGATTCTGAAAAAGATCATGACGCCTGACAGAAGCAAGGACAGCAGGCTGATTCTCCTTCTGGCCGGACTGTTAGGAATCTCCGGTCTCTGTGCGCTGGTGGATGTATCTCCGCTTCTGGCCTGCATGGTTTTCGGCGCCGTCTATATCAATACGACGAAAGACAAAAAACTGATTCATCAGCTGGATAATTTCACGCCGCCGTTGATGGCCCTCTTTTTTATTGAATCCGGCATGAAGCTGGATATCGATTCGCTGAAAACGGCCGGAGTGATCGGGATCGTATATTTTATTACGCGGATTGTGGGGAAATATGCAGGGGCATGGCTGTCATGCCGGGCTGTGCACATGGATAAAAATGTAGCGGATTATCTGGGATTCGGCCTTGTTCCACAGGCAGGAGTATCCATCGGCCTGGCGGCGCTGGGACAGAGAATTCTGCCGCCGGAGGTAGGAAAACAGCTGTTAACGATTATTCTGTCGTCTTCCGTTCTCTATGAGATGGTTGGTCCTGCCTGCGCAAAATTTGCGATTCTGCGTTCAGGATGCGTAAAAGATAAGACAAAGCATGCAGAAATCCAGTGACGGGGAGGCAAAAATACAGATGATTCACGGCGAAATTAAAATCAGTGAAATTGATTATGAACAGAGCTTTTCCAGTCTGTTTCCGGCTGTCCTTAACAAGTGTGCAAAAATGGAGACGACGAATCTGCTGGTCCGTTTTCAAAAGAAAATGGGAGAGGACTCAATAACGGCCGTTTTGGGTATTCTGGAGCTGCTTCCTCAAAGGAGAAAAAGCGAGCTTCTGTGCCGCCTCGTCATGTTCTATGGGCAGGAGCTTGCCGTTTTGACAAACCGTTTTCTGGAAAAGGACGAATTGGGAAGGAACTTTAAGATTGGAGATATCTCCATGATACAGGACGAGGAGGAGAGGCTTCTGCTCTGTCTGCAGGATGTAAAAGTGGATTACAACGGCCTTATGCAGAGTGAACTGGTTCATCAGAAGATCGGCGATGCGGCAGGCAGGCTGGCGGAAAAGCTGGGCGGCAGTATATTCAGGCATATTGCGGAAGGCAGCGTCAATCTGGCGGCAAACGCCTTTGTGAATATGGCACCTGACGGAGTGGAAAAGAGTATTATTTCCATCATGGAGAGAGAAGAAGTGAAAGAAAAACTGCTCAGATGGGCGGAGGAAAAGGTTCAAAAGAAGGGAATCTGTCTTTGGCTGGAGGATTTGAGCTTGATACAGGGAGATACAGACTATGCGGGAAATGCAGACGTTGCAGACAGGGAAAGAAGTGAAAATGAAATGAAACAGGAAATTTTTCAGAAGGGGAAGCTGGAAATTCCATGGGAGCTGGAGGAAGAGCTGCTGGATGCAGCGGCAGAATATCTGAAATCACTTCTGAAGGAAAGGGGCCAGAATACGGGACTGATGAAATAACGGTCTTTCATTTTAAATCTAACGAATGGGGAAAGCAGGTAAATACGGCGTGGGAACGAATACAGATACAAAGGATAAACAGCATTTGGAAGAGGTGAAAAGCTTGCCAGCCTCATTATGCATAAGCACTATTGTGAACATGATATAGAATGGATTACGGGCATGTTTTCGCCGCAGTTTTCCTGGCTTGGGACGGGAGAGGAAGAGTGCCTGACAGGGAGGGCTGCGTGTGTAAACCAGTTTCTGAATTTAAAGGGGGCAATACCAAAGTGTAATATCTGGGACGAACAATATGATGTGATATGTCCGTCCGAGGGGATATATGTGGTTATGGGACGGATGTGGATTGCGACGGACCCCAGTTCCGAGATGTATCTGAAAGTTCATCAGAGGGTGACTTTCGTATTTCAGGATACGGACGAAGGGGTGAAATGCGCCCATATCCACTGTTCCAATCCATACCAGGAGATGATGGCTGGAGAACATTTTCCGGATAAAATCGGCAGGCAGTCTTACAATTACGTCCAGGAGCGCCTGGCGCTCCTGGAAGAGGAGACGAAACAGCAGAACAGGCAGCTGGAAGTGATCATGTCATCGATTGCCGGAGGCCTTAAAATCAGCAATGATGATGATCAGTATTCTTTTGCATTTGTCAGCAGGGAAGCGGCCGCCCTGTTCGGCTATACGGTGGAAGAATTTATGGAAGCTACCGGAGGGACGGCGGTCGGAAACGTGTATCCGCCGGATCTGCCGAAAGCACTGGCCGACTGTGAAGAAGCGTTCCGGGACGGGGGCCTTGTATATTCAACGCGGTACCGTGTCCGCTGTAAGGACGGGAGCCTGAAATGGGTCATTGACAGTGGAAAAAAGGCTTTGAATGCAGAGGGCCAGTGGATGGTAAACAGTCTTTACCTGGATGTTACCCGGGCGGAAGAAGACGCACAGCGGCTGAGAGAACAGACAGAGCTTCTCACGAGTATTTATGATACGGTGCCGTGTGGAATTATTCGTTTTCTGCGGTGCAGTGACGGAAGCTACCGCCTGATCTCGCTGAATAAGGCAGTGCTGCTGCTTATGGGATATGAAAACATGGAAGAAGGGTGCAGCGACTGGCAGGAGGGCATGCTGGGAGCTGTGGCGGAAGAAGATCGAATCAAGCTGCAGGAAACGTACCAAGAGCTGAAAAGGATTGGCGACAGGAGAGATGGGGAATACAAAGTGCGGTGGAAGGATGGTTCCGAACACTGGATGGAAGGAACCAGCATGATTGTCGGACTGACTTCCGATGGAGAGGCCGTCATGCAGCGCACAATCGTGGATATCACCCAGCGTAAAGCCCTTCAGAGACGGCTGAGCCGGGAACAGGATATGTATCGCGTGGCGATGGAAGCCAGTTCTTCCGTTATGTTCGAATACCTGATAGACTCAGACTGCTTTATCAGCTATGAACCGAGGGAAGGGCGGGGAGTAATCCGCAATGAAATTAAGAATTATTCCAGCGTACTGCGGACAGACAGGATCGTCCATCCGGACGATGTGCCTACGGTAATTGATAATATCTGCAACGGACGAACAGAGGTATTTGAAGTCCGCTGTACTGTCCCGAACGGAGCGCAGGACGAATACATCTGGTACAGGGCGGACAGCAGGATGATTATAGAAGAGGGAAGCTAAGCCGTGTCGTAGGCGCACTTCACAATATTCACAGCATGAAATCAAAACTGTCGGAAAACAGTGAGCGCCTTTACATGAGCCAGTCGGCGTTGCAGGCGATCAATGGCGTTTATGTCAGCATTTTTTATGTAGATTTGCAGCAGGACAGCTATTATGCAGTGCGTATGCCGGAAGCCTATAAGGGGACTGGCCTGCCGCGGACCGGAAGCTATTCTTTAGACCTGTGCAGCCATATTCTGAGAGACATTGATTCTTCAGATAAAAAAAAGGTCGCGGATATCTGCGACAGAGGCCGGCTGCTCAGAGAACTGACAGGAAAAAATGAACATATAGAGGTGGAGTTCAGAAATAGCCAGCCTTCTCTGTGGCTGCGTATGGAAGCGCATCCGGTGGCGTCAAACGGCGGCAGCCCGAAAACGGTCATCATCGCTTTCCGAAATATCAGCGCAGAAAAACAGAGGGAACTGGAATATTATGAAGAAGAAAAAAGGGCGAAGGTCGCTTTGGAAGAGGCGTATGCGTCATTAAACCGCGCCAGTCAGGCAAAGTCCGATTTCCTTTCTAAGATGAGCCATGATATCCGTACCCCGATGAACGCGATCCTGGGAATGACGGCCATTGCAGAAAAAAATATTGGAAATGATGAAAAGATTGCGGACTGTCTGTCCAAGATAAACCTTTCAGGCAGCCATCTTCTTGGACTGATCAATGAAGTGCTGGATATGTCTAAGATTGAATCAGGAAATGTGAGCCTGAATGAGAACGAATTCCGCCTGAACGACATTTTGAAGGAGACGGCTCAGATTATTAAACCGGATATGGAACGAAAACACCAGCATTTTTCCGTCAATGTCAAGGATCTCGAACACGATGCCGTACATGGGGATGATGTCCGTGTAAAACAGATTCTGCTCAACCTGCTGTCAAACGCCGTGAAATACACACGGGACGAAGGCCATATTTCTGTCAGGCTGGAAGAGAAACTTTCCAGTGAAACAGGAGTGGGCTGCTTTGAATTTGCGGTAGAAGACGATGGCATAGGCATGGCGCCGGAATTTTTAGAGAAACTGTTTCTTCCGTTTGAACGGGCGGAGGATTCCCGCGTCAGCCAGGTACAGGGAACCGGACTCGGACTGGCGATTACCCGCAGCCTCGTCCAGATGATGAATGGAACGATACAGGTGGAAAGCAGGCTGAACTGCGGAACGGTGTTCACGGCGACCCTGTATCTGAAACTGGTGCAGGGAGATGGAACGGACCAGGCGGGAACAGCTTCCGGGGTTCCGAAGGTACAGGCCTCGTTTGATCCTGGAACACGGGTTTTGCTGGCAGAGGACAATCTTCTCAATCAGGAGATCGTGGTAGAACTGCTTTCCCTTTCCGGAATTCAGACCGTGTGCACATCGAATGGACAGGAAACCGTGGAGCGATTCACTTCGGATCCTCCGGGAACATATCAGATCATTCTGATGGACATTCAGATGCCGGTGCTGGACGGTTATGGCGCGGCAAGGGCAATCAGGAGACTGGGGGAAGGGGGAGGACGGCCAGATGCGGCGGAAATTCCGATTATAGCGCTTACAGCCAATGCGTTTGCAGATGATGCTTATCAGGCAAAACAGGCCGGAATGAACGAACATGTGGCAAAGCCTCTGGAAATCAACAGACTTCTGGATGTCATGCACGATTGGATAAAGTCGAAAAAAGAAAGCTGAACGGGAGCTTATACTGTAAATTTTTAGATAGACGGACAGGAAAGGGGACAGGAGAATGGCTGTAAGGGCAAATGGCGCAAGTACTGTGGAGAATTCAGCAAAACGGAAGTTTGCCCAGGCGCTGGAAGAACTATTGAAAGGAAAGAACCTGGACGATATCCAGGTGAGTGAAATCGTTTTGAAAGCCGGTCTGTCCCGCAGGACATTTTACCGTCATTTTCAGGATAAATATGATCTGGCAAGCTGGTTCTTTTCCCAGTTCTTTGAAGGGAGCTTCGGGCAGATTACGGAAGGCGCCGACTGGGAAACTGCTTTTTTGAAGTATCTTGCCATCTGTGAGCAGAAAGCGGCCGTTCTCAGGAACGCTTATTCCAGCCGTGATGTGAATGGTCTCAGAAATTACGACATCGACGTAACCAGGAAGACGTATGAAACGTATTTAATTGCAAAGGGCGCCGATATCCGGTCGAAAGAGATGAAATTTGCCATTGAAATTGCGGCCAGAGGCGGCACGGACATGGTGATCCGGTGGCTGATCTGCGGAATGAAGGAAGAAAAGGAAGTGCTGGCAGATCTGATTAAACGGACGCTGCCCCGGGAAGTGCTGGCCTATCTGGAATAAAGAATCAGGAAAGCGGGATTGGTTCGAATCAGAGACTTCAGAATGGCACACATGAGGCATTCTGTGACTTCCATTAGATGGAACCATCTGATAAAATGTGTGATGTAATAAGAAGGCTTTGACGGAACCAAGTAAGGCAGAAGTCCCTTGTCAGAGAGCATCCGGCCGGTGTGAGGATGCATGCGGATCTGTTCTGAATACCTTCCCGAGCTGCTTCCTGAACTGCATCCGCACAGTAGGGCAAGACGGGTGCGCCCGATAACGCGTATGTGTGCGTCAGCACACGATAAGGGGTATTCTGTGAGGAGTATCCGAACCAGAGGTGGTACCACGGAAATTACGATTTCGTCCTCTGTCCTTTTGGGACAGGGGATTTTTTACTTTCCAGGAAGGACCTTGTTCTTGTAAAGCGCTTGATTCCTGGAAAGTAAAAAGCGCTCCGCTATGAACAGCGTGCCCCGCTTTATCGGGTACTGCGCTCGGCGCGAGAGTTCGCTTTAGCGAAGTCTTGTTCATTCTATCAAAGGAGGAAATTAAAATGAGTATTTATGAAGAACTGCAGGCCCGCGGGTTAATTGCCCAGGTCACGGATGAACCGGAAATTAAGGAACTGATTAATCATGGAGGCGCCCGGTTTTACATCGGATTTGACCCTACGGCAGATTCTCTTCATGTCGGCCATTTTATGGCATTGTGTCTGATGAAGCGGCTGCAGATGGCAGGCAATAAGCCGGTAGTGCTTTTGGGAGGAGGCACAGGGTTTATAGGGGATCCTTCCGGACGGACCGACATGCGGTCCATGATGACGCCGGAGACAATTCAGCACAATTGCAACTGCTTTAAAAAGCAGATGGAACGGTTTATCGAATTCGGGGAAGATAAAGCCATTATGGTCAATAATGCCGACTGGCTGTTGCAGCTGAATTACATCGACCTGCTGAGAGATGTAGGCGCATGCTTTTCCGTCAACAACATGCTCCGGGCAGAATGCTACAGGCAGAGAATGGAAAAGGGGCTGAGCTTTTTTGAGTTCAACTATATGATCATGCAGTCTTATGACTTTTTATACCTCCATGATCACTATGGCTGCAACATGCAGTTCGGCGGTGACGACCAGTGGAGCAATATGCTGGCAGGCACGGATCTGATCCGGCGGAAAACAGGGGAAAATGCATATGCCATGACGATTACGCTGCTGATGAACAGCGAGGGTAACAAGATGGGAAAAACGGCAAACGGAGCCGTCTGGCTGGACCCTGAGAAGACATCGCCGTTCGAATTTTACCAGTATTGGAGAAATATCGGAGATCCGGACGTAATGAAATGTATCCGCATGCTGACCTTCCTGCCATTAGAGCAGATCGAAGAGATGGAACAATGGGATGACAGCCGCATTAATGAGAAGAAAGAAATTCTGGCATATGAACTTACGGCGCTGGTACACGGAGAGGATGAGGCGGCAAAGGCGAAGACAGCTTCATACGCCCTGTTTGCAGGAGCGGGAGATGATTCCAGCATGCCTTCGACCGAACTGACGGGAGACCAGATATCGGAAGAGGGGGTGAATATCGTGGATCTGCTCATTCTCTGCAGGCTCGCGTCCAGCAGAAGCGAAGCGAGACGCCTGATCCAGCAGGGCGGAATTACGGCGGGAGAAGAGAAGGTCGGGTCAGTTGAAGAGATGGTGCCTGTTTCTGCCTTGAGAGAGGGAATCAGGATACGAAAGGGGAAGAAAGTATTCCATAAGGCGGTTATGAAATAGACAATGGAAGCGATGCTTCTGGATAATACGGAGAAAATGAGGCAGATGACCGTCTATTGACGATGGCCGTCTGCTTCTGCTATAATAAATCATCATTTGTTTTTGTGGAAAACGAAATTTTCATGATGAATCTATGGAGCAGGCGGGAGGGGGCAGGAAGCGTTGAGGGATGTTCAGAGCATCGAATTTAAAACAGGGAGCAAGGAAGAGGTGCTTCCCGGCTTTACGTCCGCTTTTCCGTATATTTCCTCCTGTGCCCGGGTCAATAAATATATCGGCGGGCATGTGCCGTGGCACTGGCATAAGGCGGTTGAATTGTTTTATATTCAGAATGGGGAACTGGAATACTATACGCCTGGAGGAAAGCTGGTCTTTCCGGCCGGTTCCGGCGGATTTGTCAATTCCAATGTTCTCCATATGACGAAGCCTGCGGAAAAAAGCGGCGATATTATTCAGTTCAATCATATATTTGATGTCTCTTTAATCAGCGGTGTCCAGGGGGGACGGATCGAACAGAACTACATTGTTCCTGTTGTTACCGCCGCCCAGCTGGAGATCATCGGATTCTTTCCGGAGAAGCAGGGACATGAGGCACTGGTGGAATTGCTGAAGGAATCATTCTGCCTGTCGGATGGGGAGAAAAATTATGAGATGAAGCTGCGGTCCATGCTGTCGCAAATATGGTGCGGACTGCTGGATATTTCTGCAGACGCGCTTACGGCAGCTGCGCCTTCCGCCTCTGCCGGGGATTTGGTAAAAATTATGCTTGCCTTTATTTACGAACAGTATGCGGAGAAAATTACGGTCGCCCAGATCGCAGAAGCAGCCCATATCAGCCAGAGAGCATGCTTTCGCCTGTTCCAGGAATATCTTCATACGACGCCTCTGGAATGTCTGAAGAATTACCGCCTTCAAAGGGCATGTACCATGCTTGCTGAGACAGATGAGCCGCTTACGGCAGTCTGCCATTCCTGCGGCCTTGGAAGCAGCAGCTATTTTGGAAAGGTTTTCCGCAGCGCGGTTGGCTGCACACCCACAGAATACAGGAACAACAGTAAGATGTTGAGCGAGGCAGCTGATTGACTGCGGCGGACATCTATGATATGATAAAAAGCTGATAGGGGAAGACGACTATGAAGCGGATAATAATAGATGAATTGAAAAGACGAATCAGCTCTGTGCAGATGGTACCGATGAAACATTGTACGGAGCTTAAACTGGGAGCGTAAATGCTTTTGATTTCATCGGAAAATAGGTATTCGTATCTGGATACATACGCTTTCGTATGTCCGGTTTGTGTACCAATTTTCCGATGAACAGAAGAATTTTTCCGACTTGGATTGGGCTGTGAGCGGTGTTTCGCTCGCAGCCTTTTTGCATCACAGGAAGTACTTTTATGATATAAAAGCTTTATTTTTGAAAGGAATTAATATGAAAGAGTTAAATACGAGAGGGTCCGACTGGAAACGTTCCATGATACGTTTTTTATCTGCCCAGACGATTTCGCTGCTGGGATCATCCATTGTTCAGTACGCCATTATCTGGTATATTACCCTTACGACATCGTCGGGAAAGATGCTGACAATTTCTACATTGTGCGGATTTCTGCCGCAGATTCTGATCTCGCTGTTCGCAGGCGTGTGGATTGACCGGTACGACCGCAGGAAGATGATCATGATTTCCGACTCTGTAATCGCCGTTTCCACGCTGCTGCTGGCCGCCGCATTTTTCACAGGCCATAAAAGCAATCTGCTTTTATTTGCAGTGCTGGCGGTACGGTCTGCGGGGACAGGAATTCAGACGCCTGCAGTCCATGCGGTCATTCCTCAGATTGTTCCTTCGGAACACTTCATGAGAGTCAACGGCATTCACAGCACCCTGTCTTCCATCATGATGTTCATTGCTCCTGCTTTAAGCGGAGCTGTCTTAACAGCGGCTTCTCTGGAGGCGACTCTATTGATCGATGTGATTACTGCAGTGATCGGAGTAGGGCTAACGTCCACCGTTTATGTGGCCCCTTATGAGAAGAAGGAAAATGGGGAAACCTCCGGATTCCAGGAGATGAAACGTGGATTTTCCTATCTCAGAGAAAACAGTCTGGTCAGGCGGCTGCTTCTGTTTCAGCTGACCGTCCTTTTTCTGATCAGTCCATCCGCCTTTCTGACGCCGCTTATGGTAAGCAGAACGTTCGGACAGGAGGTATGGAGGCTGACGGCAAGCGAGATGACCTACAGCCTGGGAATGGTTTTGGGAGGAATATTGATTGCGGCGTGGGGAGGATTTAAAAAGAAACTGAACACTACGATGACGGCAGGCGCCGCCTACGGAGGGCTGATGATTGGACTGGGAACAGCTCCCATATTTCTCATCTATCTGCTGTGTAATACCATGATTGGAATTACGTCTCCGTGCTATAACGCGCCTCTTACCGTAACCGTTCAGGAGGAGGTCCCCTCCGGCATGCAGGGCAGAGTTTTCAGCTTCATGCAGATTGCCTCTTCCTGTGCGCTGCCCTTTGGAATGGCCGTATTTGGCCCCCTGGCCGATGTGATCCGCATTCAGAAACTCCTGACAGTATCGGGAACAGCCGTTGTACTGATCTCTTTTGCAGTCTGGAAACTGAATTATTTCGATAAAAGGGCGGGATTCTGATAAATATTTCTTTACGGTTCGTGTATAATGTAGCATAGATAAACCTGGCGAGGAAGAGCTGTTCTACTACGGAGACTGGATCAGAGTCCCGGGGGTGGCAATATGCAGTTGTAACGACGGGCTGAGGCCGGTTATTTTTAAGATAAAGGCTACACAAAAGGAGTCGGAAATCGATTATACGCCGGTACGCTAAAACGAGGCAAAAGAAAACGGCGGAAGAAAGAGAGAATCAGGAGGCAGGTGCCATTATGTGCGGCAGATATTATGTAGATGATGAAACGGCAAAAGAGATTGAAAAGCTTATTCAGACGGTGGACAATAAACTGAAAAAAGAACGGCTCGGATACGATATCCACCCTTCGGATACAGCTCCCGTTTTGACTGGAGGATTAGACAGTTTGAAGCTGTCGTGGCAGCGATGGGGATTCCCTGGTTTTCAGGGAAAGGGCGTGATATTCAACGCCAGATCAGAAACGGTTCTGGAGAAGCGCCTTTTCTCCGATGGAATACGTCGTCGCCGCGCGGTGATTCCGGCGGCCTGGTTCTATGAATGGAACAGAAACAAAGAGAAGATAACATTTCTTCGCCATGACCGTCCGGTGATCTACATGGCGGGATTTTACAGCCGGTTTGAAGAAGAGGACCGATTTGTCATTCTGACGACGAAGGCAAACCAGTCTATGATCGGAACCCATGACCGGATGCCGCTGGTTCTGGAGGAGAATGAACTGAAGGAATGGGTGCTGAATGATTCCGCCACGGAAAAAATCCTTGGTCAGACGCCGGTTCTTCTGAAAAAACGGGCGGAGTACGAACAGCAGACGCTGTTTTAGAGAAATAGAGGGTGTTGCAAAAGTAAAATCAGACATGCCATCGACACCAGATTTCGTTCCAGGCAGTGGCCAAGTCATTACATCTGGTATCGATGGCAATGCTTTTTCCCTTTTTGCAACACCCTTTTGTTGAATGAAAAAATGGTAATAACCTCCACTTGAAACAAAACGTATGTTCTGGTACCATGAGAGTATCAGGAGGTGAACAAATGTTTGGAACGAGTGATATTTCATGTGGATGTTAATTCTGCTTTTCTGAGCTGGGAGGCGGTGCACCGTCTTAAAAATCTGGGAGGAAAGCTGGACCTGAGAGAAATTCCATCCGCCGTTGCAGGCGATATGTCGAAGCGCCATGGGATTATTCTGGCCAAGTCCATACCGGCCAAACGGTACGGGATCAAGACGGGACAGGCCGTCTGGGAAGCATTCCAGAAATGTCCGGATCTGGTGACGGCGCCGCCGAATTACGGATTGTATGAAGCTGCTTCCAATGCGATGATGGAAATTTTTAAGAGATACAGCCCTGATGTGGAACAGTACAGCATTGACGAGGCATTTATTGACATGACAGGAACGAAAGAACTGTGGGGAGAGCCGGAGGCCGCTGCCAATAGAATAAGAGAGCAGGTGAAACAGGAGCTGGGATTTACGGTGAACATAGGAGTTTCCAGCAATAAGCTGCTGGCTAAGATGGCTTCTGACTTCAAAAAACCGGATATGGTTCACACTCTGTTTCCGGAAGAAATGAAACAGAAGATGTGGCCGCTGCCTGTTTCAGAGCTGTTTTTTGTCGGCAGAGCGACGACAAAAAAGCTGTTTTCCATGGGGATCAGGACGATTGGTGATCTGGCCGTTACCGAACCTCAGATTTTAAGGCAGCATCTGAAGTCTCACGGAGAAGTGATCTGGAATTTTGTCAACGGCATGGACGTATCGCTGGTACAGACGGAAGCGCCGCCAAACAAGGGCTACGGCAACAGTACGACGGTTGCATTTGATGTGGAAGACGAAAGAACGGCAAAACTCGTACTTCTTGCCCTGGCCGAGACGGTTGGAACAAGGCTTCGTCAGGATGGGGTAAAGGCAGAAGTAATATCTGTGGGAATCAGGACTTTCGACCTGGGCTATTCCTCTCATCAGAAAGTCCTTGGAAACGCTACCAATATTACAAACGAGATTCATCAGACCGCCTGCTGCCTTTTTGACGAGCTGTGGGATGGAACGCCGATCCGTCATCTGGGGATTCATACAAGCCGGATGAGAGATCAGGATACGCCGAGGCAAATGGAATTGTTCGACGAAAATGATTATGAAAGGCTGGAGCAGATGGATGGTACGGTGGACAGAATCAGGGGCAGATTCGGCAATGACTGCCTGAAACGGGCGGTATTTGCGGGAAGCCCCCTGGATCATATGGAGGGAGGGATTTCCAGGGAAAAACGGAACGTTGATTACAGTCGTCTGAAGATTGAATAAAAGACTGACGAAAAGAAAGATAATGTGAAGAAAGATGATGAAAAGAAAGATGAAAGGAAAGGAGCGGCAGTCATGGCCTTCGGAATCGGTACAAACTGTGGACAGAGCAGCGCGGGAATCCTGCGGGGAAAGCAGATTAATATTGCATGTGAATGCTGGTATACATCCGGCGGCAGGTGTATGCCGCTTATGATAAAATTTGAAGATGAGGAAGGGATCATCCGGACTGTCCGTGATTTTCAGATCACCTACAGTGAAAAAAAGAATTATTCCGGCATCCCTTCCGTAGAATACGGATGTGTCCTGAGGCACCAGGGGATTCAGAGAGAAGTAAGGCTCCTCTTCTTTATCGATGAAGGACGGTGGGTGATGAACCTTCTGCAGGCATGAAATCCGGCTGAGAAAAACTTCGTTCCCAGGCCATGCGTATCCTTTGGCTGGCAGAAGAAGCCTGCATGAGCGCCTGATATTCGTCCTGTATTCCATGATAAATGGAGATCAGAGGACTGCAGCGGATGCGGGTAATCTCCATGATTTCGTCATAGTGGGATATGGCAGTTCCCGTGATGTCAGCGTCGATGAGATTATTCCGGATCATGTCTGTCAGAATTGAGATGATGCGGTCTTTGCCGTAAGCCTCCTTATAGCTTCTCGTTCCAGCCAGGGCGCTTATGATGTCAGCGACCGCAACGATCCGTTCCGGAATGGTCAGATCAGCCGCACATAGTCCTTTCGGATAACCCGAACCATTCATCTTTTCATGATGGCGCAATGCAATACGCTCTATGGTTTCTTCGATTTCACCACCGAAAATTTTTTCACAGATATCCACATGTGTTCTCATAACAGTCATAGCCTGAGGGCTGAGACGGCGGGATATTCCAGTATCTCCACAGGAATACCGATTTTTCCGATATCGTGGAGAAGGGCGCCGCAGACGATCTGATTGCAGATATCTTCGTCCAAACCCATATGGCCTGCGATCTCTGCGCTGATGGAAGTGGTGGTTACGGTATGGGTGACTGTATGGCGGCTGCGAAAATCGATGGAGAATATGATCATTTTCAGGTAGTCCGTGATCTGGGCATGGGTCAGCAGATAATCGGAGAGCGTGTGGTAATACTGCGTATCTGCCATAGCCGCTTCTTCGAGGGGAAGCGTGATGGTCAACGTTTCTGCCAGAGCGACGGCAGCAGGAGAAAAACGCGTTCCGCTGCCGGCGCGTACGATCTCCAGAGTCTTTTCCCATGAGTTCTGTTCTACTTCCATAGAGACGTCGATGCGGTCCGCAAGAAAGAGAACCTGGGCAATTTCCTTTATTTCATCGCTGACTTCTTCCTGCTGCTGTAAGACATCCCATGTAATATGATGCAGCAAAACGACGCCGGCCCTGCTTTCCAGGGGTGAGAAGCAGCGCATAAACAGATACCCATAGATGGAATGTTCCCATATATGATCCGTTTCGAAGTCGATCATGCGGTTGATTTCTTCTGTTTTATAGGCGCCGATATCGTGAAGAATCGATAAAAAACAGATATCTCTAAGCGCTTCCCTGCTGTAAGTTCCCAGGGGGGCGAGCATTTTCCAGACCAGGTAAGATACCCGCATACCGTGATCCATGAGCCTGGGATCGACATAGCTGCAGACACGTTCAATGATTCCAAGGATGCTTTTATTGCTTATGTATTCTGTATATTTCAAAGGTAAGTTCTCCCTTCTGCAGTATGTGGACCACTGCATACACTACCATTTAGTCTATCATATACCATGGCGGCAGAAAAGAAAAACTTCATAAAAACTTTATATATAATATATAGACTTATGGGTCTGTTTTTGGTAAACTATAAAAAACAAACTTGTAAGTCTATTTTACGAGGAGGGCGTTTATGAAGCGTGAGGAAAAAAATCTGCTCAGCCGTCAGAAGATTCTGGAGAGTGCCATGAAGGAGTTTGGAGAACGAGGTTACGGTTTAAGCTCAATTAATACCATATGCAGTGCAGGAGGAATTTCAAAGGGAATCCTGTATCATTATTTTAAAGACAAGGATGAAGTCTATCTGGCATGCGTGAAAGAGTGCTTTGACAGTCTGACGGCCATGCTGAACGAAAAAAGGTTTTCAGATGAAAGCATTCATAAGAATCTGCAGAATTATTTTGAAACGAGATTTTGCTTTTTTGAAAAAAATCCTCTGTACCAGAAGGTGTTCTGCGATGCAGTTGTCATGCCGCCCGCGCACCTGTTTGGCGAAATCAGCAGGATTAAAGAAGAATTTGACAGACGGAATGTATCGATTCTTACGGAGCAGCTTTCGAAAGTAAAGCTGCGCGGCGGCATGACTGTAGAGGAGGCTGTGGATGTGTTCCGGCTGTACCAGGATTATGCAAGTGCAAGATACAGGATGGATGAAAATGGTCAGACAGAGCCGGAAACGTATGAAGAAATCTGCAGAAAATCCATTTACGTCATGCTTTACGGTGTGGCAGAGAAAGAAGGCGCACAATTATGACGGAGAGAAAAGCAGAATCGCTGCTGGCGGATGTCAGACCGTCGGAGGCTATTATCAAATTGGCTGTTCCTGCTACGCTGGCTCTGCTGGCGAAAGCGGTATATAATATCGTGGATACGGCGTATATCGGGATGCTGCACAGCGAAACGGCGCTGGCAGCCGTAGGCGTTACCTTGCCGCTCCTTCTGATTTTCGTATCCATAGAAAATATATTTGCTGCCGGAGCTGCCGTTCTGGCTGGAAGACAGCTAGGAGCAGGGAAGAAAACAGAAGCAAATATCACCATATCGACCGTGGTGGCGGCTTCTGCAGTGATCGGAGCCGTTCTGTGCTTCGGAGGTCTTCTTTTGATGGAACCGCTGCTTCGCAGTTTTGGCGCATCGGAGGAAGTGATGCCGCTGGCCAAGGATTATGCATTATGGATGTTCATAGCCGCCCTTGCAAATCTTCCGGCTCAAAGCCTGAACTGTGCCGCGAGGGCAGAATCTTCTGTCAGAATATCTTCTATAGCAGTAATTACAGGAGCGGTGCTGAACGTGGCGCTGGATCCTGTATTTATGTTCGACTGGGGCCTGGGATTGGGCGTAGGCGGCGCGTCCCTGGCTACGACACTTTCTCAGTTCGTAACGCTGTGCATACTCGTATGGTATTATGGAAGCGGGCGCTCGGTTATCAAACTGGGAAGGCGTTATATAAAACCGGCGGTAAAGCTGTTCAAAGAAGTGATTATGATTGGAATTCCTTCTGCGGTCATACAGATCTGTCTTGCGCTTGCCACGTCGCTGACGAATATCGCCGCTGCGGCCCTGCCGGAGGGCGACCTGATCATCGCTGCATATGGGGTGGTACAGCGGCTCATACTGATCGGCTGTTATGTAATTATGGGGTTCATGCAGGGATATCAGCCGGTGGCGGCTTATGCTTTCGGCGCAGGCAATGGAGAACGGTTTAGCAGGAGTGCCCATTTTTCATCCAGAACTACGCTGCTTCTGTCTATATTGGTAAGCTGCACATATACGTTTCTGTCCAGACCACTGATCATGCTGTTTAACCAGAATCCAACCGTGATCGAGTATGGTGCGAAGCTTCTGATTTCCCAGGTGATCCTGTATCCTGCTTTTGGGCTCTGTTATATGATGACGATTACATTCCAGACCATAGGGGCTTCCCGGTACGGCCTGTTCCTTTCCACAATCCGTCAGGGGCTGTTTTATGTACCTGCGATCCTCCTGCTTCCTGGTCTGTACGGTGCGGCAGGGCTCTGTCTGGCGCAGCCTCTGGCAGATGTGCTGACGCTGATCGTATGCGCCCTGTCCTATAAGCCGATGAAACAGACGGCCCTGCACAATATGGGAGTGATCCGCGGGGACTCGGAAATGTAAAAAACTGCAAGCGAATATTAAACAAATAGTAATAAATAAATTCTTCCAATGCAGTATACTGAAACTATCAGCAAATCCGTTTCAGGCAAAGGAGGAACAGGAATGATCATTGTTACAACAGAAAACTTAGGTGACAATAAATTCGAAATAATCGGGCTCGTCAAAGGATCCAGCATCATGACGGTTCATGCCGGAAAAGACATTATGAACAGCTTTAAGACTCTGGTAGGCGGGGAACTGACTTCCTATAACGAGATGATGGAACAGGCCAGGGAACTGGCAACAGACCGAATGATCAAGCAGGCAGAATCACTTGGCGCGGATGCGATCGTGGCGGCGCGCTATAACAGCAGTTCCGTGGCACAGGGAGCTGCAGAAGTGATGGCCTACGGAACAGCCGTACGCTTTTCATAACAAAGATTTTCCGATTGATAAACCGACAGAAAAATGGTACAATGGCCGCATGGCGGCATTGTACCTGCGCATACCGGTTTCTGCGTTTCTGCAGAAATCCGGGCGCTATGATTAGCCGCAGGCCCCGTAGCCGCCGAGCGGATATTATAATGAAAAATTAAGGAGGTACTGCACGAACATGAGGCATTCTATTCGTTTCTAAAATAATTGTTCAATAAAAAATCGGCTTACTCCTGCAGGAGGGATTTCTTGTTGTACTTATTTTACGGATAGATGGAATACATGGTCAGTGCGCCCAGTCGCTGGGTTTATTTCCGTTCGTTTATTAAGTATGCAGACAATCTCCGGCAGGGATTGCCTGCGTTTTTGCTTTAAGGGAAATTGTGTCCTGTAAAGCAAAAACGCTCCGAATATGTGATAAATAAGAACGATAAAGGAGAATTACGGAATGAACGAACAAAAAAACTGGAAAAGGCAGGCGGCCCTGTTCCTGATCAGTCAGAACCTTTCGATCTTTGGTTCCTCTGTGGTCGGCTTTTCCATTATATGGTATATTACGCTTAAAACGTCGTCGGGGATATGGATTACTGCGGCGACCATAGCAACGCTTCTTCCCCAGGTGATCGTTTCTCTGTGGGCCGGAGTGGTAGCGGACCGGTATGACAGAAAATGGATTATTATGATATCGGACAGTTTTACAGCGGTTGCAACGCTGGCAGCATTTCTGGCATTTCAGGCAGGAAAAGAAAGCGTGGCATTTTTAATTGTGGTTTCTTTCCTGCGCTCTATGGGCGGAGGATTTCAGGCTCCGGCGGTCAACGCCCTTTATCCGCAGATCATACCGGAAAGCCATCTCGTCAGAATCAATGGGATCAATCAAACGGCCAACAATATTCTGCTGCTGATTTCGCCGGCTGTCGGCGGATTGATTCTGGGAACTATGGGGATCAAATGGACGTTTCTCGTGGATGTTACGACGGCTGCCGCTGCCGTCATGATTATGTCGCGAATGAAAATGGAGGAAAAAAAGGCGGCGGACAGGGAAAAAAGTACGGTTATGCAGGAATTGAAAGGCGGTATTTCCTATACGTGGCGTCATCCCTTCTTAAGAGTGCTCATGATCTGCTATGCGGTTACGTTTATCCTGATCACGCCGGCCTCGTTTCTGTCTCCTCTGATGGTGTCCAGAACTTTTGGGGAAGAGGTATGGAGGCTGACGGCAAATGAAATGTTCTGGACGGCCGGGTCCATTGCAGGCGGAATCATGATCGCATGGAAGGGAGATTTCAATAATAAGATTACGGCAATTGCCGTATCGCTGTCCGGCTTTGGCATAACATTTGCATTGATGGGATTCACGGGACAATTCTGGCTGTACCTGATGCTGGACTGTATCTGTGGAATATTCCTGCCGTTTTTAATTACGGCGCAGACAGTGGTGATCCAAAAGCATACGGACATGGATTATATGGGGCGTGTATTTTCTCTGCTGCAGTTTGTTTCCCAGGGAGTTATGCCAGTGGCAATTCTGGGCTTTGGTCCTCTGGGAGACATGGTAAAGATACAGACAATAATTATTGTCTGCGGAATCCTTCTGGCTGCATGGGGAGTTTGGTTTAAGTTCGCAGCTGAGAAGGCTGTTAATAAAGGATAATAACAGGAAAAAGCAAGCCGGTTCAGGCCTGCGATATGGAGGGATGGTATGAAAAAGAAAGGAATAATATGGATTCTGGCAGCTGCCGTACTGCTGGGAGGCTGTCAGAAGGAAAATCGGGATAATGGAACGGAAACAGGTCTGACTGCGGCAAAATCAGAAGATTCGGAAGCGGAAAGAGAGAAAGAGGACGCAGCCAAAGAAGCGAAAGACGATGGAGACGAAGAGGCTGTGAGAGGCGGGGAATGGGAAGAAGAGCCGTTTATACTGGGCGACCTGAAAATAAAAGGAGCCGGTGCATTCGGCAAAGATGTACCGCAGATGTCCAAAAGCGATTATCCTGTCGTCGATGGTTCAACTGCTACCCTTCCCCTGTCCCAGGGACTTTATCGTCTGGTGACAGGAGCAACGCAGGAGGAAGCGGAAAGGGACATTAGGCATTATAAGACGACGAATGCTTATTACAGCCTGCTGTGGGATAGGGCGGATCTTGTCATCGCTTATGAACCGTCAGAGGAGTTCTATAAAACGATGGAAGAGAGCGATGAAAAACTGGTGATTCAGCCCATTGGAAAAGATGCTCTCGTATTTCTGACAAACGAGGGAAATCCGGTTCAATCATTGACCGAACAGCAGATTGTGGATATTTATTCGGGCAAAATTGACAACTGGTCAGAGGTTGGCGGAGCGGATAGGGAAATCGCTGCGTTTCAGAGGCCGTCAGATTCCGGAAGCCAGAATCTGATGGAAAAGCTGGTTATGAAAGGTACCGCTATGGCAGAAGCGCCGACTACGAGAGTAGCAGGTGAGATGGGAGAACTGATGGACGCCGTGGCCTCTTACAATAATGACGAGAATGCTCTCGGATATTCCGTATACTTTTATGCCAGAAATATGTATGAAGTGCCGGGGCTGAGATTTATGGCTGTAAATCAGGTGGAGCCGGACAACAGGACTATCAAATCAGGGAAATATCCATACGTGAATGAATTTTATGCCGCTGTCCGCGAAGACAGTCCAAAGGATTCGGCGGAGTACCGTCTCTTCCAATGGCTGACGGAAGATGCAGGGCAGGCGTATATTGAAAGCTTAGGGTATGTGGCAGTGAATGATGTAGAAACAGAGGAAGAAGGGGGCCTTCTGGAAAGCGAAGTGTTCGATGGGATGATGGAATTGGAAGATGAAGAGAGGATTGCCGTAGACGGAATGTATGCTCTTGGGACACCAGGTACCCTACTGATTCACAGGGATAAGGAGCACATGAAATTGATCAGGGATTATACGATGGATGACAACCGTACGGACCCCGTAGCTCTTATGCGAATTGACCAGCCTGTTATCGTGAAAAAGGAAACGGCGGATTCCTATGCATATGGAGTCCGTGATCTGCCGGGAAACAGGTGGATCCTTCCTCCGGAATACAACTACATCACAAGAATCGGAAACGGCCTTGGCAGGGCGGACAGCAGAGATACGCGTGAATACTTTGATGAGGATTGGAATCCTATATTGAAGCTGGATTATTCCCAAAATATCTCTATCAGTGAAACAGACCACTACATATGGAGAACGAACAAGGAACAAAACAAGTCTGAAATCTATGATTTAGAGGGAAAACTGGTCAGAACCGTCGATTTCACGCCGTATGGAACTTACGATTATATGGTTGCAGGTCCAATCTGCTCTGTTTCTATGAACGGCGCAGGTACGGTATTGTATCAGGAAGACGGAAGCATATTTCTGGATATGAATATGATACCTCAGGAGATAATTGCCCAAATGAGCGTCGAGCCGGGGAAAAGTCCATATATTGAAAGTAGGAATAAGATGGGAAGGATTGTGAATCTTCGCTGCGGAAACCAGCAGTTCGCATATGATTCACAGGAAAAACGCCTTTTAAATGCTCCGGGAGAAGACGTTTGGTTCTGGGACGGCATCTTTTCGATTACCAGAGGAACTCAGGTGAGCCTGTACGATGAAAACGGGATACCGCTGAAAACGAATTCCGGCGCCTCATTTAACGGATATCTGGAAAACGGTTGTTTTTACAGCCTTCAGAACAATACAATTACCGTAGGTGATGGGATTGGAGGACAGGAATACGTATACAGAGGAACGTTTGATGACAGCACGAATGTCAGGAAATACGGCCGGCTGATAATGATAGAGACGGGACCGGAGAATCAGAGAGAGTTATACATATATGACATGGATCAGCTTATAGCAGGCGGAAAGGACATCACATGTGAATATTATGAGTCCTCAATAAGTATAGTTGACAAAAAGACAGATGAAATAATCTATTATGATTATGCAGGAATGCCGATCGATGATGATGGAGAACAAATATTAGCAGAAGATGAACGGTTCAGAGCTGTAAGCAGAGGAAATTACTTCTGCTTGTCTGACAGCCAGGGCAGAACCGTTGTGAAGCTTTTGACGGGATACATGGCGAATGACTGATCATAGTTATGCGGCAGGAAAATTGATACTGGCGCAGGAAAATACAGCCGTCTGACAGATATCCACAGCAGGAATGCAGCAAGATATTCCAAAATACAGTTGTTTTCATATTTTGATAAGAAAGCTTTTTATTAAAAGTAAGAGCGATCAGGGACTGACTGAGGGTGTTGCAAAAAGTTGAATGCTTTTTATAATACTTTCAGCCGGTCCTTTATTTCAGCTAAAATGAAGATAATTGATAACTATTATCAAAAGAATAAAAGCGCTTGAATGAAAGAGGAAAAGCTGTTAAAATATGACAGAGTTAGTTGATACTAACTCTGTATAAAATATGTGAGCTCACTTATACTGTTACAGAAAGATAAAATGAGGATAAAAACCCGGGAAGGAGTGAACGAATGAGTGAAGAAGCATTTCAAATCCTGAAAAATATGAATCTTGATGAGATTAAAACGCGTATTGCCTTTCATTGTGCACCGCTGCTGGCAGCTGTAAAAATGTCGAATCTGCTGACTGTGCCTGCAGTGCAGAAACAGAATATTTTGAGGATTTTTGAACAGACGGACATTTCCTGTTATATTCTATGGGAATCAGAGGAAAAAGTCACTTTTCTTTTATATGTAAAAGACAGAATGAAAGATTATCTGAATAGAGAAGATGTGAACGATATGATGGAACGGCTGGGCTACAGAAAGATGGAGCTTGATAAAGTTCTGGAACGAGTGAGTGAAAGATATACGAATCATATGGATAAGGATTGCTGCTTCCCTCACGAAATCGGGCTTCTTCTCGGTTATCCGGCTGGAGATGTAGCCGGTTTTATGGAAAATCAGGGAAAGAATTTCCTGTGTGCAGGATACTGGAAGGTGTATGGAAACCTGGCTGAAGCCATAAGAACATTTCGAACGTATGACATAGCCCAGGCGGTTGTTATGGATATGGTGAGGCGGGGAATTAATATACGGGAGATCCTGGAAATGTGCAGAAGAAGAGAATTCGGATGATCGAATATAAGGAGGATAAGTAAAATGGAACATATTATAATCACATACTGGTCACAGACAGGCAATACACAGGCCATGGCAGAGGCCGTAGGAGAAGGGGTAAAGGAAGCAGGAAAGGAGCCACAGATAGTGAATATTTCGAAGGTGTCCATGGACCAGCTGAAGGCAGCTTCCGTATTTGCCATGGGCTGCCCTGCAATGGGAGACGAAGTTCTGGAAGAAGGGGAAATGGAACCCTTTGTGACGGAAGTGGAAGGATTTGCCGCCGGGAAAAATATAGGACTGTTCGGATCTTACGGATGGGGAGACGGCCAGTGGATGCGTGAATGGGAAGAGAGAATGATGAATGCGGGAGCAAATATTGTCGGCGGGGAAGGCGTAATCAGCCAGGAAGCTCCTGATGACGATACGTCAGAAAAGTGCAGACAACTGGGGAAAGCGCTGGCAGGCATGGCATAGGAAAGGAGCGGCTGTGAACCAGAAAATCTATGAATTTGACGCAGTGATTAAAAAGGTTCCTGATATAGACGGGGCTTATGTGGAAATTCCTTTTTCTGTACAGGAAGAATTTGGAAAGGGACGTGTAAAGGTCCACGCTTCCTTTGACGATATGGAATATGACGGGAGCCTGGTACGAATGAAAACACCCTGCCATATCCTGGGGATGCAGAAACGAATCAGGGCCGCTATAGGAAAACAGCCTGGCGATATGGTACACGTAACAGTCCGGGAAAGAGAATAAAAGGAAAAGAAGATGGTGCAGAAGTGAAACATGTACGCTTTTGTACGGGATTTTGTGCTGGCGTAAGTCAGAATGAGAAATTCCGTACAAAGGCGTCTTTTTGTTATCTGGAAAAATCGTTATTCTGTTATATGATCCTTTTAATCATTCGTCTTTAGGAGCTTTAGCAGCCGCTTGACAGCCTCTTTAGGAAAGTCCTGGGGCCGGCTGCCAGATACCATGGATGTAAGAAGTTTATGGGTATTTGTACTCTGAGGAAGCATATATCCGGCCTCACGATATAAATCTTCCGCCATAAGCCGGTTTGACTTCTCCAGAGCCTGTGCAAACAGGCGTAGTTCAGGGTCTTCTATACGGGCAAGAGCGCGGGCTGCGGCTTCCTGCTGCACCTTGCCTGCTGCGAGTCTTTTCAGGTGTGTAGCCATATTCTCTGCTTTTTTCTGCTGCGGCGGATATTTCTCAGGCACCATGGAAATTGCCCCGGACGGACATGCGCCGGCACAGAGCCCGCACCCGATACATTTCGAAGCGTCGATCTGGCCTGTTTCTGTATCGGTTGCTCCGGTAGGACATACATAAAGGCAAAGACAGTCTTTCGTACATAATCGGATATTTCTCACTGCAAACATTTGATTACCCCCTTTTTATCTCTGTAATTTTCAGATTTGGAACTTTGCAGACCGGGCAGATATCGGGAGGCGTATCTCCCATGTAAATAAAGCCACAGATATCGCATACGTATATTCTGGTATGTTCGGTCAGGAAATCCTGTTCCTGCTGGTACCGGTTCAGAAGAGATTCCATCATCCGGCTTACTTTTTCACTCCAGACGAGAGCTCTTTTTGCACCTCGGTCTTCTGCTGCCTCTGCTACAGCGGCAGCCGCGGGAAATTTCGCGGCCAGATCTTCTGAAACCGCCCTGGACAGCAGATATGTACTGAATTCATCCGGCAAAGAAGCTTTGGATTTGAAATAATCAGCCAGTTCTGCAAACAGGCCGGCTTCCTCCGAAAGATACTGCTTCTCACAGCCCTTCATAAGATTGGAACAGATGGCGCTCAGTTCCCCAAAAGATAATTCTCTCAGGTCGCCGTCTTCCTGAATCTCCTCTTTCTGGTTTACATGCTCCGGCTCTTTCACATTTTTTTCCTGTTCTGCTTCTCGGAACGCTGATTTTGGTGCGCCGCATAATGGACATGACCAGTCCTGCGGCAGATTTTCCCATGTTGTTCCCGGTTTGATACCTCTGTCCGGAATTCCTGCCGCTTCATCGTATACGTAGCCGCAGATCGTACATACAAATTTCTTCATGAATAGAACCCCCTTTTCGTTTCGGTCTGTTTAATACTCCCCGATGTGATATCAGTATACCAGAAATGCGATAGCAGTTCCGTGATATAATCACAATAGTAACTATTATTGATTTTGAAATTCTGCAAAGACCTTCGGGACGGACCGTATATTTTATCAGTATATTGCAGTTTCCGCCTAATAGACCTTTCTGGATTTTCTTTTATGGCCATATTTGATATAATAGAGATGCCAGACGGCGCGTTGCTGGAGTTTATACAGGTATGGCCTTTCTTTTCTATGGATGTCCGCTCTGGCAGAGGAGGGAAAATGATGTTTCGACGTATTGAAAAATTAAGAAGCAGTTCTGCAGACGGAACAGAGAAAAAATGGCCGTTTTATAACTTTTGTTCTCTGGCACTGGCAGCAGCCGTTTTGATTGGAGCCGCCACAGGCCGTCCGTCGGAGGCTTTCGCCAACAGTCCGGCGCCTGTTCAGTACCTGGGAGTTCGGCTGGAACATGCGGATATACCGGATGCAGCGTATGTAGATATCCTGATTCCCATAGAGGAGGATGATTACACAGAAAATATGGCACAGGCCGTAAAGGAATGCGGGTTTTCGGAAGAAACGGAGGCGGCCGGATACAGGGAAGGCGGTTATGTAAGCTATATGTTCCATCATCGGGATGGAGAGCCGGGGAAAATTCTGACCGGTCAAGAACCAGTATACACGAGTACGCCAAATAATGGAGATGAGGTAAGCCAAAGAGTCGCTTATTTCTATACTTCGGCCCAGGGAATGGAAAAATTCCAAAAGCTGAAGGAAAAATACCCTGTGATAAAGCTGGCGCTTCTGGACGTCCAGGGCAATATCCTCAAAATATCGCCGGAATGTACGATAGCAAAAAAAGGCAGCTATTTGACTGGGGCCGTTACATGGGATGTGAGCAGTAACAAGGTGGAGACCCATCTATATAAAAGACCGGGGCCGGCGTATCTGCTGCTGATGATCCTGTTTCTCGTTCTGCCACTCCTGCTTTCCATCCTGCTTACGGTTGTGACGGAGACGGCGGCGGGACTTTTATTTCGAATCAGGCCGGTTAAATGGATTATACGCGTCAATCTAGTCAGCAATCTCATTTTTAATCTGGCCCTCTATCTGACAGGATCATCCGGCATACCATATCCAATGGCATTTGTGCTTTTGGAAGCGGCAGTTATTGCGGCGGAGTGGAGAATATACACGCATGTCTATCCTGAATTCACATCACGCAGGCTTCTGATTTTTTCTGTCGCCGCCAACTGCACCAGCATGGCAGCCGGATATTTTTTAAACGTTTGGTATCTGTAGGTAATTAAAATGGCATGTTGCCCCCATTCGGAACAGCTATCGCCTAATTATTAAATTTTTATAGGCCATTGACGCGGCAAACGGTGAATGATATAGTAAGTCTACCAATCAAAACCGATTGCGCGCGGCAATTCTCAGATTCATTTGTCCTGGTCAGGACACATTATCCAATTTTATTTGTAATAGAATAACTGGTTATGGAAACAGGTACGTTTCACAGAGTACCGTCATTTTTTGATACACAAAAATGAAAGAGAGGAAATGCAGATGAAAAAAAGAATCAGGGAAATCTGCGCCCTCATGGCCGTATTTATGGTCATGCCCTGGGCAGCAGCGCCGCCGGTGTTGGCTTATGGTCAGAATAAAGGGGCAGGGGAAGGAGAATGGATTACGGCAGCGGCCAGTCCTTCCGAACTGCGGCAGGCAGAGTTGGGAGAATGGCGCACAGAAGAGGAGATATGGGAAGAGGCGGCGACGCCTCGGAAGTGCCCTGGACGTTTTTATATGATGAGCCGGAAACCGTTCCTGGGTATTACAGAAAATCGAAAGAAAATAACATGTCTTATACCTTTACAGGAAGAGATAAAAAGCAGTACTGGAGAGTTTACGGCCGGATGGAGGAAGAGGAACTGGCAGGCTGGTATCCATGCAGCAGCACAGGAAAGGTGGAATCAGATGCGGAGCTCATACTTGCAGACGACGAGTACAAAAGCCTGGCGCCATATATATACAGGCACCTTCGGCCGGGGAAAAGGAGTTTCGGGAACTGGAGGACAGACTTGGCACGGATTCTCTGGCAAGCAGAATTAAGAAGGAAGGTATGGGTGAAAATCCGGACGGCAGCCGTTATGATGTATGGATGACGGCTGTTAAGAACGGAGAAGAAGAGCACACATGGTATTATATGTACGGCTATATGGAAAACGGTTTGGGCCGTGACCAGACGGAGGGAAGATGGTATCTCTGCGATGAATCCGGCAGAGTATCGGGAACATGGTCTTACCGAAGGGCTCTTCTGCGTTCCTGGAGTCCGGCCTCTGCGGCTGTGACCAGGAGTGGCAATACCGTTACCATCCGTTATGTGGATGAACTGGGGCGCTGCAATTATGACAATTCGAAATCCAAATATGCGTTCAGCATTGGAATCTTAATTAATCATGTCTCTCTGTCGGGAGAATCTTATGCCGGTTTTTATCCGGAAACCTCATCTGTAACAAATCACACCCTGAAAACAGAATACGATGGAATCTGCCAGTACCTTTCCTGGAAAGAGGAAGAGGACGGCAGCTATGTATGTGAAAAAGTTAATCCGACTGTCCCGCAGAAAAATGCAGCTGGCCGCGTAAAAATTGCGGATAAAATAACAGGAACAAAGAGGGAATGGTACGAAGAATATGAAAGGGAGTCGACAGGATTTTCCGCTGTTCCCCATGTCGAGTGTACGCTGGTGCTGACGAATCCGAGTCCATACATTACCGGTTACGGATATGGAATCCGTTATCTGGCTGCTGACGGGGAAGGCGGAGACAACAATTTCATCCGTTCCTGCGTTGGAAATATCGATCTTTCTGAGGTATGTATCCAGGCTCATGAACACAGCGGCCTTGTAAGAACAGAACCAGACTGTACCCAAACAGGCTCTGTTACAGGGACATGCAGTTCATGCGGAATGGAAGTAAATGAAGTACTCCCAGCCCTTGGGCATCAGAATCCGGCTGACTATGATACTTCGTCGGTTCCGGGCTATAAAATAAAAAACTGCCTTCGCTGCGGTATCCGCCTGGAAACGATTGCCAATCTCTATTATGTGGAGTATCACGGTAATGGAAGTACAGGTGGTTCAACGGAAAAGACCACGCATTATATCGATACGGAGGCCCCTTTGGCGTCCAACGGGTTTACCAGGACAGGATATCGTTTCATGGGATGGAACCGGACTACAGACGGAACTGGGACCCCATATCAGGAAAGTCAGAAAGTGAAAAATCTGACTTTGACTGGAAACGAAACGATACACTTATACGCCCGTTGGCAGATTAACTCCTATTCGGTGACTTTTGATGGAAACGGCGGCACGGAAGGCAGATCGGTGACGAAGGAATATGATTCTGCTATCGGCCGGCTGCCTGTGAGTACGCGAACGGGGTACCAGTTTACAGGATGGTGGGACGACAGGACGGGCGGAACTAGGATAACGGAAAACAGCCGTATTCCAGCCCGCGATCTGACCGTCTATGCCAGGTGGACCCCCAATTCCTATCAGATCCATTTTGATGGCGGCGGGGCAGAAGAAGGAAAGATGGAAAACGAGATGTTTTTCTATGATGAAGAAAAAGAATTGACGGCCAATGCGTTTAGACGGACTGGATATCGTTTTGCAGGATGGGAGGAAGACGGCAAAGCCGTATACAGGGATAGGGAAAAAATAAGAAATCTTACATTTGAGGATCAGAAGGTGATCCGCTTAAAGGCAAAATGGCTGCCCGTGACGTATATCATTTCCTGGCATGGGAACGGGGATACAGGGGGGCAGATGCCTGTTCAGATTCTTACATATGACCGTACGGAAAATCTGACCGGCAATACGTTTCAGAAGACAGGATATCAATTCACCGGCTGGTCTTTGACGGAAAGTGGGGAAGGAGAACGGCTGAAAGACGGTCAGGCGGTTAAAAATCTGGCTTCCGTACAGGACGATACAATACATCTTTTTGCTCAGTGGGACAGCTCAGAGTACAGGATTCTGTTTATGCCCAACGGCGGGACATGCCTGGTGAAAACGAAGGCGGTCCGTTATGACCGCCCGGTCGGAGAGCTGCCTGTCCCGACAAAAGAAGATTACGCCTTTTTAGGATGGTTTCACGAAAAAAACGGAGGGAAAATAACTGAGGATACGGTATATCGGGATCTGGAAGATATCAGGCTTACAGCAAGCTGGAAACTGCGCTTCGAAGACCTTGGAAACGGTACAAACAGAAGGCCGGGACAGGACGGAGTGTACGATACGGCCGATGATAAATACTATACAAACGGGTATGACCAGGAGGCCGGAACAGACGATGATAAGAGGATATATCCCGGAAAAGATAGGATATTCGGCACTGCAGATGATTTTTACATAGGGGAGAGCGGAGAACGGATTTTTGCCGGTATGGATCATGCATTCGGAACAGAGGATGATTACCGAATCAGTGCTGCGGACCGGAATGAGAGGCCGGGAACCGACCGGATATTCGGCACGGAGGATGATGAGCTCTGGTGGAACGGAAGAGATGGAATTCCAGGCAATAGCGATGATAAAAAAATCGATTCGGGAGGCGACGGAACCTACGGTACATCGGATGATTATTACGAGGCGGATGACGAAAACGGACACCTGATAAAAATTCATGCGGGGCAGGATAAAAAATTCGGTACATTGGACGATTATACAGACAACGGGGATGGAACAAATACACGCCCGGGAAAGGATGGAATATTTGGAACAGAAGATGATGAGCGGTGGTGGAATGGAGAAGATGAACAGCCGGGGACAGAGGATGACAGACAGATATATCCGGGTCCCGATGGGGTATACGGCACAGAAGACGACTGGATCGACAATGGAGACGGGACGAATACCCGACCGGGAAAGGACGGAATGTTTGGGACAGAAGACGATGAAATCTGGTGGAACGGTACAGACGGGAAGCCGGGAACAGAAGACGACAAACCGATACATCCTGGTGAGGATGGAAAATATGGCACAGAAGACGACTGGATCGACAATGGAGACGGGACGAATACCCGGCCGGGAAAAGACGGGGCGTTTGGGACAGAAGACGACGAAATTTGGGGGAATGGAGAAGACGGAAAGCCGGGAACAGAGGATGACAGAAAAAAGGAGGAGAATTCTTCCGATGGACACAGGGGAGGAAGCGGTTCCTCCGGCCGTTCATCCTCCGGAAGTTCCGGCGGCGGATCAGGAAGATCGGGAAATATAGAACAGGATCAGAATGGAACCTGGGTGCTTGACAAAACGGGCTGGTGGTATCGATTCCCTGATGGAACATGGCCGGAAGATGGTTGGTTTCAGCTCACTTATCAGGGAAAAACGGAATGGTACCATTTTGATGAAAAGGGGTATATGCAGACAGGATGGTTCACGGATCAGGACGGAAAAAGATACTATCTCCACGGCGTATCAGATGGAACAATGGGAAGAATGTATACGGACTGGAATATGATTGACGGAAAGTGGTATTTCTTCAACCCTGTCTCAGACGGTTCGAAAGGAGCGCTTTGCGTAGATATGGAATTTACGGAAGGAATGAAGCTGCCTGCAGCAAGGTAAAGATAGTGGGAAGGCTGTGAATAAGATCATCACAGCACTTCCCGCATACAGATCCAAACCTAATCCAAATCAGGTCTGTTTTCAATTTCCTTCGTCCAATCAGGCTTAACTTCCATCACATCCTCGACACGGCACTGCAGGATGTTGCAAAGCATGTCAATCGTATGGGTAGATACATACATGTTCTTCTTCAGGCGGCCGATCTGCCCCGCACTGACGCCATAATACTTAATTAAACGGTACTGGCTGGTGTTCTTTTTCTTCATCGTTTCCCATAATCTGTCGTAGCTAATCATAATCTTCACCTCTGATAACATTAAACCGTTCTTCTCCGATAATGTATATTATCCATATTTGAACAATTATCCACTAAAAATTATTATCCAAATACGGATAATAATTATTTATCATATTGATGATATTAATGTCCCGAAATGAAGAAATTATTAAGAAAGATTACGAATATGGGGATGCAGCAGCAAAGCGTCAGACCACGCATAGACCGGACTTTAAACGTACCGCATTTTGCCCGGATGGATTGTTATATCAAAGGAACAAGCTCCTTTGATATAACAAAAAATCTCTCTTCCTGCCACACCCGCAGGAAAAGAGATTATCTTCATGGGTTAATAAATTATATAAATAAAACTTCTCGGACTAAGCCATTGCGTTAACGGCTTTTGCTAAACGAGATACCTTACGGGAAGCTGTATTCTTATGATAAACTCCCTTGGTAGTAGCCTTATCAATCTCAGTTGTAGCGTTTACTAAGCTTGCCTGTGCAGCAGCCTTGTCACCGGCAGCGATAGCAGCGTCAACCCTCTTAATAGAAGTCTTCACTTTAGATTTGATCGCTTTATTTCTAGCAGCTTTGGTTTCGTTAACTAAAATTCTTTTTTTAGCAGATTTAATGTTAGCCAATCTGTACACCTCCAATTTATCTTAATCATTATAATCGTTGGTTTGCATCAAAGCCTGGACACGGACAGTTCAATGTAAACATACTATTGTATTTTAGCGAATCTTCTTCCGTCTGTCAATACATAATTCACGTTTTTTTGCAGAAAATACCATGAGAATGGAAAGTTTATGATGAAGGAGAGACTGGTATGAGAAGAGCGCATTTCAGAACAGCAGAAAAGAGACGAAGAATTTCAGGGAAAACGAGAATGAAACGAAGATTTGAAATCAGAACAGACCTGGCGCTGGAGGAGAAAGAGGGGAGCCGGGAGGAAAAAAAGAGACTGAACGGAGTTCCTTCAAAGAGTGGAACGAAGATGAAAAGGGAATCCATATGACTGAGGTTATTATTAAAAATGAACGGGGAGCCAAGGCCATGGGAAAACCGGTAGGAACTTATATCACTCTGGAAGCCGGAAGGATGGCTTGGAAAGATGAAAGCTATCATGAGGAAGTCGCGAAAGAACTTGCCGTTCATGTGCGCCGCCTTCTCCAGGAGACGGCCGGAGAGGAGAACCATGGGATGAAAGCACAGGAAGTGCTCGTGGTAGGGCTGGGCAATCATTACGTGACACCGGATTCCCTTGGCCCGAGAGTCCTTGGCAATCTGCAGGTAACGAGGCATTTGGAAAGAAACGGAAGAGATGAAAACTTTCCTATTATAAGCGGAATTGTACCGGGGGTTATGGCTCAGACCGGCATGGAAACGGCTGAGATTTTAAGAGGTATTATTAAGGAAACAAAACCAAAGGCGGTTATTGCAATTGATGCGCTGGCGGCGAGAAGCGTAAAGCGTCTTGGAACGACGATTCAGCTAACGGATACGGGAATCCATCCTGGCTCCGGCGTGGGAAACCACAGGCATGGGCTGACGAAAGACAGCCTGGGCATCCCAGTATTGGCGATTGGCGTGCCGACGGTCGTGGGAGCTGCAGCCATCGTTCAGGATACGGTATACGCCATGATCAAAGTTTTAGAGGAAAATCCGGGGACGAAGGAAATTGGAAAATTTGTGGAGGACATGGGGACAGAAGAGCAGTATGCATTTATCCGGGAAATTCTCGAACCGGAATTTGGCTCTTTCTATGTGACGCCTCCGGATATCGATGAAACTATTAAGATGCTCAGCTTTACCATTTCTGAAGGAATTCACAAAGCTCTTTTTCATTCAGAAGGCTGAGGCGGTGCTTTCGCGTAATCTTTCCGGCTAACAATATATTTTCGGACCTTTCCCTGCATATGATGATAATAGGCTGAAAAACAGGTGATGGAAGGATGGAAAATGGAAGATATGGACGTCAGAAAAAAAGACTGAGGACATTTGGAATCCTTCTTTTATCAGTACTTGTACTGTTTGGAGGGAGAAAAACATGGAAAACGGTTCTGGAAAATCAGGTGAGGACCGTTGCAGAAGAAGGGAGAGAACGGGCACCTCTCCTTTTCGGATGGATATTCCGCCATTATTATCCTGCGGGATCGGCGGCCGAAGGAAATGTACAGAAAAATAAGGGAGAGGAATGGTGGCTGGACTGGCTGTGGGAAAGCCTGCCGCTTTACCGATACGGAACTGTCTCTGAAGAAACGGCTTTGACAGCAGGAAGGGAAGATCCTTCCTATCAGACATATGTAGACAACAGGCGGTTTGCGACGGAATATGAAGCTCTTCTCGGCTGGGGCGGCGAGGATACACAGGCTGGAGAAAACCACGAAAGCGAAAGTGGCCAAACAGGAGGAAAGGGTGAAGAATCTCCTGCACAGCTGGCGGAAAATACAGCGGAAGCTGGAGCGGAAGCACTTCCTGGGAAAGGGCTGGTTTATCCGAGAGAGCAGCTGGCAGACTACGATTTTATGATGAGCCACTTTTTCAGTGTTCATTCATCCACGACGGCCGGAAGAGATATTATGAGTGCTGCAGCCTTTCTGGACCGTGATCTCAGCCTGGCACAAACGGCAGATCAACCGCAGATCCTGATCTATCATACCCATTCCCAGGAGACGTTTGCAGATTACGGACCGGAGAATACGGAGGCAGGGGTAGTCGGATTGGGCAGCTATCTGGCAGAGCTGCTGAAAGCGAAAGGGTACAACGTCATTCATGACACTTCCGTTTATGATCTGAGGGACGGAAAATTAGACAGAAGCAGGGCTTATACGTATGCCCTGGAAGGAATTTCGGGGATTCTTCAGGAAAATCCTTCTATTGAAGTGGTGCTGGATATCCACAGAGACGGGGTGAAGGAAGGATATCATATGGTTTCGGAAGTAAATGGGAAGCAGACGGCGCCGATCATGTTTTTTGACGGGATGAGCAGGACTCCTACTGGGCCGATCGAGTATCTGCCTAATCCAAACCTGGAATCCAACCTGGCGTTCAGCTTTCAGATGCAGCTGAAGGCGGCGGAATATTTTCCGGGTCTTACGCGAAAGATATACTTAAAAGGGCTGAGATATAATCTGCATGTACGGCCGCGTTCGGCACTCATCGAAGTAGGAGCACAGACGAATACATACGAAGAGGCCAAAAATGCCATGGAACCTCTGGCAGAAGTTTTAGATATGGTGTTGCAAGGAAAATAAAAAAATGGTATATTTCTATTCGTAGCATTATGCCCCGAAAGGGGATGCGTGAACGCTCACCATTAAGAAATTTCGGGCCTCGCCCGGTTAGAAAAGAGGAAAAATATGGCATCAGTTGACCAGAGTAAGATTCGGAATTTTTGTATTATAGCGCATATCGACCATGGAAAATCCACGCTGGCAGACAGGATTATTGAAAAGACAGGGCTGCTGACAAGCAGGGAAATGCAGTCGCAGGTACTTGACAACATGGACCTGGAGAGGGAACGGGGAATCACGATTAAATCACAGGCTGTCCGAACCGTATATAAGGCAGAAGACGGAGAAGAGTATATCTTCAACCTGATTGATACTCCAGGCCATGTGGATTTCAACTATGAAGTTTCCAGAAGCCTTGCTGCATGTGACGGAGCAATCCTGGTTGTGGACGCGGCCCAGGGAATTGAAGCGCAGACGCTGGCCAACGTATACCTTGCACTGGATCATGATCTGGATGTATTTCCGGTTATCAATAAAATCGACCTTCCCAGCGCCAATCCGGACTGGGTGGCATCGGAGATCGAAGATGTGATCGGTATTGAAGCGGCGGATGCACCGCGCATTTCGGCCAAAACCGGCTTAAATGTGGAGGATGTGCTGGAGGCGATCGTCCATAAGATACCGGCTCCTTCCGGGGACAGAGAAGCGCCTCTGCAGGCTCTGATTTTTGACTCTCTCTATGATCCGTATAAAGGCGTGATCGTTTTCTGCAGAATTAAGGAAGGTACGGTCAGGAGAGGGACGCCGATTAAGATGATGGCTACGGGAGCTGCAGCCGATGTAGTGGAAGTAGGATACTTCGGAGCCGGGCAGTTCATTCCCTGTGATGAACTGGATGCAGGTATGGTAGGCTATGTCACGGCCAGTATAAAAAATGTAAAGGACACCCGCGTGGGCGATACGATTACAAACAGGGAAGAGCCGTGCGATGAGCCGCTTCCAGGATATAAAAAGGTAACGCCTATGGTTTACTGCGGCGTCTATCCGGCGGACAGCGCAAAATATCCCGATTTGAGAGATGCGCTGGAGAAGCTCCAGCTCAACGATGCCTCTCTTTTCTATGAGCCGGAGACGTCCCTTGCCCTTGGATTTGGTTTCCGATGCGGATTTTTAGGCCTTCTTCATCTGGAGATTATTCAGGAGAGGCTGGAAAGGGAGTATAATCTGGACCTGGTGACGACGGCGCCTGGAGTTATCTACCGTGTCCATAAGAATAACGGCGATATGATTGAGCTGACGAATCCGTCAAATCTTCCTGATCCTACGGAAATTGAATACATGGAAGAGCCGATCGTATCGGCTGAAATCATGGTTACAACGGAATTTGTAGGAGCGATTATGAGCCTCTGCCAGGAGCGGCGGGGAGTCTATCTGGGCATGGAATATATCGAAACGACAAGAGCTCTATTGAAATATGAGCTTCCGCTGAACGAAATTATCTACGACTTTTTCGACGCGCTGAAATCACGCTCGAAAGGCTATGCTTCATTTGATTACGAGATGAAGGGATACGAGCGCTCCGAGCTTGTAAAGCTGGACATCCTTGTGAACAGGGAGGAAGTAGATGCACTCTCCTTCATCGTATTTGAAGGCTCTGCCTATGAGCGCGGCAGAAAGATGTGTGAAAAGCTGAAAGATGAGATACCGAGACATCTGTTTGAAATACCGATTCAGGCGGCCGTGGGAGGCAAGATCATTGCCCGCGAGACGGTGAAAGCCATGAGGAAGGACGTACTTGCCAAGTGTTATGGCGGTGATATTTCGAGAAAGAGAAAACTTCTGGAAAAACAGAAGGAAGGCAAGAAGCGTATGCGCCAGATCGGCAGTGTAGAAATACCACAGAAAGCATTTATGAGTGTGTTAAAATTAGATGAAGAATAAAAAGAAGCTGGAACTGTATATCCATATACCGTTTTGCGCCAGAAAATGTGAATACTGCGATTTCCTGTCATTCGTGACGCCGGCCGCAGCGCATCGGGCATATGCGGACAAGTTAATAGAAGAAATACGCGCAGAGAGCGCCGGCCTTCGGGAATATGAGGTGAGCAGCATATTCATCGGAGGTGGGACTCCGTCCGTCCTGCCGTCAGAATGTATCGTACAGATCCTGGCGGCTGTTTGGGATAATTACGACGTGATGAAGACTGCGGAAATCACAATTGAAGCAAATCCAGGAACACTGACACAGCCAAAGCTTGCGGATTACCGTCTGGCCGGAATCAACCGCATAAGCCTGGGGCTTCAGTCGGCAGATGACTGGGAGCTGCGGGTGCTGGGGCGGATTCATACGTATGACGAATTTCTGAAGTCTTATCAAAGGGTCCGCCTGGCCGGTTTTGACAACGTGAATGTGGATCTGATGTCGGCTCTTCCGGGACAGACGGTAGAATCATGGGAAAAGACGCTGAAAAAAGTCCTCATGCTGAAACCGGAGCATATTTCGGCCTACAGTCTGATCGTAGAAGAGGGAACGCCTTTTTATGAAATATACGGGAAGGGAGAAAATGCATACCCTCCCCTGCCGGATGAAGAGACAGAACGGCAGATGTACTATCTGACGAAGGAAATTCTGGCCAGATACGGGTACCAGCGGTACGAGATATCCAATTATGCAAAGCCTGGAAAGGAATGCCGCCACAATATCGGATACTGGACAGGCGTCGATTATATTGGCCTTGGCCTGGGAGCTTCGTCCTATGTCAGCGGATACCGGTTTTGCAAGGAAAATGATCTGAGAACATATCTGGATACAAGCACCAAAAAGGGATTTCCAGGTTGCCTCTATCAGGATATCAGTTTCCTTGACACAAAGGAGAAAATGGAAGAATTTATGTTTCTGGGACTCCGTATGATGGAGGGCGTATCTGGAAGCGAATTTGCCTCCAGGTTCGGTCAGAACATGTGGAATGTTTACGGACAGCAGATTAATAAGCTGAGAGACGAAGGGCTGCTGGAAGTGAGAGAGCCCAGGATCTGGCTGACAGACAGGGGGATTGATGTGAGCAATTATGCCCTCAGTGAATTTATTCTGTAAAACGGCATGGCGAGACATCGTTGACGGGAGAACAAGAGTGAAGACAATTTTTCATGATATAAAAAGACTGCTGAAATCGGGGGAAAGCCTGGCGGTGGTGACGATAGTGGAAAGCGCAGGTTCCACGCCGAGAGGGGCCGGCTCCAGAATGGCCGTGAGAGAGAACGGAAGCGTGATTGGAACGGTTGGAGGCGGAGAAGTGGAACACCGCGGTATTCTCATGGCTCTTGAAGTGCTGAAGGAGAAAAAATCCAGATGTTGTTTTTTCAGACTGAACCAGGAGGAAGCGGACAGCCTTAAGATGATATGCGGAGGAAGCCTGACCTTTTGGATTCACTATCTGAACGGGAGTCAGACGGACAGCTATAAGCAGCTGGAACGGATCTGCGAAGCGGCTAACCGCCGGGAAAAGTGCTGGCTTATTTTAGAAGTGGAAGCGGGCAGCGAAAGGGAATGGAGGCTGAAGGCCCTTTCCGAACAGGAGCTGTCTGAAGAAGAACAGGACATAAAAAAAGCCTGCTTGACCTGCAGGGAAGGAAAGAGCATTTTACTGGTTTCGGAAGATAAAAAGAAGATGGTATACTGCGAGTACACATCAGAAGACGGAAAGGTATATATATTTGGCGCCGGTCATGTGGCGGCAGAGCTTGTACCCCTGCTCAACCGGGTAGGATTCTGCTGTACCGTCTTTGACGACAGACCGGAATTTGCTTGCAGAGAGCGCTTTCCTGAGGCAGATGAAGTTATAACAGGAGATTTTGAGAATATACGGAATCAAATCAGAATCACGGAAGATGATTATATCTGCATCATGACCCGCGGTCATCAGTACGACTATCTTGTACAGAAACAGGTGATTACATCACCCGCCCGCTATATCGGTGTGATGGGCAGCAGCAGGAAGACAGCAGTGATTGCGGAAAAACTGGCGGCAGATGGATTTTCAGATGACCAGATCAAACGTTTCTCAACACCAATCGGTCTGCCGATCAGGGCGGAAACGCCAGAGGAAATCGCGGTCAGCATAACAGGAGAACTGATCCTTGTACGGGCTTCCTCACAGCAGGCATAAGCTGTCAGCCCTCCTTTCCGAAATACTGATGAAACAGAGCGCCTACAGCCTGACGTGAGGCGCTTTCAAATTCCTGATAATTTTTTAATAAATCCGCTCCTTCGGGAGTTAGGACGGAGCCGGCGTGTCCGGCTCCGCCTTTTTGTTTAATAATCAGGGAGAATCCCAGATCTTCTTCGGCGGCATGGATAATTTTCCATGATTTGCTGTAAGCCATGTTCATAGACTGACTCGCACTGCGCAGAGAGTGGCCTTCGCTGATCAGCTGAAGCAGAGTTACGACGCCCTTTCCAAGGCAGGGTTGTGTATTATACAGCTGGAGTTTTAACTTGAAATGGCGCGGATATGGCGGATGATCCATGAGATACCTCCTTATTTCCTATATATTTAATACGTTGAACGTATATATGTACGAAGCTCGTAAGAGACCTCGCTGAGTACACTAGTATGACTCGCACGAAGCTCGTGAGGAACCTCGCTGAGTGCTCATAGTATATCATGGAGGTGGGGAGAATACAAGGATTGACAGCTTCTTCTGCTGCCATTATACTTAATTGAGGATAATGAACGGAGGAAGAATGTATGAAACTGATTCGGACAGAGGAAGCAGTGGGACATGTACTGTGTCATGATATTACACAGATCATAAAAGGAGTGACGAAGGATGCCGTATTCCGTAAGGGCCATGTAGTGAGGGAAGAGGATATTCCCGTCCTTATGAGCGTAGGAAAAGACCATCTGTATGTGTGGGAAAAGGACGATTCCATGCTCCATGAGAATGAGGCTGCAGAAATTCTCTGTGCGCTCTGCAAAGATGAGAATATGGAACGTTCTGAGGTGAAGGAAGGGAAAATCGAACTGACGGCGCTGTGCAACGGGCTTTTAAAGGTGAACAGGGAAGCCCTTTTTTGTATAAACAGCTTTGGCAGGATGATGATTGCGGCAAGACATGGGAATTTTCCGGTGAAAAAAGGGGAGAAATTGGCAGGTACCAGAATTATTCCTCTCGTAATTGAGAAAGAGGCGATGGAACAGGCCAGAGACCAAGCGCTTCGCGTTTCCGGAGGAAGATCAATTTTAAGGCTGCTGCCGTTCGGACATAAAAAGGCAGGTGTAATTACCACAGGGAACGAAGTGTTCTATGGCAGGATACAGGACACGTTTACACCTGTGATAGAAGAAAAACTGAAAGAATACGGCGGTGAGATGGCGGATCATATTGTCTGCGGCGACGATCATGAGCCATTACGGAAGCCGTCTTAAAAATGGCGGAGCAAGGAATGGATCTGATCATCTGCACAGGGGGAATGAGCGTGGACCCCGATGACCGGACGCCTCTGGCTATTAAAAATACGGGAGCGGCGATCATTTCCTATGGGGCCCTGTTCTTCCGGGAGCCATGTTCCTGATGGCATACCTGATATGCGGAGACAGAAATATACCGGTCATGGGGCTTCCAGGCTGTGTAATGTATGCGAAGAGAACGATTTTTGATTTGATTCTTCCGCGTGTGATGGCAGATGACGCAGTATCTGCAGAAGAACTGGCTGCATTGGGGGAGGGCGGACTGTGCCTGTCATGCCCGGAATGTACATTTCCCAACTGCGGATTTGGAAAAGGAAGGTAGAATGAAAATGGAACTGACACATTTTGACGAGCGGGGCAACGCTCTTATGGTGGATATCGGAGATAAGAAAGAAACGGACCGGGAGGCTGTGGCGAAAGGGAGCATTTTCATGAGTAGAACATGCCTTAAAAAAGTTATGGAAGGTTCCGTAAAGAAGGGAGATGTGCTGGGGACGGCCCGTATCGCCGGAATTATGGGAGCTAAGAGAACCTCGGATCTCATTCCTCTGTGCCATCCGCTTCCTCTTGCAAAGCTGACCATAGATTTTCATATCTTTGAAGAAAGGAATGAAGTCCAGGCCGTCTGTACGGCGCGTACTGTAGGAAAGACAGGAGTAGAAATGGAGGCCCTGACGGGAGTCAGTGCCGCTTTGCTCACGATTTATGATATGTGCAAGGCCGTGGACAAGGAAATGGAGATCAGCGGGATATGCCTTTGCAGAAAATCAGGAGGAAAGAGCGGAAATTTTGTGAATTCCAGGATTTCCGAAGCGGATTTTTCCAGAATGACAGAAAAAGAAGGGGAGCATTTATGACAGACAGCTACGGCAGGACGATCGACTATATGAGAGTGTCCATTACGGATCGCTGCAATTTAAGATGCCGGTACTGCATGCCCCACGGCATAAAAACCATCCCAATGAAAGAAATTCTTACGTTTGAAGAGATTGCATCCGTTGTCCGGAGTGGAGCGGACCTGGGAATCAGAAAGATTAAGGTGACAGGCGGAGAGCCTCTTGTCAGGCGCGGCTGCAGCCATCTCATCGAGCGATTGAAAGAGATACCGGGAATAGAGGAAGTAACCGTGACTACAAATGGAGTGCTTCTTTACAGCTATCTGGAAGAACTGAAGGAGGCAGGGACGGATGGAATCAATATCAGCCTGGATACTCTGAATGCGAAACGATATAAAGAAATTACCGGCTATGACAGTCTGGATACGGTACTCAGAGGGATACAGGCGGCTCTTAAGACGGATATTCCAATTAAGACCAATACGGTCGTACAGGAACAAATGGATAAGGAAGAATGGCTGCCTCTCGTTATGATGGCAAAGGATGTTCCGATCGATGTCCGGTTTATCGAGATGATGCCCGTAGGATACGGAAAAAAACTGGATTCAGGAGAATATGAAAGCCTGCAGGCGGAGATCAGGAGCCAATTTCCTGATATGAAAGCGGATATGTCACGTCACGGTAACGGACCGGCAGAGTATTATAAAATCCCGGGATTCAGAGGAAGCATAGGGTTTATTGCGGCGATGCACGGAAAGTTCTGCAGCTCCTGCAACCGGCTCCGCCTGACATCCACCGGTTTTCTAAAAAGCTGCCTCTGTTATGATGACGGAACTGATCTGAAACGAATTCTGAGGGCGAAAAGCAAAATAGAAGGCTTTGAGAAAAATGACCTGCCGCCGGAACGAAAACTGCGCCAGGCGATCGAAAATACCATAAGAGAAAAGCCGAAAGCTCACTGTTTTGAGGAGCAGGAACAGATTACAGAATCCGGAGTCATGGCCTCGATCGGAGGATAAGATAAACAATTAGGAAGGAAAAGAGATATGGTCCAGGTGAAAAAGGAAATGAAAGGAACCGTCCGGGCAGTCTGCATAAGCAGAGAGAGGGGGACGGAGAAAACCCCTGTCGGCGAAGCGGTGTTCATTGAAAATTATGGTATTGAGGGAGATGCTCATGCAGGAAACTGGCACAGGCAGGTAAGCCTTTTATCCTATGATAAGGTAGCGGCATTTAATGAGCGCGGAGCCATGGTTTCGGACGGTGATTTTGGCGAAAACCTGGTGGTGGAAGGGATTGATTTTTCGGCTCTTCCGGTAGGAACTATGTTTTACACGGGTGATGTGGCGCTGGAAATGAGCCAGATCGGGAAGGAGTGCCACAGCCATTGTACGATATACAGGAGAATGGGAGAGTGCATCATGCCAAGAGAAGGCGTGTTTGCGAAAGTGATAAAGGGCGGAACCGTCCGCCCGGGAGATGAGATCAGAGCGGTGTTTCCAGAGAGAGAACGACCCTATACGGCGGCTGTCATCACTATGAGTGACAAGGGGGCAAGAGGGGAAAGAGAAGACATGAGCGGCCCAAAAGCTGTAAAGATTTTAGAGGAAAACGGCTTTGTAGTGGAGGAGCAGATGGTGCTTCCAGACGAACCGGAGCTGCTTAAAAAAGAACTGATCCGGCTGGCCGACAGCAGGCAGATCAGCCTGATCGTTACAAGCGGGGGAACGGGATTTTCCCTGAGAGACAGAACGCCGGAAGCGACGATGTCAGTGGCGGAACGAAATGCTCCGGGGATAGCGGAAGCAATCCGGTATGAATCTATGAAAGCTACGAAGAGAGCCATGCTGGGCAGGGGCGTCTCTGTCATACGGAAACGGACGCTCATTGTAAATCTTCCAGGGAGTCCAAAAGCGGTAAAAGAGAGTCTGGAAGCAGTAATCGGTATTCTGCCCCATGGTCTTGGCGTGCTGAGGGGAACGGAGACCGAGTGCGGAAGGTGCGAAGTGAGCGTACAGCCTGCCGGCAAGGAAACTTTAAAATAGAACAGAGAGGTATGGAAGATGAAAATGAAGCCGTTTGGAAAGAAAATTATGGCGGCAGTCCTGATTTTGTCTGCAGCAGCCGGATGTGGGAAGGCAGCTTCTGATCCGGCTGCAGAGCCGGCGCCAAAAGCTGAAGCAGAGGGGAAAACGGCAGCAGAAGCCGGAAATGCGGCAGGAGAGAAAGAGCAGGTTGTAATCCTGACGGCAGCGGCGGCCAGTTTAAAATATTCTTTTGACGAAAAACTGATTCCGCTTTTCGAAGAAAAATATCCATGGATTACGGTAGAAGCTTCCTACGACAGTTCAGGAAAGCTTCAGTCTCAGATCGAAGAGGGCCTGGCGGCCGACGTCTTTATGTCTGCTGCAGAAAAGCAGATGGATGCGCTGGCAGAAGAAGGCCTGATCGATGAAGAATCCAGAGCCGATATTCTGGAAAATAAGATCGTTCTGATCGTACCGGAAACGGAAGAGAATCCGGGAGAAATAACAAGTTTCGAGGATATTGTGAAAGCGGAACTGATTGCCGTAGGAGATCCGGAAAGCGTGCCGGCCGGACAGTATGGAAAAGAAGTGCTGGAGTCCATGGGACTTTGGGAAGAAGTCAGCCGGAAGGCCAGCTATGGAACGAATGTAACGGAAGTTTAAACTGGGTGGCTGAGGGAAGCGCTGAAGCAGGAATCGTATACGCTACGGATGCAGCTGCGGAAAAGGGAGTCAGAACGGTTGCTGCGGCTCCGGAGGGAAGTCTCGGGACAAATGTCCTGTATCCGGCGGCAGTGATAAAGAATACGCCGCATCCGGATGAAGCGCAGCTGTTTTTGGGATTTCTTAAGAGTGAAGAGGCGGCTGCATGCTTTGAGGAATATGGATTTACGCCGAAGTAGGAGGTGAAAGGATGGACTGGTCACCCGTATGGATATCGATGAAAACGGCTGCCTGTGCCGGTGTAGTTACCTTTTTTCTGGGAATCTTTGCGGCTTGGAGGGTCGTGGGACTGAAGCAAAGATGGATTAAAATCTTATGGGATGCGGCGTTCACTCTCCCCATGGTCCTTCCCCCAACGGTAGCCGGATTTTTCCTATTGTACATATTCGGTGTAAAAAGACATGTGGGACGCTTTCTGGCTGAATATTTCGGAGTAAAAGTGGCATTTTCCTGGCAGGCCGCCGTTCTTTCCGCCGTTGTGATCTCATTTCCTCTCATGTACCGGGCGGCCAGAGGGGCCTTTGAGCAGGTGGACCGGACGCTGATAGATGCCGGTCGGACGCTGGGGATGAGTGAATGGAATATTTTCTGGAAAATCGTATTTCCAGGCGCATTCCCCGGAATCGTATCAGGAGGAATCCTGGCATTTGCGAGAGGATTGGGAGAATTCGGCGCTACGGCTATGATTGCAGGAAACATTGCAGGAAAAACGAGAACGCTGCCGCTGGCCGTCTACTCAGCGGTAGCGGCGGGTCATATGGAACGCGCATGGCCATACGTAGCGGTTATTATTTTTATTGCGTTTACGGCTGTCGCCTGTATGAATATGGCCTCCTTCTGGCAGGAGTGCAGAGGATGGAGAGAAAGCGGAAAGGGCGTCCGGTTATGAGCTTATATGCAAAGATAAAGAAAAAGATGGGAGCGTTTGAACTGGATACGGAAATCGATCTGGAAAAGGGAACCCTTGGGATACTGGGAGCGTCAGGCTGCGGAAAAAGCATGACCTTAAAGTGTATCGCCGGGATCGAGAGGCCGGACGAGGGGCGGATCGTGCTGAACGGAAAGGTTCTCTTCGATTCTCATCAAAAGGTGGATTTAAAGCCTCAGGAGCGGCATGTAGGTTATCTGTTTCAGGATTATGCCCTGTTTCCCAATATGACGGTAGAGAGAAATGTTCTGTGCGGATTTTCCGGAATGAGCAAAACGAGCCGGAATGAAAAAATGGAAAAGGTGAACCGCCTGATTCGGAGATTTCGACTGGATGGACTGGAAAATAAATACCCTTCCCAGCTTTCAGGCGGTCAGAAGCAGAGAACGGCCATTGCCAGGATGATGGCGGCTGATCCGGAGATTCTGCTGTTCGATGAGCCGTTTACCGCTTTGGATTCCTACCTGAAAGAACAGCTTCAGATGGAGGTAAAATCATTTTTGGAAGAATCAGGCAGGGACGCCGTTTTAGTCACTCACAGCAGGGAAGAAATCTACAGCCTTTGCGGCCGGATGGCGGTTATGAACGGCGGCCGCATCCTGGAAACAGGAAGAACGGCGGAGCTGTTTGCAGATCCGCATCTTCTGGAAACGGCCAGGCTTACCGGCTGTAAAAATATATCAAGAGCGGCTGTATTGAACCGAAATCAAATAAAAGCACTGGATTGGGGAATCGTGATGGATGTGAAGCGCCGGATTCCGGATGGAATCACCCACGTGGGAATCAGAGCCCATTCCTTTTATGAGGTTTTGGAGAACGGAAAAAATTACGGATGCAGAATAAAGATCGGTAAGGCAGAACTGTCGGAAGGTCCTTTTGAATGGAATGTGCTCGTCACTCCGTCCGGTTTGAAACAGGGCGGGGATGGTGAGCACAAAATATGGTGGAAGATCAGCAGACAGGACTTTAGGGAAATAGGAGGTATTCCTGCCTGCATCGCCGTAAAAGAGGAGGATATTCTGTTTTTAAAGCAGGACAGTTCGAGCAGCCAGGGGCCAGAGGACGGACTGAAATGAAAGCCGGTTTCCCTCGAATAAAGCAGAGGGCGGGAGGCGTATATAAGGCTGCTGAAGGGCAGTCTGCTCAAGCGGCTGTTTGGAATATTGACATAAAAAATCCCCCTATTATCCAGTGTAAAATCTTCGAATGACTTTCTAAAGGATAAAGGGGGAGGGAAAACGATCCCTGAAATCAGATATCAAGTATGATTGTTACTGAACCAAGAACACTTCCTGCCTTCCTCCGATTCGGGAGGCCTCTGCATGGGAGTTGCAGAAAATATCGACATGTTTTCCTTTTACGCCGCCGCCCTTGTCCTCGGCAGTGTAAATGATTCCGTTGATCATGACCTTAGTTCCGAAAGGAATGACCCTTGGATCTACGGAAATTGTATGGTTGGCCCTGGGAACGGCACCTGTAAAGGTACTGTTGATCGAAGACCATTTGCCGCAGCAGATCCGGCATTTGCAGTAGCCGGTCAGGCGGAACGTACCAAGAGATTTCAGATGAAGGTTGCCGCCGCCCGCATTGGCTGCCAAGATGGCAGGATTTTCGGAGATCTGTGTAACGGATCCGCCATCTGCCGTCTTTTTGTACTGAAGCGTATTCGGCAGTTTTTCACCCTCAACGTAAGCTTCGATATCGTAAGTGCCTCTGGGTGGGAGGACCAGTCGATATCGGCAGAAAAACCGCAGTAGTCGTTGAGTTTTCCTTCATTTTTAATATCGGTTCTCTTTTCAGAAGCGAAAACGGTAAAATCCTGTGTAGTCTCTTTTGTATCATGATTTTTTACAAGAATCTGTACACTCGCAGACGTATGAGGAGAAGTAACGTTACATGCCCAGCCGGTGACTGAACCGTCGTCCATCCCATCAAGAGATCCGTTATATTCTGCTGCCCATGCGGAGAACGACCAGAGCAAAAGCAGCACTGTTGTAAACATCGTTGCAATTAGGTTCCTTTTTGTTGTTGTTTTCATAAAAACACCTCATTTCTTAAGACTAAGGAAACACAATATAAATATATGTAACACTTTCGTAATAAATGCGGGATACAGCATATTTTACACTATTTTTCCATTTTGTCAAGTTTTTGGTATTTTTAACGTTCAGAACCATTGCATCCAAACAAATATGCCCTCGTCATCAGATTCCGTTTTCAGGCAGCAGCTAGTTGCGTTATCTGATATCGAGGGCAGTTGTTCTATTTTTTAGTATCCGTTATTCATCTAAAATCGTTCCTTCTGTGGAATGGTGATCACCTGCCACGGTATCCGTTTGCCGCTCTCAGAAAGCGCGCGCCGGGCAGCGTGTTCGATGCCGCCGCAGCATGGAACCTCCATGCGCACGACGGTCAGATCCCGGATGTCGTTGTTGCGAAGGATTTCAGTCAGTTTTTCCGCATAATCGACGGAATCGAGTTTCGGACAGCCAACCAGGGTGATCCTTCCGCGGATAAAGTCATCGTGAAAGCTGCCGTAGGCAAATGCAGTACAGTCTGCAGCGATTAAAAGGCTGGCATTGTCAAAATAAGGAGCCTTTAACGGTGCGAGCTTGATCTGCACCGGCCACTGGCTGAGACGGGACTGAACAGATCCGGCGGGGGCAGCGGAAAGGGCAGCCTTTTCCGTTTCCTTTTTATTTTTCTTATTATTCTTATTATTCAAAACGGCCTGTTCATCGTAAGCGGCGGCTTCCCGTTCGACGAACGAGATCGCTCCTGCCGGACAGGTAGGGAGACAGTCGCCCAGGCCGTCACAGTAATCATCACGGAGAAGTTTCGCCTTTCCATCGACCATACCGATCGCCTGTTCATGACAGGCCTCGGCACAGAGTCCGCAACCGTTGCACAAATCTTCATTAATCTGAATAATTTTACGTATCATAATCATATCCTCCTAAAGGGTACTTTGTATCTTATCTTGATTTCCTGAGAATATCATACTATAATCATTTTTATAAGTATGTTGTTATAACAACGGAAGAGAGAAAATTTATGAATTATCTTTTTTTGTCAGAAACAGAACTATTTTGCGGAATTACTCCGGTGGAGACAGAGATGATGGTGAACTGTCTGGAAGCCCGGACAAAATCCTATCAAAAAGGAGAATCCATATATCGGTCGGGGGACAGAATTGAAGCTATGGGACTCGTGCTTAGCGGAAGCGTGAATATCCTGCAGAACAGCATCTGGGGACATCAGAATATCATTGGACACGCAGGGGCCGGAGAGGTATTTGCAGAGACGTATGCATGTATTCCTGATGAATTGTCAATGGCGGATGTGACTGCGGCAGAAGAGACAGAAATTCTATTTCTGAATATCGAAAAGGTCATGAAAACGTGTCCCTCTGCCTGCCAGTTTCACAGCCGGCTGGTCAGAAATCTGCTTTCGGTAATGGCGTCAAAGAACTTGAACCTTACCAGGAAGATCAGCCACATTTCTCCAAAATCCATCAGAGACAGGCTGATGTCCTATCTTTCCCTGCAGGCGGTAAAACAGGGAAAGTTTCAGTTTGAGATACCGTTTAACAGGCAGGAACTGGCTGATTATCTCTGTGTGGACCGGAGCGCTATGTCCAATGAACTCAGTAAGATGAGGCAGGAAGGCCTGCTGACATATCATAAAAATAAATTCCAGCTGGAAGAAAAGGAGCAGCAGATATGAAGAAGATAAACACACTTTTAAATGAAATGATCAGTTACTACAGCGGAGATCCAAACAGAATTCAGCATTTCGTTAAGGTTTACAGCTTTGCGAAAATGATTGGTGAGATGGAGTGCCTGGATGAAGAACTGCTGGACACTCTGGAGGCCGCCGCAGTCGTTCATGACATCGGAATCAAAGCGGCAGAGGAAAAATACGGAAGCAGCGCAGGTAAGCTGCAGGAGCAGGAAGGACCGGCTCTGGCGGCCGAAATGCTTCATAAACTGGAGTTTGATGAGAAAACAGTAAGTCGCGTAGCTTACCTGGTGGGACACCACCATACATACAGTGATATACAGGGAATGGACTATCAGATACTGGTAGAGGCTGATTTCCTTGTAAACCTCTATGAGCACGGCAGTTCGAAAGAGGATGTGGCAGAAGCCTGCGAACGTATATTTTGCACACCGTCAGGACGCGCTGTCTGTCGCACCATGTTCGGACTGGACTGAGGCTGGGGCGGCGGATAGAGAGCCGCCAGGCTTTCAGCGAAGAACAAAGAGTTCCGCTTGCGGAACTCTCGCGCTGAGCGCTGTACCCGATAAAGCGGGGCATGCAATCGCATTAGCGACATCATTCCTTTTGTGCGAGTGCGCATCCATAGCGGAGCGTTTTTGCTTTCTAGGAATCATACGATTTATCACTTTACAATAACAAGGTCTTTCCTATGTAACTAAAAAGCACAGCCTCCGATACAAGGTGACTTGGCTACCGTCTGGAACGGAACCTTGTATTGGGGGCTGTGCCGGTTTTACTGTGTACAGCGTTATTTTTAGTTATTGTTATTCAACTACTTCAAACACTTCTTTGTTCTGTCTGCCGAATCCGGCTGCGGCCGCATGGTTGTCAAAATAAATATCCAGCTTGTTGCCGACCATTCCGCCGCCCGTATCTTCCACCGTATAAATAATGCCGTCAATCATGAGCTTTGTACCGAGCGGGAATTTGTTTAAGTCTGCGGAAATCGTGTGGTTGCCCGTCGGCTTTTTGCCTGAATATGTAAGGCCCTGGCCGATAATACACTGCGGGCATGTACAGTAGCCGGTTACGGAAAAGGTTCCGAGGGATTTTCCCTTTTTAGACGAAGTGTCCGCTGCCTTAGCGCTTTCGGCAGGCTTGGAACTCTCCGAGGACTTTGCCTTTCCTGAAGATTTTGCGCTGTCGGACGAACTGCTCTTGCTCTTTTCTGAGGACGAGGAGCTTCCGGAGGAAGATTTGGAAGAACCGGAAGAAGAACTGCCGGAAGCCGTCGCCCCAATGCCGATCCAGTCGTCGTTATAGACGGCGTATGCCTTGATCTTGGACGGTTTTCCTCCAAGTGATTTCCAGTCTACCGCTGCATCAAAATAATGCCAGCCGTCGCCGATCTCTTCCTCTACGTTCTTATTATATTTGTCTGCAGTGAGACTGAGGGATTTTTTCGGCTTGGAAGGATCATCATAATAAAGAAGAATCTTTACAGTCAGTATTTCGCCGAAATGTCCCTTGTGCCATGCCCAGCCGTAGATGCCGTTGTCGGTAGTTCCATAGCTTCCTTCTACTTCTGCCGCGAATGCAGGGAAGGAGAAGAAACACATGGCAGCAAGAATAAGTAAAAACTGCCGTAACGTTTTTGTAACATTTACTTTCATAAATAACCTCGCAATCGTTCTTGTTCGGTGAGCATACGGTGGTAGGAAGCTCAAAAGGTCAAACAAAACACACCCGTATGACTCGCACTAAGCCCCTGAAAACTATGCTGAGTGCTCGTAGTATCAATTCCTATTATATTACAAAAATGTTAAATGTCAATAAAAGCCGAAAGATGTCTGATTAAAACCCGGTATATACCGGAAAGATTTTGATTATATAAGGAGAAATCTGGGGACACAACGGTGGAGCTTGGATTCGGAAGAGTTTTGTAGTGATTTATTGAAAAAACTATTGACAAAGATGAGGAAAAGGAATATATTATGAAATGTAGATGTTAGCACTCGACACCAATGAGTGCTAATTGATAGAAAAAGCCGGGAGGGAAACAGATATGGAACTTGATGATCGTAAGATTACCATATTGAAAGCGATAATAAAAACATATCTGGAAACGGGAGAGCCGGTTGGCTCCAGGACAATTTCCAAATATTCCGACTTAAAGCTGAGTTCCGCTACAATCCGGAATGAGATGTCTGATCTGGAGGAGATGGGATATATCATCCAGCCCCATACTTCAGCCGGAAGAATTCCATCTGACAGAGGTTACCGTTTTTACGTAGACCAGATCATGCTGGAAAAAGACAACGAAGTGATGGAGATGAAGGAACTGATGATCCAGCGTGTAGGGCGTGTGGAACTTATGCTCAAGAAGATGGCACAGGTTCTGGCGGCCAATACGAATTATGCAGCGATGATCAGCGGACCGCAGTATCACCAGAATAAATTAAAATTCATTCAGCTTTCCAGGGTGGATGAACACAAGCTTCTGGTTGTAACGGTTGTAGAAGGCAATCTTGTTAAAAATACAATCGTCAGCATATTGGATCCGGTCAGTGATGAAGAGCTTCTCAATCTTAATATCATGCTGAACAGCAGTCTGAACGGGCTTACGATTGAGGAAATCAATCTGGGAGTGATCAGCAAGCTGAAAGAGCAGGCAGGGCCGCACAGCCAGGTGGTCGATCTGGTGCTGAACGAAGTGGCGGATGCCATTAAGGCGGACGAGGAAGACCTCCAGATTTATACCAGCGGTGCAACGAACATTTTTAAATATCCGGAACTCAGTGACGGAGAGAAAGCGAGCAGCCTTCTCAGCACACTGGAGCAAAAAGAGCTTCTCCAGGATCTGATCACGGATGTGAACAGCAGTGAGAATGAGAATGGAACGGGCATTCAGGTATATATCGGCGATGAGATGCCGGTCCAGTCAATGAAGGACTGCAGCGTCGTAACTGCCAATTATGAGCTGGGGGAAGGATTGCGTGGAACAATCGGAATCATAGGCCCCAAGCGCATGGACTACGAAAAAGTAGTGAAGACACTAAAAAATCTTATGACGCAGTTGGATGATACGTTTAAGAATGAAGAAGGGTGACCAGAAAGTGATAAATGAAGAAAATAAAAACCAGGAAATAAATGAAGAAGTGCTGACGCAGGAGCAGGCAGACAACGTGGAAGAGCAGGCGCCGGAGGCAGGAGAACCGGAGGGGGCTGAAAGGGAACAGGAAGAAGCCGCTGAGGGAAAAGAAGAAAAGAAGGGATTTTTCGGTAAAAAGAAAGAGAAGAAGGATCCGAAAGACGAGAAGATCGAGGAGCTGACCGACCGGCTGAAACGCAGCATGGCGGAATTTGATAATTTCCGCAAGCGTACGGAAAAAGAGAAGTCCGCAATGTTTGAAATGGGCGCAAAGGATGTGGTGGAAAAAATCCTTCCTGTCGTGGATAATTTCGAAAGAGGTCTGGCGGCCATACCGGATGGAGAAAAGGAAGGTTCTTTTGCCAAGGGTATGGAAATGATTTACAAACAGCTGATGAAAACGCTGGAAGATATGGGAGTTAAACCGATTGAGGCGGTAGGTATGGAATTCGATCCGAATTTCCATAACGCGGTGATGCACATTGACGATGAAAACTTCGGGGAAAATGTAGTAGCTGCGGAGCTTCAGAAAGGCTATATGTACCGTGATTCCGTCGTAAGGCACAGCATGGTGCAGGTTGCAAATTAGCATTCCATATGAGGCGGATGTCATAACAGATGATTTCGCAGCATATTGAAACAGATAGATTCACATGATATGTAAATGATAGAATAGAAGTCAGGAGGAAAAAGACTATGGGCAAGATTATTGGTATTGACTTAGGTACAACAAATAGCTGCGTAGCAGTTATGGAAGGCGGAAAGCCGGTAGTAATCGCAAATGCAGAGGGCGTGAGGACAACTCCGTCTGTAGTAGCATTTACAAAGACAGGAGAGAGGCTGGTAGGCGAGCCTGCAAAGCGTCAGGCAGTAACGAATGCAGAAAGAACCATCTCCTCAATCAAGAGACACGTAGGTACGGACTATAAGGTTGACATCGACGGAAAGAAGTATACACCTCAGGAAATTTCTGCGATGATTCTTCAGAAGCTGAAAGCAGACGCAGAAAGCTACCTTGGTGAGAAGGTAACAGAAGCAGTTATTACGGTTCCTGCTTACTTTAATGACGCACAGCGCCAGGCTACAAAGGATGCGGGAAAAATCGCAGGCCTTGATGTAAAACGTATTATCAACGAGCCGACAGCAGCAGCTTTGGCATACGGCCTGGACAATGAAAAAGAACAGAAGATCATGGTATACGACTTAGGCGGCGGTACATTTGATGTTTCCATTATTGAAATTGGCGACGGCGTTATTGAAGTACTCGCTACAAACGGCGATACACGTCTTGGCGGCGACGATTTTGACAATACGATCACGAATTGGATGATCGACGAATTCAAGAAGGCAGAAGGCGTAGATCTCTCCGGCGACAAGATGGCTCTGCAGAGATTGAAAGAAGCAGCAGAGAAGGCAAAGAAAGAGCTGTCTTCCGCAACGACAACGAATATTAACCTTCCGTTCATCACTGCGACAAGTGAAGGACCGAAGCATTTGGATATGAACCTGACAAGGGCTAAATTCGACGAACTGACAAGAGACCTGATTGAAAGAACGGCTGTTCCGGTGCAGAATGCATTAAAGGACGCAGGACTGACAGCTTCAGAGCTTGGAAAAGTACTTCTCGTAGGTGGTTCTACACGTATGATCGCAGCACAGGATAAGGTAAAACAGCTGACAGGCAAAGAGCCGTCCAAGTCACTGAATCCTGATGAATGTGTTGCTGTCGGCGCGGCAATCCAGGGCGGAAAGCTGGCAGGAGATGCAGGCGCAGGCGATATCCTTCTCCTGGACGTAACACCTCTGTCCCTGTCGATCGAGACGATGGGCGGCGTTGCTACGAGACTGATCGAGAGAAATACGACTATTCCGACAAAGAAGAGCCAGATTTTCTCCACGGCAGCAGACAATCAGACGGCAGTAGATATCCACGTTGTACAGGGTGAAAGACAGTTTGCAAGGGACAACAAGACCTTAGGCCAGTTCCGCCTGGATGGAATCCCGCCGGCAAGAAGAGGAATCCCGCAGATTGAGGTTACATTTGATATCGATGCAAACGGCATTGTAAATGTAAGCGCAAAGGATCTCGGCACAGGAAAAGAACAGCATATTACGATTACGTCCGGTTCCAACATGTCCGATGACGATATCGATAAGGCAGTTAAGGAAGCAGCGGAATACGAAGCACAGGATAAAAAGAAAAAAGAGGCAATTGATACGAGAAATGAAGCAGATTCCATCGTATTCCAGACAGAAAAGGCTCTGGAAGAGGTAGGCGATAAGCTTCAGGAATCTGACAAGGCAGGAGTTCAGGCTGATTTAACTGCATTAAAAGATGCGATCAACAAGGCTCCGGTAGATCAGATGACAGACGCTCAGGTTGATGAGATCAAAGCTGCAAAAGAAAAACTGATGTCCAGCGCTCAGGCACTGTTTGCAAAGGTATATGAACAGGCTCAGGGGGCGGCAGGCGCTCAGGGAGCAGGACCGCAGGGACAGCCGGAAGGCGGTGCCGCAGGTTACGGCGATGACGTTGTAGACGGCGATTACAAAGAAGTTTAATAACAGCATAAGATAAGAGCAGGAACCATCCTGCCGGGTGTGGACCTGGCAGAGTGGTTTTCTGCTGATTTTACAGTAATCAATGAAAGGTAGACTGTCATGGCAGAGAGTAAGAGAGATTATTATGAAGTCCTGGGGGTCCAAAAGGATGCCGATGATGCGGCTCTGAAAAAGGCTTACCGTGTGCTTGCGAAGAAATATCATCCGGATGCCAATCCGGGAGATCAGGAAGCTGAGCAGAAGTTTAAGGAAGCCTCAGAAGCGTACAGTGTTTTAGCGATCCGGAAAAACGCCGCCAGTATGACCAGTTCGGCCATGCGGCATTTGACGGAGCGGCAGGCGGCGCCGGCGGTTTCGGCGGATTTGATTTTTCCGGGGCTGATATGGGCGATATTTTTGGCGACATCTTCGGCGATATTTTCGGCGGGAGCCGTGGGAGAGGGGCGCGTTCCACCGGTCCAATGCGGGGAGCGAATGTCAGAACATCGGTCAGGGTAACGTTCGAGGAAGCCGTATTCGGCTGTGAAAAGGAAATAGAGATCAATTATAAAGAAGAGTGCAGCGACTGCCACGGAACAGGGGCGAAGCCCGGAACATCTCCGCAGACATGTCCAAAGTGTAATGGTAAGGGCAAAATCATGTATACACAGCAGTCTTTCTTCGGCACGGTTCAGAATGTCCAGACATGCCCGGACTGCGGCGGCAGCGGTAAGATTATAAAAGAAAAGTGTTCGAAATGCTATGGATCAGGATATGTCTCCACCAGGAAAAAATTCAAGGTCAACATACCGGCGGGCATTGACAACGGACAGAGCATCCGTCTGGCCGGAGCAGGCGAACCTGGAACAAACGGAGGCGGAAGAGGCGATCTTCTTGTTGAAGTTGTCGTATCCAGCCATCCTGTCTTCAAACGTCAGGACACCAGCATCTTCTCCACAGTGCCGATCTCCTTTGTACAGGCAGCTCTTGGAGGACCGATCCGAATCCGTACCGTAGACGGAGAAGTGGAATACGAGGTGAAACCGGGAACTCAGACGGATACTAGAGTACGGCTGCGTGGTAAGGGTGTGCCGACTCTCCGCAATAAAAATATCCGCGGCGATCATTATGTGACGCTTGTGGTACAGGTTCCGGAGCGGCTGACAGAAGCTCAGAAGGAAGCTCTCAGGAAATTTGATGAAGCGATGGGCGGAACTTCCCACACGGAAGAGAAGCCGAAGAAAAAAGGATTTTTTAAATAAAACATACAGATTTCAACAGAAAAGGCTGTTATCCGGCAAAAAAATGCCGGGTAGGAGCCTTTTGCGCTTTACAATTCTAAAGCAGTGCGTGTATAATAGAAAAAAGACATTCAAGAGTAGAAGACTGGTATAGGAAACCCGCTGTAGATTTTTAGAAAAAACAGGAGGAGGCCATGACAGAGCTAAAAACGAACATGTGCGAGTTTAGAAAGCAGATGAACATTTCCCAGATGGAGCTTGGCAGGCTTGTTGGCGTCAGAAGGGAAACAATCGGGAATCTGGAAAATGGGAAATACAATCCGTCTTTGAAATTGGCTATGGACATTGCTAAGGTTTTCGGAAAGAGAGTTGAAGAAGTATTCTATTTCGACGGGGAAGATGAGACAAAAGAACGAGTGACAGCATGGCGCAGATCCAGAGAAAATGGAAAACTTCCATCTAAAAAGATGACAAGGAACCGCGATAAAAAAACGGATTCCGGAAAAGTCCCGGAAGTTTAAAGCAGCGAAGACGGAGAGACCATAACCAAAGAGAAAACAGGCGGTATATGCCTGTAAAAATGTATACTATGAGCACTTGGCCAGGCATTGCCCAGCTTCGTGCAATATGCAAAGCAGCAGCTTACATAGGCCGGCGCACCATCTTACCGAAAGATGCGCCGGCTTTTTGTATGCTTTCGTGCAGAATTCCTATTGATTTTTCCTGGGTATTTCTGTAGAATAACACAGATTAAGTAATACATGGAAGGACAATGAAATGACAAAAGATATGACTTCGGGAAATCCCGTCAAATTAATACTAGGATTTATGATACCTGTATATCTGGGAAATATATTTCAGCAGTTTTATAACCTGGCCGATGCCATGATTGCAGGAAAATTTATCGGCGTTGACGCTCTTGCGGCCATCGGGAGCACCACGTCCCTTATTTTTCTTGTCATTGGATGGCTGAATGGTATTACCAGCGGATTTGCGATTCTGATCGCTCAGTGTTTTGGAGCCGGAAAATATGACAGGATGCGTCATTATTTGGCAATGTCGGTGTATCTCTGCGTTGGATTCGTTATACTGATGACGGCCGGATTGCTGGTGTTCAACGTGCCGATTCTGAGAATGATGAACGCGCCGGAAGACCTGATCGGTGACATTGCCGGATATCTGGCGATAATCTATGCAGGGCTTTTCGTGACGGCCGCTTATAACGGGCTGGCTGCCGTCCTGAGGGCTCTGGGGGACAGCCGTTCTCCGCTGTACTTTCTGATTATATCTGCAATCATTAACGTGTTTCTGGATATCGCATTTATCGTCTATTTCCATATGGGTGTGGAAGGCTGCGGCTATGCGACCGTCATTTCCCAGGGAATATCGGCGCTCCTGTGCCTGATCTACATGATAAAGAAATTTTCCATACTGAAGCTTCAGAAAAGGGACTGGGAGTTTTCCGTTTCCAGCGCTTCCAAGATGCTGGGACTGGGTGTTCCTATGGGGCTCCAGTTCTCCATTACTGCCATTGGAACGATTATCGTACAGGGGGCGGTCAACGTATACGGCGCCGTTTATATGGCAGGATTCTCGGCTGCCGGAAAAATCCAGAATATTATTTCAACCATTTATGTGGCCTTTGGTGCGACGATTGCCACTTATGTGGGACAGAACAGGGGAGCAGGAAGAATGGATCGGGTGCACCAGGGAGTGAAAGTGACCCAGACGATGATCCTGATTACCAGCATCTTTGTAATGGCTGCCGTCCATTTCGGCGGTCCATTCCTTACGACGCTGTTTATTGATCCGGGAGAGACAGAGGCGATTCAGTCTTCCCTTACTTATTTTCATACGGTTGTCCTGTTTTATCCGTTTCTGGGAAGCATATTTCTGTACCGAAACGCACTGCAGGGGCTTGGATATGGCCTTGTGCCCATGATGGGAGGCGTTTTCGAGCTGGTAGCCAGAGCGGCCGTGATTATGGCGATCGCCGGGCGGCTTGGCTTTATGGGCGTCTGCCTGTCGGACCCAATGGCGTGGCTGGCGGCTCTGATCCCGATTGTTCCGTATTATTTTATGAAAATGAGAAAAATAAAATTGACAGAAAGAACAGAGGCTGCGTATGATTAAATATTATTTTGCTCCCATGGAGGGAATTACATGGTATATATACAGGAATGCCCATCATGCTGTTTTTGGAGGAATTGACACGTATTATACGCCGTTTATTGTGCCGACCACGAAAAAGGGCATGCGTTCCAGAGAACTGAATGATATTATTCCGGAAAACAACAGGGAGGGGATCCGTATTGTACCGCAGATTCTGACGAATAAAGCGGAAGATTTTCTCTCTACGGCAGAAAAGCTGAAGGCCTTTGGATATGATGAGGTGAATTTGAATCTGGGCTGCCCTTCAGGCACAGTGGTGGCTAAGGGAAAAGGATCAGGATTTCTGGCAGATCCGGATGGAATAGACAGGTTCCTGGATACGGTATGTTCCTCTCTTGGCATGAAGCTGTCTGTGAAGACGAGAATCGGAAAAGAGAGTCCTGATGAGTTTGGAAGGCTGCTGGAGATATTCAACCGGTATCCGTTGGAAATGCTCATCGTTCATCCGAGAGTTCAAAAGGATTATTATAAGAATTATCCGAATCTTTGCGTCTTCCGGGAAGCCCTGAAGAAGAGCAGAAATCCTGTCTGTTATAACGGCGATCTCTTTTCAGAAGGTGATCTGAACCGTTTTACATCGGAGTTTCCTGAGGCAGAACATGTGATGATCGGCAGAGGGCTGGTCAGAAATCCGGCGCTTGTACGCCAGTTTATTTCAGGTGAGCAGTTAAAAAGGGAAGAACTGAAGCGCTTTCATGATGATATATATGAAGGGTATTCTTCCATTCTCTCAGGGGACAGAAATATTCTTTTCCGTATGAAGGAGCTGTGGGCTTATATGATCCCGCTTTTTGAGGGCGGCGAAAAGGCTGGAAAGAAAATAAAAAAAGCTGAAAAACGGCTGATCTACGAAGAAGCAGTGAAAGAACTGTTCGAACATCATGAACTGATCCCGGAGGATTCGTGCAGAAGAGGCGAGAGTCTGAATAATTGACAGACTATTCTGAAAAAACAGGACAAAAATGGGATAAATATTGTATAAAAATAGAAACAATTGTAATCAATTGATAAAATTTACATAAAGACAAAATTATTGATTAAAAAATGAAAAAAGTATTGACAAATACGAGCCTTTTGGCTATAATGAAAGTGTCAAAAGGAAAGAGGACAAAAGAAAAAAGAAATGAAAAGAGTACAGTTAGATAAAAAATAAAAGAAGGAGGGTGAGTCCACCAGAAATGTAAGTTCAGTTTCATTTACAAACATAAGTAAATGAGACAAAAGGAAAAACTCATGTACCGGCAGGGAAGAACTATTCAGTAATGAAAAATATGATGAGAGCCTATAGAAGATTATCAGACAGAAAAGAATTTGATTATATGACGAGAAAGTATAAGAAAAAGGATTTCTAAGACAGATAACATATAGAGAAAACGATGACAGAAGCAAAAAATCATAGAGGTTCGGAAATGGCGGAGTGAGGAGTAAAAATTTAATATAGAAAGCAATTTCATACATAATGATTAAAAAGGAAAGTATGAAAAATCCGATGAAAGGAATTAAGTCCAATGGATGAGATAGTATAAAAGCGGATATCGAAAATAAGTTGACAATTCGATATCCGCTTTTGCTGTGCCGTTTCTTGTTTCATTCACGTAAAGTTCTACCTTCAACCGTTCTTAAAGGCCTTCTAAATCGAATGGAGGCGTATATTCTTCTTTCGCACTGCTTTTTTTCTGCATATACCCATCGGTTAATCCGAGCTCAACTGCAAAATCCAGTACTTGATTATATTCATATGATGTTATTCTTCGATTCAGTTCAGGAAAATCCTTGCTGTGATAAAAGGGGGTGTACTGACTCATCAGGCTGATATAATACTTTTTGTCCGGAAGGCTATTTTTGATCCAGGAGAGAAGGCGCTTTGAATCTTCTTTCTGACCGGGCAGCACCATATGGCGTATAATGACGCCCTTTTTTATGAGTTGACAGGTTCCTTTTGGACCGCTGTATTCTACAAATACAGGAGCGCCTGTCTGATCGATCATGGCCGGGATGGCTTGCCGGGCATATGTAAAGTAGTCGCCTGCTCTGGAATATTTTCCGGAAACTTCAGGGCTTGCGTATTTGAGGTCGGGAAGATAGATGTCCACATAGCCGTTCAGAGCCCTGATTGTTTCCGGCCGTTCGTAGCCGCCGCAGTTGTAGACGACAGGCACCAGGAGCTGGCTGCGGATCAGATCGAGGGCGCTGATAATGGATGGGAGGTATTGGGTTGCAGTAACCAGGTTAATATTGTGGGCGCCGTCGTCCTGAAGGCGGAGAAAGACATCGGCCAGCTGCCTGACGGAAAGCTCCTTTCCGAAGTTTTCACTGCTGATCTGGTAGTTCTGGCAGAAACAGCAGCGCAGAGTACAGCCGCTGAAAAATACGGTTCCACTGCCGTTTAAGCCGCTGATACACGGTTCTTCCCACATGTGAAGAGCCGCTCTGGCAGCGCGTACCTGGGAGGTACAGCCGCAGAAGCCGAGACGGCCGGGCGGGCGGCCTGCGCCATCAGAAGGCTGTGATGAATCTGTACGGTCAATGCCGCACATACGGGGACATAAGTCGCATGACTGGTAATTCATATCGTTCCTTTCGGCCTTTTCCACGTTTTCCTCAGCCATAAGATTGACAAAAGAAAAAAAGGTCTGTAAAATACTTTACCATAGCGCTCCATTAAAGATGAAACAGCCATTGGATCTCATGGAGCAAAGTATAACACAGTTATCTTGTAAGAAAAAGAGGAAGATTATGAAAAATAAGAGAGCTGCCGCATTAAAATATGCATTTCCCAAGACAGTGCCGGTTATGGTAGGATATCTGTTCCTGGGAGCAGCATACGGGATTTTAATGGCGGTAAATGGATTTGGAATCGGATGGTCTGTAGCGGCCAGTCTTATTATTTATGCGGGGAGCCTTCAGTATCTGGGAGTGAATCTCCTTGCGGCAGGCGTGAGCCCTGTTTATGGTTTCTTTATGGCGCTGATGATCAATGCAAGGCACCTGTTTTATGGGATTTCCATGCTGGATAAATACCGGGATGTGAAGCGCTTTAAGCCGTACCTGATTTTTGCGCTTACGGACGAAACGTTTTCCGTGCTCTGTGCAGAAGAGGTGCCGGAAGGGATGGAAAAGGACTGGGTCTATCTATGGACAGCGCTTCTGGACCAGTGCTACTGGGTTTTGGGAACGGCAGTCGGAGCACTGATGGGAAGTATGATATCGTTTAATACAAAAGGGCTGGATTTTGCATTGACGGCTCTGTTTATTGTAATTTTTACAGACCAGTGGAAAAATAAGAGCGGCCACTGGCCGGCGATGGCTGGAATTTTCGTATCGGCAGCGAGCTTATTTCTGTTTGGAAAGAATAATTTTATCGTTCCGGCTATGATTGGAATCATCGCCGTGCTGGCGGCCGGAGAGGCATTTGGAAGGAAAAGAGACAGTCGCGCGAGCGGCTGTAAGAATACAGCGGAAACTTTAAGGGAGGAAAATCAGGTATGAAGATGAAAATAATATTGATTGCCGTGATGGCAGCTGCTACGATTATCACGCGTTTTCTGCCGTTCCTCGTATTTCCCGCCGGGAAAAAGACCCCGGCATACATCGATTTTCTGGGAAAGACCCTTCCGTTTGCAACGATCGGCCTGCTGGTTGTGTACTGTCTGAAGGACAGCCTGATCGGGCTGAGAGCTGCGGCAGCAGGCGCTGCAGAATTCTATCCTTCTTCAGCCGGAATTCCGGAATTCCTGGCGGCGGCCGTCATTGTTGCCCTTCACCGCTGGAAAGGAAATTCGCTGCTTAGTATCGGCGCAGGAACCGTTTTTTATATGGTACTGGTCCAAGTTGCTTTTTAAACGGCCGTTTATTAATATGAATTTTTTATAAAATAATTGGGGATTCAATTGATAATGCAATCCGCATATGTAATACTTTGAGAATACAAATCGAATAGGGCTTTGGCAGATAATGTCATAAGCCTATGCTTTTAAAATAAAATATTACACGTGTAGGAGAAGAAAAGGAAGCGCTTTTGGAGACGGAGATATTCTTTCCTAGTGTAATAAAAAACGGGCGGTCAAACGACCGCCCGTCCTTTCCAACGCCCGCTTTTGTAGCGGATAAAAAAGCATACCATTCGGACGCACCAGTCAAGCACCATGGCTACCCAGACGCCGAACACGCCAAGCCCCAGATATTTGCCGAGTATGTAGCTGAATATAATGCGGCAGATCCACATGGAGATAATGGATGACATCATGCTGAAACGGACATCTCCCGACGCCCGGAATGTAGCCGGAAGGGCGAAGGAGAGCGGCCAGATCACACAGGCACAGGCGCTGTGGAACACCATGATTTTCATCGTTTCCGCAGCCGTTGCAGCGGAAAGGTTATAGGCTTTCAGTACGACTGGCATGCAGCCGAGAGTAATTGCTACCGTAACAAAGATACATGCGTATACGATAATGAGGAGTTTCTTCGTATAATAGATCACCTGCTCGTAATCTCCGGCGCCTACACACTGGGCGATAACGGTCGTGATCGCCAGGGAAACAGCCATGCCGGGGAGTACCTCAAAGGCGGCCAGAACGTTGGAGACCGCATTCGCCGCAATAGCAAAGGTACCGAATGTGGATACGAGACTGAGCACGATAATTTTGCCCAGCTGGAACATGCTGTTCTCCAGTCCGTTTGGAATGCCTATGTGAAGTATTTTCTTTATTACATTCCAGCGAAAATGAAAATTTAAGGACTTATTAATATGGAGAGGAAGTGTTTCGTTGCACAAAAGGATCGTAATCAGAACAGCAGCCACGATACGCGATACCAGAGTCGGAATAGCGACACCCTCCGTGCCCCGGTGGAATCCATAGATGAGAATGGCATTTCCGGATACATTGATGATATTCATGATAATCGATACCTTCATAGAGACTTTGGAATTGCCCATCGAACGGAAAATTGCGGCACCGGCATTGTAGATCGCTATAAATGGAATGGAAGCGGATACGATGATCAGATAGATATTCGCGTGTTCCATGACATCGGCATCGATCTTTCCGAATACGGTATGCAGAATAAAGCTTTTGCCGAGATATAGAAAGGCCATGATGACGAGAGCTATGACCGTGACAAACCATACCAGCTGGTCGGAAGCTTCACACGCCTTTTTTGTATTTTTCTGTCCCAGATATTGACCAGCCACAACGGCACCGCCGGTGGCGAGAGCAGCGAATATATTAATTAGAAGGAGCATTACACTGTCCACCAGCGATACACCGGAAACGGCAGCTTCGCCAACGCTTGCGATCATGATGGAATCTGCCATGCCGACGAGAACGGCCAGCAGCTGTTCTACAATCAGCGGAATAATGAGGGAAACCAGCATTTGATTCGTAAATAGATAATGGCTCCTGTCTGTTTTTATCTTTCGTGCTTTCATAATATAAGCCTCCTGTTGATGTATTAACACATTATATAACGAAGTTTTTACACAAACAAGTGGAATGTAAAATTTAGATAAAAACATGGTTGATGTCTTCTGTGATAGTTCCGTCAAGAAAACCACGGCTTACCATATCCCTCATCATGGACATGGTCTTTTCGTGTGAAAATCCATCCTTATACGGACGTGGCTCTGTCAGGGCCTGGTAGATGTCAAGGCACGCCATGAGCCGGGAATTCTGATCCAGGTCGTCTGCCGTCTTTCCAAACGGATATCCTTTGCCGTCCAGTTTTTCATGATGATAGGATGCCCAACGGACAATATCGTCCATTCCATCGATTCCAGACAGGATTTTCCACGTATACCATGCGTGAGTCTTAATATGGGCATACTCTTTATCATCCAGCTTTCCCGGTTTTTCCAGAACGCCGTTGGATACGGCCAGTTTGCCGATGTCGTGGACTGCGCCTGCGAAATACAGCTTTTCCTGCATTTCTTCACCGTACCCATAATACTGCGCCATAATTTTTGCCTTTTCCGCTATCCCGATAGAATGCCTTCTGGTAAACGCTGACTTCGAGTCGATAATTTTAGCAAAAAATAAAGCCAGATCCCTAAGCTGACCCTCCGCATGACTGACAATCCTCTGGGGGAGCTTGTTTTTCAAAAGAGCAGCCAGACTGCCGTTCTGCATCTGAAGCAGAAGGTCCGGACGGAAGATGTCAAGAAACAGTTCCACGTGTTTAGGGTCGAACATAATTCCGCACTGCGACTGAAGAAATTTCTGAATCTGCAGAAAACTGCCGTCGCGGTACGTATCCAGATGGCACTCGGCGTCCAGACGGTCTGCAAGATGGATTAGCTGCGCTGTTTCCGGTATTTCATTTCCTTTTTTATGAAAGGGACCGCTGCCGTCTACATTTTCGTGATGATAGAGAACCGTTCCTTTCATATCGGTATAAAAAGGGATATCCTGGACATCCTTTTCTCCGACAAGGCAGTGTTCCGCCAGGTTCGTGATCGGGCTGCCGGCCGGATATGTATAATAGGACCGGGGCAGGGCGCAGTCATGGAGCACCGCGCATGTTACAAGGTCTAAAAGCTTCTGGTCGTCCATGCCGAGGGCTTCCCCGATGGAAGCGCTGATGTAGGCCACGCGCCTGGCATGAAACGTGGTAACGCCGATAAAGCTGCGTTCAACATAATCCAGACCGCTGGAAAAAGCAAAGAGTAAGTCGTTAAAATTAAGTGTCATCGGAACGGTCCTTTCTGGTAATATTGTATAAGCGTACGATAGTTTACAATAATTTTCAACTATTTTTATCGTGTACGTGCCCAGGAATATGTAGCGACTGCTGCAAAAAGAGGAAAAGCAGCAGTCTACAGGGAATCCTTTTATCGGATGTCGTTTCTCGGACCTGCAGCTCTGGGAAGAAAATGGTACAGCTCATCATAGGATTCCAGCTCAGCTTCATCCTGAGGAAGAGAAGGGATCAGCCCGGTGCAGTCCATGGATGAACAGGAGTTCATACCATAATCTACGAATTCTCTGTATTCAATATGGTCGTTTTCTTCAGTCGTTTTCATTCAGTACCTCGCTTCCTGAGGAATCATCGATCTGCATCGTCATTAGTATGTGCAGAAAAAGTTTCCGTATGAATGACATAATTTGAATGTTTTAGAAAAATATTTATCTTTTGTTTATTGATTTATGGAAAGACTGACATTATAATGGTATGGAATAGAATAGGGGTACTATTCAGATGGGAGAAACACATATGAATAATAACAATAACCAGAATAATAACGGAAAATCTCCGAAGAACGGAGGGCAGACCTTAACAATCCTGGTGGTTGCTGCAATTATTACATTCCTTTCCGTGTATTTTATGAAGAACACACTTTTAAAATCCACGACGGAAGAGATTACCTATGATGCGTTTATCGAAGCCGTAAACGAAGGGGAGATCGAATCCGTTGAAGCGGGAAACGCAGAAATCACCATTAATCCTAAAAGCGATTCCAAGAAATTTTCACCTTGGAAAAGCTATTACACGATCCGCATGGAAGGCGACGACCAGCTGACAAGAAGGCTGGAAAGCCACGGGATTGAAATGAAAAGGGATAAGCAGAGCAACAGTCTGCTGCTGGAGATAGCCAGCTCACTCTTGTGGTTCGGATTTATCGTATTCCTTATGAATCTGATGATGCGCCGCATGGGCGGAGGCGGACTCATGGGCGTTGGAAAAAGCAATGCCAAGGTATATGTCCAGAAGGAGACAGGCATAACCTTTAAAGACGTAGCAGGAGAAGACGAAGCGAAGGAATCGTTGACGGAGATCGTGGATTTCCTGCACAACCCTGCGAAATACACGAAGATCGGCGCCAAACTTCCAAAAGGAGCTTTGCTTGTGGGCCCTCCTGGAACGGGTAAGACTCTGCTTGCAAAAGCGGTTGCCGGAGAGGCGAAGGTTCCTTTTTATTCCCTGTCTGGTTCTGATTTTGTAGAGATGTTTGTGGGTGTGGGAGCCTCCCGTGTCAGGGATCTGTTTAAACAGGCGCAGGAATCTGCACCGTGTATCATATTTATTGACGAGATCGATGCTATCGGCAAGAGCCGTGATTCCAGATTTGGAGGCGGCAATGACGAGAGAGAGCAGACGCTGAACCAGCTGCTGTCTGAGATGGACGGTTTCGACTCTTCCAAGGGTCTGCTGGTGCTTGGAGCTACCAACCGTCCGGAGATCCTCGATCCGGCGCTGCTGCGTCCCGGCCGTTTCGACCGCCGTGTGATCGTCGACAAACCTGATTTAAAGGGAAGAGTTAACATTCTGAAGGTGCATTCCAAGGATGTGCTTCTGGATGAAACCGTAGATTTTGAAGAGATAGCCCTTGCCACATCAGGAGCGGTAGGCGCCGATCTGGCGAACATGATGAATGAAGCGGCGATCATGGCAGTCAAACATGGACGTCAGGCCGTTTCCCAGAAAGACCTCTTTGAGGCTGTAGAGGTTGTCCTAGTAGGAAAAGAAAAGAAAGACAGAATTCTAAGCAAGGAAGAGAGAAGGATCGTTTCCTATCATGAGGTCGGCCATGCTCTCGTCAGCGCGCTGCAGAAGGATTCCGAACCGGTTCAGAAGATTACGATTGTGCCGCGTACCATGGGTGCACTCGGTTACGTTATGCACGTGCCGGAAGAAGAAAAATTCCTTAATACAAAAAAAGAAATTCAGGCTATGCTCGTCGGCTTCCTGGCGGGCCGTGCAGCGGAAGAGCTTGTATTTGATACGGTTACAACAGGCGCTGCTAATGATATCGAACAGGCTACAAGAATCGCCCGCGCAATGGTGACGCAGTACGGCATGTCCGAAAAATTCGGACTTATGGGACTTGAAACGCAGGAAAACCAGTATCTTACCGGTCGTTCAGTTTTGAACTGCGGCGATGCAACAGCGGCCGAAATCGACCAGGAAGTTATGATGATACTGAAAAATTCCTATGAAGAGGCAAAGCGGCTGCTCGGAGAAAACAGAGAGGCCATGGATAAGATTGCTGAATTCCTGATTGAAAAGGAAACCATTACAGGCAAGGAATTCATGAAGATTTTCCGACAGGTAAAAGGGATTCCGGAGCCGGAAGAAGAAAAATCAGCGGCGGAACATTTGGATGAAGCCGTGGAAAAGCGTACGGCGGCAGGAGAAGCAAAAGACTGCATATCCAGGGAAGAGCTGTCGGCTGCTTCTGCATCGAAAGAGCCGTCAGAGGCTGGGGACGAAGGAGAACCGGTCGAAAAAGCCATTGAGGGAAAATCAGTTCCCGAACTGGAGGAAGAGAACCGGGAAGAGGAAGTACAGGACCAGGAAAATAAATAAGGTCAGGAAATATATGAAAAATATGAAAAGGCCCGTTCCGGCAGGACTGCATCAGGCAGTCTGCCGGAACGGGCCTTTTACATGCGGCCGCTGCGCTGCATAGACAATAAACGGAATAAGCAACAAAAAAACGGCAACATTTGTTGCATGCGCAACGAAAATGAAACAGTATGAAAACATTATTGAAAATTACAAAAAAAGAATGAAAAAAATCTTAACGAAATTTAAACAATGTGCACAAAAACAAATTTTGAAACTTGTGTAATATACACAAGAAATGACAATAAAAAATTGGTTGGCACATCAATTGCTCTAATTACAAGTGTGATAGATAAAAAGAGGGAAGGAGGATTATTATGAATGAAAAACCAGTTTTAGGCATTATTCTGGGAGATGCGGCCGGCGTAGGACCTGAAATTATTACGAAGCTGGCAGCAGAGAAATTCTATGACGAATACTGCCGTCCTGTCATTCTTGGGGATGCAAGGGTATTTGAACGTGGAGCCGGAATTAATGGATTGAGTATTAAGACGCAGATCATTGACAAGATCGATGAAGCGACATGGGAAGACGGAATTCCGATTCTGAACCAGAAAGACCTGGATCCGGATGAAGCGCCCTTCGGTGAACTTTCCATTGCAAGCGGAAGAGCGTGCCTGAAACTACTGAAGCTTGGAATTGAGCTGTTCCAGTCAGGAAAGATTGACGGATTTTGCTTCGGACCGCTGAATAAAGCAGGAATGATACAGGCAGGATGCCGGTTTGAGAGTGAGCATCACTATATGGCACATCTTCTGAATCATACGGCGCCTTTCGGCGAAATCAATGTGGTTGACAACATGTGGACGACCAGGACAACCAGTCATATTCCGATTTCAAAAGTGAGTGAAAACCTGACTCAGGAAAAGATCGTCAGAGCGATTACTCTTGCCGACACAACGCTTAAAAACACTGGACTTGAGAGACCAAGACTGGGTATTGCAGCGCTGAATCCCCACTGCGGTGAGAACGGAAAATGTGGCCGGGAAGAGATTGAGGTCATTGGACCTGCGGTGGAAGAGGCGCAGAGAATGGGAATTCATGCGTCAGGACCCTGGTCTTCAGACATTCTGTTCCATAAAGCCTTTAACGGAGAATTTGACGGGGTTGTGACCATGTATCATGATCAGGGACAGATTGCTTTAAAGCTGAGAGGCTTTGAACGCGGAATAACGATTGCCGGAGGTCTTCCGGTACCGATTGCAACATGTGGTCACGGAACGGCCTATGACATTGCAGGAAAGGGAATCGTAAAAACGACCTCCTTTGAGAATGCGGTGAAGATGACTGCGAAGATGGCGGCGCATGTGAGAGAAAACAAATAAAAAATAGTGACGCGCCTGTAAAGACCGAAACTATTTGCTACGGCTTGACCGGCAGGTCAAGGCGGTTCCCGCCCGTTTTTATGAAGCGAGGAACAAGCGTAATAAAAAACATACATAGGTAAGAGGTGATCAGTGTGAATCTATTTGTATTAGTTGCTTCATTCTTTATATTACTGTTCTTGGGAATCCCGATTGCATATGCGCTCTGTATGTCATCCCTGCTTTACATGGTCGTGTATTCCGATGTGCCGCTGATTATTATAGCACAGCAGATGTTAAAGGGCGTCGATTCCTTTACGCTGATGGCTATCCCGTTTTTTGTAATTGCAGGAAGCCTTATGCAGAACGGCGGTATAGCCCGAAGGATGGTTAATTTTGCAAAGAGCTGTATCGGTTTTATTCCGGGCGGCCTTGCAGTCGTTACAGTTGTAACAAGTATGATCTTTGCAGCCATGACAGGTGCAGGCGCGGCTACAACAGCAGCAGTAGGCGGAATCATGATTCCTTTCATGAGAGACGAAGGCTATGATGCTGACTATGCCAGTGCAGTACAGGCTGTGGGCGGTATCTTCGGACCGCTGATTCCACCAAGCGTACTGATGGTTCTTTACGGAGTTGCTTCCGGAGAATCCGTTGGCGATATGCTCCTTGCAGGTCTTCTGCCGGGACTGTTTCTGGGTGTTATCGTAATTGCAGTTGTTCTGTTCCAGTGCGTGAAGAAAGGATACAGAGGTTCTGGTTCCTTTAATATTAAAGAGGTTGGTTCCTCCTTTATTAAAGCCATCTGGGCAATGCTCGCTCCCGTCATCATTCTGGGAGGAATCTATTCCGGTCTGTTTACACCGACCGAAGCTTCTGCAGTTGCATGTTTCTATTGCCTGTTTATCGGTATTTTTGTATACCGTGAAATTAAGCCGAAAGAGGTATGCAACATCGTATATGACGGCGTTAAGAGTGCCGCCAGCATCATGTTTATCGTTGGCGCTACACAGGTATTTGGCTGGGTAATCACGAGAGAAGGAATTCCGCAGATGGTTGCGGAGCTGTTTACAAGCTCCATCAGCAGTCCGCTCGTATTTCTGCTTGCAGTATGCCTGATTCTGTTAGTAGCAGGATGTTTTATCGACGCAGTTCCGGCGCTTCTTATTTTCGCTCCGATCTTCTGCCCGACAGCACTTGCATACGGCATTGACATGATTCATTTTGGCGTTGTTATGGTCGTTGTCCTTTGTATCGGCCTTGTTACACCACCGGTTGGAATCAACCTGTTCGTCGCCTCTTCCGTAGGCGGAGAACCGATCCACAAGATTATTCCTCATCTGCCGAAGCTGATTTTGGCAATTATGGTGGGAGCACTCTTCATCGTACTGATTCCGGCTATGTCCACGTTCCTTCCAAGTCTTCTTAAATAATAAATGAAAGAAACGTTCCATTAAGTAAGCAACATGGGCCGGCGGGCCAGATACTATAAACGCAAAAAAGGGAAAAGGAGAAAATACTATGAAAAACATGAAGAAATTTTTAGCATTAGGTATGACATTTGCTATGGCAGCAAGCCTTGCTGCATGCGGCGGCGGAAAGAAGGAAGAGGCTCCGAAAGCTGATTCCGGTGCAAAGACAGAGGGCTCCGAAGCAGCAGGCGGAGACGCATCTGCTTCAGGCGTAACAGGTGATAAAGTGAAAATAAGCCTTTTCGCAGGCTCCATTCCGGAAAATACACCAACCGGCGGCGCTCTGAAGGTAATGGCAGACTATATTAACGACAATTCCAACGGAACAATCACAGCTACCGCATTTTATGATACAGCACTCGGCGACGCAACAAGTATGGTTCAGGGACTTCAGCAGGGTACTGTTGATATCGGTGTATCCGGTACCGCTTATTTCTCCGGCCTCGTACCAGAGGTAGAAGTATTCCAGCTCCCATTCTTATTCTCTGATCTGGAATCAGCAAGAGCTGCCATCAACGGTCCTGCAAAAGACGCGATCTTCGAGAAACTGTCAGGAGCAGGTCTTGTAGGCCTTTCCTTCTGGGAGAACGGTTTCCGTGAGCTGAGCAACAATGTAAAACCGATCAAGACTCCGGACGATATGAAGGGAATCAAGATGAGAACTCTCCCGGCTGAGATCCAGGTTGAAACTTGGAAAGCTATGGGCGCTCTTCCTGCAACCATCGACGCTTCCGAGCTTTACACAGCTCTTCAGCAGGGTACGGTAAGTGCACAGGACAACCCTCTTCATGAGATTGCTTCCCGTAAATTCTACGAAGTACAGCCATATATCACGATGACAGACGCTGTTTACACACCATTCTTAATGGCAATGAGTGAAACAACATGGAACAAATTATCTGATTCTCAGAAAGATTTAATCATGAAAGCAGCAGAAGTTGGACAGGAAGAACAGCTCAAGCTGACAGATGAGGCTCAGGCAGCAGCAAAGCAGACGCTGATCGACGGCGGATGCACAATCGAAGAAGAGCCAGACAAGGAAGCATTCAAAGAGAAAGCTATGCCTACATGGTCCCTGTTTACTGACAAATACGGCACAGAACTGGTTGACATGATCCAGGGCAAGTAATTAAGGAGGCGTTATATTGAGACGTATTGTTGATTTAACACTGCCAATCGAAGAACATTGGCGTTATGGAATTCATTTTTCCCTTGTTAAGAGCCATGAGAACGGCGATCCGTTTCAGATAACAGGATATCCGCTTCAGTCTCACTGGTTCACACATATTGATTTTCCGCGTCATTTTGATCCAACCGGCCTGACTTCCGACGACTACCCGATCTCTGACTGGGGAATCACGGACTGCCTCGTTCTGGATCTGACCGATGTACCGGAGAACACGGGAATTACGGCAGAAATGCTGGAAAAGGCGAATGAGCCATTCAAAGACAAACATTATGACAGCATCCTTATCCGCACCGACAGGGCGAATAAGGTAAGCTGGAAGACAAAAGAATTCTGGGATAATTCCCAGTGGGTAACGGAAGACGGAGGAATCTGGATCCGTGACTACGCTCCTAAGATCGTAGGATACGACTTCCCGCAGGATTACGTAATCCGAATCCGCGATCCGAAACCAGGACAGGACATGCGTCAGCCGGTTCACGAGCATGTGCTTGTAGAGGGCAAAATCCTTCAGATTGAGTATATGACAAATCTCTGGGAGATCAAATCCCCTACCTGCCAGCTGGTTGCCCTGCCGATCAACACGCAGCATTCCGATGGAGGAACAATCAGGGTAATTGCGGTTGTAGAAGAATAAAGAGGTGTATCGCATGAAAAATGTAATTGACAGAGTTATAAAAGTTCTGGAAGTAATCTTCGGTTTCGTCGGCATCGTCATGATCGTCGTAGAGACATATGCGGTATTTGCTAGAAACGTGCTGAAAATACCGACGCCCTGGACCGACGAATTCCTGAAGCTGTTATTTATCTGGAGTATCTTCGTATGCTCAGCCCTGGCCTTTTACTCAGATTCCTTAATCTGTCTGACACTCATTGAAGACAGCGAGAAGGTGAAGAAAAAACCGGCTGCATACGGTACCTTAAAAGTAATCCAGTATCTTTCCGGATTTGGAGTCAGTGCCTTTATGATCAAGCATCTTTGTACAATTGTTGCGACACAGATGAGAACAGGAGAGGCTACGACGGTTATGAAATATCCGCTGTATTTAATCAATATGGGACTTCTGGTAGGTATGATTCTGGTGTGCTTATTCGGGATTATGAAGCTAATTGACTGTAAGAAGTATTTTGTAAAGACCGAAAAGGTATGAGAATTATTAAACCATAGGCCGAAAGGCCGGTTAGGTGATTTGGCTGCCGCATTGAGCGCAGAAGGCCGTAAAGGCCGGAGCGCTTGGTGCGGCAGTTTTTTTAGAGTTGCTTTTTAAATAACGGATGGTTATAATAAAACGTAAATTCCTTACCAAAGAAAGAGTGATTGAATTATGGACAATTTTATATTCTGCCTGAATGCAACTATGCCTATTTTCTTTACCATGCTGCTGGGAGTTCTGTTTCAAAGGGTCGGTCTGTTTGACGATGGATTTGTAAATAAATTGAACAAATTCGTTTTTAACGCCGCCCTGCCTGCCCTGCTGTTTAATGACATCTCCACGGTAGACTTTCGCGAGGTGTGGGACGGACGTATGGTAGCTTTCTGTTTTTCGGTAACCCTTCTGAGCATTTGCATCTCTACCGCCGTTTCCTATCTGTTTGACAGGAAAATTCAAGGCGAGTTCATTCAGGGATCATACAGAAGCAGCTCTGCGATTCTGGGTATCGCATTCATGCAGAACTTATACGGCACCAGTAAAATCGCTCCTCTGATGGTAATTGCCAGCGTACCTCTGTATAACGTAATGGCTGTAGTCGTGCTCTCCCTGTTTAAGCCGGACAGAGAAAAATTCAGCGGAGCACTTATAAAAAAGACGTTGAGCGGGATTCTGCACAATCCGATTATTCTGGGCATTGCAGTCGGAGTGTTGTGGTCAGTCCTGAGGCTTCCCCAGCCGGTTATTCTGGAGAAAACGACAGCGAACCTGGGAGTGCTGGCGACTCCGCTCGGGCTCATGGCAATGGGAGGCTCCATACGGCTGAAACAGGCATTTTCCAGCCCGGTTCCTACTGTAATCTGTACGGCGATGAAACTGTGCGGATATGTGTCCCTGTTCCTGCCGATAGCGGTACATATGGGATTCAGGGAAGAAAAGCTGGTCGCCATGCTTGTTATGCTGGGATCATCAACGACGGTAAGCTGTTTTATCATGGCGAAAAACATGGGTCATGAGGGGCAGTTTTCATCCGGTATTATTATGATGACGACCCTGTTCAGCGCGGTGACGCTGACGGCGGAGCTGTTTCTACTAAAGAGCATGGGACTGATCTGATCGAGCGGTCAGGGAACAGGGCAGTGCAAAGCTGGGAAAACGGATGATGTGGGTATAAGAATTGAAGAAGGGAAAGTCGGATATGGAAGATTACAGAATCATTGATCTGACGCATGCGGTGAAAGAGGATATGCCGGTGTATCCGGGGACGGAACAGCCGGTCGTACAGACGGTTCATACGTGGGAGAAGGACGGCTTTCACGAGACAAAGCTCAGTTTGTATTCCCATGTCGGAACCCATATGGACGCAGCGGCTCATGTAAAGAAGGACGGCATCTCTCTTGACGAAATGGATATGAGCCGGTTTATGGGAACGGCACTCGTACTGGACTGTACCGGTACGGCCGGGAAAGAACGGCGTCTGATTACCATGGAAGAGATTAACCGTGTCAGAGACCTGGCGGATCAGGCAGAATTTCTCCTTTTTTATACAGGCTGGGATAAGTACTGGGGAAAGAACCGGTATTTGAGTGGATATCCTGTTCTTTCAGAAGATGTGGTACGGTATCTAAGGGAAGGCGGCGGTGGCAGAGAAAAAAGGGGGTCCAGGAAAAAGGGAATCGGTTTGGACACGATAGGGGCCGACTTAATCGAGGATGAAAGCCTGCCTCTGCATCACAGCCTTCTGTCGATTGAGAATTTTGTCATAATTGAAAACCTTATGTCGTTAAATGAAGTATGGAAAGAGGCAGGAAGCCGCCTGATCTGGTTTGTTTCCCTGCCTTTAAAATATGAGAAAGCGGATGGGGCTCCTGTACGTGCGTGCGCGGCCGTGAGGAAACAGCCGTTTTAAAAGGAGGGAAATAAATGATTGATTTAACGGGCTGTATCGCCATGCCGCTGTTAAAGAAAAGCACATTTACAGGGAGTTATCAGGGGATGCGCTATCTTATGAAAAAGGAAAAATTTCCCCACGAAGAAGGCGGGGAAGAAGAGGACTGTATACGCGCGGTCGTATGGCCGGAACCGTTTTCCTTTCCTGCAACACCGGATGAACAAAAGGAATCGAAGGATTTCCCTTTCTGCCAGGACGGCCTTGATGAGGCGGTACGGTGGCTGAATGAGATTCATGAAAAGGAGTTTAAAAAGGCATAAATGCAGGAGCGGCAGGCGGAAAATTGGCTTGCTTCCCATTTTTGCCTATGATATACTTTGATTGAAGTCGGTGACCTGTACGCGGAACGTGAGGTTATCGTTAAATGTGTTAACAAAGAGGAGGAGAAAATATGAACCGCAATGACATTATTATCATTCACGGAACAGATTATAAAGAGATGGCGAAGAGCATTCTGGGACGGGCGGATGTGGCTTCTGATATCGGCGATCTGAATAAAAAAATAGCGTTAAAGCCAAACCTGGTTGTAGCCAGGGATGCTTCGAGCGGAGCGACGACACATAAGGAGCTTCTTGCTGGAGTAATCGAATATCTTCAGGAGCACGGCTTTAAAAATATAACGATTATGGAAGGTTCCTGGGTAGGGGACAACACACAGTCCGCTTTTACAGCGGCAGGCTACCGTCAGGTATCCCAGAGATACAACGTACCTCTTGTGGATCTGCAGAGAGACAGCTACAGCGAGTACGAGGCAAAGGGAATGAAGATCTGTATCTGCGACAAGGCTATGGAAGTGGATTACATGATCAACATGCCGGTTCTGAAAGGCCACTGCCAGACGACGGTTACATGTGCGCTGAAGAACAATAAAGCGTAATGCCGAATAAAGAGAAACGCCGTTTCCATACGATGGGATTACATAAACCAATTGCTCATCTGAATACGGTATGCCGCAACGATTTCATCCTTGTGGACAACATCTGCGGAGACCTGGACTTTGAAGAAGGCGGCAATCCTGTGACTATGAACCGGGTGCTGGGATTTAAGGATCCTGTGCTCTGCGACAGCTACGTATGTGACTGTATGGGGTATACGGTAGATGACATTCCATATATCCGCATGGCTGCACAGCTGGGCGTGGGAAGTACGGATACAGAGCATGCCAATTTCATTTATTTAAACGAAGCGCAGTCGGAAGGAAAATTCCGTATGAGCCACAGGGTGCAGAACCTGGCGAAGTTTGCAGATGCAAAGGACGCATGCAGCGCATGCTACGGCTCCCTGATTTACGCTCTTGACCGTTTAAACGACGCCGGAAAGCTCCGCGGAAAGAAAACTCAGATCTGCATTGGTCAGGCATATAAAGGGCAGACGGGAGAAATCGGTGTGGGACAGTGTACGTGCGGATTTAAGAAATCCCTGAAGGGATGTCCTCCAAAGGCAATTGACATCGTGGATTTCCTGGAAGAAGAGTGGAAGTAAAATAAAATATTAAACAGCAGCAAGTGCGCAGAACGCTGCAAAGCAGATATCAGACATGCCTCTGATGAGGGTGTTGCAAAAGTCGAATCCGCATTGCCGCCGATACTAGATTTCGTTCCAAGCAGTGGCCAAGTCACTCCATCTGGCATCGGCGGCAATGCTCTATTTCTTTTTGCAATATCCTCGTCAGGGACATGTTTTTTAGTTACATTGGAAAGTTTACTATGATCCTATTTTAGTTTCTTTTCTCCATTCGATGAGAGATTATGGGACTGGTTTCCTGTACTGCAGAAGACCTTTTGAGTTTATATAAATTTTAGATGTGTACGAAAAACGGATCAGATATGGGTAAAATTGTATATATTTTATGAAAATTCTTCACATATATTTCGTAATTACGGAAAAATTAATAAAAAAAATATTAGTTTAAAATGTTATTCTGAAAAGTCTATTCTCGTTACGTAGAAAAATGGAACGATTTGTTTCAAAACTTTTTGAAAAATTCCATCAACGATAAACATATGTTCGAAAAAGGCGATTACAGGCGTTATTTCGGTATTGTCTTTTCGGAAAATCATGATATACTTGGTAGGCAAAATAGGAAAATAGTGTGGAGAATGAGTATTATGACAGAATATATTGAGAAATTTAACCTACTTATCTTTATTCTTTTGACAACGCTGTATCTTTATCAGCTGGTGTATATTGGAGCAGTTCTGCTTGGAAACAGGAAAAAGCGGCGGGAAAATGCGCGTGTTTCAAAGCACAGCCGTTTCGGAGTGATTATAGCTGCCAGGAATGAAAGCCTGGTTATCGGCAATCTGATCGAGAGCATACAAAATCAATCCTATCCATCCGAACTGGTGGATATCTTTGTGGTGGCGGATAATTGTACGGATCAGACGGCCGAAGTGGCGCGAAAAAGCGGAGCAATCGTATATGAACGGTTTAACCAGTATCTGGTGGGAAAGGGATATGCACTGGATTATGTGTTTGGAAAAATTGCCAGACAGTTTGGAGATTCTTACTATGACGCATATCTGATTTTTGACGCAGACAATCTGCTGGACAGAAATTATATTGCTGAAATGAATAAGGTTTACAACAGCGGATATAACATCATTACAAGTTACCGCAACTCCAAGAATTATGGGACAAACTGGATTACAGCCGGTTATTCCCTGTGGTTTCTTAGGGAGGCGAAATACCTGAATCAGGCCCGTATGATGTTCCGGACGAACTGTGCCGTATCGGGGACAGGATTCCTGCTCAGCAGTTCGATTGTGAGAAAGTACGGCGGCTGGAAATTCCACCTTCTTACGGAAGATATCGAGTTTTCAATCGTCAATGCCATTGAAGGTGAGAAGATCGGCTACTGTGAAAAAGCGGTGATTTATGACGAACAGCCGTGTACCTTTTCCCAGTCCTGGAATCAGCGCCTGCGCTGGTCGAAAGGTTTTTACCAGGTGGTATGGAAATACGGCAGAGAGCTGATCAGCGGGGCGTTTAAGGGACGGGATTTCTCATGCTATGACATGTTGATGACGATTGCTCCTGGTACCCTTGTGTCTCTGGGCTGCCTGGGAGTGAACGCCATATTTCTTATGATGGCTCTTTTAAACGCGAGCACGTTATACCATGTTGCACCTGTGGCATTGAAGGCTATCCTGTTTTCCTTCGTGAATTTTTATGTATTGCTGTTTGCTATTGGAATGCTGACCACTATAACGGAATGGAAACAGATCAAATGTGAAGGATACAAGAAGATTCTCTATGTGTTCACATTTCCGGTTTTTATTTTTACGTATATTCCCATATCCGTCGTAGCACTCTTTAAAGAAGTGAAGTGGACGCCGATTACTCACAGCATTGTAAAGTCGGCGGAGGATATGAGATAGAAAAAAGATATCGAACAAGTAAATGAAGCTATGTCATTAATACCAGATTCTGCTCAAGGCAGCGCCCAATAAGCTGCTTTGAGGCAGAATCTGGTATTGACGGCATAGCTTTTCCTGTTCACAGCGCCTTTTTATCCCATAGGAACCGGTTCGCTTTTCCATCTGAAGAGGAAAGGAAATCGCGATTAAAATCACATATCCTGATGTATTGTGGAAACGATATAAGGAAAAAGAAGGATATAAGAAAAAATTGACCTTTTATCCCGTGTATGATATAATATCCGCAAATCGCCATTATTGGAATGGATGAAGACAAGGCAGTTGCAGATGGTGCAGCTGCCTTTGTTTAAATGTATGAAATGGAAAGGGCAATCGAAACAAATCCAAACAGGCGTTTTTGAAAAGGAGGAAATATAATGAAAAAAAGAATGATTACTCTGCTTTTTACGGCGGCAGTGACAGCAGCCGTTACTGCGTGTGGTTCCGGAAAGCCGTCTTCCCCGTCAGAAGGAGGAACAGCAGCATCTCAGGAGACGCCGCAGAATGTGGTGGAACTGGAAGGAAAGACAGAAGAGGAAGGCAGTCAGGAGATCAAACAGGGCGGCAACATCGTAATCGCCGTTTCGGCTGATCCTCAGAACGTAAATCCGCTCTATGTGATTGACCAGACGAGCTTCAACATACAGCAGGCTCTTTACAGCCCGTTTTTTGAAGTTGTCGGCGGCGAGATGTATTATGGAAACGGACTTTGTGAAAGCGTGGAGACAAACGACGCGTGTGATGAGTTTACGCTGAAGCTGAAGCCGGACCTGAAATGGCATGACGGAGAACCGCTGACTGCAGATGATGTTGTATTTACGATGGATGTGCTGGTGGATAAAAACCAGAATGTTCCATATTCGTCTTATGGGTATGTGAATGGAGAGCCGGTTAAGGCTGAAAAAGTAGACGACCTGACGGTAAAGCTTACACTTGCGTCTCCGTCCGCCGGATTTCTTGGAGGCCTGAGCCAGGTGTACTGTATACCAAAGCATATTTATGAGGGCGTGGAGAATATTGGAAAGAGTGAGCTGAACAATAATCCGGTAGGAAGCGGACCGTTCAAGTTCGCCGAATATAAGTCAGGCGAGTATTTCAAAGTGGCACGATTTGACGAATGGATGGATACCGTGAACCTGGATGGAATCACCTTCAAGATCGTAAAGGATTCCACCTCGGCGAATGCGGCTCTGGCAAATGGGGATATCAGCGCGAGACTCATCAATACGGATGACTATGCGACGGTTTCCGCCTATCCTAACGTGACGATCTACAGTTATAATTCCGGAAGAGTCGATGCGATGTTTATGAATGAGAATATCGAGGTTATGAAGGATGAACGCGTACGTCAGGCGATTGCATATGCGCTGGATAAGAAAGAGCTCTGCAGCTTTGCATTTACGAATGAACAGTTTGCAGATCCTGCCTATTCGATCTTTACTCCGGATACGCTGTACTATACGGATGAGATGACGAAGATGGACAATGACGTGGAGAAGGCAAAAGCGCTGCTGAAGGAAGCAGGACAGAGCGATCTCAAACTGAAGCTGCTTTATATCTCTACGGATAAGACGATGGAGAACCAGGCTGTTTATATCCAGTCCAAGCTTCAGGAGGCGGGAATTACGGTTGAACTGAATCCAATGGATGAATCTTCTTTTAAGAACAAGACAAAAGAAATGGACTCCGCAGAGTACGAGCTTATTTTAAGCTATTATACACTTGGAGAAGAACCCAGCCTTTATGCTGATATGATCTACTCCAGCAAGCGTACCAATTATTCACGTGTAAATGACAAAGAGCTGGATGCGCTTTGGGACCAGGCCAATATGACGGCCGACGATGACGCCAGGAAGGAAATTTACAGGCAGATCCAGACAAAGATCAACGACAGCGCATATATTTATCCAATCGCATATTCCAAGGGATTCTATGCAGTCGATAATCAATTCAAGGGCTTCGATAAGTGCCTTCTGAAGACGATCTACTATGATTATTCCAAGATTTACAGTGCAGAATAAAAATGCAGCATAAGAATGCGGCAAATCAAAAGACGGGCGTGTGAAAAATGAAAAAGATTGTGAACAGACTGATCCAGTGTATTCTGACCATGTTCATCGTATCGATTATCTGTTTTGCACTCATTAAAGCAGCACCGGGTGATCCGGTGCTGACTTATGTAGAGCCGAACATGAGTGAGGAGTACATTGCAAATTTAAGAGAAAGCCTTGGACTTACAAAACCGATCTGGGAACAGTATGTCATATGGCTGACAAAGATACTTCAGGGAAATTTCGGGAATTCCCTGATGAACGGCAGGCCGGTGCTCACCCAGATACTGGAGCGCCTTCCTGCAACCGTAATACTTATGGGATCCAGCATGGCTCTTGGATTCGTCATAGCCGTTTTTCTGGGGCTTTATTCCGGAAAAAACAAAAATGGAGTGCTGGATAAAATTGTGAGCTTTTTCTGTTTTGTCGGCATATCAATTCCCACTTTCTGGTTCGGAATCATGCTGATCTACCTGCTGAGCGTTTATTTTCATCTGCTCCCAAGCATAGGGATGCACAGTGAGGGAAATGCAGGCATTGGAGATTTGATTATTCATCTGATTATGCCGTGTTCCGTGCTGACCTTTGCAAATGCCTCGCAGTATATCCGTTATTTGAGAAGCAGTACGATTACAGAAATGTCCTCTGATTATGTGACGGTTCAGACAGCCTACGGCATGAAAGAATCTGGAATTCTGTTCAAGCACGTGCTGAAAATGCCATGCTGCCGATGATTACCGTGCTTGGCCTGAGCCTCCAGACGCTTGTATCGGGAGCTATTATAACGGAACAGGTTTTTGCATGGCCGGGAATCGGCCAGCTGGCGGTAACGGCAGTCTCTCAGTTCGACTATCCGCTGATCATGGGAATTACCATGTTCACGGCGCTTCTCGTTGTCCTTGGCAATCTTCTTGCGGACATCCTTTATGCGGTATTTGACCCGCGTATCCGCAAGGGGACGTTTTAGAAAGGGGGAGCGGTCGTGAAAGAAAATTTATGGAAAAATATCAAGCTGGGATTTCGGACAAATAAGCTGGCAGTTGCAGGAGCAATCGCTATTGTGATTCTGACCCTGGCTGCTGTATTTGCATTTCTTTACCCGGTGGACCCGAATAAAATCAGCGTAACGGAGCGGTGGCTGTGGCCAAGTGCAGGCCATCCGTTCGGTACGGATGATATGGGCAGGGATTATCTTGCGCGCTGTCTCTATGGAGGCCGCGCCTCTCTTGCAGCCGGTTTTATGGCGATGATCCTTTCCACATCAATCGGCATTATCGTCGGTTCCGTCAGCGGTTTTATCGGTGGCAAGCTGGATGCTGTGCTCATGCGTATTGTAGATGCGCTGATGAGCCTGCCTACGTTTCTGATCATGGTGGTGATGAACGCCTATTTAAAGCCGGGACTTCAGAATGTGGTTCTGATTATCGGCTTTCTGACATGGATGAACATTGCCAGGATTGTCCGTGGGGAAACTATGTCTGTCAATGAGCGGGAGTACGTCGTTTATGCCAAGATTTCCGGTCAGAAGAAGCTGGCTGTTATCGTTAAGCATATCCTTCCCAATATCATGCCTACGATTATCGTGGCGGCGACGATGAATATTGCCAACGCGATCCTTATGGAATCGGCCCTGAGCTTCTTTGGCATGGGCCTGCGTCCTCCGACTGCATCCTGGGGCAGTATGCTGAGCAATGCCCAGGGATATATTGCAACGGCGCCGTATATGGCATTTTTCCCGGGGCTGCTGATTCTCATTACCGTTATCAGCTTCAACTATCTGGGAGAGGTACTGCGCAAAATCTTTGAGCCGAAATAGGAGGAAATGATATGGAAAATCAGGAGAATAAAAATAAGGCCATCCTTCTGGAAGTAAAAGACCTGGAAGTATCGTTTTTCGGCGATCTGGGAGAAGTCAGGGCAGTAAAAAATGCCGGCTTTACGATTGGGAAAGGTGAATTTTTCGGCATCGTAGGAGAGTCCGGAAGCGGAAAGAGCGTGGCGACAAAAAGCTTCCTCCGGCTTGGTCCCGGCAACTGCAGGATCAAGGGCGGGAGCATACGATTTGAGGGACGTGATATTCTGGGGCTAAGCAGTGAAGAACTGAGGTCCGTCAGAGGAAAGGATATCAGCATCATTTTCCAGGACTCTCTGTCTGCTCTCAATCCTGTGTATACGGTTGGAAGCAAGATGGCGGAAGTGATTCTGCGCCACAACTCCATGACGAAGCAGGAGGCATACAAAAGGGCTGTTTCCCTTCTTGGAGCAGTCGGCATTACAGAGCCGGAAAAGTGCATGAAAAGCTATCCACATGAGCTGTCCGGCGGAATGCGGCAGAGGGTCATGATTGCCATGGCCATGAGCAGCAATCCGAAACTGATTATCGCCGACGAGCCGACGACAGCTCTTGACGTGACGATACAGGCTCAGATTCTGAGACTTCTAAAAAAGCTGCAGAGAGATTCCGGCATGAGCGTGGTGCTGATCACTCATGATCTGGGTGTGGTGGCACAGACGTGCAGCCGAGTTTCCGTCATGTGTGGCGGCTATGTAGTGGAAGAGGGGAGCGCGGAGGATATTTTCTATCGTCCCGGCCATCCCTATACCCAGGCATTGATTGCCAGCATGCCGAAGGTAGGCGGAGGAAAATTTGAGCAGTTTCTGGAAAGGGACGTCTCTGACGACAGCGGCAGGCTGTGCCCGTTTTTAAGCCGCTGCAGATATGCGGATAAAACGTGTGAGAGCCGTCTGCCGGAATTTATTAAAACAGGGAAGGGCCATACGGTCCGCTGTCACAGGGGAGGTGAGATATCATGGGAAACGGATTAATCGAGGTAAAAGATCTGTGTGTCTATTTCCGCCAGAAGTCTCCTGGCATGTTTTCCTTCCAATCGGACAGGCTGAAGGCTGTGGACCATGTGGACTTTTCGATTAAAAAGGGCGAAACTTTTGGTCTGGTGGGGGAATCGGGAAGCGGAAAATCGACAATTGGAAAAGCCATTCTGAGATATCACGAACCTACTTCAGGAGAAATCTATTACGATGGCGTGGAAATCGGCCATATGAGGGAACGGGGGCTGATGCCTTTTCGAAAGAAGATGCAGTCCATATTTCAGGATCCATATTCATCCCTGGATCCAAGCCGTACCGTACAGGAAATCATTTGTGAGCCGATGGAAATTCACAGGATGTTTACGGCAGCGGAGCGGAAGGAACGGGCAGCGGAACTGATTGAGGTAGTCGGCCTCAAAAAGATCGACCTTCTGAAATATCCCCATGAATTTTCGGGAGGCCAGCGCCAGAGGATATCCATTGCCAGGGCACTGTCGGTCCAGCCGGAATTCGTGGTCTGTGACGAACCGATTTCAGCCCTTGACGTTTCGCTTCAGGCACAGATCGTGGGTATGCTGGAAGAGCTTCAGGATTCCCAGGGGCTTACCTATCTGTTTATCAGCCACCAGCTTCAGGTGGTGCAGAAGATATGCGACAATATAGGCGTTCTGTACCTGGGCAGCATGATGGAGATATCGTCTTCGGAAAAGCTGTATGGCAATCCGCTTCATCCCTATACGCAGATGCTGCTGTCATCCATACTGCCCCCGGATCCGAGACAGCAGATTCTGGATGATATTACGGCAGATATCGGAGTCCAGGAAAGGACGAAAGAGGGCTGCAAATTCCACAACCGCTGTCCGTACTGCACGGAGAGGTGCAGGGAAGAAGCACCCCTTTTAAAAGAGCTAGAACCAGCCCATTTCGTAGCCTGCCATAATGTAAAATAGTGACGCGCAGGGAAAGCGCGGAACTATTTGCCGCGGATTGATCGCCAGATCAAGCCGCATCCCGAAGTTTTTATGGAGCGAGTAAGGAGCTAGTGTAAAATACAAATGAAAAAGAGAAGGGAGATACCGTTTCATGGATCAGAAAATTTATAAAGAGTATATTGCGATACTGGAGGAGGAGCTGGTTCCGGCCATGGGATGTACGGAGCCGATTGCACTGGCATACGGCGCAGCTAAGGCCAGAGAAGTACTTGGATGTATTCCGGAACGAATGGTAGCGAAATGCAGTGGAAATATCATTAAAAATGTGCGCTGTGTGACGATTCCTAACTCCGGCGGCCTGACAGGAATAGCGGCCGGAGTCACACTGGGAGCCGTTGGGGGAGAAGCGGATAAAATGATGGAGGTTCTGGAAAATGTAACAGAGAGCGATATCATTCAGACGAGAGAACTGCTTGCCAGGGAAGTATGCGACGTGGAGCTTCTCGATACGCCGACAGTGCTTCACATCATACTGGAATTTTATGCCGGTACGGACAAGGTGGTTCTGGAGATCAAGTATGCTCATACGAACATAACAAAGATTGAAAAGAATGGAGAAATCCTGTTTTTCAACGACGAGGGGGGACAGGAGCAGGAGCAGGCGGACAGGAGCCTGCTGGACTTAGAGCACATTAAGGAATTTGCAGATACGGTGAATCTGGATGACATCAGAGACCTGATTAAGCGCCAGATTGAATACAACATGGAGATTGCAAGAGAAGGCATGACCGGCAAATACGGACTTGGAATCGGACGCGTGATTATGGAGACGTATGCCACCGGCATCCTCACTAAGATGAGGAGCCTGACGGCAGCTGCTTCCGAAGCGCGGATGGGAGGCTGTGATCTTCCTGTTATCATCAATTCCGGCAGCGGAAATCAGGGGATCGCTTCCTCTGTTCCTCTTGTAGTCTATGCCAGAGAACTGGAACTGCCGGACTACGTTCTGTACAGAGCGCTCGTATTCTCCAATCTTCTGACGATTTATCAGAAAACATACATAGGAAAGCTGTCCGCGTTCTGCGGTGCTGTTTCCGCATCCTGTGCCAGCGGCGCCGCCATAACCTATATGGTAGGAGGTTCCCTGGACAGGATTAAAAAGACAATTGAAAACACCCTGGCTAATATACCGGGAATTATCTGTGACGGTGCAAAGATTTCATGTGCAGCGAAGATCGCCTCCAGCCTTGATGCGGCATTTCTGGCTCATCATCTGGCTATGAATGACCAGGCGTATGCGCCGTTTACAGGAATTATTCAGGGACAGGTATCGGAGACAATAATGGGTGTTGGAGCGATTGGCAAAGAGGGAATGAAGGAAACCGATAAGGAAATTCTGCGTATTATGATCGGAAAATAACTTCAACGCAACAGTTCAGACGACGGAAAAAATGGCGTGGAACGCAGCATCAAGCTTGCTTGTAAGCAGCGTTCCACGCCATTTTTTCCATCGGATGAATATCCGATGCTTCTTGACCGTATATTACGGTCAAGAAGATGAGTCGCCTGAACTGTTATGTCTAAGAAAATAATTATTATAATCCTATTGACCTCCTGGTAGATATGCTTTAAAATTATAAGAGGTATGCATACAGGCTATGGAATGTCCGCAGAGGGAAAACATCTGTGCCATTTTCAGCTGGGGCATGCCTCTATTTATTAAACAGAATACAGGGGGATTAACGCGATGGAAGACATCAAGAAACTTGCAGACAAGTACGAAAGCTACATTGTTGATCGGAGAAGAGAGTATCATAAAAATCCTGAACTTTCACTGGAAGAAGTGGAAACAACAAAGAGGCTGAAAAAAGATTTGGAAGATATGGGGCTGGAAGTACAGACATTTCCAGATCTGACCGGCCTTACGGCAGTGATTCACGGAGGAAAGCCAGGAAAGACGATCGCACTGAGATCTGATATCGATGCGTTAAAGGTAAAAGAAGACACAGCCTTCCATTCGCTTCTGAGAACGGCAATATGCATGCATGTGGCCATGACAACCACATGTCCATGCTGCTGGGAACGGCAAAGATCCTGATGGAAGTAAGGGAAGAACTGTGCGGAAACGTGAAACTGATCTTCCAGCCGGGAGAAGAAGTTGCCCAGGGAGCGAGACTGATTATTGAGCACGGCGCTATGGACGGCGTTGACGCAGTTGCAGGCGTTCACGTATGGGGAGACCTGGATGAAGGAAAGATCAATTTCCAGTCCGGCAACCGTATGGCAGGCTGCGATACGTTCCAGATCCATGTAAAGGGCTTTGCAGCTCACGGCAGCGCGCCTCATCACGGCATCGATGCCATTGTTGCGGCAGCCAGCATCGTTATGAACCTTCAGACATTCGTATCCAGAAAAAACAATCCGACCAATCCTCTTGTCGTAACAGTGGGAACGATTAACGGCGGTTCCAGATTCAACACCATTGCAAACAGCGTTGAAATGGAAGGAACGGTACGTATTTTTGACAGAGAACTTCAGAAGAAGATGCCGGAAGAGCTGAGAAAGCTGGTTGAAAACACGGCGGCAGCCCTTGGTGCAGAGGCGACTCTGGACTACCAGTATATGACGGTTCCGGTGATTAACTCCGATGAAAAGCTTGTAAAGCTGGCGAACGAAGCAGTAAAGAAGCTTTATGGAGAGGAAGCGGCGGCTCCGCTGGAAGCAATGATGGGCAGTGAAGATTTCTCCTTCTTCAGTGAACACGCTCCGAGTATTTACGGTTACATTGGCTCCAGAAATGAAAAAGACGGCAGAATTTACTCTAATCATCATGAAAAATATGATATGGCAGAATCCATGCTGAAAAAAGGCAGCGCTGTGATGGCACAGCTGGCTGTTGATTATCTGAACGATTAAATATAAAAATATCCCGTATTTTGCTTCAAGGCAGCAGCCAAAGAGCAGAATACGGGTATTTTTTTTATTACATAGACTAACTATGTCAAGTGTTTTTCGAAAGTTAGTTAAGTATGTTATTTTTGAACCAAATTTTTTCGGAAGAAATTCGTTTCACCATTTTTGTATGAGTCGAAGTATACTGGCCTGATTGATAAATGGAGGGCTCCAACCCGCCGTAAGAACAGGTTTGAGGAGCAATTTTGAGTGAAAACAGAAAAATATTCCGTTTTTCGGAAAAATATTCCGAAAAATAATTGACAATGGAGTGTGGATGAATTATGATAAAATTATAAAAAAGCACCAAAACGTTTTCCACCTACCACAGTTTTCAACGTTCTGCTGCTTTTCTATACGGCTGATCTATTGGCGCGCCGCAACACAATTTTATTTATGTATCATGCCGCTTCTGCACAATAAACCAATTTAATTATTACACAAATCCGAAAAAAATCAATAGGCAGTTTACACAAAATTGCGGAAGTATGACGATGCTTCTGATTCGGAGGTGTAATCCTTGTGAGTAAGGAGGGAATTTACTCGAGATGGAAAAAATGCGAAAGGGAAAACTTTCACTGGCAACACAGATTATCATTGCCACGATTGCCGGCGTTCTGTTCGGAGCGCTTGCAGGGCCGTGGTCTTCCAACCTCAAATTTATCGGAAGTATGTTTCTGCGTTTGATTCAAATGTCGGTCGTCCTTTTGATTATGTCCTCCATGGCTGCGGCCGTAGGCGGAACAGAGGCAAAAGAAGTGGGAAAGATGAGCGTACATACATTTAAATGGATCATTATTTTTACCGTTATTTCCGCTTTTTTAGGCGTAGGTCTGGGTCTGATTATTCAGCCGGGAGCTGGAATTACAGTTGTGGAGGCCTCTGAAATATCGGATACCGTTCAGGCAGCCTCTCTGCAGGATACACTTGTAAATCTGATTCCGACGAATGTGATTACTTCCATGGCTAATGGGGATATGGTACCATGTATGGTCTTTGCCATCCTGTTCGGACTGGGGGCGGGAGCCTATGCGAAGCAGAGTGGAAATCAGGTCATAGTAGACGTAATCAAAGGCATAAATGCCAGCATTATCAATATTATTGCCATGGTCATGAAGCTTGCTCCGATTGGCATCTTCTGTCTTCTGGCAGACGTAGCCGGCGCCATCGGATTTAAAATTCTGATTCCTGTTATTAAGTTTCTGGGAGCCATGTTTATAGGAGACGTGATTATGTTCCTGCTTTTCGCCCCGTTTACAGCGGCGCTCTGCAAGGTAAACGTATTAAAGATGCCTAAGAAATTTTACAAGCTTTCCATGCTGGCGCTCACTACGACTTCATCGGCGATCTGCCTTCCGGTAAAGATCGAGGATGAAGTGACAAAGTTCGGCGTTAGCAGAAGAGTTGCTGATTTTACAGGTCCGATTACGATGTCTATGAATGCATGCGGAGCTGCGATGTGCTATGTACTTGTGATCCTGTTTCTGAGCCAGTCCACAGGCGTAACACTTTCCGCTTACCAGTTCTTTATGGCTGTATTCCTTTCCTGCCTCATGGCGACCGGCAACATCGGCGTTCCGGGAGGAACCGTCGTGACATTTACCTTTCTGGCCGCTTCCATGGGACTTCCGGTGGGAGGAATCGCGCTGCTGATCGGCATAGACTGGTTTACCGGCATGTTCCGGACAATTATGAACAATGATATCGACGTCCTGGTAGGAATGCTCGTATCCGATAAACTGGGAGAGTTCGACAGGGACGTATATAATGACAAGAAAGTTGTGGAGTATAATTAAATATAAAAGGAACTGGACAAGAGAGTCCGGAAAATGAACGTTTAGGACAAGAGAGGAGAACAGAGAAGATGACAGATAGAGAGCAAAAAGTACTGGATTTCATTGATGAGAAAGAAGTAATTGAATTTGCCCAGGCACTGATCAGGGCGAGGAGCGATAACCCGCCGGGAGATACGAGAGAGGCCGCTCAGGTATGCAAGAAGAAATTCGAAGAATACGGGATTGAAGCAGAGGTTTTTACGGCTCCGGACAGCGAGGTGTCTATTCTCTATCCGGACACGGACAATTCCAAGGTTCAGAGCGTGATTGCCACGATAAAAGGAGAAGAAGGGCCGACACTTTTAATGAATGCCCACATCGATACAGTACGGGCAGGGAACCTGGAAGAATGGAAGTATGATCCCTTTTCCGCAACGATTGAAGACGGATATATCTACGGCAGAGGGGCCGGTGATGACAAGGGAGCCGTGCTGACTCAGGTACTGGCGGCCTGCGCCATTAAAAAAGCGGGAATTGAGCTGAAAGGAACGCTGCAGATCAATCCTGTTGCCGATGAGGAAGCTAATGCTGTAAGGGGAACCCACTGGCTCAGGAAAGCTGGTTATCTGAATCCTGATATTTTGATTATAGGGGAACAGACAGACAATAAGATCGCTCTTGGAGAGCGCCTCCCATGCCAGATTAAAGTTCACATCAAGGGAAGAGCCTGCCATGGCGCCATGCCATGGAATGGCGTCAACGCTACGGTGATTGCATCTGATTTTATCCAGCTGATAAAGGAGGAACTGTGGCCGGAGGCAGAAAAGATTAAGAAACCGTATTTTCCGCCGGTTACGATTTCCCCTACAAAGATCGAAGGAGGAATCCAGACGAACATTATTCCGGAAAACTGTACGCTGTCCATTGACTGCCGACTGGTGCCGGAGATGCCGCTGGATTATGTAATAGGAAGATTTGACGAGCTGCTGAAGAAGCTGTGCGAAAGGGGGCCTGCTTTTGAATGGACCTTCGGAAATGATTCGACGCTGGACAGCGACGGAATCTATACAGAGCCGGACAGCCCGCTGATTAAAACCATGCTGAATGCGGTCGAAGAGGTGACGGGGGAAACGACAGATCCGATCTGCTATATGCAGGGAAGCGATGCAGAACAGTTTGCCCGCCTTGGAATTCCGATCGCCATCTTCGGGCCCAGCGACCCGAGCGTAGGACATTCTCCAAATGAAAGGGTATCGATCCGGCAGCTCGTGGAGGGAACGAAGATTCTCGCAGTGACCATTCTGCGCTTATTAGGCGGGGAGGAGTAGGCGGATGAAAGCAAAGGAATATTACAGGATGAACATGGGAGAAAATCTGGATGCGCTGATGAATCTGGACCCGTCCTGCCTCGGCATCAACCGGGCGATTTATCCTGGAGCGAGAGACTACGAGAAGGGCCCGCTGGCGATGAGCTGCGCCCAATATCTGGTGGATACTGTAAAGCCTGGCGATACGGTATTAATCATGTGCGGATTCGTACTCAAGAATCAGAAACGGGCAGAGATGGACGGTTTTACAGGAGCCCTGGTGATGGCCAGGGCATTGTCAAAAGGTCTGGGGGCGAAGCCTGTCATAATCACCCCGCGGGAGTCGGAAGAGGCCGTGAAGCACTGCGCTTATGCTGTTGGAATGCATTATGTGGAATCTGTTGGACTGCTCAGGGAGAGGGATTTTTCGGTAACCGGATATTCCATATCGAGAGATGCAAGAGAGGCCCGGGCACAGGCAGAACAGATTCTGAAAGAGACGAATCCCGGGGCTGTGATTACCATGGAAGTCGCCTCTGCCAATGAAAAAGGAGTTTACCATATGGCCGTCGGGTGGGATGTGACGGAGATCGAGGCAAAAATGGACGAGCTGTTTTTCCTGGCAAAGGAACGTGGGATCCCCACATGCTCGATCGGTGACTGCGGCAATGAATTGGGAATGGGTGCGATCGGACCGTATATAAAAGAACATGTACCTGGCGCAGGAGCAGGCGGATGTTACTGCGACTGCCGCGAAGGCGCAGCTTCTGCTACAGCAGCAGACCATATTATCATTGCAAAGACGGCGGACTGGGGCTGCTATGCGCTGGCGGCGGCTCTGGCGTATCTGCTTGAAAATATGCGGGTCATGCACGACGGCGAAATGCAGAAAGAGCTGATGAAGGCGGCTTCCAGAAATGGGCTGGTCACCACGGACGGTTCCCTGACGCCGGCCATAGACGGGTATGGCATAGAAATCAACGTCATGATCGTAGAACTGATGCGCGCATGCGTCAGAGAGGGGCTGTCTTCAGAAGAACCTCTTTGGGTGAAAAAATACGTGGAAGCAGGAATTCTGACAGAATAGTAAAGTAATAAGATACAAAAATTATAATATATGAAACAGGAGGAACTATTTATGGAAAAGAAGATAATCAATGCAGCAGGTGCACCTAAGGCAGTGGGACCGTACTCCCAGGCAGTCGTATACAACGGGCTTGTATACACGTCCGGTACGATGCCACTTGATCCCAGGACGGGGGCCGTTGCAGACGGAGGAATTGAAGGCCAGGCCAGGCAGGCGCTGGAAAATCTGGGCGCCGTTTTAGCAGAGGCGGGGTCTTCTTTTGAGAAGGTTTTGAAGACAACGGTCTTTATTAAAAACATGGATGACTTTGCTGTAGTGAACGGGATTTATGCCGAATATTTTAACGGAGAATGCCCGGCCAGGTCCTGTGTAGAAGTGGCTCGTCTGCCAAAGGATATCCTGTTTGAAATCGAGTGTATAGCCGTCTGCGGATAACCTGAAGGGATTGGCAGCCATTGCCATTTATTTCCGGGTATGATAAAATATGTAGGATGATGCTGGGGGAAATATAATTTGACCCCAGTATCATACGGTTTGATATTTAGAAAATGAACAGGGAGTACTGTCAATGATGGATTATGATATTAAAAAAAATATGCCTTATCTGGAACGGATTGTTGATATGCTGGAACAGCATTTGGGAAAGCAGAGTGAGATTGTGGTTCATGATTTAACAAAAGGTGTGGAAAGTACCATTATTGACATACGAAACGGTGATATAACCGGCAGAACCATCGGTGGCTGCGGAAGCAATCTGGGCCTGGAAATGCTGAAGGGAACGACGGAAAACGGTGACAGGTTCAACTATGTGACAAAGCTTAAAAACGGCAGGATTCTCAGATCCTCAACCATGTATTTTCGTAATGGAGAGGGACAGGTGGCGGCAAGCCTCTGTGTCAACACGGATATTACGGAATCGGTCAGGCTGGAAAATTATCTGAAGGAAATCAACCATTATGAAGAAGAAGGCGGAGAATCAGAAGTGCTGGTGAATGATGTCGGCCAGCTTCTGGAGTATTATCTGCAGCGCGGCCAGGAAGTAATCGGAAAAGTTCCAGAAGATATGAGCAAGGAAGATAAGTTTGAGTTCATTAAATACCTGGACAGCAAAGGCGCCTTTCTGATCGCTAAGTCAGGGGAGAAAGTACAGGAATTTTTAAATATTTCTAAATATTTGATGTATAAATACCTGGATATGATCCGGGAAGAAGACCACCAGACAGAAGAAACGTAGGATAGGAGAGCAGAGCTAAGAAGAGCAGGGCAGAGGAGGAAGAAAAAACAAATTCAGCCATACCACAGATACCATTCCAAGGCAGTGACAAAGTCACAAGGTCTGATATCTGAGGCATGGCTATTTTTCCCCAGCACTTTCTGCCTGATTCTGCTTTTGCAGCGTATTTTTTATTCCGCTCGAACCGAGCTCCATAAAAACATACGGGAACCGCCTTGACCATAAAGTCAAGGCATAGCGAATAGTACCGCGCTTTTCCTGCGCGGTACTATTTTTAATCAGTCGTTTCCGGGTAGAGGAAATAGTCGCGAAAATACATGATTTCTCCGTTGTCTGTCATATAATCGCCATAAACGTAAGTGTTTTTGCAGCCGCCTTGATCCAGAACCGCCTGTTTGAGGATTTCCATATTTAAATGTTCCGTGTTTACATCGAATTCTTCTACAGACTGGCCGGAGTAATCGATCTCCATAAACAGATTGACTGAATAATCATTGTCATTATAGCTGGTTTGGCGTCCACCGTTTTCCGGTCGGCAAATGCCCCAGAGCGTTGTGCGAATGTCCGTGACGCGGTCATGAAAAAGTCCGGTGTGATTATAGGCGGCACTCAGAACGCCATAATCATCGTAAAGCACGGCTATGTTGCCAAAAAATGGCTTCTTGTAACCTTGAACAGCAAATACATGTCCGCCTTCATCTGCTGCAGATACCTCTATTTCACTCCAGTCGAATGCCATATACCGAAACATGTTTTCCAGGCCTGTGAGCTGCTCGTTTTGCGCCTGGGCAGATATCAGGCGGAATCCGTGACCGCCATATTTGTGTTCCAGATAATTTAAAACAGCCTTTTCTTCACGAGAAGTCAAAGCTCTTGTTCCGGAACCGATGACAAGCAGGCATGGTATAGAAACATCTGCAGCCAGAATAACTAAAATAAGAGCGGTCAGTATATTTCTTTTTTGCTTGATTCTGAAAATTATGATGAATATGATCAAAAGAGCTGCCGCCGCAATTAGATAACCTGCATTTCCAAGGATAGCGGACAGAGATATGGCCAGAAAAATCAGCGCCAGCAGGATCAGCACGGTCAACTCGACAGCCTTTTTCATGGTATCGTGGGTGTCAGCCATTCTTATACCCTTCTTTCTGAATGATCTGCTGCCGGAAAAAGCAATTGCCCCCAATACCGATTATGTGACTCGGCAGCTGCCTCGAGACGGAATCTGGTATTGGGGGCTTTTTCTGTGCTCGGCAGTTTTTAATAGAGCATATGCCTGTGCTCAAAGATCGGCTCGGATGTCAGATCGACGCCCAGCTTTTTGAAGACTTTAATATCCACGTCAGAGAGCATGACAGATGTATGAACCTGGCAGCCTCTCAGCTTTGGAAGCTGGTCCAGGGCGATCTGTGCATTTTTATCGGTCGCTGCACACATGGAAAGAGCAATCAGAACTTCATCTGTATGGAGGCGTGGATTTTTGCTTCCAAGGTAGTCCACCTTTAATTTCTGAATCGGCTCGATGGCAGAAGGTGCGATCAGGTGAACGTCGTGGTCAATATTGCCCAGCTTTTTAACGGCGTTCAGCACAAGAGCGGCAGAGGCGCCCAGAAGGTTGGAAGTCTTTCCGGTGATAATGGTTCCGTCCGGAAGTTCCATAGCGGCAGCAGGAGCGGAAATGCTTTCGGAACGATTGATCGCCGCTGCGACAACATTTCTCATATCTACAGCAATTTTTGCCTGCTTCATGATGAGCTCGATCTTATATACCTCGTCTTTGCTTCCGAGTTCGCGTGCCATGCGGTTTAATGCCTGATAATAGCGGCGGATGATTTCCTGGCAGGAAGCTTCCCGGCATGCTTCGTCGTCAATGATGCAGTTTCCGGCCATGTTAACACCCATGTCAGTAGGCGACTTGTAAGGACTTTCTCCGTAAATGCCCTCGAAAATAGCGTTCAGTACGGGGAAGATTTCCACGTCTCTGTTGTAATTCACAGTTGTTACCCCGTACGCTTCCAGGTGGAAGGGGTCGATCATATTTACGTCGTTCAAATCGGCAGTGGCAGCCTCGTACGCCAGATTAACCGGATGCTTTAATGGAATATTCCAGATCGGGAAGGTCTCAAATTTCGCATAACCAGCCTTGATTCCACGCTTGTTTTCGTGATACAGCTGGGAAAGACATGTGGCCATCTTTCCGCTCCCAGGTCCAGGAGCCGTGATGATTACAAGAGGCTTTGTTGTTTCTATATAATCATTTTTTCCATATCCATCGTCGCTGACAATCAGAGAGATGTTATTCGGATAACCGTCGATGATGTGATGGCGGTAAACACGGATTCCCATCTTCTCCAACTTTGACTTAAAGATATCAGCAGCCGGCTGGTTCGCATACTGAGTGATGACGACGCTTCCGACATAAAGCCCTTTTTCGCGGTAAACCTGAATCAGGCGGAGCACGTCCACATCGTATGTGATTCCCAGATCATAGCGCACCTTATTTTTTTCGATATCGGCCGCATTGATGGCGATGATAATCTCTGCCTGGTCGGCCAGCTGCAGAAGCATGCGCAGTTTGCTGTCGGGAGCGAACCCCGGAAGCACTCTGGATGCATGGTAATCATCGAACAGTTTTCCGCCGAATTCCAGGTACAGTTTATCCCCGAACTGGCCAATCCGCTCCATGATATGCTCGGACTGAGTCTTCAGGTATTTTTCATTATCGAATCCAATTCGCATAATAAGCCTCCATGTAATAATCTTCTGTTTAAAAAATAAAACTATAAACCCATAATAGAGTATTCTATCATAAATTTCCGGGAAATCCAAAAAAAAATACAGAAATTTTGAAAATTATGAAAAATGTGATATACTGGACGAAAAGTGGGAAGAGATTATATGAAAATTGTCGAAAATGGGAGGATTGTGGAGTGACGGTGAGAGAAGAGCTGTTAAAGCTGGCAGATGAGAATTTCAAAAACTTCCACAGCGGACTGATTCCAGGCAATGAGAGTCCGGTCATCGGTGTACGTATGCCTTTACTGAAAAAAAAGGCGAAGGAGCTGGCAAGAGGGGACTGGAGGCAGTACCTTCTTCAGGGGCATGAAGATTACTATGAAGAGATCATGCTGAAGGGACTGGTAATCGGGACGGCAGCGATGGATGTGGACGAACGGTTTTCTCATATCAGGTGGTTTATACCTAAAATCAGGAACTGGGCTGTCTGTGACTGTTTCTGCGGAAGTCTGAAATTTACAAGGAAATATAAAAAAGAAGTATGGGATTTTCTGAAACCGTACTTGGAAAGCGGGGAAGAATATAAAATCCGCTTTGGTGTAGTAATGCTTCTGGATTACTTTGCCGATGAGGAATACGCAGAACAGGCGTTCCGATATTTTGACAGAATCACTCATGAGGCGTATTATGTAAGAATGGCAGTTGCGTGGGCGGTCTCCTTCTTTTTCATAAAAGTGCCGGATCAGACTATGGCGTATCTCAGGAAGAACAGCCTGGATGACTGGACATACAACAAGGCGCTTCAGAAGATTACAGAGTCATTTCGTGTGGATCAAGAGACGAAAATGGTGATCCGCGGTATGAAACGAAGGAATGTAATCGTATAAATAAAGAAAAAGCGAAATGAAGAAATACAGGAACGATTCACGTAACTGTAAGAAACAGCTGCGAAAAAGTGATGAAACTGGAATAGGATGGTATAAAAAATTGGAACTGGATGAAAAATTACAGTATTACAGAAAAAGAAGGAAGATTGTGCCTTCCAGAAAAATGATCAAGACGCCGGAGCAGATCGAAGGAATACGCAGGGCAGGAAAGGTCAATACGGAGATACTGGACGAGGTGGACAAAATCATGAAAGCGGGCGTATCCACAGAAGATATCAACCGTCTTGTACATGAGGCCACAGCAAAGAGGGGAGGAATTCCCGCTCCTCTTGGCTTTGAAGGATACCCCAAAAGCGTATGTACGTCGGTAAACGATGTAATCTGCCATGGGATTCCGTCAAAGGAACAGATTTTGAAAGACGGAGATATTATCAATGTGGATGTGACGACGATCGTGGACGGATATTATGCGGACGCTTCTAGGATGTACTGCATTGGCCGCGTGCCGGAAGAGGCAGACCGGCTTGTGCGTGTGGCAAAGGAGTGTCTGGATTTAAGCCTATCCGAAGTGAAGCCGGAAAGCTGTCTGGGCGACATCGGAGCCGTGATCTACGCACATGCCCGTTCCAATGGATTTTCAGTTGTAGAGGATATCTGTGGCCATGGCGTAGGTGTGGATTTCCATGAAAAGCCATACGTGTGCCATGTAGGAAAGCGGAATACGGGAATGATGATGTTTCCAGGGATGATTTTCACCATAGAACCGATGATTAATGCGGGACGAATGGACTGGTTTGTGGATGAAAAGGATGGCTGGACGATTTACACGGACGACGGAAGTCTCTCCGCACAGTGGGAGTATACGATTCTGGTGACAGAGGATGGATATGAAATTCTGACCAGATAAAAACGCATGACTCGGAAAGGGTAAGACGATGAAAAAATGGCTATTGGCGGGTGTCTGTCTCCTGGCTCTTGCAGGATGCAGCAGGCATGAACCGATGAATGACATCACGACACCGGCCCCAATCGTAATTAAAGAAAAGGACGAAGAAGGAAGCATGGGAGAAACGGAGGCTCATCCGGAAAGCGAAAATGCTCCTGCAACAGAAGCTGCCAGGGAAAAAATTCCCGTTAAGGTAAAGGGGATTTATCTGACTGCCAATGTCGCAGGATCAGAAGCGAGAATGGATGACATCATCAAAAGAATTGATGAGACCGAGATCAATGCGGTCGTGATCGATTTTAAGGATGACGGAGGCCGGATCACCTGCCAGGTCAATTCGCCTGTCGTCGATGAGATTGACGCCTGTCAGGTAGCTGTAAAGGATATGCCCGGGCTTATCCGCCGCCTGAAAGAACACGGAATCTATACAATTGCCCGCATTGTAGCCTTTCGCGACCCATATCTGGCGGAGAAGAAGCCGGACTGGTGCATGAAGCTTCCGGACGGCGCCATATTCAGAGACAGGAATGGTTTGGCATGGATCAATCCATATAAGAAAGAGGTATGGGATTATCTTGTAGAAGTCGGTTTAAAAGCGGCTGAAACAGGTTTTGATGAAGTACAGTTTGACTATATCCGGTTCTGCACGGAAAGAGGCGTAGGCGACGTGGTCTTTCATGAAGAGGATACAAAAGGAAGAAGCAAGACGGATGTGATTACGGAGTTTGCTGCATATGCATATGAAAAGCTTTCGGAAAGGAATGTATTTGTAGCAGCCGACGTATTCGGCGGGATTATCTCCAGCCGCCAGGACGCGGAAGCAGTGGGACAGATTTACGGAGATATGGCCGGAAACCTGGATTACATCTGTCCGATGATCTACCCGTCCCATTACAGCGACGGATATTTCGGTATTGACCACCCGGATATGGATCCATACGGTACGATTAAGGCTGCTTTGAAGGGATCGTCTTCCGAGCTCAGAAAATACAGGATGAACGGAGTCCGCCAGGCGTCTGTCCGTCCATGGCTTCAGGACTTCACTGCTTCTTATCTGGAACACTACATTCCATATGGCCCGAAGGAAGTGAGAGAACAGATTCAGGCTGTGTATGATGCAGGATATGATGAATGGATTTTATGGAGCGCTTCCAGCAAGTATTCCTGGGAAGGATTAAAGACGCCGGAAGAGGCAGAGGAAGAAAGCAGGCGGATTGCAGAATCCAGGGCTGCGCTTTCGGAAGAAGAACGGGAAGAGGAAGGACTGACCGGAGGCGGGACGGAATTAACAGGGCCTGCTCCGGAACTTACGGGACTTCCCGAACTTCCGGAATACGTTGCTCCGGCCGGGCCTTCCGAATCGGAGGAAACAGAGACGGTAAACGTGATTATTCCTCAGATGCACATGGACTGACGCATGGGAAAAGGGTGGAAAGAGCTTAAGATTACAGAGAACACTCGTACATTTGGGGGAATGGAGTGAAGTCGACAGAATAAAAGGATGTGAGAATAAGTTGGAAAGAATACCGAAGCCGGGGGAATTTTATCGGCACTTTAAGAATAAGCTATACCAGGTCATGGCTGTGGCGGAACATACGGAAACAGGCGAGCAGCTTGTGATTTATCAGGCGCTTTACGGAGATTTCAGAATTTATGCGAGGCCGCTTTCCATGTTTGCAGGCGAGGTGGACAGGAAGAAATATCCTGCAGCTTCGCAGAAATACAGATTTGAAAAAGTGAATATGGAACAGAGTACGAGAGCAGAAGAAGAGCAGGAGAAAGACTGCGGGACAAATGCAGAGTCTCTGGAGGGAGATCCGTCGTTTCTGATGGATTTTCTGGACGCCGGGACATATGAAGAAAAGCTTTGTATTCTGAAGGAGCGCGGAGGACATGCTTCACAGGATCAGCTGGATATGATCTGTGAAGTTCTGGAAGTAACTGCAGGAAAGGATGGGGAACGGACATCTCTTGAAACAATACAGGGATATCTGGAAACTCAGATTCGGTACGACGGCAGCAGGCTCCGGAGGTGACAACGTGTTTAATATTGAAGAAGAACTGAAGAAACTTCCGACGCAGCCAGGCGTTTATCTGATGCATAATGCAAAGGATGAGATTATCTATGTAGGGAAAGCGATCAACCTGAAGAACCGGGTACGGCAGTATTTTCAAAGCAGCAGGAACAAGACGACGAAAATTGAACGGATGGTTTCTCATATTGCACGGTTTGAATATATTGTGACGGATTCGGAGCTGGAGGCTCTTGTTTTGGAATGCAATCTGATCAAAGAGCACAGGCCGAGATACAATACCATGCTGAAGGACGATAAGGCATATCCATACATTAAGGTAACCATCAGGAGGAATTTCCCAGGGTGTTGTTTTCCAGGGAAATGAAAAAGGATAAAAACAGATATTTCGGCCCTTATACGAGCGCTGGAGCGGTGAAGGATACGATCGATCTGATTCATAAGCTGTACAAACTGCGCACATGCAGCCGCGTGCTTCCAAGGGATACTGGAAAGGAAAGACCATGTCTGAATTACCATATCCATCAGTGCAGCGCTCCGTGCCAGGGATACATCAGCAAGGAAGAGTACGGAAAAAATGTCGGCGAAGCGCTGGAATTTCTGAACGGAAAATACGACGCCGTCCTGAAAAGCCTGGAGGAAAAGATGACGTCGTTTTCGGATGCCATGGATTTTGAAAAGGCAATCGAGTACAGAGACCTTTTAGAGAGTGTAAGAAAGGTGGCGCAGAAGCAGAAAATCACCAGCAGCGGAATGGAAGACAGGGACATCATTGCCATGTCACGTGATATGGAAGATGTGGTGGTACAGGTATTTTTTGTCCGGGAAGGAAAGCTGATCGGGAGGGAGCACTTTCACCTGAGAGCGGAGCTGGAAGAGGACAAATCTCAGATACTGACCAGCTTTGTAAAACAGTTTTATTCCGGTACGCCGTTCATTCCAAGAGAGCTGTGGACACAGGCGGAACTGAATGAAGAAGAGGTAATCGGCCAGTGGCTGTCAGCCAAAAGAGGGCAGAAGGTCAGGCTGGTGGTCCCCAAAAAGGGAGATAAGGAGCGGCTTGTAGAGCTGGCAGAGAGAAATGCTTCTCTTGTACTCATGCAGGATCGGGAACGGATTAAGAGAGAGGAAATGAGGACGACGGGAGCCGTTAAGCAGATCGAAGAACTTCTGGGGCTTTCCGGAATCGTCCGTATGGAAGCCTTTGACATTTCCAATATCAGCGGGTTTGATTCCGTCGGTTCCATGGTTGTCTATGAAAATGGGCGGCCGAAGAGAAATGATTACCGCAAGTTCAGAATTAAATGGGTAAAAGGGCCGAATGATTATGCCTCCATGCGGGAGGTTCTGCTGCGCCGGTTTAACCATGGGATGGAAGAAGCAAAGGTTCTGAGGGAGAAAGGTGTGGAAGAAGAGTGCGGCAGTTTTACCAGATTTCCGGATCTGATTATGATGGATGGAGGAAGGGGACAGGTTAACATCGCCCTGGAAGTGCTGGAAGAACTGAAGCTGAATATTCCCGTTTGCGGTATGGTAAAGGATGACAGTCACAGAACGAGAGGGCTTTACTATCAAAACGTAGAGATTCCTATTGACAGGCATTCGGAAGGATTCCGTTTGATTACCAGAATTCAGGATGAGGCACACCGCTTTGCAATTGAATATCACAGGAGTTTAAGAAGCAAGGGCCAGGTGAAATCCATTCTGGACGATATCGAGGGGATCGGGGATACGAGGAGAAAGGCACTCATGAAGCACTTTAAGTCCATTGAAGCCATAAAAGAAGCGGATGCAGAGGAACTGAAAAAGGCGCCTGGAATGAACGCCAGAGCGGCGGAAAGCGTTTACCGTTTTTTCCACTGACCGGTCTTTTGGGTAATGACAAGAGAGAACAGATATGGTACAATGACCGCAAAGGTCATTGTACCGGGAGAAATACAAACTCATATTAAAAGGAGAAAATTTTATGCATGGGGTTACGATAGCGGAATTAATCGATAAGATGCATCTCAGGAATGTTACGCCGGAGATCGATGCGGAGAAGACGGTTCTGACACATCCGGATGTCAATCGTCCGGCTCTTCAGCTGGCCGGATTTTTCGACCATTTTGACAATGAGAGAGTTCAGATCATCGGATATGTGGAGCAGGCATATATTAATCAGATGGATCATGATGTGAAAGTGAACAGATATGATCAGCTTCTGGCCAGCAAGGTTCCGTGTATCGTGTACAGCCGCGGCCAGATGCCAGACGAGGACATGATGGAGCTGTGCAACCATTATGGCGTACCATGCATGGTTTCTGAAGCAACGACGTCTGATCTCATGGCGGAAGTCATCCGGTGGCTGAAGGTGAAACTGGCTCCATGCATCAGCATTCACGGAGTTCTGGTGGACGTATTCGGAGAAGGCGTTCTGATCATGGGAGAAAGCGGCATCGGAAAGAGCGAGGCTGCGCTGGAACTGATTAAGAGGGGCCACCGTCTGGTTACCGACGATGTGGTGGAGATCAGAAAAGTCAGTGATGACACGCTCATCGGAAGCGCGCCGGATATTACGAGACATTTGATTGAACTGCGCGGTATTGGGATTATTGATGTAAAAGCGCTGTTTGGTGTAGAAAGCGTAAAGGATACACAGCAGATCGACATGGTCATTAAACTGGAAGAATGGGACAGGGACAAGGAATATGACAGGCTCGGTCTGGAAGACCAGTATACGGAATTCCTGGGCAATAAGGTGGTGTGCCACAACATTCCAATTCGTCCCGGCCGTAATCTTGCCATAATCGTAGAATCTGCATCTGTGAATTACAGACAGAAAAAGATGGGTTATAATGCGGCTCAGGAGCTTTATCGCAGAGTGCAGGAGAACCTGTCTAAAAAAGAATTTTAAAACAGGTAGAGGTTATTCATGGATATGGAGATATTTCTGGAAAAACTCTGTACAGCTGTCGGAAAAGAGGCAGTGAAGACGGATGAACCAATGAGTAAGCATACCACATTCCGTGTGGGAGGACCGGCAGATTTTTTTGTGTCACCGAAAGATGAAGAAGGGCTGGTGTCTGCAGTCAGCCTCTGCAGGTCGTCAGGCATGCCTTTTTATATCCTTGGCAACGGGAGCAATCTCCTTGTAAGTGAAGATGGCTACCGCGGAGTGATGATTGAAACAGAAAAAGCGCTGAACTATGTGAAGGAAAGAGATGGACTGATAGAAGCCGGAGCGGGAATCCTGCTTTCAGCACTGGCGAGGGAAGCGCTCCGAATGTCACTTACGGGGCTGGAGTCCGCATCAGGAATTCCCGGAACCCTTGGAGGCGCAGTAGTAATGAATGCGGGTGCATACGGATTTGAGATGAAAGACGTGCTTGTTTCCGCCAGAGTTCTCAGCAGGGATGGGGAGATAAAAGAGCTTCCGGCAGAAGAACTGGATCTTGGCTACCGTCACAGCGTAATTATGGATGAGGGATATATTGTGCTCAGTGCATGTATTCGCTTACATAAGGGAGAACATGGAGCGATTCTGGACAGAATGGAAGAGCTGGCTGCTCAGAGAAGGAAGAAGCAGCCGCTGGAATATCCGAGCGCAGGCAGCACATTCAAGCGGCCGGAAGGGTATTTTGCAGGAAAGCTCATACAGGATTCGGGGCTCAGAGGATTTCAGGTAGGAGGAGCTCAGGTTTCTGAAAAACACTGTGGTTTCGTGATTAACCGGGGGCAGGCTACTGCAGATGACGTGATGGAATTGTGCAGGCAGGTTCAGAAACGGGTCTATGAACAATTCGGAGTAAAGATGGAAATGGAAGTCAGGCGTCTGGGAGAATTTCCGGATACGGAGCAGGAAGAAGTTTATCAGGGCGGTCAATAGGACGCGGAGCGCAGCTGACGGCAGTTTTGTATTGATTGAATGTATTGCGACATCATCGGAGGAAAGAAATGAGGCTTGTAATTGTAACGGGAATGTCCGGTGCAGGCAAGACAATTGCACTTAAGATTTTAGAGGATCTGGGATTTTACTGTGCAGATAATCTCCCTGTATCACTTGTGGAAAAATTTGCAGATCTGATCGTTGATAATCCCAACAATATGACGGGAGCTGCGCTTGGCCTGGATATCCGAAGCGGCGAGGGCCTTTCCGAAATGGATGAGGTTTTCCGCCATTGGGATGAAAAGGGAATTCCTCATGAAGTCCTGTTTCTGGACTGTACCGATGAAATTCTGATCAAAAGATATAAAGAAACGCGCAGGGCGCATCCTCTGGCAGGAAAGGGCAGAATTGACAAGGGGATTACCAGGGAGAGAGAAAAACTGGAGTTTTTGAAGGTAAAAGCTGATTATATCATAGATACCAGCATGCTGCTTACGAGAGAGCTGAGACAGGAGCTGGAAAAGATATTCATGAAAAATCAGGAATACGCTAATCTGTTTGTCACCGTTCTGTCCTTTGGATTTAAATATGGAATTCGTCCGATGCCGACCTCGTATTCGACGTCCGGTTCCTTCCGAATCCTTATTATGAGGAGGAACTGCGCAGCCATACGGGGGAAGAAATACAGGTACAGGAATATGTAAAGCAGGGGGGAAAAGCTGAAATTTTTCTGGAAAAGCTTTATGATATGATGGAATTTTTGATTCCCAATTATATTGCCGAAGGTAAAAATCAGCTTGTGATCGCCATCGGCTGTACGGGCGGCAAGCATCGTTCTGTCACGGTAGCGCGTGAGCTTTATGAAAAGTTAAAGGACCATGAAGAGTGGGGCCTGAAAATCGAACACAGAGATATAGATAAAGACAGCAAGAGGGGAAAGTGAGGAAGCGATGTCATTCTCTTCCAGAGTAAAAGAAGAACTTTCCAGGCAGATCAGCAGTGCGAGGCATTGTCAGATTGCAGAAATTGCAGCGATCATAAGCCTGTGCGGAAGAATACAGATATCGGAAGATGACAAATACTGTATTAAAATCCACACAGAAAATGTGGCAGTTGCAAGAAAGTACTTTACATTATTGAAAAAAACATTTAATATAGGAACTGATGTCTCAATCAGGCGAAATCCGTATCTTCAGAGAAATATGACTTATACGGTTATTATACATGAACATGAGGATGCCATACGCGTGTTGAAGGCGACAAAGCTTTTAAGATCAGACGGACAGATAATAGAAAATCTTTCTGTGGTGAAAAATGTAGTTACCCAGCAGGTATGCTGCAGAAGGGCATTTATTCGAGGCGCTTTTCTGGCCAGCGGTTCCATCAGCGATCCGGAGAAGTTCTACCATTTTGAAATTGTATGTGCGACAGAAGAGAAGGCAAGTCAGCTTCAGCATATGATGGCTTCTTTTGACCTGGATGCAAAAATCATCATGAGAAAGAAATATTTTGTTGTATATATTAAAGAAGGCAGTCAGATTGTGGATCTTTTAAATGTCATGGAAGCGCCTGTTTCTTTGATGGAACTGGAGAATATCCGGATTCTGAAGGAGATGCGTAACAGTGTGAACCGTCAGGTCAACTGTGAGACTGCCAATATTAACAAAACGGTATCAGCTGCGGTCAAGCAGATGGAGGATATTTCATATATCCAGGATACAATTGGTCTGGACAGCCTACCTGACAATCTTTCTGAGATTGCGAGAGAGCGGTTGTCACGGCCAGAAGCAACATTAAAAGAGCTTGGGGAAGCTCTGGATCCGCCTGTCGGTAAGTCTGGTGTTAATCACAGACTAAGAAAGCTGAGTGAACTTGCAGAAAAACTGAGGGATAGATGCAGATGAAGGAACGCTTAGACAGGCCGTCGAAGCAATGAGGAGGATTATTATGGTAAAGAAGACAGTCACGATTGAACTTTCGTCAGGATTGGATGCTCGTCCGGTAGCTATGCTGGTACAGCTGGCCAGCCAATATGAGAGCAGCATTTATTTGGAAACTGGAAGCTGCCGTGTAAATGCGAAGAGCATCATGGGTATGATGACCATCTGTCTGGTTAAGGGCGAAGAAGTCGTCGTAACCGTAGACGGAAATGATGAGGAAACAGCAATTGCAGAAATTCAGCAGTATCTCGTTGGAAACAACTGAAAGTTATTTGTACAATCACATAAGGCATTCAACAGAGAGGCGGTTCACAGATGAACGGCCTCTTTTCATTAATTAACGGATATGGTATAATGTCCACGTAAGCAATGAGCCATGTAGGATCGGATAAGGAAGTAATCACGTCGTGCTTGCACGTAAGAGAGTACTTCCTTGGCTGGGTATAGAGGGCGAAAGCCCGTGACCGAGATGTAGCGAAGCGCAATCGAGGCGCAATCGAGGCGCATGGCGAAGCGTAATCGAGGCGCATGGCGAAGTGTCGGGAAGCCGGAAATTCAAAGAGAGGTTCATGGCAGAAATCCGCCTGTTCCAGGCGAAATGCATAAGAAAAGGAGAAAAGAGAATGGCATTTACACACCTGCACGTCCATACGGAGTACAGTCTTCTGGACGGGTCCTGCAAGATAAAAGAGCTGGTGTCCAGAGCGAAGGAATTGGGAATGGACAGCATGGCGGTTACAGATCACGGCGTCATGTACGGCGTGATTGATTTTTACCGGGCAGCCAGGGAAGCAGGGATTAAACCGATTTTGGGAAGCGAAGTCTATGTGGCTCCAGGTTCCAGGTTTGACAGAGAAACAGGAGGGGGAGAAGACCGCTATTACCATCTTGTCCTTCTGGCTGAAAATGAAACAGGTTATAAAAACCTGATGAAAATTGTATCAAAAGGCTTTGTAGAAGGCTTTTATTATAAACCGAGGGTGGATTATGAGATCCTCGAACAATATCACGAGGGAATTATCGCACTGAGTGCCTGCCTCGCAGGAGAAGTTCAGAGATTCCTGTCCAGAGGCATGTATGACGAAGCGAAAAAATCTGCGTTAAAGTATGAGGGGATTTTCGGCAAGGGTAACTTTTTTCTGGAGCTTCAGGACCATGGAATACCGGCCCAGAAAAATGTGAACCAGGGACTTATGCGGATGAGCGCCGAGCTGGGCATCGACCTGGTGGCCACCAATGATATCCATTATACGTATGCAGAAGATATGAAAGCGCACGATATTCTGTTGTGTATTCAGACAGGAAAAAAAGTAGCAGATGAGAACCGAATGCGCTATGAGGGCGGGCAGTATTACTGCAAGTCTGAAGATGAGATGAAGAGCCTCTTCCCATATGCCCTCGAGGCGATTGAAAATACCCATAAAATTGCGGAGCGTTGCAATGTGGAAATTGAATTCGGAGTGACAAAACTTCCCCAGTATGAAGTGCCGGAAGGATTTGATGCCTGGGGATATCTGAATCATCTGTGCCTGGAAGGTATGAAAACAAGGTATCCGGATGACGACGGGACGCTGAAAGAGCGCCTGAACTATGAATTGGATGTCATCCATTCCATGGGGTATGTGGACTATTTCCTGATCGTATGGGATTTCATTCATTTTGCCAAATCCAACGACATCATCGTGGGACCGGGAAGAGGGTCGGCTGCAGGAAGTATCGTTTCCTACTGCCTTGGCATAACGGATATTGATCCGATCCGGTACAACCTGCTGTTTGAGCGTTTCCTGAATCCGGAACGTGTGTCCATGCCCGATATCGACGTGGATTTCTGCTTCGAACGGCGCCAGGAAGTGATTGACTACGTCGTGGAAAAATACGGGAAAGATCAGGTCGTTCAGATCGTCACATTCGGTACGCTGGCCGCCAAGGGAGTTGTCCGTGATGTGGGACGCGTACTGGATATGCCCTATGCAAAATGCGATATGATTGCAAAGATGATCCCGAATGATCTCGGCATGACTCTAGATAAGGCGCTGAAGGGCAGCCCTGATTTGAGAAACGCATATAATAATGACGATGAAGTAAAATATTTGATCGATATGTCAAAACGTCTGGAGGGCCTGCCGCGCCATACATCCATGCATGCTGCAGGAGTTGTAATCAGCCGTACGAACGTGGATGAGTACGTCCCGCTTTCCAGAGCGGCAGACGGAACGATTACGACCCAGTTTACCATGACGACTCTGGAAGAACTGGGACTTCTGAAAATGGATTTTCTTGGTCTTAGAACACTGACCGTAATTCAGAATGCGGTTAAGCAGGTGGAGCATAATAACCATATACAGCTGGAAATGCTGGATATCGATTATAATGATAAAAATGTTCTGGATATGATCGGAAGCGGTAAGGACGAGGGCGTGTTCCAGCTGGAAAGCGGGGGTATGAAGAGCTTCATGAAGGAATTGAAGCCTGAGAACCTGGAAGACATTATTGCAGGAATCTCTCTCTATCGTCCGGGTCCGATGGATTTTATACCGCGATATCTGAAGGGAAAAAACGATCAGTCGTCCATTACGTACGACTGCCCGCAGATGGAACCGATTCTGGAACCAACGTACGGCTGCATCGTATACCAGGAGCAGGTTATGCAGATTGTTCGCGACCTGGCGGGATATACAATGGGACGAAGCGACCTGGTTCGACGTGCCATGTCGAAGAAAAAAGCGTCTGTTATGGAGAAAGAACGCCATAATTTCGTCTATGGAAACGAAGAAGAGGGTGTAGCTGGCTGTATTCATAACGGGATTGACGAGAAGACGGCAAATCATATATATGATGAAATGACGGACTTTGCCAAATACGCGTTCAACAAGTCGCATGCTGCCTGTTATGCTGTTGTTTCCTATCAGACTGCATGGCTGAAATACTACTATCCGAGAGAGTATATGGCCGCACTTCTGACTTCCGTCATGGACAATGTGACGAAGGTATCGGAATATATTCTGACCTGCCGCCAGATGGGGATCGAAATCATGCCTCCTGACATCAATGTGGGATACAGCGGATTTTCCGTTTCCGACGGAGCGATCCGCTACGGCCTTTCTGCGATCAAGAGTGTGGGCAGAAACGTAGTAGACGCCATAATCAGTGAGAGAGAGGCGAACGGACCTTTCGTATCCATGGATAATTTCGTGGAACGAATGAGCAACAAGGAAGTAAATAAACGAACCTTAGATAATTTTATAAAATCAGGCGCCTTGGACAGCCTTCCTGGTACTAGGAAACAGAAAGTCCTGATTGCCCCGGAGATTCTGGACCAGAAAAACAGGGAAAGGAAGAACGTATTGGAAGGCCAGATGTCCCTTTTCGATTTCGTCGGGGAAGAGGAGAAACAGGATTATCAGATTACATTTCCGGATGTGGGGGAATTTCCGAAAGAAGAACTGCTGGCCTTTGAAAAGGAAATACTTGGCATTTATATCAGCGGCCATCCGCTTGACGACTATGAAGAGAGCTGGAGCAGGAATATTACGGCTAAAGCTACGGACTTCGTCGTGGACGAGGAAACGGATAAGGCCGTTGTGGAAGACGGCCAGCATGTGATCATCGGCGGTATGGTTTCCGGCAAAACAGTGAAAACTACAAAAACAAACCAAATGATGGCGTTTGTAACGCTGGAGGATCTGGCAGGTTCGGTAGAAGTTATCGTATTTCCAAAGGATTACGAAAAAAACAGGGATATGCTGACAGATGATGCCAAGCTTTTTATCGAAGGACGCGTTTCCGTGGGTGATGATCCGGTCGGAAAACTTGTCTGTGAAAGGATTGTGCCCTTCGATGATGTTCCGAAAGAACTGTGGATGCAGTTTGAGAATAAAGAAGAGTATATAGCCGCGGAAAGGGAATTTCTGGATGCCCTGAAAATGGCTGAGGGAAAGGATCATGTGATCGTTTATCTCCGGAAAGAAAAGGCAAAAAAGGTACTTCCTTCCAATTGGAATGTGAAGATTGACCAGGCTCTCATCGATACGCTTGTCAGGATGTATGGTGAAATAAATGTCAAAGTTGTTGAAAAACTATTGAAAAGATAGGGAAAATGCATTAGAATAACACGTGAAGTACGAACACTTTCATATGGAGGGAAAGACTATGGCGAAAGCAGTAAAGACGATTGGCGTATTAACAAGCGGCGGCGACGCACCAGGAATGAATGCCGCTATCCGTGCAGTAGTCAGAACCGCAATAAATAAAGGATTAAAAGTAAAAGGAATCATGAGAGGTTACGCAGGCCTCCTTCAGGAAGAGATAGTTGATATGGAGAGTACGAGCGTTGCTGACATCATCCATCGAGGCGGTACAATTCTTTATACAGCCAGATGCCAGGAATTTACAACAGCAGAAGGACAGCAGAAGGGTGCTGAAATCTGTAGGAAACACGGCATTGACGGCATTGTGGTTATTGGCGGAGATGGTTCCTTCCGCGGAGCAGGAAAATTATCCGCCCTTGGAATTAATACCATCGGACTCCCCGGTACCATTGATCTTGACATCGCATGTACGGACTATACAATAGGATTTGATACAGCAGTAAATACGGCAATGGAAGCGATCGACAAAGTACGCGATACCTCCACATCCCATGAACGCTGCAGCATTATCGAGGTTATGGGAAGGAACGCAGGTTATATTGCCCTTTGGTGCGGTATTGCCAACGGAGCTGAAGATATTCTTCTCCCGGAGCGGTATGACGGCAATGAGCAGGTTCTGATCAACAGAATTATAGAAAACAGAAAACGCGGCAAGAAGCATCATATTATTATCAATGCAGAAGGCATTGGGCATTCTGTTTCCATGGCGAAGAGAATTGAAGCTGCTACAGGAATTGAGACAAGAGCGACAATCCTCGGACATATGCAGCGCGGCGGTACGCCGACATGCAAGGACAGAGTCTATGCTTCAATCATGGGTGCAAAAGCAGTCGAGCTGCTGAGCGAAGGAAAGAGCAACCGCGTTGTGGCATACAAGCACGGAGAGTATGTGGACTTCGATATTCAGGAAGCGTTGAATATGAGCAAGGACATTCCGGAAGAGCAGTTCGAGATCAGCAAGATGCTGGTTCGATAATCATATAAAAGATAAAACGTATCAGGTGTAAGGAGCCGTTGCGCAGGCAATGGCCCCTTTTTATTGAAGGAGGCTGTTGCAAAAAGTCGAATAAGCCGTGCCACCGATACCAGATTCCGCTCCAGGCGGTGGCTAGTTACGAAATCTGATATCGGTGGCAATGTTTGATTCTTTTTTGCAATAACCTGTTAGAGGAAATGATGTCATGTAAAGCTTTCCTATAAAAAGAGGGAGAAAAATCATGGAAGATAAGCCGGCTGTACTATGCGGAGCAAACGCATATACGCAGAAATATTATTTTAACGATGAATTTGAAGGACTTCCGGAAGGGATCAAGAAAGAGCTGCAGATTATGTGCGTCTGGTTTGTGCAGGAGGTGGGCGGTGTCTTTATGATGGAATTCAAGCCTGACGGTACGCTGGAATTCCGCACAGAAGCAGACGAATACGACGGAAGCATCGACGAGATCGGCAGTTACCTGAAAATCAAACAGATCAGAGAGGAAAGGCAGGAACTGCTGGAATCCCTGGAACTCTACTTTAAAGTATTTTACCTGGGAGAAGAGGCCGATTTTCTGGACAGCGGGGAAGAAGAGTAATGCAGAAGGAAAACGGATTCAGAATAGGAAACGTCAAAATCGAAAACAGGCTGGCGCTTGGCCCTATGGCCGGTGTAACCGATCAGCCGTTCCGCCAGATCTGCAAGGAACAGGGATGCGGCCTTCTCTATACGGAAATGGTCAGTGCCAAGGCAATTTACTATAATAATAAGAACACGAAGGAACTGCTGGAGGTAAATGAGTCAGAGAGGCCCGTGGCGGTTCAGCTGTTTGGCTCCGATCCTGAGATCGTGAGCGAAATGGCAGCCAGGATTGAGGACGGTCCATTTGACATCATCGATTTCAATATGGGCTGTCCCGTTCCAAAGGTCGTGAACAACAGAGAAGGTTCCGCACTGATGAAGAATCCAAAACTGGTAGAAGAGATTTTCACAGCTTTGGTAAAGAAGGTGAAAAAGCCGGTTACGGTGAAGTTCCGCAAAGGATTTAACGAAGAGAACGTGAATGCGCCTGAGATCGCCAGAATTGTTGAGTGCTGCGGCGTCTCGGCAGTAGCTGTCCACGGCAGAACGAGAGAACAGTACTATTCCGGAAAAGCCGATTGGGACATCATCCGTCAGGTCAAAGAGGCAGTGCAGATACCGGTCATAGGAAACGGAGATGTTTTCACGCCTCAGGATGCAAAGCGGATGCTGGAAGAAACAGGCTGCGACGGAATTATGGTAGCCAGAGGGGCACAGGGAAATCCGTGGATATTCAGGGAGATTAACCACTATCTGGAAACGGGTGAAATTCTTCCCAGGCCTTCCAGGGAGGAACTGAAAAGTATGATTCTGCGCCATACCAGAATGCAGATCGAATTCCGCGGTGAACTGGCTGGAATGCGGGAAATGCGGAAGCATATTGCATGGTATACGACGGGACTTCCTCATTCAGCCGTCCTTCGCAATGAAGTGAACCAGATTACAGATTTTAAAACGCTGGAAGAATTTATTCAGACCAGACTTTAAAACCATAAAAAAGGCTAATTTCCATAATGGTTTTCTTGACAAGGATTAGTCTTTAAGCTATAATACTGTGAATGCGAGAAGGTTGAAAATGGCGGGGACTGTGCCTGATGAATCAGGGTGAGGGTTTTATTGATCACGGTTCAAAGTACCGTGTATAAAATTTCTAATAATGAATATGTTTATACAGGCTAACGGTCCGGAAGGCAGCCTTAAAGTAATTGAAAAAGGAAGGAAGCATGTACTATGGCTGAAAAGAAAAACATTTTAACATATGCGGGATTGAAGCAGTATGAGGATGAGCTTCAGAACCTGAAAGTTGTTAAGAGAAAAGAAGTAGCCCAGAAGATCAAAGAGGCGAGAGAACAGGGCGATTTGTCAGAGAATGCTGAATATGATGCCGCAAAGGATGAGCAGAGAGAAATCGAGCTTCGTATTGAAGAGCTTGAGAAACTGCTTAAAAACGCAGAGGTTGTAGTAGAAGAAGAAATTGATCTCGATAAGATTAATATTGGCTGTAAAGTTAAGGTATATGATACGGAATTCGACGAGGAGATGGAGTTCTCAATCGTTGGTTCCACAGAGGCCAACAGCCTTCAGAATAAGATTTCCAACGAATCGCCGGTAGGAAAAGCCTGATGGGAAGGAAAGCCGGAGATATTGTAGACGTTGAAACCCAGATGGGGATGATTCAGTACAGGGTTCTGGAAATTCAGAGAGTATAAGAAGACAAAGGAGTGGAAGAAGTGGCAGGAGAGCAGAAGCAGGCAGCAGGCCAGGAACAGGATTTAAATCAGTTGTTGAAGGTTCGCCGTGAGAAACTGGCGGAATTACAGGCAGCAGGTAAGGACCCATTTCAGATCACAAAGTATGATGTGACTGTGCACAGCACGGATATAAAAGATAATTACGGCGAGTTGGAAGGAAAAGAGGTATCCATCGCAGGACGTATGATGTCCAAGCGGGTGATGGGGAAGGCATCCTTCTGCAACGTTCAGGATTTAAAAGGAAATATCCAGTCTTACGTGGCAAGAGACAGCATTGGCGAAGAAGCCTATAAAGAGTTCAAAAAGATGGATATCGGTGACGTTATAGGCCTTAAGGGAACTGTCTTTACTACGAAGACAGGGGAAATATCCATCCATGCAACTTCTGTAGTTCTGCTTTCCAAGAGTCTTCAGATTCTTCCGGAGAAATTCCACGGACTGACGAATACAGATCTCCGCTACCGTCAGAGGTATGTGGATCTGATCATGAACGCCGAGGTTAAGGATACGTTTATCAAGCGTTCCAGGATCATTTCCAGCATTCGTAAATATTTGAGCCAGGAAGGCTTTATGGAAGTAGAGACTCCGATGCTCGTATCAAATGCAGGCGGAGCGGCGGCAAGACCGTTTGAAACTCATTTCAACGCGCTGGACGAAGACTTAAAGCTGCGTATTTCTCTGGAGCTGTATCTCAAGAGACTGATCGTGGGCGGCCTGGAAAGGGTATACGAGATCGGACGCGTATTCCGCAATGAAGGCCTTGACACAAGACACAATCCGGAATTCACCTTGATGGAGCTTTATCAGGCGTACACAGACTATAATGGAATGATGGATCTGACAGAGAAACTTTACCGATTTGTGGCACAGGAAGTTCTTGGAACGACCACAATCACTTACAACGGTATTGAAATGGATCTGGGAAAACCGTTTGAACGCATTACCATGGTAGATGCAGTTAAGAAATATTCCGGCGTTGATTTCAGTGTAATCACCACTCTGGAAGAAGCCAGAGCGGCAGCGAAAGAAAAAGGCGTCGAATTTGAAGAGAGACACAAGAAGGGCGATATTCTGAACCTGTTCTTTGAAGAATTTGTGGAAGAACATCTGGTGCAGCCCACCTTTGTTATGGACCACCCGGTAGAGATCTCTCCGCTGACGAAAAAGAAACCGGAAAATCCTGAATATGTAGAGCGTTTCGAGTTCTTCATGAACGGATGGGAAATGGCAAATGCATATTCTGAGTTAAATGATCCGATCGACCAGAGAGAACGTTTTGCCGCTCAGGAAGAACTGTTCGCACAGGGAGATGAAGAGGCCAATCATACGGATGAAGACTTCTTAAATGCCCTTGAAATCGGCATGCCTCCGACTGGCGGTATCGGTTTCGGTATTGACCGTATGGTTATGCTGCTTACAGATTCTGCTGCGATCAGGGATGTACTGCTGTTCCCGACGATGAAGACGCTGGGGGGAAATGACGCTTCTAAGAAAGTGGAAAAGGCGGTTGAGGCCATTGCCGTGACAGAGGAAAAAAGTGTAGAAAAGATCGATTTTTCCAACGTCAAGATCGAGCCGCTGTTTGAGGAAATGGTTGATTTTGAGACATTTGCAAAGTCTGATTTCCGCGCTGTGAAGATTAAAGACTGTGTGGCAGTTCCGAAGAGCAAGAAGCTGCTTCAGTTTACGTTAGATGACGGAAGCGGTGAGGACCGCACAATTTTAAGCGGAATCCACGAGTATTATGAGCCGGAAGAACTGATTGGAAAGACGGCAATTGCCATTGTGAATCTGCCGCCTCGTAAGATGATGGGCATTGATTCCTGTGGAATGCTGATTTCAGCAGTTCATGAAGCAGATGGAAAAGAAGGACTGAATCTTTTACTGGTGGATGACAGGATTCCGGCAGGAGCGAAGCTGTATTAAGAGCCGGGAAAGAAATCGATTTCTCGATAAGTAATTGTCCTTTGTACCATTTTTGTGCCACTTAGAACAGAATTTATGGAAACGAATAAATGCATGGATGACTGCGCTGGAATTTCAGTGCGGCTGTCCATGCATTTTTATGCATAAGCGATTCCAACTTGTATACGGCCAATGAGATTACTGAAAGGATTTACGCCGCTGATGCGATTGCATGCCCCGCTTTATCGGGTACAGCGCCCGGCGCGACAGTTCGCTTTAGCGAATTCTTTGTTATGAAACGAGTTATATTGCTTTTACAAAACAGATCAGATATAATAGAAACAATATGTTTTTACATAATAAGATGCAGGAAATCGGGGAGAGGCTTATGAGTCTGAAATTAGAGCAGTTTATGAATGATACATTTGACGCCATGTATGAGAATGATACGCTCGAACAGGCGGTACTACAGGTGTTGAGACAGATATCCGGCTTCTTCCAGGCGGATTATGCTTATCTGATCGTGATATCTGAGAATGGGGACAGGATAGATAACATATATGAATGGCCGGAGCAGAATGAAATCGCCATGGCTGATCAGCTGACAGGCAGTCCCTGCGAGTTAGGAGCTGCTGAAACTGTCGGACAGGAGGGAATGATCTGTACCGATCGAGATCAGCTGCCTCAGAGAATGAAAACGTTATTTACAGAGTATGGAGTCCGCGCGCTGTTCCAATACCCGGTTCAGGATCATGGACATCTGTTTGGATTTGTGGGAATATGTGATTGCGGCAGACAAAGAGAAGACTGGAGTGACCAGCTTACGGTGCGCAGGGCATTCAGCTATCTGTCACGTGTTTTATCGGTTTTTCTCCAGAAGACGAGACAAAAAGAACGGATGGAGCGGTATCAAAAGCAGCTGGAAGACTCTCTGAAACGGTCGGAGCAGGAAGTGGAAACAGCGTATAAAATCCTGGATCAGATATCTTCCGGCGTGGTGATATTAAAGATGCCTTCCTATGATAAACTGCTTCCGGTCTATGGCAATTTAGGCCAATACCGCATGCTTGGAATTGAGAGAACGGCAGTGAATGCCAGTGTGCCGGATGAGAAAGAAGCGGAATTGGAAAGTCAGTATTTTGACGATGCGTTTGCGGGAGTTCATCCTGACGATATGAAACGGGTGCGAAACGCTTACAAGGAAGGCTATCAGACGGATCATTTTACGGTCAGGCAATACCGCCTTCTCCGTGGAGACGGCAATTATGTCTGGGTAAATGCCGATCTGCGCCTTCAAAAATGCACGCCGGAATACAAGCTGTTCTATGCGACATATACAGATGTCACAGAAGAACACGATCTGCAGATGCAGCTGCGGGAGGCGCTGGAACAGCAGACGGTGATTTCTTCAGAGCTAGAGAAGGTCAGCAATGCGAAGACAGACTTCCTATCCAGGATGAGCCACGATATCAGGACGCCAATGAATGCCATTCTGGGATTGACGGCCCTGGCAAAAAACGAACTGGACCATATGGAGAACGTAAAGTCCTATCTGGATAAACTGGAATCGTCGGGACAGTTTTTAATGGGCCTGCTGAACGATATTCTTGATATTTCGAAAATTGAAAAGAACGCCATCAGCCTCCATCCGGAACCATATGAAATTGATGAATTCAGACGTCAGGTGGAAGCCTTGATTATTCCACAGTGTATACAGAAGGAGATCGAATTCATATTTGATAAGGATGAGGTAACGCATCCCTGTATTATGCTGGATAAGCTGCGCTTTAATCAGATTATTTTTAACCTCCTCAACAACGCGGTAAAGTATACGCCCAGGGGAGGACGAATTGAGCTTCGGGTGAGAAATCTGGAAGAACGGGATGGCAGGCTGCACAAGCAGATCGTGGTCCGTGATAATGGAATCGGTATGAGCGGGGAATTCCAGAAACACATGTATGAGCCGTTTACCCAGGAAGGCAGAAAGACATCGGATTCCGATGGAAGGAACTCCGGACTTGGGCTTGCGATTGTCAAATCAATGGTAGAGCTGATGGGCGGAACCATTCAGGTGAAAAGCGAGATGGAAAATGGGACGGAATTCATTGTGGATCTGTGGGTGGATTTCGTGCCGGAATCAGCCTCTATGCAATCGGAAGATGTGGAACGTGATATTTCATTAAAGGGGCTTCGTGTTCTTCTCTGTGAAGACAATGAACTGAATACGGAGATCGCTGTTTATCTGCTGGAAAATGCGGGTGCTGTTGTGGACTGTGCCAAAAACGGCCTGGAGGCTGTAGAAAGATACCGGGATTCCGAACCAGAACGCTATGACGTAATCCTGATGGACATCAGAATGCCGGTTATGGACGGCCTGGAGGCCGCCAGGAATATCCGCGCCCTTAAACGGCCGGATGCAATTGCGGTACCAATATTTGCAATGACGGCGAATGCCTATGAGGAAGACATAGAAATGAGCAGGAAGGCAGGAATGAACGAACACCTGTCAAAGCCGATCGAAGCTGGAATATTATGCAGAATGATTCGAAAATATACAGATCAGAGCAAGAAGAAACAGATGGAATAATTTAATAAAGAGAAGGCATGCATGTATTTACAACAGCTATCTGACCTTAATCTTCAGTAACAGAAAGGCCATGGTATATTATGAATGAGAATAAAAACAAGAACAAGGATAAGAACAGCGGATGGCAGATATCGTTTTCTCCGATTCTGCGATATAGCGCCGTGTTCTGCCTGATGACGCTGGTTATTATGCTGCTGGGCGCCGCCGTTCTCTCTGTGGGCAGGATGAAATCGGATGCCCGCGCTTCGCTCGCCAGCGTCCATGCACAGACGTCGCAGCGCGTCAATGAATCCATTACGCTTTTAGAGTCCCTTGCCAGCCTGCCGGAATTTTATGATCCGGAGGTGCCCCCAATTGAAAAGGTAAAAAAACTGGATCAGATGTCTCCTTACTTCGGATATCTGATGATTTGTTATGTGGATTCCGATATTACGGTTTATTCCGACGGATCGGAACCTGCCAGCCTTGCCAGCCGCGATTATATGCAGAAGCTGTTTTCTACCGGTAAGAGACAGGTTACGGACAGTTTTGCAGCCGGTGCCGACGGCGTGACACTGAACTATACGGTGGCCGTACCGCTGGTTGAAAGCAGGGGAAATATCACAGGCTGCCTGTTCTGCGCCATTTATTTTGACGAAGTCATGGATATTCTGGAAAAGTCTGCCGGAATCAACGGCTCCGACGCAACCCTGATCGGTTCTCAGGGACAGATCATGACTTCTACGGCAGGGCTTTCTTACGGGGATCCGATTATGAATACACTGCGCAGTTCCACCCTGTTCGGTACGACTGCGGATAAACTGCAGGAGCAGTTTCTGGCTGCAATTCCGGGAGAATACTGGAGCATACGGAATGGAGATCTCTATTATACGGTTTATCAGCGCGTGGAAAATACGTCATGGGATATCATGTGTTCCGTTAATTTCGGAACTGTATTTTCAAAAATCATCCCAAGCCTGGTACTCGTGTCCGGATTGACTGTTCTGCTGTGTTTCGGACTTATGTATCTATTAAAAAGATATATTGCAAAGCAGATGGAGATCGTGGATGTACTGGTTCATTCCGTGGAAGAACTGGAAAAGAAAATATATCAGGATGAACGGCCGGAGGATTTGGATTTTAATGAGATTATACGTCTGACCAGCAATGGTCTGTCAGACAGCTTGACGGGAGTGGTTACCCGATCCGTATTTTTGAATCAGGCGGAGGCACAGATGAAGAAGATCGATCCGAATCTCGTCAGCGCTCTCTGCTTTGTAGATATGGATAATCTGAAATATATTAACGATACATACGGTCACAGCGGAGGAGATGTTGCGCTGAAAAGCGTCGGTTATATCCTGAGGGAATATGAAAAGAGGTATGACGGTGTAATCGGCCGGTACGGCGGTGATGAATTCGTAATGCTTCTGACAGGTCTGGATGATGAAAATGAGCTGCAGGGCGTGATGAATGAACTCGTACTCAGGCTCCATTCAGAAGTAGGGTCCGGTGGTCAGAACATACCTGTCCAGTGCAGTGTGGGTGTTTCCTTATACCGCCCGGGAGTGGAATTAAATCAGTTGATTGCAGAGGCGGATGAAGCGCTGTATTTTGTAAAACAAAACGGAAAAGGCTATTACAAAATTCAAAAGAATTGAGGTAATATATGAAACTGCAAAGAAAACGGCAGATATTGTACTGCCTGGTAATCCTGATCGTTTTGGCTCTGACGGCAGTAACCGGAGTTCTGCTGCGTAGCACCTTTATGGATATTCGCCAGCGGGAAGTGAAGCAGATTCTTCATTTTTACAGTGACAATATTATGCTGCAGCTCCATGGAAACCTGAATGAAGCGGATACACTCGCCCAGATGGCTCTCACTGCGGAGGATGGAAATAACGAATGGTTTGAAAAGGCAGCGGCTCCCCTTCTGGAAAAAGAAGAGGTACGATACGTCTGTTTGGTTGATGGGGATATCATGGACATTGCGCTGCCGAAGGATAGATATGGGAGTCAGGTGGGTCATGATCTGAAGGATTTTTCATACGTTTATACAATGGCAAAAGTGGTGAAAGAACTCGTAGTGGAAGGCCCGGTCATCATGGAATCGGACACCGACAGTCAGGAGGTGTTCCTTTTTCTTCAGCCGATTATAGGGAACGGAGCTTATCTGGGAGAAGTCGTGGTGGCGCTGGACCGTGATTTTGTGCTGCAGCAGTTTGGACTGGATTATCTGGCTGATCAGGGATATGATTATGAGCTCTGGCGTGTGGATCCACAGAACGGTAATAAGGAAGTCGTAGCTGTTTCACAGGATGGAATTGACTTTTCCCATGCAGCCAAAACGACATTTTATCTGCCGACACAGTGGAACCTCAGCATTCAGCCGACAAATGGATGGATCAGCTCTGCATATAATACAGGGATAGCCGTGATCTGTTCATTGACGGCTATTCTGCTCCTGTTACTTGCCTGTTCCATTTATAAGCTGTTCGTCCAAAAGCGTATTCTGACGCAGTATGAGCGGAAAGACGGTCAGACCGGATTGTATAACCAGGTGGGGTTTACAGAAGCTTTGGATCAATGGAAATCCGGCGCGGGCAGCCAGATCATTCTTTTTTATTTTGTTTTTGAAGGATACGGTCAGGTTTCCCAGGCGATCGGTCTGAGTGAGGAAGCAGTTTTTCTGAAGAGTATTCCGGGGCGTTTGGAGGAATTTATTGAGAATCCGTTTATTGCAGGATACTTTGGTTCCGGCCATTTCGCAGTTGCCGTCCGTGAAGACATGAATGATAACCAGCAGGAGGATTTTGCCAAAGGCCTGTCTCTGGAGCTCCTGATGAAGGTTCGTCTATACGGAGAGAAGAGCTTTCTAAACGCCCGATATCAATATATTCGATGCAGTCAGGGCAGAACGGCGTCGGAAGAGATTGCCGCCGTCATCCGGGATTATTACATGCGCCAGTCCAAAGAGTCTCCCGTGCGCATGCTGACTGAAAAATGCCGAATGCTGATAGAGGGTCAGAATGATGTGGTGTTTGATGAGTATACGGATCTGGAAATGATGGAACTGTCTAAAACATTCAACCAGTACCGTAAACAGGTAGAGCAGATGGCCTATACGGACCCGATGTTCCACGTGGGCAATCGGAGAAAATATCTGAGAGATGCCAATATGCTGATTTCCTATGATCAGAAGCGGCGGTTTCGCCTCTTCTGCGTGGATATCTGTTCATTCAGCCAGTATAATGAACTGTTCAGCGCCGATATTGGGGATCAGATTCTCCGCGAGGTTCTGCAGCGGCTTTCACACCCGTTCGGAACGTATCTGTACAGGATTAACGGTGACGTTTTTCTTGGGATATCCATGTCGGGAGAAAACGAGGAAATAGTTGCAGCCAGACTGCAGCAGCTGTTCTCCGATCCTGTATCGGCAGGAAACGCCTCCTTTGCCCTTCAGGTGCGGATTGCGGTGTGTGAGTATCCGGCATACGGAGACACCCCGGAGGTGCTTCTCGACCGCATCCAGACAGCGCTGCGCTTTGCCAAGGAATCCAATCAAAAGATCATGGTTTACAGCCACAGTCTGGATAGAATAATACGGACGGAAGCGGATATTCTGCGGCGGTTGAAATCAGGAATACAGCAGCGGTCTCTCGAAGTGTGGTATCAGCCATTATGCACCTGGAAACGGGAACTTATGCGGCTGCGGAAGCTCTGGTGCGCCTGCCGGACGGAAAAGGCGGCTATTTTTCAGCATTTCAGGTCATTTCGCTGGCAGAGCGCAGCGGAATGGTAGAACAGTTGGGAGATTACGTACTGAACGAGGCATGCCGCTTCATGTATACACGTGGGAAAGAGCTGGGACTGAAACGGATGAGTATTAATCTTTCGGTTCAGCAGCTTCTGGTGGGCAACAGCGCCGATCATCTGCTGGAACTGATTCATCAGTCAGGAGCTGATGCAACCGGGATTACTCTGGAAATTACCGAGAGCATCCTCATTCAGTCGATTGCTCGGGCTTCTGCGGCGCTGGAAAAGCTGAGACAGCAGGGAATTCATATTGCGCTTGACGATTTTGGCGTGGGATACAGCAGCCTGAACTACCTGTCCAACCTTCCGGTAGACGTAATAAAGATTGACCGGTCTCTGACGCAGCAGATTCTTACCAATCCAAAGCAGTATGCTCTGCTTCGGTCCATTGTGGAGATGGCGGGGATCAATTCCCTGTTGGTTGTTGCGGAAGGAGTGGAGACGGAAGAGGAGCAGAAAATGATTTCTGCTTCAGGAGTACAGTATATTCAGGGATATTATTATGCCCGTCCAATGAAGGAAGAGAAGATGGTACAGTTTCTGCTTTCACAGAAGGCATGTGACGGTGGGGAAATATAAAAGAAGAAAAGGCCGTCCTGTCAATTTATTGAAAGAGCAGCTCCGTATATGCGCAGGAGAAAATGCGGTTGAAACGATTTTTAATAGAAAGAAAAGGCGGCTGTAACAGCAGTCAGAATATCGAGTGCTGATTAAAAAATATAATCGCTTGTGCTCCAGCACTATTCCCTATATAATGAAGTAGAATGATCGGATTACAATTTTTGATATTGAGACAGAAGGAGAAAGCCGTTGTGAGCATTAGAAGCAGAAAGTACAGATTCCAAGCTGTAGTCGTTTTTTTAATCCTTACTCTGAGCCTTTGCACATATGCATTTTCCGTATATGGGCAGGAAATACAGAATGAGGAAAAAGAAAATGAGGGAACAGAGTCCCGGATTGTTAAAGTGGGTTTTACTCAGGTAAAAAATTTTAGTGAAAAGGACGAAAATGGTCATTACAGCGGACTGATCATCGACTATCTGAATGAAATTTCGAAATATACCAACTGGAAATATGAATTTGTGGAATGCGACAATGATGCGATTGTAGAGCTGCTGGCCTCCGGCGAAATCGACCTGATGGGCGGTATGTTTTATGACGATAGCCTGAGAAAGCTCTATGATTATCCGGATTACAACATGGGGTATAATTATGGAGTTCTGTTTGCCCGCAGGGATGACAGAAGTATCCGTGATAAAGATATAGAATCCCTTCAGGGAAAGCGGATTGGCGTGTATGCAAATGCAACGGAGAAAATACAGCGCCTGAAACGATATCTGGAGTTTAATCATATCGATTGCGGATTTGTGTATTATGACAAGGAAGACATGATCGATGAAACCCTGCATTATTATCTGGAAAGCGGCGAGGTTGATCTTCTGCTGGGAAATGATATGGAAGCCGACGGTAAATTCCGGATTGCGGCAGAATTCCAGGCTCAGCCCTACTACTTTGCTACGACAAAAGGCAATAAGGAAGTGCTGGACGGGCTAAACTATGCTCTGGGGCAGATTATGGACTGTATGCCGGACTTCATAGAAAAGAACTATAGAAAGCATCTGGCAGATTCCCAGAGCATTCAGATCAGCTACACACAGGAAGAACTTGAATTTATACGTCAGACAAAAGAGATTCGGGTGGCGGTCGTACGCAAATTCCATCCGTTCTACTGCATGGAAGACGAGGATGCACATAGTGGTATCATCCCGGATCTACTGAATGAGATCGAGGCAGCGACCGGGCTTAAATTTACTTATGTTTTGGCAGATTCTTATGAGGAAATGCTGCAGCTGGTAGAGGACGGAAGCGCTGATATGGCTGGCTGCTTTATTGATCAGGAAGAATTTGCTGCGGAGAAGGGACTGGCCCTGACTCTGCCATATGTATCTTTTGACAACGTAATTGTAAAAAATAAATCGGTGACGTATCCGTCTGAGGGACTGACGGCGGCTGTGCTGAACGGGAGAAAACTGCCTGATACGGTTATGGCGGACCAGGTCATGTACTGTGAAAATGTGGAAGATGGAATTGATGCAGTAAACAGAGGGAAAGCAGATTACATGTACGGAATTTCATCATCCCTTGAACGGGCAATACAAAGCCGCCGCATAACGGGTGTAACCATTTTCTCATTAAATGAAAATGAGAGCGAGGTGGCGTTTGCGCTACCAAGGCCAGCTTCGGTCCCGTTATTGAAAATTATGAATAAGGCGCTGGGCAATCTCACTGTCGAGCAGAAAGAAAAAATAGAAAATCAGAATGCTATTTCTGCTGCAACGGAACCGCTGACACTCCAGACGCTCCTGTATTCCAACCCGATCGAAGTGATCAGCGTACTGGCAGTGTTCCTTCTTCTGATTATTGTGATCATTGCACTGGGAGCAAGAGCAAAGATACGAAGAACGATAATGGCAGAGGAACTGCGCAAAGCTGAAGCAGCCAGCCAGGCCAAGAGCAATTTCCTTTCGAAAATGTCTCATGAGATCAGAACGCCGATGAACGCCATTGTGGGATTATCGAGTTTGGCGGCGATCTCCGGAGAAGCATCGCCGAAGGTTCAGGGATATCTGCAGAAAATTCAGTCTTCGTCCGAATACCTGCTCTCCCTGATCAATGATATTCTTGATATGTCCAGGATTGAAAATGACAAGATGTCCATTTCCCATGAAAAATTCGATATGTCTGCTATGCTGAACGAGGTTGAAAATATTATCAGGGCTCAGGCGGAACAGAAGAACATCGAATGTACATTCCAAATCGAATTGAAGCACAATTGGTTTGTGTCGGATTCCATCCACCTGAAGCAGGTGCTTCTAAACCTGCTGGCGAATGCAGTAAAATTCACCTCGGATGGAGGCAGAATCGGACTGGAAATTCATGAGCGTTCCTGCAGCGAAGGAACAGCTGAGATTTCTTTTGCCGTATGGGATAACGGTATCGGAATTGCACCGGAGAATCAGGAACGAATATTTGAAGCGTTTGAACAGACGGGAACGAGCGTTTCGAAGAGCGCAGGAACGGGACTTGGACTTGCGATCTGCAGGAGTATTGTAGATAAGATGGGCGGTGAAATCTCCATTAAAAGTGCGCTGGGAGAAGGAACAGAATTCGCCTTCCAGCTTGAGATTGAGCTATGCACGACGGAAGCAGCGGAAGGCTGCGGCAGGGACGAACAGGACCGGGAAGCAAACGATCCGGACAAAACATATGATTTTAACGGAATTCGCGTGCTGCTGGCAGAAGACAATACGTTGAACGCAGAAATTGCAACAGAATTGCTGGAGATACAGGGAGCCATTGTAGAAGTTGCACGAAACGGACAGGAAGCGGTTCATTCCTTTGCGGAGAGCAAAGACGGATATTATCAGCTGATTCTCATGGACATTCAGATGCCCATAAAAACGGGATTGGAAGCGGCAAAGGAAATCCGTGCGGGAGTACATCCTCAGGCGCAAACGATCCCGATCGTGGCAATGACGGCCAATTCCTTCCAGGAAGACGTGGATGCCGCAATGAACGCAGGAATGAATGGCTTCGTTCCAAAGCCGGTGAATATTCAGTATCTGTACCATGTATTAGAAAATATTCTTAGGAATGACGGAAAGGGAAATCAGTAATCGATCGTCTGCGACTCTTAATAATAAGAAGAATAATACAAAGATTTTTCGGAAAAGATAACAGTACGGGTCAATTTTGGTCAGGAGGTGCTGTATGCAGTCTTTGGCAGAAGTGAAGGCGGGCAGTACGATCAACGTTCTGCACCATGGAAGAGACAGCATGATTATATGCCGTGACGATATACGTCTTGCAACTGGTAAAGAAGTTGCTGAGAGGATAAAGGTATAACAGAGGATGTTGCAAAAAGGAATAGAGCATTGCCGCCGATACCAGATGTAGTGACTTGGCCACCGCCTGGAACGAAATCTGGTATCGGCGGCAATGCGGATTCGACTTTTGCAACACCCTCTGTTTGCATCTCTAAGGCATATGTATAAATATGGAATCTCTGCCATTTTAAGAGCAGTATACAAAATCATGACTAAAAAGATAATAATTATCATTATTAATCTATTGACTCGGAGATTGTGCGATGTTATTATATAGAAAGTTAGTTAAGACTAACGATAATGATAACGCGACAGTTCACTATTAATCGATTATGGAGGTATAAACTGATGTCATTAATCAACAAAGAAGTAAGTGAATTTACAGTGCAGGCATATGCGGACGGCAACTTTAAAGAAGTATCCAGAAAGGATATCCTGGGAAAATGGTCCGTGTTCTTCTTTTATCCGGCAGACTTTACATTTGTATGCCCGACAGAGTTGGAAGACCTGGCAGACAAATATGAAGAATTCAAAAAAATAGGATGTGAGATTTACAGCGTATCCTGTGATACTCACTTCGTCCACAAGGCATGGCATGACGTATCAAAAACAATTCAGAAGATCCAGTATCCGATGCTGGCAGATCCGACAGGAAAGCTGGCGCGCGATTTCGAGGTCATGATCGAGGCGGACGGACTGGCTGAAAGAGGAAGCTTTATCGTGAATCCGGAAGGAAAAATAGTTGCATACGAGGTGATTGCAGGTAATGTGGGAAGAAATGCGGAGGAACTGTTCCGCCGCGTACAGGCATCACAGTTCGTAGCTGAGCACGGCGATCAGGTGTGCCCGGCGAAATGGCAGCCAGGCGCTGAAACTCTGAAGCCAAGCCTGGATCTCGTCGGATTGCTTTAATCAGGTATAGAGGGTGCTGCAAAAGAAGGAAGCGGACAAGATCTGGTTTTACTTCTGCAGCGCCCTCATTTTTTAGACAGGAAAAGGAGGCAGTATGGAGAGCAGAGAGAATTTGTATGATGTGGTAATCGTCGGTGCCGGTCCGGCCGGACTTTCATGCGCCATCTATATGGCCAGGGCGAAGTATCGCGTGCTTGTGCTGGAAAAAGAAAAGATCGGCGGACAGATTACAATTACGTCGGAAATTGTCAATTATCCAGGGGTGGAACGGACCAGCGGAAAAGAACTGACAGATAATATGAAAATACAGGCGGAGAGTTTTGGCGCGGAATTTGCCGCCGCAGAAGTGCTGGATATGGAGCTGGAGAAGGACATCAAAGTGCTTCATACGACGAGCGGCGTGTATAATGCCCTCGGCGTGGTGCTGGCAGTTGGAGCAAATCCGAGAAAGCTTGGCTTTAAAGGAGAAAAGGAATTTCAGGGACGCGGTGTTGCTTATTGCGCCACATGCGACGGAGAATTCTTTTCAGGAATGGAAGTATTCGTGATCGGAGGTGGGTTTGCAGCCGTAGAAGAAGGTATATTCCTCACCAAATATGCGAGAAAGGTGAACATGATCGTCAGAGAAGAGGATTTTACCTGTGCAAAAACAGTGGCGGATCAGGTTGCCGCTCATGATAAGATCACCGTGAAATTTCACACGGAGATCAAGGAAGTCAAAGGGGACGGAATGGTATCCTTTGCCAGATTCGCCGACAATCAGACAGGGGAAGAGTGGACATATGAAGCGGGCGAAGACGGAGGATTTGGAGTCTTCGTATTTGCAGGATATGTGCCGAATACGGCATGGATTCCCGCGGCGGTGAAAAAGAATGAGCAGGGCTACATCGTGACGGATGAGAGACGGAAGACAAATCTGGACGGAGTATATGCCGCCGGAGACGTATGCGTGAAGGACCTGCGCCAGGTGGTTACGGCCGTTTCCGATGGAGCTACTGCCGCTACATCCCTGGAGAAATATGTATCGGAGCTTCATGAAAGGCTGGACCTGCCGGAATTTGAGGTGAAACGGGCGGCAGGTGCAGGAAAAAGCAGACCGCAGCATAGAGAAGAGGCAGGCGTGGGCAGTGAGAGCGGCGGCTTTATAAGCGCAGAAATTAAGGGCCAGCTGGGAAGTGTATTCGAAAAATTCCAAAACAGGGTGATTGTAAAGGCGTGGCTGGACGACGGTCCTGTTTCCGGTGAGATCGGAGGTTTCCTGGAAGAACTGGGCGGCCTTACGGAAAAGGTATCCTGTGTGCGCGCCGATAAACAAGAGGAACGAAACGGAAGGCTTCTGCCGTCCATGGAAATCTGCTATGAAGACGGAAGAAGCAGCGGAATCCAGTTTCACGGGGTTCCGGGCGGGCACGAATTCAATTCATTTATTATCGCGCTCTATAATGTAGCCGGGCCGGGACAGGATGTGGACGAGGATGCGAAAGCGCGTTTAGAAAGGCTGGACAGAGACGTCAACATCAAAATTATGGTATCCTTGTCCTGCACCATGTGCCCGGAAGCTGTCATGGCAGCTCAGAAGGCGGCCGCCGTGTCAGAACACGTCACTGCGGAAATGATCGATCTTCAGCATTACCCTGAGCTGAAGAGCGCGTACCGGATTATGAGCGTGCCATGCATGGTAATCGATGATAAAGACGTGCATTTCGGCAAAAAGAATTTCAGTGAGGTAGTAAATATGATCGTCTGATTATTACGGCGTGCTGCCACCTCGGAAACGCCGTAAAGCGTTCATTTATAGGTCCAGCAATTTTAAGGTTTTTCGGTCTGCACCAGATGGCAGACCGGGAAGCCTCTTTTTTATTTATTGCAGAAAAATAACAGTTGACAAAAGCAGATCGTTTCCCTATAATATGCTTATAGACGACGGTCGGTCTATATAGAAAAGAGGTTGATCTTATGAGAACCGTAAAGGAAGCGGAAGAGAGAAGAAACGAAATTCTGGACGCTGCAGAACGGCTTTTTACCCAAAAGGGTTACCAGAAATCTACGGTCGTGGATATCCTGAATGCAGTAGGAATTGCCAAAGGCACTTTTTATTATTATTTTAAGTCAAAAGAAGAAGTTATGGATGCGATGATTGAGCGGATTGTTCTGGAAGACGTAAGGAAGGCGGAGCAGATTGTAAAGGACAGCACATTGACGCCTGTACAGAAAATCTGTGGAATCATACAGGTGCAGCAGCCTGTGAACGGAGACAGGAAGGATCAGATGCTGGAGCAGTTTCACTGTCCGTGTAATGCGGAAATTCATCAGAAGAGCATTGTTCAGTCCATTCTATGCCTATCTCCCATTCTGGCAGAGGCTGTGAGGCAGGGAATTGATGAAGGCATATTTCATACGGATTACCCCCAGGAAGTGATGGAGATACTGATATCCTCCGGCCAGGTTCTGTTCGATCCGGCCGTGGTTTCGTGGGGGCCGGATGTTATGGCTGAAAAAATGGAAGCTTTTCTATCATCTATGGAAATCCTGCTTGGTGCGGAAAGGGGAAGCTTCGAATGTATGAGAGAACTGCTGGCAGCCAGGGAGTGAGGATTCAGGAGATCGATGCGAAAGGAATAAAAAGAAGTGGAATCGGAGAAAGGGGCGGAAAAAGAAGGAATTTCTGCCTGATGGTTGCTGGACAGATCGTTTCCATTCTGGGATCATCCCTTCTGCGGTTTGCTCTTTCTCTTTACATTCTGGATATTACGGGTAGGGCGGATATCTATGCCGCTCTGTATGCCGTATCCAATATACCAATGCTGATCTCGCCCCTGGGCGGGGCGGTCGCCGACCGCTTCAACAGGAGAAATCTGATGGTGATTTTCGATTTCATGAGCAGCGCCTTCATTCTTGTTTACTATATATTTTTATCAGGCGGCGGGATGTCCGTTCCTCTTACAGGTACGCTCATGATTCTGCTTTCAGCCATCAGTGCCATGTATATGCCTGCCGTCACATCCAGCATCCCGCTGCTGGTGGATGAAAACAGGCTGGAAGCGGCCAACGGAGCGGTCAACGGAGTGCAGGCTCTTTCCAATGTAGCAGCACCTGTAATCGGAGGCGTTTTATACGGGATAGTCGGTGTAAAGACGCTGGTTCTTATCAGCGGTATATCATTTTTCTGTTCAGCTGTATTAGAACTGTTCATCCATATACCGTTTATCAGAAGAGAGTGGACGGATCACGTGGTTTTGTCCATAGTGAAGGATTTGAAGGCCGGATTTATGTATGCTGTAAAGAAACCGCTCGTCATGCGCTCCGTTATACTTGCAGCCCTGCTCAATATGATCCTGACGCCGCTCTTTGTGGTAGGAGCGCCGGTAATTCTGAAAGTAGCGATGAACAGCACGGACGCTATGTACGGAGCGGGAATGGGGGCGATTAATTTCGCTACAATTTTAGGAGCCCTGCTCGTGGGGATTGCGGCAAAAAAGATGGAGATGAGAACACTGCACAGCTGGATCGCGGGCATTGCAGTTCTCATCCTGCCGATTGCCCTGTCAGTCTCGCCGTCAGCGGCCGGTTCGGGAATGTATATCGGATACATTCTTTTCCTGAGCTGTTCCATTCCGATTGCCATGGCTATGACTGCGATTTCTATTTTTGTACTGACAAAAATACAGAAAGAAACGCCGGATGATTACCTGGGTAAAGTCATGGCGATTACCATGGCCGTTTCCCAATGCGCCGCACCGGCCGGACAGCTGGTCTATGGATTTGTGTTTGAAAAATTTCGCTCGGTCCTCTATGCTCCGATCCTGATTATATGTGCCGCCATGATTCTCCTTTCCTTTCTGGCGAAGAGGATGATGAGGCATATCTGAAAAGTCTAGTTGCATTTCCAACGAAAGAGAGATATAATCGAGCAAACTATTATACAAGGCAGAGTAAGCCGTTGTGAGTTATGTGCCGGTGAGACGGGGAGTTGTTCACCGGACGTAGTGTGGTCCGCCATAGGAGGATCATGCGCTGTGCAGCGGCTGCATCCCGCTGCCACATAAAATTATGAAGACTTCTTTTATGTGGCAATGCCATTCATGAAAGGAGTTTTTATTATGAAAACAAAAAAGTTGGTTTTGAATGCGCTGTTTATCGCCATGTATGTTATGCTCAGCTATGTTTCGCTGAACCTGGCAAATATGAAAATTACTCTCTCCGGCCTTCCGATCATCATAGGAGGCCTGCTTTTCGGCCCTGTATCCGGCATGGAGATCGGCCTTCTGGGAAGCTTTCTGGACCAGTTTCTGCGATATGGAGTTACGGCTACGACTCTGCTGTGGATCCTCCCGGCCGGTGTAAGAGGGCTTATGATCGGCGCATATGCCCGCCATTACAGTTACCGGCTGAATAACGGACAGACGGTGTTTATCATCCTGTTCAGCGCATTGGTTGTGACGGCCATGAATACGGCAGCCATGTACATTGACAGCAAGCTGTACGGGTATTACTCCTGGGTGTATGTGTTTGGTTCTCTGACCCTGCGGTATGTGACGGCTGCGGTCACGTCCGTTGTGTACCTTCTGATTATCACGCCTCTTCTGAAGCACCTCCGGCTGTATCTGAACCATTAAGCAGAATTTCAGACTTTCCTTTTCAGAGATTATGTGTTACAATATCATCGCTTAAAATACATAAAAGGGGGCCATATCATGGCAGATACATTGGAATTGCGTGAAGGTGAGAGCGTTGAGAAGGAGATAAAAGGCGATTACTGGGAAAAGTCATTCTGTTTTTACAGCCAGAAGACAGGAAAATACTGGTTTACAAATGAGAGAATCATTTTTCGCGGCGGTTTTATAGCAGCAGTGGACATTCCATATACTGATATAGAGTCTGTAAAGGCCTGCAATGTAGGGCCGCTGATTCCATTTCTTCCAACAGGCGTAAAGGTGTCAACAAAAGACGGAAAAACTTATAAGCTGTCGGTTTTGAAGCGGAAAGAGATTATCGCATTCATCGAATCCAAGATGTAAATGAAATCGCAGCACGCGGCATACAAAACGCTTTAGCGGGGAGCATTTCCCGCTGAAGCCGTTTTGCTGTATAGAAGGAAACAACAGGCAGCTGCAGCAGGTATGGGCGGGAACAGCCCGGCAGGGATATGGCTGTAATAAAAGGTTTATATAATTGTCAGGATTTAGATATTGACTTACACCGGGGGGAGTCTGTTAAACTGTAACTGACGGTTATTTATGAGAAGATATAGATAAAGAGGACAGGATTTCAGAGGATACGATTTAAGAGAAAGGAATGACAGGGGATTATGAAATACGTGAGAAGAATTGCGGCCTGCGCATTGGCGGGGCTGATCGGGATATCTGCGTGTGCGTTTCCGGCAACCGCTTATGCACAGGAGTGGGAAAAAGTAGGAGGCAGCTACCAGATGGCGGACGGAACGGTCATTTCCAGAGCGATTGCCAGAGGAATTGATGTGTCCCACTGGCAGCAGGAGATTGACTGGAAACGGGTGGCGGCCGACGACGTTTCTTTTGTCATGCTGGGAACGAGATACAAGGGGGATGTGGACCCACGCTTCAGGAACAATGCAGAAGCGGCTCACAGGGAAGGCATCAAGCTGGGGGCATATATTTATTCCTACGCCACATCGGTGGAGATGGCGGAAGCGGAAGCCGACTTTATTTTGAATCTGATCAAGGATTATCCGATCTCCTATCCGGTAGCTTTTGACGCAGAAGATGCGGGTACGCTCGGAACGCTGAGTCCGTCTCAGGTCAGTGAGGTTATCAATGCATTCTGCCGGAAGATTGAAGCGGCCGGCTATCATCCGATGGTGTATGCAAATGAATACTGGCTGAAGAATAAAATCGATTTATCAGCAATTGATTATGATATATGGGTTGCCAGATATAATATCATGCATACATTTGGAGATCCTTCTATGTGGCAGGCTACCAGTACCGGTTCTATTGAAGGAATTAACGGAAACGTGGACATTGACTTTCTGTACAAGGATTTTTCAGAGGTAATCCCTGCAGATACCTGGAGAACCATAGGCAAAAGCACCTATTATTATAAAGACTATCAGATGCAGAAATCTGCATGGATCGATGACGGAGACGGATGGTATTATATGAATGCCGAGGGGAATCCATCCAGGGGCTGGACGACTTTCCCGGAAGGAACGTACTATCTGGATGAGAACTCCGGAAAAATGGCGACAGGCTGGAAGCAGTTTGACGGCAGCTGGTATTACTTCAAACCGTCAGGGGCCATGGCGACAGGCTGGAGAGACGTGGACAATGCATGGTATTATCTGGATGGTGAAGGCCGTATGCAGACAGGATGGAAAGAAATTCAGGGTGAGACCTATTACCTGGAGCCGTCAGGCACCATGGCCTCCGGCTGGAAAGAACTGGATGGCAGCCGATACTATTTCAAACCGTCGGGAGCCATGGCGACAGGCTGGAGAGACGTGGACAATACGTGGTACTACTTAGATCGGGAAGGCCGCATGCAGACAGGCTGGCAGGACATTAACGGAACGTGGTATTACATGAACGCGGACGGTAAGATGCAGACAGGCTGGCAGGACATCGGCGGGTCCAGATATTATCTGGGAACGTCAGGAGCCATGGCGGCAGGCTGGCAGGAGATTGACGGAAAGAAATATTACTTCCGGCCGTCGGGAGCGATGGTTACGGACTGGAAACAGATCGACGGTTCCTGGTATTATCTGAACAGCAGCGGTGAGCTGCAGACGGGCTGGCAGGACATTAACGGAACGTGGTATTACATGAACGCAGACGGTAAGATGCAGACAGGCTGGCAGGACATCGGCGGATCCAGGTATTATCTGAGCGAATCAGGAGCCATGGTTACAGGCTGGCAGGAAATCAGCGGCAGCCGGTATTATTTCAGCGGAAGCGGGGCACTTGCGGTCAATACGGTTCTGGAACTGGACGGCGTAAAATATCAGGCGGGAGCCGACGGCGTCTGCAAGCAGATGGAAGAAGCAGGACAGGCAGGAGAAGGTCAGGATGGATCAGATCAGACAGGAGCAGACCAGACGGGATCCGGTCAGACCGGCAGTACACCTTCGCAGGCAAAGGGACCTGGAGAGCCATAAACTACAGACAAAGGGAGTCGTGAAAGTCACATAAAATATGCCCTCGATATCAGATTGTGTTCCAAGGCAAAAACCTGGGGAACTGCAAGCTGATATCGAGGGCATTTTCTTTGACTTTTTCTGGAATTCTCATTTCATTTTATAATTGAGGCCCTTTTGTCTGTGAAAATTTGTATTGATGAAAGAAAAAATTTATATAAAATGTATTTAGTAATTATATTCATAATTATAATAGATTTCTGCGATATTGTATGTAAAAAATGATATGGATTGTCATTTTGCCAAGAAAAAGTACGAAGGATAAAAAAACTCTATGAAATATTGACATTGACGTTATTTTAACAATGTTTTATACTCGTATCGTTAATAAAATAACGGGAAATGATATGGATAAGGCAGGATGTTGAAAAAAAGCAATATAGCGCTGCCATCAACACCAGATGGAGTGACTTGGCTGCCGCCTGGAACGGAATCTGATATTGTGACAGGGCAGACACGACTTTTGCAACACCCTCAGCGAATGGCCTTATCTGAACAACTAAAGGAGGACATGAATGAATACAAACATCTGTGAAGAAAAGCAGCCGCTTACCGACCAGTATCTGGAAAAGATGAACCGCTATTGGAATGCGGCAAACTATCTTGCAGCAGGTCAGCTTTATCTGCTGGACAACCCGCTTTTGAAAGAGCCGCTTACGATGGAACATGTAAAGAAAAAAATCGTCGGCCATTGGGGTACCGTGCCAGGACAGAATTTCGTTTACACCCATCTGAACCGTGCGATTAAAAAATATGATCAGGACATGATTCTGATTTCAGGACCAGGTCACGGCGGAAACTTCTTCGTAGCGAACGCTTATCTGGAAGGTACATACAGTGAAGTATATCCGAATATCAGCCGTGACGAAGAAGGCATGAAGAAGCTGTTCAAACAGTTTTCATTCCCGGGCGGAATTTCCAGCCATGTAGCGCCGGAAACTCCAGGCTCCATCAATGAGGGCGGCGAACTTGGATATTCCATTGCCCATTCGTTCGGAGCTGTTCTGGATAATCCTGATTTAATAGCAGCCTGTGTAGTCGGCGACGGTGAGGCGGAAACTGGTCCGCTGGCAACCTCCTGGCAGAGCAATAAATTTTTAAATCCTGCAAATGACGGCGCTGTTCTGCCGATCCTGCATTTAAACGGATATAAAATCAGCAACCCGACGATTTTCGCGCGTATGTCACATGAAGAGGTGGAATGTTTCTTTAAGGGCTGCGGTTGGAAACCATATTTTGTAGAAGGCTGTGAGCCGATGGAGATGCATCGGAAAATGGCGGAAACTTTGGATACGGTAATTGAAGAGATTAAGGAAATCCAGAGAAAAGCCAGAGAAGAGGGCTGCACGGAACGTCCTGCATGGCCGATGATCGTGCTTCGGACGCCGAAGGGATGGACAGGACCGAAGGTAGTGGACGGCAAACAGATTGAAGGAACCTTCCGCGCACATCAGGTGCCGATGACTATGGAAGAGCCGGAACATCTGGACCTCCTGAAGCAGTGGCTTGAGAGCTATCACCCGGAGGAACTGTTCGATGAAAACGGCCGCCTGATTCCTGAACTGGAAGCCCTTACTCCTGACGGAGACCATCGGATCGCAGCTAATCCACACGCAAACGGCGGTCTGCTTCTCCGTGACCTGCGCCTTCCTGATTTCCGACAGTATGGAATCGATGTTCCGAAACCTGGAAGCGTCGAAGCGCAGGATATGATCGAACTGGGAGGATTTGTCCGCGATATCTTCAAACTGAATGCAGAGAGTAAAAATTTCCGTATTTTCGGACCAGATGAAACGATGTCCAACCGCCTTGGAAAAGTTTTTGAAGCTACAAACCGCGACTGGAACGAAGACCTTTATGACAATGATGAGTTCCTTGCAAACGACGGACGAGTGATGGACAGTATGCTGAGCGAGCATATGTGCGAAGGATGGCTGGAAGGATATCTGCTGACAGGACGTCATGGATTCTTCGCAAGCTATGAGGCCTTTATCCGTATCGTGGATTCCATGGCTGCCCAGCATGCAAAGTGGCTGAAGGTGTGCAATCAGCTTCCATGGAGACAGAAAATTGCTTCCCTGAACCTGATTCTGTCCTCCAACGTATGGCAGCAGGACCACAACGGCTTTACTCATCAGGACCCCGGCTTCCTGGACCACATTGCTAATAAAAAAGCAGACGTTGTGCGCATGTACCTGCCGCCTGATACCAACTGCCTTCTGTCCAGCTTTGACCACTGCATCCGGAGCAAAAATTACGTCAATGTTCTCGTGACATCCAAGCATCCGCGTCAGCAGTGGCTGACCATGGAACAGGCGGTTAAGCACTGTACCCAGGGAGTCGGCATATGGGAATGGGCGAGCAATGACCAGGGACAGGAACCGGATGTGGTTATGGCCTGCTGCGGTGACACGCCGACTCTGGAAACGCTGGCGGCTGTAACGATTCTCCGTGACGCCATGCCGGAAATCAAGATCCGCGTAGTCAATGTTGTCGATCTGATGAAGCTGGAATCTCACAGCAAGCATCCGCACGGACTGACCGATGAAGAGTATGACGCCCTGTTTACCAAGGACAAACCGATCATCTTTGCATTCCACGGATACCCGACGCTGATTCATGAACTGACATATGAGCGCAGAAACAGAAACCTGTCTGTTCATGGCTATCTGGAAGAAGGTACGATTACAACACCATTTGATATGCGTGTGCAGAATGAAATTGACCGGTTCCACCTTGTAAAGGATGTTCTGACCCACCTGCCTCAGCTTGGAAACCGCGGTTCTTACCTCGTACAGAAGATGAATGACAAACTTGTGGAGCACAAGCAGTATATCAGTGAAGTAGGACTGGATATGCCGGAAATCCGTGACTGGAAATGGCATACACCGGAAGAAAATTAAAGATATTTAAAGCATATCTGCTGCGGCCCGGCCATACGGCCCGGCCGGTTCTGCAGGCGTCTTTTGTCCCTGACGGACAGAGGACGCCTGCTTTTTATATCATAGAAAAGTACCTGCCGCAGGCAGTGAAGGATTTTGTGGGAATTATGGGGCCATGCTGCTCTCATCTTAACCACTCCGATGGTTCTGAAAAATAAGGAAAATTTGTCCGCCCCGGCTATGGAGAAATTCAGATATCATCACTTGACGGAAATGTGGAATTCCGATATAATAAAACCAATTTTCGGCAGAAGCTGATATCGGATTCAGAAGAATCATCATTTCATTATAAATATAACGGATAAAATGGGAATTAAAGTGCCAGGAAGGCGTTGGCAGTTCAGAAGGACAGCCGCTTTTCGGGTACTTTTTGTTCTTTTGCAGAACGTGCGTCCAGTGGAAGGACAAGGTTTTGCGGGGAACGGCGGCGTGAAGGAGAATGAACGATGAGAAGAGGATTGTGGAAAAAGATTAGTGCCGCGGCTTTGGCACTCTGCATGGCAGGAAGCTTGGCGCGTGTGGAAAAAAAGGGAATACGGCGGTGAGGGAAACAGATGTGACAGCTGCGGAGCAGGAGGGCGCCAGAGACAGCGTGATTGTGGTTATGGGGCCAACTTCGGAGCCGGAAGCCGGATTCGACCCTGCTTACGGATGGGGAGCGGGAGAACATGTGCATGAGCCGCTGATTCAGAGCACCCTTACAGTTACGGCTCCCGACTTAACGATCGGCTACGATCTGGCTACGGATATGAAAGCAAGCGAAGACGGGATGGTCTGGACCGTAACGATCCGCGATGACGCGAATTTTACGGACGGGGAAAAACTTACGGCGGAGGACGTGGCTTTTACATACAATATCCTTCGTGATACCAGCTCCGTCAATGACTTTACCATGCTGAGGGAAGCGAAGGCTGTGGATGAAACGACGGTGGAATTTTATATGAACAGGCCGTATTCGATCTGGCCGTATACTATGGCGATTACGGGAATTATTCCGGAACATGCATATGGGCCGGATTATGGAAGCAGTCCGATCGGCTCCGGCAGATATAAACTCAAACAGTGGGATAAGGGGCAGCAGGTGATTCTGGAGGCAAATCCTGATTATTACGGGGAAGAGCCGGAGATGAAGAGGGTCGTTATTCTGTTCATGGAAGAGGATGCGGCGTTTGCTGCCGTAAAAGCCGGGAAAGCGGATCTTGCATATACAGCTGCCACGTACGCGGATCAGACGGCAGATGGATATGAGCTTCTGGCATTTCCTACGGTAGACAATCGTGGTTTTAACCTCCCGGCCATACCGTCAGGAGAAATAAATGAAGACGGCATCCCTCTGGGCAATGATTTCACCTGTGATGTCATCGTGCGCCGTGCGATTAACATGGCAATCGACCGGGAGGAGATGATTCAGAATGTATTGAACGGATATGGAACGGCCGCATACAGTGTCTGCGACAAGATGCCCTGGTATAATCCGGAATGCGAAACCGGATATGACCGGGAAGAGGCGGAACGGCTGCTGGACAAGGCAGGCTGGAAGATGGGGGCTGACGGTTACAGGGAAAAAGAGGGAAAGAAAGCGGCATTTCATATGCTTTATCCGGCCAGCGATTCCGTACGTCAGGCGCTGGCAGCCGATACGGCGAACCAGCTGAAGGAAATCGGCATCGATGTTCAGCCGGAAGGCGTGGACTGGGATACGGCTTACGACAGAGCTCAGTCGGAACCGCTTATGTGGGGCTGGGGAGCCCATACGCCGATGGAACTCTACAATATCTATCATTCAGCAGGGGAAGCAGGCACATCCTATGCCCAGTACTCTCCTTACAGGAATGAGTCGGTGGACGGATATATGGATGAGGCGCTCAGAAGCAGCAATCTGGAAGAATCATATGAGCTTTGGAGGAAGGCACAGTGGGACGGCGCAACAGGAGTCAGCCAGGAAGGGGATATTCCATGGATATGGCTGGTGAATATTGATCACCTGTACTGGTCCAGAAGCGGACTGAAGGTGGCGGAGCAAAAACTTCATCCGCACGGACACGGATGGTCAATCGTCAATAATGTCGACCAGTGGAGTTGGGAATCAGATGCTCCGTAGCCTGGCTAAGCGTATTTGACCACGGGGCAGTCTCCAAAGCCAGGGGAGTATCGCTCAGACGACTGCCTTGTCGAAAATAACAAAAAGAGGTGCAAAGGTGATTATGCGGTGGGAAACGGATAGCTGGAAAAGGAAATATGTGGTGTTTGCAGGAAAACAGGTGGCCAGGATGGCGGTTCTTCTCGTACTGGTCAGTATAGCGGCGTTTTTTCTGCTGTCTATTTCACCGATTGATCCTCTGAAAACAAATGTCGGCCAGGCGGCTCTTGGCTCCATGAGCAGGGAGCAAGTAGAACGGCTGGAAGAATACTGGGGCGTAAATACGCCTGTTGCAGAGCGCTTTTTTACCTGGGCCGGGGATTTCCTGCGCGGCGATATGGGAGTTTCTCTGCTGTACCGCAGGCCTGTAGCAGAAGTGATCGGCGAAAAGCTTTCCAATTCAATCTGGCTCATGGCTGCGGCTTGGCTATTGTCAGGAGCCGGAGGCTTTATCCTGGGGATCTGGCCGGCCGGAAGCGGGGAGCGCTGCCGATCGATTTGTGACGGGGTATTCTCTTGTCATGGCGAGTACGCCTGCATTCTGGCTGGCGATGGTCCTGCTGATGATCTTTGCCGTATGGCTGAAAATCCTGCCGATCGGTTTAAGCGTGCCGATCGGCAGCAGCGCGGCAGAAGCCGGTATTGGAGAGAAGATCGCCCATGCGGTTCTGCCGGCGGCAGCCTGAGCCTTACGGGAATTTCCAATATTGCTCTTCAGACAAGGGAAAAGATGGTAGAAGTGATGGAGAGCGACTACGTTCTTTTTGCACGGGCAAGAGGGGATTCAGAGGCTTCCATCATCTTTAGACATGGGGTCCGGAATGTGGCGCTGCCTGCATTGACACTGCAGTTTGCGGCTGTCAGTGAAATTTTCGGAGGCTCTGTTCTGGTGGAACAGGTCTTTTCCTATCCAGGTCTGGGACAGGCTGCAATCGCGGCCGGGCTGGGGAGTGACGTATCTCTTCTCCTGGGAATTACGATTATCAGTGCGGCCATTGTATTTGCCGGGAACACGGCGGCAAATCTTTTGTACGGGATCGTGGATCCAAGGATACGGAGAGGGGGAAAAGCGCTGTGAAAAAAAGAAAAGACGGCAGCAACAGGCGGACGGCGCTCCTCACACTTATGGCCGCGGCTGTCCTGTTCCTGGCTTTTATAACGCTGCTGGGCCAATACTGGAGAGAGGCTGCTCTGGCAACTGATTTTTCAGAAAAGAACGTGCTGCCCGGCTTGAGGCATGCGTTTGGAACAGACTGGATGGGCCGCGATATGTTCAAACGGACAGTTACAGGCCTGTCGTTGAGTATACGCATCGGCCTTTTGACGGCGGCTGTCAGTGCAGTGTTGGCTTTTCTTCTGGGAACTGGGGCGGCCGTCATGGGAAAAAGAGCGGATGGATTGATCTGTGGTTTGATTGATGTTATTATGGGAATACCACATATTCTGCTTTTAATATTAATTTCTTATGCATGCGGAAGGGGATTCTGGGGCGTTGTAATCGGCGTATCCCTGACTCACTGGACCTCTCTGGCAAGGCTGATCCGGGGAGAGGTGCTGCAGCTGAAAGAGAGCAATTATGTGAAGATTGCCGAAAGGCTGGGACACGGCAAGTGGCATATCGCGTTCCGCCATATGGCGCCTCATCTGCTGCCACAGTTTGTCGTTGGATTGATTCTGCTTTTTCCTCATGCAATTCTCCATGAAGCGAGTATCACATTTCTGGGATTCGGCCTTTCACCGGAACAGCCGGCGATCGGCGTGATCCTTTCTGAGAGCATGAAATATCTGGCTATGGGGAGATGGTGGCTGGCCCTTTTCCCGGGACTTTTTCTGCTGCTTACAGTGATGATGTTTCATTTCATCGGCCAGGGGCTATTGCGTGTTCTGGACCCTGGAAGCGCTCATGAATAGAAAATGGCAGGGGAGACAAATATGACAAATCAGAAGACGGATGGGCAGGGAAGCTGTATGTTAGAGGTGAACAATCTTTCCATAAGCTTTACTCAGTATGAGAAGTGGTTTAGCAGGAAAGAGCTTCAGGTGATCAGGAATCTGAATATTACGGTACGCGCCGGTGAGATTACGGCGGTGATCGGTTCCAGCGGATCGGGAAAGAGCCTGCTGGCCCACGGAATCCTGGGAATTCTTCCATACAACGCATCATTGGAAGGCAGTATGATTTATAAAGGAGAAGCCCTGACCGAAGAAAGGCAGAAGGCGCTTCGGGGAAGAGAGATCGTTCTCGTTCCGCAGAGCGTATCTTACCTGGATCCGCTTATGAAGGTGGGCGCACAGGTGAGAAACGGCAGGAAGGACAGGGCGTCGAAAGACAGGGAACGAGATATTTTAAAGCGGTACGGGCTGGGAAGGGATACGGAACATTTATATCCTTTTGAGCTTTCCGGAGGTATGGCCAGGAGAATCCTGATTTCTACAGCCGTCATGGAACGGCCGGGTCTCGTCATTGCAGATGAACCGACTCCCGGACTCCATATCGAGGCGGCCAGAAGGGTATTGGGCCATTTTCGCGAAATCGCAGACGACGGAGCTGGGGTTCTGCTGATTACCCATGACCTGGAACTGGCCCTTGATGTGGCGGATTCCATTGCAGTTTTGTATGCAGGAACTACGATCGAGGAAGCTTCCGCAGAAGATTTTATGACAGAAGAGACTCTGCGCCATCCATACACCAGGGCTCTGTACCGTGCTATGCCGAAAAACGGTTTCATTGCAGAACCGGGAACACAGCCTTATGCAGGAGAAATTGCAGGCGGCTGTCCGTACCGGCCCAGATGTCCGTTCGCAAAAGAGGCGTGCGGCGGGGAAATTCCATGGCTCTTTGTAAACGGCGGACATGTCAGATGCATAGAGGATATCAGAAAGGCAGGAGAGCGGAGATGAAACTGGAGGGCAGGGAACTTTCTTTCCGGTATGACAATGGAAACAGGAAGATATTAAACAGGTTCAGCATTTCCGTGGAGAGCGGCGAACGCGTCGGCCTGGCGGCGCCTAGCGGTTTCGGAAAAACAACGTGCTGTAAAATTCTTGCCGGATATGAGCAGGCGGACAGCGGACAGGTGCTGCTGGACGGAAAACCGCTTACCAGCTGGAAGGGATACTGTCCGGTCCAGATGATCTGGCAGCATCCGGAACTTTCCGTCAATCCCCGAAGGAAAATGAAGACGGTACTGGAAGAAGGAGATCAGGTGGAAGATCGGATCGTCCGGGGACTTGGAATCGAGAAAGGCTGGGAGAACCGTTACCCATTTGAGCTGTCGGGAGGAGAACTGCAGCGGTTTTGCATTGCCAGAGCGCTGGGAAAGAGGACGGAGATTTTACTGGCCGACGAAATCAGCACCATGCTGGATCTTTTGACACAGAGTCAGATCTGGCAGTTTCTTTTGGAAGAAGCAGAGAGAAGAGGTCTTGGGATTCTTGTAGTAAGCCATTCGGAAGGGCTTTTGGAGCGGGTGTGTACGAGGATCGTCAGGCTGGAATAGGAAGTAAGGTCCTGAAGAATCAGAAATTACAGGGCGTGAAGGATATAAGCGAGTAAAGGAGCGGCAGATGGATACAAGGGAATTACTGAAGAAGGTATCAGAGGGGACGATGTCCGTAGAACAGGCGGAGGCAGAGCTGAAAGACCTGCCGTATAAGGATCTGGGGTATGCAAAACTGGACTTTCACAGAAAACTGCGTTCCGGATTTCCGGAGACGGTATTCTGTCAGGGAAAGCCGGATGCATATCTGATACAGATTTTTCAGACATTATATGAAAGAAATGGAGAGGTACTGGGGACAAGGGCGAGTGCAGAGCAGTACGAACTGGTAAAGACCGTGCTGCCGGAAACCGTATATGACCCGATTTCCAGAATCATTAAAATAGAAAAAGAAAATAAGGCGAAAGAAGGCTGCATCGTCATCTGCACGGGAGGTACGGCTGACATTCCCGTTGCAGAAGAGGCGGCACAGACAGCGGAGTTTTTCGGAAGCTCTGTGGACAGGGTCTACGATGTGGGAGTCGCGGGACTACACAGGCTTTTGAGCCAGAGGGAAAGGATTCAGAAGGCAAACTGTGTTGTAGCCGTGGCAGGGATGGAAGGTGCTCTGGGAACGGTGGTCGCCGGCCTGGTGGAGAATCCCGTTATCGCGGTTCCTACGTCTGTCGGTTACGGAGCAAACTTTAACGGCCTGTCAGCCCTTCTCACGATGATTAATTCCTGTGCAAACGGCATTTCCGTAGTCAATATCGACAATGGTTACGGGGCCGGCTATCTGAGCACTCAGATCAACCGGCTGGCTGTGCATAAGTAGGAAGGTGTCAGAAGGTATCAAAAGATAAAATAAGATAAAATGCAGCAGGCCAGGACGGCGGCCCATTCACTTGAACCCCCGCCGTCGTGATCGGTTTCGATAAGTACCGGCGATCGGGCCGGGGAATTTTGGAGGAAAAGATGATGGAAAGAATATTGTATCTGGAATGTAATTCCGGAATCAGCGGAGACATGACGGTAGGTGCCCTTCTGGATCTGGGAGCGGACAGAGAACGGCTCATAAGGCGCTGGACAGCCTGGGAGTCGGCGGTTACCGCCTGCACTTTGGAAGAAAATCGAAATGCGGGATCGATGCATTTGATTTTGACGTCTTTCTGGACGGGCAGGGCGAGGGCGGGGCTCCCCATGATCACGATCATGGGGGAGACCACGGCCATCACCACCACGATCATGGGGAAGACCACGGCCATCACCACCACGATCATGGAGAAGACCACGGCCATCATCACCACCACGATCACGGGGAAGACCACGGCCATCACCATCATGACCACGGGGACGGCCATTCTCATGAGGGAAACACGGACCACTGCCACAGAAATCTGCGGGATGTGACGGAAATCATCGACAGGATGAAGGAAAAGGAACATGTTCTGCCATGGCGAAAAAAATGTTTGCAATTGTGGCGGAAGCAGAGGCAAAATCACATGGGATTCCGGTGGATGAAGTTCATTTCCACGAGGTGGGTGCGATCGATTCCATCGTCGATATCGTAAGCGTTGCAGTGCTTATGGATGATCTTCAGGTGGATAAAGTCATCGTTTCACCACTGGCGGAGGGGCATGGATATGTACGCTGCCAGCATGGCGTGATCCCCGTTCCTGTACCTGCTACGGCGAATATAGCAAGTTCATACGGAATCAGCATGAAGGTGACGGACAACGAGGGGGAGATGGTTACTCCTACGGGCGCGGCCATCGCTGCTGCGTACCACTGCAAAGAAGCGCTTCCGAAGGAATACAGGATCTGTAAAATCGGCGTAGGTGCCGGAAACAAGGAGTTTAAAAATGCCAATATTTTGAGGGCCATGCTGGTTGAAAAGGCTGAGGAAGAGGAGCGGGATCAGGATGATTCCATGTGGATTCTGGAGACAAATATCGACGACTGCAGCGGAGAAGCCCTTGGCTTTGCCATGGAACAGCTGTTGGACGGCGGCGCTGCCGACGTATGGTATATGCCTGCATTTATGAAGAAAAACAGGCCGGCTTATGTGCTCCACGTGGTCTGCCGTAAAGAGATGATTTCCGCATTGGAAGACATTATATTCTCCTGTACCACGACCATCGGCATCCGCCGTTATGCCGTACAGCGTACCATTTTGGAGAGAAAAAAAGGGACGGTTGAGACGGAATACGGGGAAGCTCGGGTAAAGATATGTTTCCACAAAGGATGCACAGCCTGCTATCCGGAATATGAAAGTGTAAGAGAAATCTGCCAAAAAGGGAATATGAGCTATCAGGACGCATACCACCTTGTCTTGGAAATGGCTCAGAGAAAATATTCGGAAGGGCTGTGAGAAAATGCTGCCAGGCTGCAGCAGGAAAGGAGAGCGGAGAAAGGACAATGGAATTTGCTGAAAAGAAAAAGAAGCTGTCAGAAATGATGGATCATTTTGCCGAACAGGGAATCTGCCTCGCTTTTTCCGGCGGCGTTGACAGCAGTCTGTTATTAAAAATGGCATGCAGCAGCGGAGAAAAACTGGGAAAATGCGTATATGCAGTAACGTTTGCCACAAGGCTTCATCCCTCCTGCGACATGGAAAATGCCGGAAAGGTGGCTGCGGAACTGGGAGGCGTACATGTGGTTCTGCAGATCGACGAACTGGAACAGGAGGAGATTCGAAAGAATCCGCCGGACAGGTGTTATCTTTGCAAAAAGCGGCTGTTTTCTGAGCTTAAGAGTTTTGCAGAGGAAAAAAGGGCCGGTGTATGCCTGGATGGGACAAACAGCGACGATCTGGCAGAATACCGTCCGGGACTGAGAGCGCTCCGTGAGCTTTCGGTAGTCAGTCCTCTGGCGGAATGCGGATTTTCGAAGGAGGAGGTACGCCGTCTGGCCGCAGAATATGGAATCTCATCGGCCGGCCGGCCATCTGCTCCGTGTATGGCGACGAGGCTGCCTTACGGGGCAGAGATCGATTACGATCTCCTGGACAACATTGCGGCTGGAGAAGAGCTGCTAAGGGAATACGTTCGGGGAAATGTCAGGCTCCGCCTTCACGGCGACATCGTGCGGCTTGAGATCGACCAGGAACAGTTCGCCACGTTTCTGGAAAAGCGGGAGATGATCGTAAAAGCGCTTAAGAATCTGGGATTCTGCTATGTGACGCTGGATATGGAAGGATTTCGAAGCGGGAGCATGGACATCCATGTGAGGGAGGCTGGCAGACTCAATCTTCCGGATTCCATGGGACATGAGAAAGGAATTGACAAAACCATGCATGTATGATATATTTTACCTCGTATGAGTTTAACGCCGATACCCAGTTCAGGGAGTCTCCAACCGGAAGCCTGGTATACGGTAAGAATAATCTATTATAAGGAGGAAATCATCATGATTTCAAAGGAAAAGAAGTCTGCTATTATCGCAGAATACGGAAGAAAACCTGGAGATACAGGTTCACCGGAAGTACAGATTGCTATTTTAACTGCAAGAATTGCCGAATTAACAGAGCATCTTCAGAAGAATCAGAAAGATCATCACTCCAGACGTGGTCTTCTTAAAATGGTTGGCCAGAGACGTGGTCTCTTAAACTATTTAAAGGAGAACGACCTGCAGGGATACCGTACACTGATCGAGAAATTAGGAATCAGAAAGTAATATACGATTTAGGGTGGAGGATTGCCTCCACCCTATCGTTAGTTTTGAAGGCGGTGACCTGCGTGCAGGTGATCGCTGGCAGAAGGGAACCCCGAGACCGCTGAAGAGGCCGTGTGCGGCGAAGAAACGCGGTCTGTTCAGTAGTTTCGGCGTCTTCTGTCTGAGAAGAAGTTAGAAAGAAGTAAGGAGAAAAGATTATGTACAAGAGTTTTTCAATGGAGCTTGCAGGCAGAACACTGACCGTAGATATAGGCAGAGTGGCAGCGCAGGCGAACGGCGCAGCATTTATGCACTATGGTGACACGGTCGTTTTATCTACGGCAACAGCTTCCGACAAGCCGAGAGAGGGAATTGACTTTTTCCCGTTAAGCGTAGAGTATGAAGAAAAATTATACGCAGTAGGCAAGATTCCAGGCGGTTTTAACAAGAGAGAGGGAAAGGCTTCCGAAAATGCAATCCTGACATCCCGCGTAATCGACCGTCCGATGAGACCGTTGTTCCCAAAGGACTACAGAAATGATGTTACGCTGAATAACCTGGTAATGAGTGTAGACCCGGAATGCAGTCCGGAACTGACAGCCATGCTCGGTTCTGCAATTGCAACCTGTATTTCCGATATCCCATTCGACGGCCCGTGTGCAACCACACAGGTTGGCCTGATTGACGGAGCATTCATCATTAATCCGACGGCAGCACAGAAGCAGGTATCTGATATGGCGCTGACGGTGGCCTCTACAAGAGAAAAGGTCATCATGATTGAAGCCGGAGCGAATGAAGTAGCAGAAGACATTATGATCGAAGCTATTTTCAAGGCTCATGAAGTTAATCAGGAAATTATCCGTTTCATCGACGGTATCGTCGCTGAATTCGGTAAAGAGAAACACACATATGAAAGCTGTGCCGTACCGGAAGAGCTTTTTGCAGCGATTAAGGAAATCGTTACTCCGGAGGAGATGGAAGCAGCTGTATTTACCGATGACAAGCAGACGAGAGAGGGAAACATCTCGGCGATTACAGATAAACTGGAAGAAGCGTTTGCTGACAACGAAGAATGGCTTCCTCTGATCGGCGAAGCGATTTATCAGTATCAGAAGAAGACGGTCCGCAAGATGATTTTAAAGGATCACAAGCGTCCTGACGGACGTGGAATTACGGAAATCCGCCGTCTTGCAGCAGAAATCGATCTGCTGCCGAGAGTACACGGTTCCGGTATGTTCACGAGAGGTCAGACACAGATTCTCAATATCTGTACGCTGGCTCCTTTATCCGAGTGTCAGAAGCTGGACGGACTCGATGAGAACGAGACATCCAAGAGATATATGCATCACTACAACTTCCCGTCCTACTCCGTAGGCGAGACCAAGCCGTCCAGAGGACCGGGACGCCGTGAAATCGGTCATGGCGCTCTTGCAGAGAGAGCCCTTCTTCCTGTGCTTCCAAGCGTGGAAGAGTTCCCATATGCAATCCGTACGGTATCCGAGACGATGGAATCCAACGGTTCCACATCCCAGGCCAGCATCTGTGCGTCCACACTGTCTCTCATGGCGGCAGGCGTTCCGATTAAGACACCTGTAGCCGGTATTTCCTGCGGTCTTGTAACAGGCGACACAGACGACGACTATATCGTACTCACCGACATCCAGGGCCTGGAAGACTTCTTCGGCGATATGGATTTCAAGGTGGGCGGTACTCACAAGGGAATTACTGCGATCCAGATGGATATTAAGATTCACGGCCTTACGAGACCGATTATTGAAGAGGCGATTGCCAAGACGAGAGAAGCAAGGCTTCACATTATCGACGATGTCATGATGCCGGTAATTGCGGAACCACGTAAGGAACTGAGCAAGTATGCGCCGAAGATCGTGCAGATCATGATCGACCCTACAAAGATCGGCGATGTAGTAGGCAAGCAGGGTAAGGTAATCAATAAGATCATCGACGAAACAGGCGTGAAGATCGATATCACCGATGACGGTGCGGTAAGCGTTTGTGGAACCGATCAGGCGATGATCGACAAGGCACTGGGAATTATCCGGAATATCGTTACAGAACTGGAAGCAGGAATGGTAATGACCGGAAAAGTTGTGCGTATCATGAATTTCGGCGCATTTGTTGAACTGGCACCGAACAAGGACGGCATGGTTCACATTTCCAAGCTTTCTGAAAAGAGAGTCGGAAAAGTGGAAGACGTCGTAAATATCGGCGACGAAGTAACGGTAAAAGTGATCGAAGTAGACCGCATGGGCAGAATCAATCTGAGCATGAAGCCGTCCGATCTGGAACCGAAAGCTGAAAAAGAAGAGACGAAGTAAACGATCATAGAAAAGCCTGTACATTGCGGTCGATTCCGCAGCGTGCAGGCTTTCCGTGTTCTCTGAGAAAGGAAAAACCTTTCCGGACGTATGGTATGATCCCGCCTTTCAGAGCTCTTTTTACCGAAACAGGAAAATGTAATAAAAGTGTAATGTTTTTTTTCGGTAAAATGTGGTAAGGTATATATCGTAGAAAGAAATGAGGAGGCAGCTATGAAGCATTACAGACTGACCGGAATTCTGGCATTGAGCATGGGACTATCCTGCCTGATGCCTGCAGTTTCCCTGGCAGAGGGGCCCGGCGATCTGATCGGACAGCAGGAAGGGACGGAAGTAAGCCAGGAAAGTGAGCAGCCGAAAGACCCCAATGACATTTCTCTGAAGGAATCATCGAACCCGATCGTAAAGGTTGCAGGCAAATACTCCTATGAGCAGATGGCAGGCGATATCAGCAGACTGCAGAGCAGGTACGGCGGCAGAATGAGGGTCGGCAGCTTTGGAACATCTCTGGACGGAAGAGCGCTTTATGAGATTACAATCGGCAATCCGGGCGCATCAAAACACGTTATGATCCAGGCCGGTATCCACGGAAGAGAACACATGACTCCTCTTCTCGTGATGAAGCAGCTGGAAACAGCGCTGGAATTCTGGGATACGGCCAACTATGAAGGCCAGCCGATTTCATCCATGCTGGATCAGGTTCAGGTGCATTTTCTGCCTATGGTGAATCCTGACGGAGTGTCTGTGAGCCAGCAGGGACTTATGGGGCTCCATTCTTATGATCTTCAGCAGATCATTAAGGAGGGCCATGGAAAAGACATGGAAGAATCGAGGACGGCAACACCGTTTGAACTATATCTCCCGTATTGTAAGGGCAATGGGCGGGGCGTCGACTTAAATGTCAATTTCCCGGCGAAATGGGAACAGATTACGACGTCTCCCGGACACGCTTCTTACACGGGGTATAAGGGAGAAAAGCCTGGTTCGGAGCCGGAGAGCGCCGGACTGATGAAACTGGCAGACAGCAGAAGCTGGTCCGCTTCGGTAAGCTACCATTCCAGAGGTGAAGTGATTTACTGGGATTTTGACGGCAATAAGGTAAAGGAACAGTCCAGAGAGCTGGCTAAAGTCTTTGCAGAGCAGACGGGATATCAGATTCTGGGCGCGAACGGCAAGGGCGGATTTAAAGACTGGATGCAGATTAAAGAGAATCCGGTGCCGAGTATTACGGTAGAGACCGGAACAGCAGAATGTCCGATGCCTGTTTCCGAATGGCCGAGAGTGTGGTCGAAAAACAGGAGTGGATGGGCTGCGGCCCTCTACTATGCGTGGACGCACGGATGAGGGATATTGTATGGTAGAAGCAGCTGGAATTCATAAAAGGTACAAAAATAAAGAAGTGCTGCAGGATATTTCTTTCCAGGCAGAAGCAGGAGAATGTGTTGGAATTGTAGGGGAGAACGGCTGCGGCAAGACGACGCTGCTGTCCATTCTGGCAGGAACGCTGAAGGCAGACGGCGGAAGCCTTACGTATTTCGGGCAAAGCGCGTTGGGAAGCAGGAAGGTGATAAAGGAACATGTTGCCTACGTGCCTCAGGAAAATCCTTTAATGGAAGAACTTTCCGTAAGGGATAATCTCCTTTTGTGGTATCAGGGAGACCGGGCGCGCCTGAGCCGGGATTTAAAGGATGGGCCGGCCGCCATCCTGGGCCTGTCAGGCCATGAGAAAGAGACGGCCGGAAAGCTTTCAGGCGGAATGAAGAAGCGGCTTTCCATTGCCTGTGCCCTGGCGGATCATGGCAGAATACTGATCATGGATGAACCGGGAGCTGCTCTGGATCTGCTGTGCAAGGAGGTAATCCGAACATATCTTGATAAGTACAGGAGTGAGGGGGGAATCGTTGTGCTGACCTCCCACGATTTGATGGAAATTAAGATGTGCAGCCGAATTTACGTCATGAAAGGCGGAACTTTAAAGGAACTGGAACAGGGCTTTCCCGTAGAGCGCCTGTCCGAGAGACTGTAGGAAATGAGGAGGAAAAATTATGAAATGCCCGTTTTGTAACGAAGAAGTGGATGATCAGGCAGTAACATGCCCTGTGTGCGGAAAAGAACTGACACAGCAGCCGGCAGAAGAGCAGAAAGAAGGCGGTGAACCGTCAGCAGATACAGAGGCAGCAGAAGCGCCGGCAGAGCCTGTAGTAGAGGATGAAGGGAAAGAGCCGGTTGATACGGCACCAAAAGCGGCTCCTGTTCAGCCGGAACCGGCGGCAGAATTACTGGCAGCACCTAAGAAAAAATCAGGAAAGCTGGTCATAGGCGGCGCTGTCATCGCAGCAGTAGCGGCAGTCGGTGTGTTCGGCGCTGTGAAAATGATGGAAAAAGATCCAAAAGATGTGGTGATCGACGCGTTTAAGAGCGTTTATTCCAAAGATATCACATATCCTTCCGAAGAAGTATTCGGATGGTCGGAAATTTCCAAGAACTCTATGGAAAAGAACATGGAAGGCGGATTCAGCCTGACATTTGATGAGAGCAGCAATCCACAGGTGAATGTATTTGCAGGATCAGGATTTTCAACTGTTAGCAAGTCTAATGTGGAAGATAAAAAGGTTTATGCACAAATCGGCACCCAGCTCGCGAATATGGACCTCCTTTCCTTCGATATTTACCTGGATCAGAAGGAAATGATGATGTCAATTCCGGAGCTGAGCAGCAAGGTATTCGTTCTGAATTATGCGGATGACCTGGAGGGCCAGATTCAGAATTCTCCTTATGCAGGACAGATATTCCAGCAGAGCGGAATTGAGCCGTCTGCGATTTCCGACTATTTTAATTACATATGGTCCTTCTATGACAAGGGAGAGGAACGTCCGTTTAACCTGGAAGCACTTTGGGAACGCTATAAAGAGGGAAGCGCCGCAATCAATGATTTTAAGGCGGCTATGACTGTAGAAAAGGCGGACGCAGCAACATTCACCGTTGACGGAGCAGAAACAAAATGCAAGGGCTACGATGTAGTGATCTCTCAGGAAGCGATGATTAATTTCGTAAAGACGACATCCAAGTTCTTTATGGAGGACGAAACGCTTAAAAAGGACGTACTGGAATATATTGGACAGATCGTAAGCCTGAGCGGCGGAGCAAGTTTCGACGAAATGTCGCCGGAAGAAATTCAGGAAAAGGCATGGGAAACGGTACAGGAATATGCCGATAAGGCTATTGCTGCTATGGAGGATTCCGTAGAAGATATCAATATGACCGTTTATGTGGATAAAAAAGGACGTCTTGCAGCATTTAACGCGAAGACAAATTTGAATATGGAAGACGGCGCAATCGAACTGGCACTGGACGTTCAGCTGAAGGGCGGAAGCTATATTACACAGAATGCGGACGTTAAGCTGGATGTGACGGGCAGCGACGGTACGATTACCATCTCTGCTTTGAAAGAAGGCGTCTATGATAAAGAGCAGCTGACCAGCAGCTCAGTCGTAAAGATCGAAAGCGACGGAGAGGTAGTAACCGGAAGCTGTGATGCAGAATACAGCATCGGAACAGGCGATTATACAGTGAAGATTGCCGGAGGAAACGGTACGGAAAATGGCGACCTGACAATCCAGGGTACGATTTCCAACCTGAAGAAAGGGGAATCCATTTCTATCGCCATGGATACAATCGGCGTGAACTGGAACGGCGAGCAGCTGGCTGTCCTTTCCGGAGAATATTACTTAAAGCCTCTGGAAGGAGAAGTGACGATTCCGGAAGGCGAACAGTTGGATGTGCTGGCAGCTACGGTAGAGGAATGGGACACAGTAGGCCAGGAGATAAATAATAATCTCCAGGGGCTTATAACCATGTTCTTTGGACTGATGATGCAGTAAAGAATTTATACCTCGGATAAAATGAGGCAAAGGGGAAAATTATGATTGCAGCGTTCACTTATTGCAGAATGGAATTTAAGCGGGCGTGCAGGATTTTTCCGGTTTTTATGACAGGAGCAATTGTGCTGGCAGCTTTGCTGGGCACAATTGCTCTTTTGGCTGGAAAGGTCCTTTACGGCGAGGCAGCTGTAGGGAGAGTGCAGACTGGAGTGGTGCTTCCGGAAAATGATGCAATCGCCAGACAGGCGATGACGATGCTCAGCTCTATGGACAGCGTGGAAAGCATCTGCGATTTCCAGTATCTCGATGAAGAAACGGGAAGGAGCATGCTGGAGAGCGGACAGCTGTCGGCACTTCTGATTGTGCCGAACGACTTCGTCCAAAGTATTATGAACGGCACAAACCGCCAGGTCACGGTGGTGCTGCCGGAAAATCCGGGGATCGAAGCAAAAGTGCTGAGGGAGATCACCGAGGCCGGAACAAGGACGCTGAAAACGGCCCAGGCTGCTATTTACGCAGCTGACGAGTGGCTGACCGTATCGGGAAAACAGGATATGATCAAGCAGACAGAAGGGGATTTAAACCGCCTGTATTTAAAATATGCGCTGGACCGGGAGATCTATTTTAAGGGACATATGATTTCAGCGGCAGGAGATCTGACGACAGCTGAACATTTTGTAATCTGCGGTATCATCATGTTTCTGATTCTGGGAGGAATTCCGATTTCCGGATTTTTTGGAAGAGGCCGGGCGGTTTTCTATAAAAAACTTAAAATTATGGGAATTGGAGACGGTATTTCTGTGGCGGCCGAAGTGCTGGCAGTTACTTGTATGTACGCTGCCGCCCTTTTCATTCTGGCAGCGGCGGCCGGAACGGTGTATCCCAAGCTGTGGGAACTGGCCGGCCGGGCCGGTCTGGGCGGTGCAGCCGGAACCTTTTTCATCGTGATGGCAGGGGCTGCCATGGTTGTTGCCGTATACGAGCTGTGCGGAAGCAGAATGGCTGGAATGATGGCAGTTTTCTGGGGAGGAATTGTGATGATGTTCCTGTCCGGAGGAATTATACCGTCTGCTTTTCTGCCGGAGGCACTGCGCGGGGCCGGGGCGTGGATGCCGGCTTCGCTTATGATCAAAGCCATGGAAAAAACAGCTTTTTCAGGATGGGATTTTGCAGAGGCCGCAAAGATGGCAGCGATTGTGCTGGTTTCATCAGGAGCGGCAGTTCTGGGAAGGAGGAGCCATGGGTGACGGCATTGTATGGTTTGTCCTGTCTTGTAAAAGACAAATGAAAAAAATAGCCTTTCTCGTTGTGCTTCTCTGCATCCCCTTTCTCCTGGCCGGTGTATCACGGATGGGAAATAAGGGTGGCGGCGGAATCTCCATCGCTTTATATGCCGGCGGAGAGCTGGAACGTGATGTGGCAGAAGCGCTTGTGGAACTTCCGGGAGCCTTTTCGTTCTACATTTGTGAAACGGCGGAAGAGGTGAAACATGATGTGGAAACAGGAAAGGCTGAGTGCGGCTACGTATTTCCTGCTGACTTACGAGAAAAGCTCCATAAGGGCAAATACAGGCGTTCAATCGACATGTGGTCGTCGCCGGCCACCGTTTTGGATTCCATGGCGGAAGAGGTGGTATTTTCCGTCCTGATGGAAACGTATGGTCCGGAGATACTGGATGATTACGCCAGGGAGAAGTCATGGGATGAAGAGAGGATACAGGAGCTTTTTCAGAAATACGTTACGAATGGAAGCACGTTTTCCTTTAGATATGAGTCGGAAGGAAGCAAAGAAGCAGAGGAAAACAGCCTGAGCATGACTTTTCCCGCAAGGGGGATCGGAGCCGTATTTCTGTTTATAACAGGAATTTTTGCCGTATCCTCTATGGCGGAAGATGAGAAGAAAGGATTATTTCTCTGCATCCCCTACGGAAAAAAATGGTGGTATACGTTTCTGGGCACGATGGCGCCTGTAGCTTTGGGAGCCGTATCCGTCCTGATTTCCCTCTATCTGACAGGCGCTGCTCTGACAGGTGTTTCAGGATTCGTAAAGGAGACTGGTGCGATGGCTGTTTATACGGCGGCAATTGCGGCATTTGCCTGTCTGCTGAAACGCCTGGCAGGGCGGGGAGAAATTCTTGCCGGCACCGTACCGTTTTTTATGATCGGCAGCCTGGCTCTCTGTCCTGTATTTATCGATGCAGGGGCATGGATTCCGCAGCTTGGTCTGCTGGGACGGGCATTTCTGCCTTACTATTATCTTTCCTTCTTCATGCCATAGCGGAGTCTGTCCGCGCACTCCTTGAAGCGCAGAGACGAATGTGGTACAATCGGCAGTGTAAGATTTGCGGAAGCGGTCAGTTGTGAGACATGAAAGAATGAAAGAGGACAGGAATTTGTTATGAAAGTATTAGCCAGTGATTACGATGGTACGTTTTATACGGATATGGAACAGACGGCGAGAAACATAGAGGCGGTTAAGAGATGGCGGGCGGCCGGAAACCGCTTTGGCATTGTGACAGGCAGGGCTTTGGAAATTATACGGCAGCCTGTAGAAGAACTGGAAATTCCCTGTGATTTTCTGATCTGTGCAAGCGGAGCCGTGATCTGCAGCAGGGACGGCCAGCTGCTTTCGGCCCATCCGATGGACAGAGGAGCGGCGGAAAAGATCATGGGGGAACCGGCGGTGCGCACGGCGATCCAGTACACATATATGTCTTCTGAATGCTGCACGTGCCTGAAAGACGGCTATGAATGGGAGAATAGAAAGAAATACAGAATAAAACGAATTACCGTCAAAGAGGGAGAAGCTCTCGACCCGCTGTACCAGATGAGTACGCGTCACCTTTCCGAAGCAGAGGCGGCGGCCTGCGCAGAAGCTGTGAACAGCCGGCTGGGCCATATGGTGCGGGCTCATCTGAATGTAGACTGTGTGGATATCACCGCAGCAGGTATTGATAAAAGCGCCGGCATCCGTGAATATGGAAGTCTGTGCAGTGTGGATACGAATGGCATCCTGGTCATTGGAGACGGAGCAAATGATCTGCCGATGATCAGAGAATTTTCCGGCTTTGCAGTGGAAAATGCATGCGAAGCGGTGAAAATGGCGGCGTCACGGATTTACGGAAGTGTGGAAGAACTGATCGACGAACAGCTGAAATTCATCGTCGGTTAGTCCGGAGCTGTCGGAGTTTACCACGGCTGACGATATGTGAGAAGCGGCGGCAAGTGATTCTCTCATGTCCATTCCATGGGAGAGGCCGGCTAGAACAGCGCCTATGTGGGAATCGCCGGCGCCGATTGTATTTTTAACGGTTGTCTTCACAGCCGGGACATGACAGCAGGAACCGTCTGCCATCAGGCAGTATGCGCCTCTGTCCCCCAGCGTGATGATGACCGTATTTTTTGTTATGGCGGATAACAGACGGGCCGCTTCTTCAAATGTATGGCAGCCAGTACGCAGAAAGGCTTCGTTTTCGTTAATATGAAGGATCGGCCGAAGGGCGGTGATCCTGGCAAAGCGCTCAGGAGGGATAGTCATGATGCGGGGACCGGGAGCGAAGAAAAGTTCCGTTTCTGGGAATTGCTTGATCCGCTCTTCCAGCCAGGAAACGAGTTCTTCTCCCGTAGGCTCCTCTACTTCCAGACCGCAGACATAAACCATATCAAAGAATCGGTCACGAATGGGTTCGGCCCAGGCTTTTTGGAAGGTATATTCTGCACCGTGACAGGACAGAAACGTCCGTTCGCCGCTTTCTTCTACGAGACAGTAGCAGCAGCCGTTTTCCTGATCCGTCACGCGGATGGGAGGCGGAAAGCCCTTTTCTGATAACGCGTTTCTTACGAAGTCACCGAAGATCCCGGTACCCACAGGGGTGAGAAAGGTAAAGGATGAGCCGGACTGCCGGAGTATGTTTGCCACGTTGTAAGCGCAGCCTCCGAGGGAGAAGGACTGGCTTTTCGGATGGATATCTTCCTCCGTTTTCGGCAGATGGTCCAGGCGGATGACCACGTCCGCACAGGCAGAACCGATGACGAGTACATTTTTCATAACAGGTTTCCTTTCCGAGCATGTATGTTTTGGATATTCTATCACAGGAGGAAAGTAAAATCAACGGATGGCCGCCTACAATTTGGAAAGAAATGATTGAGTTTTCCTCATCTTCGTTATATAATACACAGAGTATGTAAAAAATGATACTATAAGCGCTCAGCGGGAGCTTTCAAAGGTTCGCGGGGGTCATTTCGATTCTCTGAATGAGGTTTTTACGCGTTCGGAGAGCGGAGTATAAGTCTTGATAAGTACAGGAGTGAATGGACGATGAAAGTAAGAACGAGATATGCGCCGAGCCCGACAGGCAGGATGCATGTAGGAAATTTGAGAACAGCATTATATGCGTACCTGATTGCAAAGCATGAAGGAGGGGATTTCCTGCTTCGTATTGAAGATACAGACCAGGAGAGATATGTGGAAGGCGCTGTGGAGATTATCTACAGAACGCTGGAGAAGACAGGGCTGATCCACGATGAAGGACCGGACAAGGACGGCGGAGTCGGACCTTACGTACAGAGCGAACGGCAGGCTTCTGGCATCTATCTGGAGTATGCAAAAAAGCTGATCGAACGAGGAGAGGCGTATTATTGTTTCTGTACCCAGGAACGCCTGGAAAGCCTGAAGCAGACAGTCAACGGCGAAGAGATTATGACGTATGACAAGCACTGCCTTTCTCTGTCAAAAGAAGAAATCGAGGCGAATTTAAAAGCAGGTATTCCCTATGTAATCCGCCAGAATAACCCGACAGAAGGTACGACTACGTTCCACGATGAGATTTACGGCGACATTACGGTAGATAATTCCGAACTGGACGATATGGTACTAATCAAATCAGACGGATATCCCACGTACAATTTTGCCAATGTTGTGGACGACCATCTGATGGGAATCACTCATGTGGTGCGTGGAAACGAATACCTCTCCTCCTCTCCGAAGTATAACCGCCTGTATGAGGCCTTTGGATGGGATGTGCCGGTCTATGTACACTGCCCTCTGATAACGAATGAAGAACATAAGAAGCTTTCCAAGAGAAGCGGCCATTCTTCTTACGAAGATCTGATCGACCAGGGCTTTCTTTCAGAGGCTGTCGTGAATTACGTAGCCCTTTTGGGATGGTCTCCGGAGGATAACAGGGAGATCTTTACCCTGGAGGAGATGGTGAGAGAATTTGACTACCACAGGATGAGCAAGTCTCCGGCTGTTTTCGATATGACGAAGTTAAAATGGATGAACGGAGAATATATGAAAGCCATGGATTCTGACCAGTTTTATGAAATGGCAGAACCGTATCTCAAAAAGGTGATTACAAAGAACCTCGACCTTAAGAAGATCGCGTCTATGGTAAAGACGAGAATTGAGGTGTTCCCGGATATCGCGGAACATATCGATTTCTTCCAGGAGTTGCCGGAATACGACGTGGCTATGTACACGCACAAGAAAATGAAGACGAACGGTGAAACGTCTCTTGCGACATTGAAAGAAGTGCTTCCGATCCTGGAAGCGCAGGAGGATTTCGGAAATGACGCCCTCTATGAGGCGCTTTCCGGCTATGTGGCAGATAAGGGCATAAAGACCGGCTTTGTCATGTGGCCGATCCGCACGGCTGTTTCCGGTAAGCAGATGACGCCTGCGGGAGCTACGGAGATTATGGAGGTTCTTGGCAAAGAAGAATCTTTAAGGAGAATCAGAAAGGGAATCGATATGCTGGAAGAGGCATAACGAGCCTGAAGTTTTAAGAGGGTGCTGCAAGAATAAAAGCAGATGTACCTCCGATACCAGATTTTATTCCAGGCAGCGGCACGGCCGTTCCGTCTGGTATCGGTGGTAGTACGTTTTTCATTTTTGCCGCACTCTCTTTATTCTTTAAAGGAAATAAAGGAGTTTTATGGCATTTAACAAGGCACAGAGGGAAGCAGTGAAACATAAAAATGGACCGATGATGGTGCTGGCCGGGCCGGGATCGGGGAAAACTACGGTAATTACATATAGAATCCGCCATCTGGTGAGGGAATGCGGCGCAGAACCCGGAAATATTCTGGTCATCACATTTACAAGGGCGGCAGCCGGAGAAATGAAGGCGAGATTTGAAAGGCTGATGGGAGAGGAGCATGTCCCGGTAACCTTCGGGACGTTCCACAGCATCTTTTTCCGCATCCTGAAATATGCATACCGGTATGAGGCGGCAGATATCGTAAGAGAGGAAGAACGCATCCGTTTTTTAAAGGAAATGATCGGAAAGCTCGAAATTGATGTGGAGGACGAGGGGGAATTCATATCTTCTGTCTTAGGTGAGATCGGCATGGTTAAGGGCGGTATGATGGATTTGGATTACTATTATTCCAAAAACTGCTCGGAAAGTATTTTCAAACAGCTTTATGAGGGGTATGAAAGCAGCCTGAGAAAGCTTGGGAAAATCGATTTTGACGATATGCTGGTCATGTGCCATGAACTGTTTACCCAGAGAAAGGATATTCTTTCCGCATGGCAGAAGAAATTCAAATACATTCTGATTGACGAGTTTCAGGACATCAACCGGGTACAGTACGAAATCATACGCATGCTGCGCTGCCGGAAAACAATCTGTTTATCGTTGGAGATGACGATCAGTCCATTTACAGGTTCCGCGGGGCAAAACCGGAAATCATGCTGGGATTTGAAAAGGATTATCCCAATGCGAAAAGAGTGCTTCTGAATATCAACTACCGTTCCACAAAGAATATCGTGGAAGCTTCCAGCAGGCTGATTGCCTGCAATAAAGAGCGGTTTGCCAAGGAGATCGTATCTCAAAAAGGGGAGGGGAAGCCTGTAGTGACAAAGATATGCGGGGATGCCGGGGAGGAAACACTCCGTATCGTCAAAGAGATTTCGGATTATACAAGGGCAGGATACAGCCTTTCCGATATGGCAGTTCTCTACCGAACGAGCCTGGAGCCGCGCCTTCTGGTGGAAAAGCTGATGGAATACAACATTCCTTTTGCCATGCATGATTCCCTGCCAAACCTCTATGAACACTGGATTTCCAGAAATATTATTTCTTATATCCAGGTGGCTTTAGGCAGCAGAGAACGGCAGAAGGTGATGGAAATAATCAACCGCCCGAAACGGTATGTGAGCAGGGATGCGCTGGAAGATCCGATTATTTCGTGGGAATCCCTCAAATCTTTTTATCAGGATAAGGGATGGATGGTGGAACGGATCGAGCAGCTGGAGTATGACCTTCATATGGTTTCTAAAATGGCGCCGGTGGCTGCGGTAAATTACATCAGAAAGGCCGTCGGATATGACGATTACCTCAGGGAATATGCGGATTTCAGAAGAATGAAGCCGGAAGAACTGCTGGAGACGGCCGATCAGCTGCAGGAAAGTGCGGCAGGATTTCCAACCTTTGAGGCATGGTTTGCCCATATGGAGGAGTATAAAAAGGAACTTCAGTCACAGGCGCGTTCCCAGGACAGGAACAGAACGGAAGAAAACTGCCTGTATCTGATGACGATGCACAGCTCTAAGGGGCTGGAATATAAGATCGTTTTTATTCTGGATGCCAACGAGGGAATCACGCCTCACAGGAAAGCAGTCCTGGATGCGGATCTGGAAGAAGAAAGACGTATGTTCTATGTGGCCATGACGCGTGCAAAGGAACGGCTTCACATATACTCTGTAAAGGAACGGTATGGAAAAAAACAGGATATTTCCAGGTTTATAGGGGAATATACATGACAAGACAGATGGTTTAATTGCTGCATATGAGTGACGCTTGAGAATAAAGGAGGGATACTGGTATGGATCGAGGTCTGATTCATATTTACTGTGGAGACGGAAAAGGCAAGACGACGGCGGCGGTCGGTCTTGCGGTAAGGGCGGCAGGAAGAGGAAAAAATGTTCTGATGGTGCGTTTCCTGAAAAATGATGATTCCGGAGAAGTTGCCGTGCTGAAACAGATCGATGGGATTACCCTGATCCCCTGCGAAAAGGTATTTGGATTTGTATTCCGCATGAATGAGGAAGAAAAAAGGCAGGCGGCGGCCTGGTATGGGAAGCTGTTTGAAAAAGCGGTCTCCATGGCCAAAACGGATGAATATGATCTGTTCGTTATGGATGAAGCCATGGCCGCGTGCACCAGCGGAATGATTGAGGAGGAAAAACTTCTTCGCTTCCTCGCAGAAAAACCGGAAAAACTGGAAGTAGTGATGACCGGCAGGAATCCGTCGGAACGCCTGATGGAAACGGCTGATTATGTATCAGAAATCAAGGCGGTCAAGCATCCGTATGAAAAAGGAATTCCCGCCCGTGAGGGGATTGAATATTAACTTGCTTTTTTGGGAAAATTCTGGTACAGTGGGAAAATAAAAAGAAAGTGAGAATGGAATCTTATGGAAGACAAGAATAAAAAAGTTGCAGAAGAACCGGCTGAGGAGATGACAGTAACGCTGACTCTGGATGACGGCAGTGAGCTGGAGTGCGTAGTCCTCACAATTTTTGAAGCGGGCGGAAGGGATTATATTGCTCTTCTCCCTACAGCAGGAATCGACGCTGAGGAAGGCGAAGTTTACCTCTACCGTTACTCGGAAGTGAACGGACAGCCTGATCTGCAGAACATCGAAGACGACGCAGAATATGAAGTCGTGGCAGATGCCTTCGATGAACTGCTGGACGAGCAGGAATATGATGAGCTTGTTGAAGAAGAGGGAGAAGGGGACGCACAGTAAGAGCCGAACCGAACCGTCTGACCGATTCGTCTGGCCGCATTGTCTGATGTTATCATACGGTCTCCGACAGAAGGCGCCGCGCCTGGCGGATCAGCTCCAGCGTATCCTCCTGGGACAGGAAAAAGAGATTTTCCAGTGAATTATCAATAAAATCGCGAAAGGAATCCACGATTGTATTTTCAGTGATGGAAATATAATACCAGGATTCCTTTTTTGCATCCAGAAATCCGAATGAGATTCCGCTGTTTTCATGAATGGTGATGGTAAGCCCGGGAGACAGCGGCATTCTGGAAGACAGGACGGCCCGAACGGTCACGCCGTCCTGAAGGGCAATACTTTCCAGGTTCTCCAGGTAAATACCGCGTTCACGGACAGTTAGAGGCCTCACAAACGATCCCGGCATGGTGGAAAGAACGCCCGTAAGGGCAAACTGGTTCAGGCTGTCGGAATTGAAAACAGCGATAGTCTTGGAGATCGTCTGAAAGTGAGTGCGCCATTCTTCAAATGCCGTCAGAATGCGGGCCGCCCTTCCTTTTGGAAGAAGCATCTCCTGGCTCAGGATATCCTTCATGCATAAGAGAAGGCCGGAGGGCATATGTTCGATGGAAATAAAAGAGCCTGAACCGAGACCGAGAGACCGGAAATACCCGGCCATTTCCATAAAGTCATAAAAGCGGTTTGCAAGAGGCCGGGCCTCTTCCAGAGACTGCTTGAAAATACTTCGGAAATGGGAGAGTATTTCCCCGTCTGACTCCACCCATATCGTCTGATAGTCGATGGAAAACAGAATCACGCAGCTCTCAAAGACCATGTAGGAAGGAAAAAGCTCGGGATGGAGCGTTTCAGAGAGACTTTCCCTGTAACAGTAGTACGCCTCATAATTTTCACGGTTGATAAAAATATACGGCAGATAGCGGGAAAGCAGATTCAGATTATAAGACGCTTTCCGGAATTGCCGGGATTTTTGATAAAATGAATAATCTGCTGGATTCTTATTCTGCTGCTGTGCCTGCCGGAGAGAAACGAAGCGAAGTTGTCGAAAATAAATGGAGGCGGAGTTTGAGAAAAAGAGATGAGAACAGGCGAAAGGGCCGAATTCTCCTGCTTTTTTGCTTCATTTTCCAGGATATAACGGAAAACCTGGCAGAACTCATAAGGGCTGTGATACAGCTTTCTGGAATGGAAGGAGACAGGCATCGGTTCCGAAACCATGGGACTCGGACGGAACTGGTTTTCGTAAAAAGACTGGGAGAGAGACGTAATCAGCTGACGGACACTCTGGCGCTGATAGAATACTGCCTCTCCATAAAAAGCCATTTCGTAGGCAGCCCAGAACTGACGGCGCTCCTCCGGCGTGAGATTCAGGTACTTTTCCAGCTCCTTTATGGATTCCAGAACCGGAAGACGGTCTTCGGATAGCGCCTTCTGTATCGAAGTTCTGTTGACACCGGACCGCTTGGCGAGCTGATAAATGGTGTATCCGCTGGAATCGATATAATGTTTCAGAAGCTTTGCAAATAAGGTCATAGCGTTCCCCCCTTAATACTATTATCATCCAGTATAGGATATTATTGGAAATAATGCAAGCACATTGCCGGGCACATATTGATTAAACGGGGGTCTGTCTTATAATTTAAAGTAATATTGACGAATTTTGTCCAAAAACAGAAACATCTTTAGAAAGAGAAGGTGTCAGTGAGGACGCGCTGCTGCAGGCAGCTTATGGTATGCAGGTATAGGGATCTCAGGCGTACCTGAAGGGGATTAAGAGATGAAAAGCGAAGATAGAAATCAGGAAATGGACAGGACGGTTCTTCTGGGGGAGGAGGCCGGCAAAACGGTTCTTCTGGAAGAAATGTCTGAAAAGACGGTCCTTTTGGAAGAAGAAAAATCGGATTATGAAAAGCAGGAGCCCGCACACAGGGAGATTTCAGCGGGAGAGACGCGCGACTGGGCGGTGAATGCGCAGAAAAGGTGTCCTAATTGCATGAAAGAACTGAAACCGGGAGCGAAGTTCTGCCCGAAATGCGGGTTTAAGATCGGTACGAAGCCGAAAGAGATTTATCATCTTCACCCCGGTATGGTTCTGGCAGGAAGATATATGATCGGTACCGTGCTGGGATTCGGAGGTTTTGGAATCACTTACCGTGCATGGGATAATAAATTAAATGTGATGGTAGCGATCAAGGAGTACTATCCGGCGGGAATTGTCAACAGGATTCCAGGTGAAATGGAAGTGATCCTGTATACAGGAAAGAGCAAGAAAGAATTTGTGTCCGGCCTGGAGCGCTTTTTGGAAGAAGCCAGGAATACGGTAAGATTCAGCGACCATCCGAATATTGTTAACGTCTTTGATTTCTTTGAGGAAAACGGAACGGCCTACATCGTTATGGAGTTCCTGGACGGAATTTCTTTAAAGGATTATATGAAGAAGGCGGGCGGAAAACTGGGATATGAAGAGGCTGTCACGATCACATGCGCTATTATGGAAGCATTGAAGCAGGTGCATGGAGCGGGAATTCTCCACAGAGATATCAGCCCGGACAACATATTCCTGTGCAGTGACGGAAGAATTAAATTAATTGACTTCGGCGCAGCGAGATTTTCAACAGGAGAGGAAGAAAAAACCATGTCCATCGTGCTGAAAATGGGATACGCTCCGCCGGAGCAGTACCGCTCCAAGAGCCGTCAGGGCCCCTGGACGGATGTTTATGCCCTGGGGGCTACGTTATACCGCATCGTAACGGGAAAGGTTCCTGATGAGTCGGTAAACCGCGTGGTAGAAGATACGGTGCAGGAACCGTGTGAACTGGAACCGTCTGTGCCTGAGTATTTGAGCCGGGCCATTATGAAGGCCATGGCTCTGATCCCGGAGCTGCGGTTTCAAACGATCGGCGAGTTTCAGGAGGCCATTCTGAACCGTACGAAAGTACTGGCTCTGGAAGCCGACGTTAAGAGAAGAAGGCGGAGGCGGACCGTCGGAATCGGCGTGGGAGCGGTGATTCTGCTGGCTGCTGCGGGAATTGCCGGAACGATCTACCAGAATAAGAGGACGGAAGCTTTTCTGGCCAAAGCAGACGTGAGTATCTGGATTCCCATAAGAGAGGGAAGGACAGAAGAAGAGGAAAAAAGCATTTTTGAGGACATGGCTTCCGAGTTTTTAAAGGACTATCCTCAGGTCGGCTTCGACGTCACATATATCCGGAAGAAACGTATGATACACAGATTGAAAAGGCATTGGCAGAAAGGGAGCTGCCTGTACTGTTTGAAAGCAGCGGACTGGGAGATGAACTGAATGAGGCGGCACAACAGCTGGACGATATTTTCAAAAGGCTTAATCCGGATGAGTATTACTTTTTAGACGGTTACGAAACCTATTTTCCTGAGGCCAATCAGATACCGCTGGGATTTGAGGTTTCCGTGCTGTACGGAAATGTCAAGAAACTGGATGATCTCTCCTCCGTTACGAATAAAAATGATAAAGTAAGTTTTCTCGGGGGAAAGTCGGCCATGTATGCAGGAAGTACGTCGGAATATCACGATGTACAGGAAATTCTGAAAGGACTTTACGTTGTGAAGGCCATTCCGGAAGAAGAAGCAGTCGGAAGGTTCAACCATATGTGGAGCGTGAGCAGGTCTGCTTCCAGGGCGGAGAGGCTGGCCGCAGAACGGCTGCTTTATTATTACTTAAGTGATAAGGGGCAGGAAGTTCTCCATATCAATAACCGTGGTTCTCTGCCTCTTGGCAGGAACCAGATGGAAGTTTACCTGGGGGTAAACGGAGAAATGGATTTCCTGGGACAGATCATAGAAGACGTGAAAATCATCCCTGCAAACGAGATGGAAGAAGCGTGCGAAACACTGTATCAGAAGCTGTATGGCAGAAAAGAGACTGCAGCAGGCTATCTGAAAGAAACGGCAGAGGAGAGATAGGATATGGCAAAGCGTTGTATGGGCTGTATGGAAGAATTTGAAGAGGAGTTCCGATTCTGTCCGAACTGCGGCTATGAAGAAGGAACGCCGCCGAAGGAAGCATACCACATCAGGCCGGGTTCCATGTTGAAGGACCGGTATTTAATCGGCCGAGTGCTGGGATTCGGGGGCTTTGGAATTACATATATTGGATATGACACGGTTCTGAACCATAAAGTAGCGATTAAGGAATACCTGCCCAGTGAATTTTCCACCAGAATGCCGGAGCAGCAGGCGATTACCGTCTATTCCGGTGACAGGGAGGAACAGTTCATTGCAGGCATGGAAAAATTCCTGGACGAGGCCAGAAGGCTTGCAAATTTCAAGTCAGAACCGGGTATTGTCCATATTTACGACTGTCTGGAAGAAAACTATACGGCGTACATCGTCATGGAGTACCTGGAGGGAGAGTCCCTGAGGGAAAAACTGGAGCGGGAAGGAAAGCTGGGGGCAGATGAAGCGCTGGATATCCTGATGGCGGTTTTAAAAGCCCTTGAAGCCGTCCATGCAGTTGGGATCATTCACAGGGATATTGCCCCGGATAATATTTATCTGACAAAAGAAGGCGTGGTGAAAGTGCTGGACTTCGGTGCGGCCCGTTATGCTACAAGCCGCCACAGTAAAAGCCTTTCCGTAATCATTAAACCAGGTTATGCGCCGGAAGAGCAGTACAGAAGCCGCGGGGACCAGGGCCCCTGGACCGATGTATATGCGGCCGCGGCGACCTTTTATAAGATGGTGACGGGAATAACGCCGGAAGACGCCATGGAGCGAGCCGTAAAAGATACGGTAAAAGAGCCTTCAAAGCTGGGCGTGCCGATTAAAAAGAGTGTCGAGACGGCAGTCATGAATGCCATGAATGTAAAAATCGAAGGCCGGACAAAAACGGCGAAAGCCTTTGAAGAGGAACTTAGGGCGGCCGATGTAAAGAGAATTATCATAAAGGAAAAGAAAAAAGATATTGGGAAATGGTCCCTTGGAATGAAAATTATTATGGGAGCATGCGCCCTTGCAGTCGGAATATCTCTTGCGGCTGCAGCCATACTCCGGTTTAATCCTGCGGCCCCTCCGCAGACAGAGATTCCGGACGGGAAAACAAGGGTTCCCAATCTGGTGAACAGAGAGCGGGCCGAGGCCATTGAGCTGGGACAGAGCGCCCAGCTGACGGTTCAGATCTATGACAAACAGTATTCCAATGAAATACTGGCCGACAAGGTACTGTCACAGAAGACGAGAGAAGGAACGCTCGTTGCATGCAACGAAACCCTTGGAATCGTTATAAGCGCAGGTATAGAAAAGACATATGTGCCTGACTTTACGGGGATGGCGAAAGAAGATGTGGAAGCAAAGCTTCTGGATGTGGGACTGAAGGGGACGTATAAAGAACTGAGCGGCCTGACACCTCCCGGAACCGTAGTGAGCCAGAGCATAGATCCCGATACACAGGTAGATACAGGGACGGGAATCGACCTGGAAATTTCTCTTGGAATTGAAGGCGGGGACAGCAGCATCGACGTAACGATTCCCGATCTGACAAATTATGGTTACGATGAGGCAGCCAGAAGATGATTGCCGACTACATATACCTTGCCAAAATATCAGAATATAGCGATACGGTGCCAAAGGGCGTGATTATCAGCCAGGAAGAGGCTCCTGGAACTGTTTTGAAACAGAATGGGACGATCCATATTAAAGTAAGTGAAGGAAGAGAGATGGTACACGTACCTGATCTTCAATATAAGAGCGAAGAGGAAGCGATGACCCTTCTTGGGTCGAGCGGGCTTACAGCAGACAGGCGGGAAGAGTACAGCGACAACGTCGCATCAGGAGTCGTTACCCGCCAGGAGACAGAAGCGGAATCCATGGTGGAAAAAGGAACTTCCGTCGTATTCTACGTGAGCATGGGACCAAGGCCTGTACAAATCAACAAACCTCAGCCGACGACGGCCAAACCGAACAGGACGCAGGCGGGAGGCGGAGGAACGTCCGCTTCGGCACCCCAGACCCAGGCTCAAACAGCGCCCCAGACAGCAGCTCAGACGACACAGGCACAGACAGAAGCGAAGAAAGAGACTGCGGATAATCAGGTAAAGAACGATATTTCTTTAATAGATAAATGGGGAGAGGATTAGGCAGTTCCCGTAATTATGATGAATGAAGGAGGAAGGAAAATGATGAGAAAACAGTTATTGACAATGGGATTAGGATTGGGGATTTCGATCGCAGCAGCAACCGTTTCCTTTGCCGCAGGCTGGCAGCAGGGAGAGAACGGAAATTACTGGTACGAATATGAAGACGGTACCTATGCAAAGGGCATGAAGCAGATCGACGGGAAGACGTATCTCTTTGATGAGAACGGCTATTTAAAGACCGGATGGAACAATTACAACTGGTGCTGGTACTATATGGACGCTTCAGGAGCCGTTCAGACCGGCTGGGTCGAGGTAGGGGGCCAGTGGTTTTATTTCAACGGAGAAGGCGTAATGCAGGTAGGATTTCAGACAATAGGAAACGATCTGTTTTTCCTGAATTATGACACGGGAGCGATGGTAACCGGGGTATTTGAATTCGACGGATACAGATACCAGGCCGGAGCCGACGGAAAGATCATCCGGGGAAAGAAGGACGGAAACGTCAAGTACGACAGAGACGGGAAAATCTCCTACTACAATTCCAACACCCATGAATGGGATTATATGCCGGATTCGACCGACACGGCCGATGTGGTTATGAAAGGGCTGGAAAAGAAGTATTCCGAGGGAAAATATTATACGAACGCGCAGTTTGAATCTGATGCTTACCAGAACCTGAAGACACTTTTGACAGAAGAGGAAATTGCAGAGTTTATCGATATGGTGGAAGACCTGAATGACGATATCTATCAGAGAAACGAGGACAGATACAATAGGTATTATTACTAGAATGATTTACGGCGGGAGGTAGATAACGATGAGGATTCAACTGGCTCTGGGAGAGCAGGATGCAAGGTATATGAATACCATGCTTGCTTTTCTGGAAAGAAATTATATGGAACAGGTGGAGGTGAGGGCGTTTTCCACACCTGAGCTTTTAAAAAAAATTCCTCCAGGAAAATACGGCTGATCTCGTACTCCTGGATGAAGACTTTGGAATGAAAGCAGAAGAGGTTCCGGCGGATGTGAAGGCGGCATATTTGTCCAATGACAACAGCAGGACGGAAATCGACGGCGTCCCGGCGATCGGAAAGTTTAAAAAGCCGGAGCTGATTTATAAAGATATTCTGGCCCTGTATGCAGAGCGGGGAACTGGAAAAAGCGGTTACCGGAAAAATGCGGACAGCCGGTGTGACATGCTTCTTTTCCAGAGCTTTGCCGGAGGTACAGGAGCTTCGACCGTAGCCGTAGCCGCAGCCGTTCACTTCGCCAGGACAGGAGAAAAGGTTCTTTACCTCAACCTGGAAACAACGGGAAGCTCAGCCAGCTTCTTCCGGGGAGAGGGCAATTACAGTTTTGAAGACGTAATCTATGCGCTGAAAAGCAAAAAAACTGATCTGTATCTGAAGATGGAGAGCAGCGTCAGACGTGACGCCAATGGAGTTTATTACTTTGCGCCATGTAAGATGGCCATGTTCATGCTGGAAATGGCGGACGAAGATATTATGGAAATCCTTACAACGCTTAAGAATACCAGCGATTATACGAAAATTATGATCGATATGGATTTTGCGCTGACAGACCGTTGTATGAATGTCATGGACTATGTGGACAAAATAATTCTGGTCAACGACGGAACGGACATTGCAAATACAAAGGTAATCCGTACACTGCGGGCGCTGGAAATTATGGAAGAGCAGAAGCAGATCAGAGTTCTTGACCATATGAGTATGGTTTACAACAAATTCAGCAGCAGCAAGTCCAGCAATGAAATCGGTCAGACGGCAGTTCCTGTTGTGGGAAAGATACCGCCGGTCAAACACGCTTCTGTCCACGAAATCATGCAGATTATGCTGACAAAGCCAGAAATTTTTGAGAGATTACGATAGGATAGAGAGGCAGGAAAGGCCATGAAAAAATTTACGTTTGAAAATCAGGGGACGGATACGTATCTCGTCTATCACGTGGGATCTGATGAAAAGGTGGACAGCTTCGCCAAAGGAATGCTGCAGAACAATGAGATTGAGGGCGTTTTAAAGCCGGCTTTCGTTCAGAAAGATGCGGAGCAGTTTCTGAAATACAGCATTACGTCGAAAATGCCTTTGGAAGAATATTTCAGGGAAAAAATGACGAAACACAAAATCATGGATATATTCCGTTCTATCATAAAAGGGCTGGAATCAGCTGAGGAATACATGCTGATGCCGGAAGGATTCCTTCTGGATATGGCTGATATTTATGTGGATATATCTGCAAGGAAAGCGAGCCTGATCTATCTCCCTCTGGAGGAGCAGAAGGGCGGGCAGAGCTTAAAGAAATTCTATAAATCCATGCTCACCGAGATCACATACGACGAGCATGAAGACATGGGTTACATAGGAAAGCTGATCAACTATCTGAATCAGGCGAAAGAACCTGGAATGAAGGAACTGGATCATTTTCTGGAACAGCTGGATTCAACGGCCGAGGTAAAGACGGATCAAAAGGCAGCACCGGCTGCAAGACCGGCTGGTCCGGTGCAGCAGCCAAAAGGCGCTGTAAATATGAATAACGGTCCGGTGGTTAGAAAGGATACGCCTCCTGTATCAGGAGCGCCATTCCGCCCGCAGCCGGAAGCGGCGGCCCATTCTGTTATGCCGGTACAGCCGGAGGCGGCCGGGACGTATCATAATATACCATCGGCAGTACCGCCGGTTCAGGGACAGAGCCAGCAGGCCGGTATGATGCCTCCGGTGATGCCCCCTGTAAATATCCAGCAGCCTGCTGCAGAACAAAAGAAAAAGGGCTTTGCCCTCTTTAACGGAAATCCGGAAAAAAAGGCGATAAAGGAAGCAGAAAAAGCCGCAAAGGAAGCAGCTAAGGCAGCTAAGAAGGCAGCTAAAAAAGGCGGGAAAGCGGCAGAAACATATCCAGGTATCCCCGATGCCCTGAAGGCGCCGGGCGCTCCGGCTGTTCCGGGACAGCAGCCGATACCAGGAGTACCGGGCGTCCAAAGCGGCTCTGGAATGAAGGGTGCACCAGGACAGCCAGCCGCGCCTTTCATCCCCCAAGTGGGCGGTATAGCAAAGCCGCCTGTCACACCGCCGCCGGTGAGAAACGAATTCGTCCAGCCGCCGCAGCCTCATCAGCCGGGCAGGCCGCCTGTATTCGAGAACGCTCCGGTTCAGCCGCCTGTATTCGGCCGGCAGCCGTCGGATAGCTTTAGACCTGCACCGGTTCAGAAGCCGGTTCCACAGTCATTTATGGGAGGCAGCGCGGACGATGATGAGAACAGAACCATCATTATCGGTGGGGAGAGCGCAGATGACAGCAGTACGATGATGCTAGGCGGCAGCAAGGGAGCGGCAGGAGTAGAAGGAAGAAACTTGCGTGCCACTGTCATCAGAAGAAGGAACGGTCAGAGTATGGTTATCAATAAACTTATATTCCATATGGGTAAGGAGAGCAGCTTTGCAGATTTTTATATAGGTGACAATGCAACGGTCAGCTCCGCTCATGCAGATATTATCTGCGACGGCAGTCAGTTTTTTATCCGCGATATGAATTCCCTGAATCACACTTATGTAAATGGGATTTTAGTGGAAGCAGGAGAAATGAGAGAACTTCATTCCGGCGATGTGCTGAAACTGTCAAATGAAGAATTCGATTTCAGGGTAGAGTAAAGGATGGATTTTCAATATTTTGGTCACACGGACATAGGGACCACGAGGCAGACGAACCAGGATGCTCTCGTGATTAAAACCGCAGTGGCAGGAAACATAAAGGTGGCGATGGGTGCTGTCTGTGACGGCGTCGGGGGGCTGAGTCAGGGCGAGAAAGCAAGCCGTGAGACGGTTCAGCGTCTGTCGGACTGGTTCGATTATGAGCTGCCCCAGATCATCGGTCAGGAGGGAGAAGCGGATATTCTTCAGAATCGATGGGAACAGCTGATCGATGAAATTAACGAAAAAATATACACCTTCGGACAGCAGAACGGATTTACCATGGGAACGACAATGACAGCCGTACTCATCTGGGACAGGCAGTACTTCGTAGCCCACGTGGGAGACAGCAGAGCGTATGAAATTGCGTCCGGAGTATATCAGATTACGGAAGACCATTCCTTCCTTGCAAGAGAAGTACGGTGCGGAAGAATGACGGAAGAAGAGGCAAAGAAAGACGGGCGAAGCAATCTGATCCTCCAGTGTATCGGAGCCAGAACGAAGGTCGAGCCGGATTTTTTCAGAGGCAATCTGAGAGATCAGGTTACATTTCTTCTGTGCTCCGACGGATTCTGGCATCATATAAGCGAGGAAGAATTATATGGCTTCTTCAGTCCGGAACATTTGAGTGATACGGAATCAATCAGAATCAACAGTCTAAGGGCTGCGGAGCTTGTCAAGCAGCGGGGAGAAGCAGATAATATCTCAGTTCTCGTATTTCGAGTAAACAGCTGACGTAAAACCGTTGGTCATGCGTACAGCGAATGAGAAAGAAAGGAAAGGTTTAGCTGAAGTCAGGATGAAAGTCAGAATGAAGAAGAAAAAGAGTATTTATGTGGAGATTCCCGGGCTGGCAGGCAGCGTGACCGATTATCACGTCTATCACATGACCAGAAAAGAAAAGCGGACAGGCGCCCTGGCAGGCGGGATTCTGGGATTTCTGGTAATCTATATTTTCTTTGCTCAGCCGGTTGTCAGCCTGATCTGTGCCGTGCTGACGTCCCGCATGGGAATCCGCGTATACGGCGGACGGCTGAAAGAAAAGCGCGACCGCATGCTGGCGATCGAGTTTCGCGATATGCTGGAAGCGGTCAGCACTTCCCTGGGAGCCGGAAAAAATATAGTGGATTCCTTTTCAGAAGCGTATGGCGATATGGACGGCCAGTATGGAAAAGATTCCTATATCTGCAGGGAACTGGAAGCGATCATGATTGGCATTAACAATAATATCAGAATCGAAGACCTGCTGATGAATTTCGGCCAGCGGAGCGGGAATGAGGACATCCAGAGCTTTGCAGACGTATTTACAGCAGCCAACAGGGCAGGCGGAGACATCAGGGAGATCATATTCGAAACGAAGAATGTGATCAGCGATAAGATGGCCATTGAGCTGGAGATTCAGACCCTTGTCAGCGGAAAGAAAAGTGAACTGAACATCATGATCGTCCTTCCATTCATCGTAGTGTCCCAGCTTCGCGGCATGAACAATACGGGCGGGGATCTGGGCAGCATTCTGATCGATACGGGCGTTAAAATTCTGGTTCTCATCCTGTTTGCAGGAGCTTACATTATGGGACAGAAGATGATTAAAATCAGGATATAGCAAAGGAGAGCAGTATGGATTTTGGTGCGATGGCAGTTCCCGCCGTATTTGCGGCGCTGGGAACAGGATTTGGCATTCTGTGGCTGAAGCTTTATTTCCATTATAAAGGACAGTTTCAGGAGTATATCGCCTACATAAAGACACAGGAAAAAAACACATGGCTCTTTCCGGAACTTTTTTTCATCGGCTTTGGCTTTATGGACATGTGCCGATGGAACCTGGATACGCAGTTCTGCAGAAAGAGGAGCCTCTTATTTGCAGAACTGAAAGGGGCTGATAATGCCCGTTCCTATTGTTATATGAATTTCGGCGCAGAGTTTACGTATGCTCTCACATTTATGCCTTTTGGATTTCTGATATCCGCCATAGCAAGAGATGGAGCGATCGCGCTTCTGACTCTGCTTCTTACGGGAGCGCTTGTCTTTTACCTGGAGTACGACCTGTCGGACAAGGTGGAAAAGAGGCGGGAGGAAATCATTACTGATTTTCCCCATATTCTTTCGAAGATTGCCCTTCTCGTCAACGCGGGAGTGCCCCTTTGGGAGACACTCGGCAAAGTCACGGAAGGCGGAAATGGAATTCTGTATCAGGAACTGAAGGCAACGCTTCTGGAGATCAGAAACGGAACGCCTGAATACGAAGCGATGAGAAATCTGGCCGACAGGTGCGGGATCGCGGAAATCAGGAAATTTTCAACGATCATTATTCAGAATATAAAAAAGGGGAGCTCGGAAATGGCTTCCAGTCTGATAGAGCTTTCAGGAGCCGTATGGCAGGAGAGGACGAGCCACGTCAGACAGCTGGGAGAAAAGGCTTCTGCGAAGCTCCTGCTGCCGATCATTATTATATTCGGAGGAATCATGATCCTTGTACTGGTTCCGATTCTTTCAAAAATGTAAGTAAAGTCCCAGGCGGGAATTTACCATATATATTAAATTTAAGGAGGAAATGAAATATGCTGCTTACATATGAGGTTGCATTGAAAAACGGCCTGATTAAGGCAAGAGAAAAGGTAGTGGATACGGTAAAGGATTTCTTTACGGATGAAAACGGGGACACCAATATGATTTCCATCATTCTGGTGCTGGTAATCGTGATTGCCCTGGCTGCACTCTTCAGAAAGAATATTGCTGCTATGGTATCAGCAATGTGGGAAAGCATTTCTGAGAAGTTCAGCGGAGCAAGCGGAACGGATGCCGAAATTAATACGAATTTCAGCTAAAAATCAGATACACAGGATTCGTTTTAAGCAATACTTTGCATGAAAACGGCAGTAAAGTGATATGGTATCCGGTTTCCGGATGCTGTATCACATTTTTGAAGGCGGTGACCTGTGCGCAGAGCGTGCAGATTATCGTTAAAACAGTGTATACAAAAGGAGAAGACGGAATGAAGCGTTTGATTCCGGCAGGGCTGATCCTGCTGATTATAGCCGCATGGGTGTGTACGGTCCAGGCCGGACACAGCGGACCAAAACAGATGAAACAGCATTTGCAGGCAGCTGAGAAATACGAGGAAAAAGAGCTTTATCTGAACGCTATAAAAGAGTATATGGCGGCCAGAGAGTTTATGAAAGACGATTATGAGATCAAGATGAAGGTGATCGGTCTCTACGAAAAGCTGGGGGAAGAAAATACCTGTATTAAGCTCTGCCGTCAGGTCATTGACGGAACTCCGGATCGGCCGGAGGCTTATGAGAAATTATTAAAATACTACAGCAGCCAGGAAAGTAACAGGAAGCTGATTCCTTTTATTTATACAGCAAAAGAGCGGTTCCCTGAAAACGCTGTTTTTCAGGATAAATTTCACGAGTTGGAAAAGATATACCGGATTTCAGAAAAAGGATTCGACGCGCTTTTTGAATTTGAAAATGGAATGGCAGTGGCGGAGCGGTTTGCCGAAATAACAGAAGATGGAAAAGACATAACGGAAGAAATCGTAATAAATGAAAGCGGCTTTAAAGCGATGGATATCGGTTATTCAAAGATAGAATTTACAGATAAACAGGATGAATTTCTTGTAAGAGATGAATCCGGCAGCTGGAAGATCGTAAATCAGAAGGGATACAGCCTGGCAAATAATAAAGATGTGAGTTTTGATACGGTTGGACGGATATCTCAGGGATACGGCGCTGCTGTTACAGGAGGAACATACCATCTGGTCAACAGTGGGATGAAGGTATCAAACAATACATGGGATGATATCGGCGCATTCCATGACGGCTTTACGGCTTCGAAAAAAGGCGGGAAATGGGCGCTTTTCAGCCTGGATGGCCTGAAGGAAATTACGGATTACACCTTTGATGACGTTAAGGAAAATAATTTTGGATATTCCTATATGAACGAATGTTTTGCAGTAAAAAAAGACGGTAAATACTGGTTTGCGGATAAAAAAGGCAATCTTCTGTCGGAAGAAGGCTTTGAAGATGTGAAGGCATTTGAAAGCAGGCAGCCGACGGCAGCTATGGCCGGCGGAAAATGGGGATTTGCCGTATCTGACGGCCGCTGGTATCTGGAGCCTCAGTATGAAGATGCAAGGCCTTTCTGCAATGGATATGCGCCAGTAAAAAAAGACGGCTTATGGGGCTACATCAATAAAGATAATGAACTCATTGTAGAACCGCAGTTTCAGGAGGCCGGAAACGTAACGGAGAGAGGAATTGCTCCGGTCAAAGGAGAAAACGGCTGGGATATCCTCAGACTGGACATCCTGTACTACAAAAAATAGTTACGCGATGTGAAAGCGATGTCGGAAAAGCGCGGAACTATATGCTGCGGCTTGACTGTCAGGTCAAACCGCGGAGAATAAAATTTGGAGGAGATTATAATGGAGGCAGTTTATGCTCTGGCTGGAATTGCCGCGGCGCGGCAGGCATGTGGTATTGGAAAAAAGAAGCGGTCTGTGAATTCCGGCCGCTTAAGGGAAAAGAAGCAGCTCTCGGAGGCTCAGCCATCCTTTTATCAGTCTTCTTATCAGTGATTCTGGAGATCAGAGAGTGGGATCTGCTTCTGAATATCAAGATACTGGTTATCTACACTGCATTACTGGCAGCCTCTGTTGTAGACTGGAAAAAAAGGATCATATCCAACCGCCTGGTCGCAGCAGCACTGATCATTCGTCTCATCATTCTTATCATGGAGTTTTTTCTACGGAAAGAGACATTTCTGCAGAGCACCGCGGCGTCCTTTTGGGGTCTGCTGTTCGGCTTTGGCTTTTTATTTCTTGTGAGTATTCTGTCAAAGAGATCCATTGGTTTCGGAGATGTGAAGCTTTTTGCTGCGATTGGAATTTATATGGGATTTTGGGGAACGTTTAATGTGCTGTTTTATTCTCTCCTATATTGCGCAGTCGTATCAATTGTACTTCTCGCGGCTAAAAAGGCGGACAGGAAGACGAGAATTCCATTCGCTCCATTTATTTTTGCAGGCTATGTGACGGCAGTGCTTTTGCAGGCTTTTTGACAGGAGGCAGGCATATGAGAAGAGGAGAACGGGGAGAGATCATGATTGAAGGAACCTTTGTAGCCTTCATTGCAACCATGATGATATTTCTTTTTATGAGTATATGTATGGCGGTGTATCATCAGGTTAATCTGTCTGTGGCGGCCAATGAAGCGGCGGCTGACGTGGCGATGACATACGGAACCAGCTATAAAGACCCTTTTGAAAACTATACCCAGCTGGATTACTTTACAAAGCATGAACTTTACCGCCACTCTATTTTTAAAGCGAGTCATGACGGAGCTGTTGAGGACAAGGGAAAATGGTACGCCTGCTACCGCCTGAAAGAAGGCGAATATGTTCCTGCCGGTTCCGGTTATGAACTGGTGGATGCCAAGCTGAAAAAGAACAGCTTTGGAAAGACGCAGGTACAGGTGACGATAGAGCGGACTTATCCCCATCTGACGGAATTTCCCTTTGTCATGTTCGGTCTGGATAAAGAGTATTCCATTAAGGCAACAGGAGTGGCAGAGTGCTACGATATGATCGAATATATCAATGGCATCACGTTCTGTGATGAGATCGCGTATGAGGCGGAAAAAAGTACGACGTTGGGAAAGTTCATCAAAGAAGGCATGACCGTATGGAGCAAGGCGGTCGAACCGCTCATAAAAATGTTTACGGATGCAACGAAGTAGAAAATAAGGCGCAGCGGAGGCAGCAGTTATGATTCAATGGTTTACAAGAAAAAAGAACGGAGCTATTTCCATAATGCTGGCAATCATTCTGATTCCCATGCTCGCTTTTGGTTCCGTGCTGATGGAAGCAGCCAGAATTCACAGTGCCAGAGCTATACTGAGCGAAATCGCTGATAACGGCCTGTATTCTATGCTGGCATTTTATGATCCTGATCTTTTAAGCAGGTTCGGCCTTCTGGCTATGGACCCTGATGTCAGCATCGATGAAATGGATAAATATATGATGGAGACGGCCAATGAATATCTCCAGGACCCGAAAAATATAGAAAAACTGCTGAGTATTCAGGAGTCGGGAATAGAGGCGGAAAAGCTGTTCGCATTAAATGACAGAGACGTCCTGGAACGCCAGATCATGGAATACACAAAGTACAGAGGCCCTGTTGATCTCGCAGCTTCCGCACTGGATCTGGATAAGATTATTAAAGAGCTGGAGACAACAATACAAAATGCGCTCCCGATACTCAATCAGATGCAGGCCGCAGCAAGGGCGATTGAAAGCACAGTGAATACCATATACAGCGTTGTGGATTACAGCGAAAAGGCCGGGAAGTTTAAGGGCCTGATCGATACATACAACACTGCTTATGAAGAGTATTATTCCGGCCTGGATGGACTGATTACGTTTATGCAGGAGAATGACCCGGAAGATTCCAAGCCGGAGCCTCCTGAAAAGCCGGATCACATGACGGATGATGAAAAAGAGGCATACAAGGAGGAAGTAGAGGCTTATAAAGAAGCAAAGAAAGAATACGAAGAGTCGGTAAAAGAATATAAGAAGGAATTAAAAGAGTATAAAGAAACGTTTGGGGATGCAAAAACAAGTTATATGCAGGCGATTAAAGGATTAAAAGGCGGTATGGGAGCTTATAAAACAGCGCACGAAGCTGTTAAGACCGCTTTGAGCTCATACAAAAATATCCTGCCGGATTATAAACAGCAGATGGATCAGTATTCCATAAATAAAACAACCATGACAGATGATGAAAAGAGGAAGTTTAATAAAATCTCAGGGGCTATCCAGGATACTCACAGAAAATACGAGGCGCCTGGGACTACTTGTCACAGCATTTCGCAGCGGAAAATACGGATCTTTACACAGGCTATGAGAATGACCTGGATGATGAGTACAGTCGTGTAAACAAAACTACTGTTGATTCCATTACGAAAGAAAGCAGTGCGGACAGCCTTGCGGCGGCTTATCATATTGATCCGATTAAGATGCTCTGCCCTATGGACATCATCTCCCAGGTTATCAATATGATAGAATCATTCTTTTCGGAGCTTGTGGAATCATTCGCAATTCTGATTAAGATTCTGAAAATTGTCGCCTTTTTTGCAGGCGGACCGAGTACTTTCGATATGCAGTATATTGTCAATATAGAGAGCGGAGCGGCAGGCCAGCTGCCAAGCCGAACTGGCATGTTCGGAAGTGAAAGTCCTCACATGGAGGGGGATTTGAATACGGTCCGGGATGAACTGGACAAGACCAGGGAAGTGGCGGATCAAATCGGATATGACTTAAATGAGATGCCTGTTTCAGAAAATTATGACAATGGGAACAGTCAGCTGGAACGGGAAATGAATAATATTTCCTACCGTCTGCAGCGCCTGCTGGAATCCTGTAACAAATTGATGAATCCGAGTATTTTTGATCTGCTGTCTATGGGATTAACCCAGCTCGCCACGATTATCAGTATAATTGTTGATGTCGTTTCCATGCTGGGTTCCCTGCTCGCCGTTGCGATCATGTTTCAGGGTGAACTCACAAAATATATTATGCGCGGCGTTCTTCTGAATACATATATCGTGGGAAAATTCAGCGACAGGACAAATGCTGGCAGCTTCGCAAAATACTCATCCTACCGGGCCCCGTCAGAAACGGTAACAGGGTTGGATGAAACGATGGGATGGTTAAACAGGGATGTTATAGAGTTTAAAACTTTTGGTTATGGAAAAGGATATCGCTTTTCGGGGCAGAAGCGGAATACGTACTCTGCGGCGACATGTCGGAAGTGCAGAACCAGACGGCGGCATTCCAGCAGATTCTGTTTATCAGGCTTCTCAGCAATTGTGTGCCCGTGGCGCTTGACGAGACCGCTCATGGTGTTATGGAGGCATCAGGACCGTTTTTCCCAATTGTATATCTCGTATGGCTGGCTGCAGAATGTCTGGTGGATATGCAGCTTCTGACGCTGATGAATGACGGAGTGCCATTAATTAAATCCAGCATCTATCTTTCAATGGACGGGATTGATAAGCTTTTGGAAAAGATTGGAAGCTATGATACTATGTCATCCAGAGATGACGCGGTTCGGAATGTGGTGCAGGAAATTTCTGATACCGCCAAAGCAGGAATGAATGATATGAAGGACCCTGCCGCATGGGGAAATGCCGGTTCCGGAAGTACTGGCGGATCAGGCGGCGGCAGCGGAGGCGGCTCCTCCGGAAAAGTGGATTTGTCGAAACCGGATGAAAGCGGGAAAGTCGATCTGAGCAAGGATAAATCAGCACTGGACAGCATATCGGAATTCCTGGGTGATTGGACATACAGTCAGTATATATGGCTGCTCCTCTGTTTCCGTCCGAACGAAATCAAGCTGGAGCGTACGGCCGACCTGATCCAGATGGAGATGTCGAAAAAGCGGCAGGTGAGCGGCGATATCGGCCCGTTCCTGATGAAAGACGCATATACGTATGTCAGGGTGGATGTCAGGGCGCAGACAGTGCCGTTGCTGCCGATTCCTACCGTTCCAGGCGCGAACGGCCATGGTCTGAATCTGGAAAAAGTGTATTATGGAGGATATTAGCATATTCGTACGGAGGATATTCGATTGAAAAATTTATTAAAAGACAGGTCCGGCATTCTGTCCATCGAAGCGGCGATCGCCCTTACATCCTTTATGTTCCTCATCATGTTCCTGGTTGACATGGGGCGGATTTATCAGGCGCAGAACTATGTAACTCACGGTCTGATCCAGACATCAAAATCACTCTCTGCTGTATCTTTCGAACTGGAGCGCGATACGAATATGAGCAAACTGCTGACGGCAGTCGAGTGGTGGGCCGATAAGATTTTTGGCGAGAATGCATTGGACAGTATCCAACTGGCAGCAGCATGGGAAGACGGCGATATGGAAGAACTTGTGCAGATGATGTACGGAACATGCGCAGCCGGTTCCGATCAGAAGGCCGATGATGTGCTGAAACGGTACGGGCTGAAGGACGGCGTCGGTTCCATAAGCTTTCAGGGAACGTGTCTGGAGGATGGAGATAGAGATCTCCTGGTCAAAGCACAGTATACAGTAGAACTGCCGTTTAAGGTATTCGGGTATGAAGAGATCACGCTGAGGCAGAATGTCAGGTCGCGGCTGTGGAAAAAATGGAGAGATCAGTTATGACAGAGGAAAATATACAAAAATTACTTGATAAGCTGAGGGAGTATCTGCGCAGCCAGAGCTACTTCCAGACCCTGCAGGATGACGAGCTGTTCCAGGAGATAGAAAAGATCGTCAATCAATCGCTGGAGGACCAGTACGTATCCATCGAACAGAAGGTTTTTATCGTCCAGCAGCTCTACAGCGGACAGCGGGGGTTCGGCCTGCTGGATTCCATCATGAATGACGACGAGATAACGGAAATTATGATCAACGGGCCGGGGCATATTTTTATAGAGAAAAAAGGCGTGCAGCAGAAGTTGAATCAGAAGTTCGAAAGCGAAGATGAGCTGGAACGGGTAATCCGAAGAATTGTGGAGCAGGCGGGAAGAGAGGTAAACCAGAAGACGCCGATTGTGGACACCCGCCTTCCCGACGGTTCCCGTGTAAACGTCGTTCTTCCGCCTATTTCCCTGTGCGGGCCGGTGCTGACGATCCGTAAGTTCTCGAAAGAGCCGATGACCATGGAACGGCTGATCCGTTATGGTTCCCTGACTCCGGAAATTGCGGAAGTGCTTCAGACACTGGTAAAAGCCAGATATAATATTTTTATCAGTGGAGGAACAGGTTCCGGTAAGACGACATTCCTGAATGCCCTGTCCAATTTTATTCCAAAATCAGAGCGTGTCATTACAATTGAGGACTCTGCCGAGCTGCAGATTGTAGGAATCGATAACCTGGTTACGCTGGAGACGCGCAACGCCAATACGTCAGGAGAAGGACAGATCACCATCCGCGATCTGATTAAATCGGCGCTGCGAATGCGTCCTGACCGCATCGTAGTGGGCGAGGTCCGTGGAGGCGAGGCGCTCGATATGCTGCAGGCGATGAATACGGGACACGACGGTTCCCTGAGTACGGGACATGCTAATTCCACCGGGGATATGCTGAGCCGTCTTGAAACCATGGTGCTGCAGGGAGCGGCCGGTCTTCCGCTGGAAGCGATCCGCCAGCAGATTTCTTCTGCGGTCGATATCATTATTCATCTTTCCAGACTCCGAGACCATTCGAGAAAGACGATGGAGATAACGGAGGTGCTGGGCTACGAAAACGGCCGGATTCAGCTGAATCCGTTATATGAATTTGTGGAGGATGAAAAGTCTACAATCGACAAAGTATCCGGCAAGCTGAAAAGGACGAACAATAAGCTGCAGCACGACCAGAAGTTAAGGCAGGCAGGTTATAAGATGGAGATATAATTATGATTTATCATGTACTGAGCAAAACAGGTGGCCGTACGGTCAACGAGGACTATGCAGGAGTGACGGAAAATAAGAGCGGTTTCTGCGCCATTCTGGCTGATGGACTGGGCGGCCATGGAAGAGGGGAAGTAGCTTCTGAGCTGGTCGTTGACAACGGACTCTCCATGTGGAACAGTTTTTACGGAAGTACGGAAGAATTTCTGAACGGCTGTTTTCAGAACGGCCAGGCCAGGCTGCTTGCAAAACAGGAAGAGGAGCACGCGCAGGGAGAGATGAAAACGACCATGACAGCTCTTGTTTCCGATGGAAATAAGGTGCAGTGGGGCCATATCGGGGATTCTCGCCTGTACTGTTTTTATAAAGGCCATTTAACGGCAAGAACGCTGGATCACAGCGTTCCTCAGATGTTGGTAGCTTCAGGTGAAATTAAGGAAAAGGACATCCGGGGTCATGAGGACAGGAACCGCTTACTGCGGGTTATGGGCGCGCCCTGGGATAAGCCGAAATATGAGCTTTCCAAGCCGGTGGATTGGGATGACAGCCTGGTATTTCTGCTGTGTTCAGACGGTTTCTGGGAACTGATCGAAGAGAAGGAGATGACAGCCTGTTTAAAGAAAGCGGCGGGGCCTGAGGAGTGGCTGAAAGAGATGGAAGCCGTTGTTCTGAAGAATGGAAAAGGAAAGAATATGGATAACTATACGGCCATAGGGATATTTCTGGGAGAAGAGAAGGAGCACAGCGGTGGAAATGGGCTGTTTTCCAGGTTGTTTAAAAGAAGATAAAATTAATAAAGAGGGTGCTGCAAAAAGTCGAATTAGCTGTGCCACTGATATCAGATTCCGTTCCAGACGGCGGCCAAGTCACCACATCTGGAACGGATTCTGGTATCAGTGGCAATGCTTTATTTCCTTTTTGCAATCCCCTCTTTTTTAATATATTAATGTGTTATCTGGTAAACAACAATATCCTATCAAATTTCATTATACATTGAATCGGAACAGTACGACGTCTCCGTCTTTCACAACATATTCCTTGCCTTCCAGCCGTACAAGGCCTTTTTCCTTAGCGGCTGTGTAGCTGCCGCAGTCCAGAAGGTCCTGATAATTTACGACTTCTGCACGGATAAAGCCTCTTTCGAAGTCGCTGTGGATTTTGCCTGCAGCCTGAGGTGCTTTCGTTCCTTTTGTAATAGTCCAGGCTCTCGTTTCTTTTTCACCGGCAGTCAGATAGCTTAAAAGTCCCAGCAGGCTGTAGCTTGCAGCAATCAGTTTTTCCAGTCCTGATTCCTTTAAACCAAGATCTTCCAGGAACATTTTTTTCTCATCATCATCCAGTTCTGCGATTTCCTGTTCGATCTGAGCGCAGATAACGAACACTTCACATCCATTTTCAGCGGCGAATCCGCGCACCTTTTGCACGTACTCATTAGAGGCGCCGTCGTCAGCCAGGTCGTCTTCACAGACATTTGCCGCAAATATAACAGGCTTATAAGTGAGAAGATTTAAGGAAGCGACGAAAGGCAGCATTTCTTCGTCGTCCGGCACGTAGCTTTTAGCCAGCTTTCCATCTTCCAGATGTGCCTGAAGCTCTTTCAGAACAGCGACTTCCTTTGCAAGCGCCTTGTCGTTCATAGCAGCACGGGCCGTTTTGGAAATTCTTCTTTCCAGGATTTCCAGATCGGAAAAGATCAGTTCCAGATTGATGGTTTCGATATCGCGAAGCGGATCGACCGTTCCCTCCACATGGATTACGTTCTGATCTTCGAAACAACGGACTACGTGGACGATGGCATCGACCTCGCGGATATTGGAGAGGAACTGGTTTCCAAGGCCTTCTCCCTTGGATGCGCCTTTTACAAGACCTGCAATATCCACAAATTCAATAACTGCCGGGGTGATTTTTTCGGAGTTATAGAGATCGGAAAGAAGCTTCAGACGTTCATCCGGTACGGCAACGACGCCTACGTTAGGGTCGATGGTACAAAACGGGTAGTTGGCGGATTCTGCACCGGCCTTTGTCAGAGAGTTAAAAAGGGTACTTTTGCCTACGTTCGGCAGGCCGACGATACCTAATTTCATAATCAATTACCTTCCTTATATCGTATAATTTATTTCTGGCAGCTGTTCAGGACGGCGGGAGTACAGATGAAAATCAGTGATAAACCTGACTGCAAACAGGTTATTGCTCCTGCATTTCCAGTAGAGGAACAACTGCGTTATCCAAGCTTGACAGGCGGCTCTTATCCTACTATGTTTACCGTCCCGGGCATAAACCTTCGTCGGAATTTGGCGGCTGATTTTCCGCGTTTGCCGCAGAAAATCAGCCGCGGATAGAACGACCGCTTTGCGGTCATTGTATCATAAAAAGTAGGAAAAAGGAAGCGGATAAATTGAGAATATGGCGGTGCAAATAGATGGACGACGTTCTTTGTCGAAAATATGTATATGGTGTCGTCCGAAAATATTTGATTTTTGACATATTTAGGGGTAGAATAATGAAGAAAACCTCGAAAGGAGATTACATATTATGCAGCAGGGAGCGGACTTAAGTTTCGTGAATCTCGGTATTACCATCGAGCATATGCGAAACAGTATCTCCATTTTTGGATTCCGAATTGCTTATTACGGGATTATCATAGGAATCGGCATGCTGGCGGGTATCTGGATTGCCCAGTCAGATGCAAAAAGAAGAGGACAGGATCCGGAGATTTATCTGGATTTTGCACTTTATGGAATCATATTTTCTATTATAGGGGCAAGGCTATATTATGTATTGTTTTCGTGGGACGCCTATAAGGATAATCCAATAGAAATCCTGAATCTTAGAGGCGGCGGACTGGCGATATATGGGGGCGTAATTGGAGCGGTTCTAACGCTCCTGATATTCACAAAAGCAAAGAAACTGTCATTTTTCTCTATGGCCGACAGCGGTTGCATTGGGCTGATTACCGGTCAGATTATCGGGAGGTGGGGAAATTTCGTCAATTGTGAGGCTTTCGGAGGATATACGGAAAGTCTTTTTGCAATGAGAATTAAAAAAAGCATCGTCAATCCCAGCATGATTTCACAGGATCTTCTGAACCACTTAATCGTAGAAAACGGTGTGGAGTACATCCAGGTGCACCCAACGTTTCTCTATGAATCCGTGTGGAATCTGGGAGTCTTATTGTTTATGCTATGGTACAGGAAGCACAAGAAGTTCGATGGAGAGATGCTCTGCATTTATTTTATCGGATATGGCCTCGGAAGATGCTGGATTGAGGGGCTTCGTACAGACCAGCTGATTTTCTTTGGGACAGGCATACCCGTATCACAGGCGCTATCCATGCTTCTTGTACTGGCGGCATTCTGTTTTCTGATTTATAAGCGAAGGAAACTGAAAACCATTACAGAAGGAGAGGGCATATGATAAATTCAAAAGAGGAATTGAAGCGTGAAATTGAATGGGCCAGAAAAACTCTTGATGAAAGCATTGAAGACAATGCGCAGTATGAAGAAATTTATCAGAACAGTATCAGATTGGACTGCTTGATTGAGCAGTATTTTACAGCGGGGTATTAAAACAGTAAGATTACCAAAGATAAATCCAATGGATGGGAAAAGAATAAAAGGCGGGCTGCCGGCGATGAGCGGGCAGCCCGCCTTTTTTTACTTTCCAGGAAAGGCATTATTCTTGTTACGAACCGATACGCCTGCCCCCAAAACATGGAAAAAACAGGTTATTTATGGTATAATGGCCGCAGGAAAATACATATGAAAGGCAGGTACAGCCGATGCGTGTGGAATTGACTCAGATGTCTGAAAAAAATATAGATTATCTGATGGGAAGGGAAAAGACACCGCGTGAAATTGTGGAATTTCTGAAGGAAGAGGCCGTGATACGGAAGTTCAGCGATACCCTGCGCCGGATTTATCAGAAAGACGATCTGGTATGGCGATTGACGGATGGAATCTCCAGGTCTTCCGGCGAAGAGACAGGCAGCGTGGCGAGAAAAGTGCGCAACTGGCTGAGCGACAGAAACATTCCGCAAAACAGAGAAACGCTGTTTCAGATCTGCTTCTCTTTGGATATGGGGACTGAAGAGACGGAGAAGATTCTGAGAATGACATCGGAAAGCGGAATTCACTACAGAAATCCGAAAGAAGTGGTGTATGCCTATGCGTTGAAAAAGAAACTGTCTTATGAGGCGGCTCAAAATCTCCTGCAAAAGGTTACTGAAATAGAAGGTGAGAGCGAAAGCGGAAAAGAGGAAGATACCCGCTTTTATACGCAGCTCATTATGGATGAACTGAAGGATGTGGACAGTACGGAAGAGCTGGCGGAGTTCTTCCGGAGAAATAAGGGACGGATGGGAGAACTGCATAATACGGCGTATCGGAAATTCAGGGAGCTGATGCGGCGGCTGAAAAGCCCTGAAGGAGCAGAGCAGGAAAGCAGATACGGCATGAACAGGATTTCAGACCGGTATCTCCGCCTGAATGTTCCTCTGACGAAAGAGTCCGCAGATTTCACCATGCTTCAGAAAATAGTTAAAAAGTATTGGCCGAACAGCAGAAAACTGCAGAATATGTATACCAGGAAGGAAGATGTGAGCAGGAAGGCCCTGATTCTTCTATATACCAGCTTTGAATTTCTGCTGGACGAGGAGCAGGAAGAGGAAGACAGCTTTTTGGACGACGATTATCTGGACGACGATCCGGATACGAGGTTGGAATTGAGGTTTGAAAATATGAACAGAATCCTGGACGAATGCGGCATGAGCCGTTTGGACCCCTGCTGCCCCTTTGATTATCTTATTCTTTATTCCATGAAGACTCAGGAAGAGGAGTATATGGACGAAAAAATAAAAGCGGTGATTGCAGAGCTGTTTGACAGTGAACAGGGCGAGTGAGGAAAAAAGTTGCACACCGGCCGGAAATTGTACGTTATAATGTATAGACGATGACAACATACGTTATAGCGTTATAAAGGGATTGTTTCGGAAAGGACAGGTGACAGGAGGGTGAAAAGAAAGAGAGAACTCTTGGCTCCGGGCCATGTTCTCATGCTGGGCGGGGTGGCTTATGTCATTGAACAGGCGGAAGGTATGGGCAACAGTTCGATTGTATACAGGGCAGTATATGAAGATAGCCTGAATAAAGGCAGCTATCATCAGGTGCTGATTAAGGAACTTTTTCCCTATCATCCCCGGGGCCTCATATACAGAGGTGAAGACGGCGGCATTGTATGCGAGGGAGAGAGCATAGAACTGTTTGAAACCTACAGGCAGAGCTTTTACAGCGGAAATGAAGTGAATCTGGAACTTCTGGATGCAGAGCCGGATCACGTAGCCGGTAATATCAATTCCTATGAGGCAGGAGGAACGTACTATTCCGTTATGGCCCTGCATGGAGGAAAGACATTAGCAGAGCTGATGGAGGACGGCAGAAGTTTTGGGACGCTCCGGGCGGCGGCTGTCTGCATCAAACGACTTCTTGCGGCGGTTGGCTGTTTCCATAGAAACGGGTATCTTCATCTGGACATCAGCCCGGACAACATTCTGGTCATGCAGGAGAGGCTGATACTGATTGATTACAATAGCGTCTGGCCGGTGGAACGAAATGGAAAAGAGAAGCTTTGCTGGAGCTTTAAGGACGGATATACGGCTCCGGAAGTGGAAATGAGAGAGGAAAACAGGATCGGCATACCAGCCGACATATTTTCCGTCTGCGCCGTGTTTTTCCAGCTGGTGACAGGAAGAAGACTGGAGGACAGGGACCGAATGGGAAGTGGTTTGAAACGGGCATTTCCCAAATCTCTTTCCATCCTGCGGGAGGCACCTCCCTCAGCTTCATATAAAGCGGTCCGGATCATAGCAAAGGGGATATACGGCATTCCTGAGAAACGGTATCAGACCGCGGAGGAGATGATCCGGGATATCGACGAACTGATCGCCAGAATCGACGGGAAAGGGATTACTCACTGCGCATTGTGGGAAAGCAGCAGAAAGGCATACCTTGAGGCTTTTCATACCATATCAGTAAGAGAAGGGGAGCCGGAAAACGGGGAAGAAGTCTACCTGCCAAGAAGAGCCTGGGCAGAAAACGGAGAAATTTTCTCCTGCAAAGGAATGCCGCAGGCGCTTCTCGATGGGAAAAGCATGCTGTTAAAAGGCCAAGGAGGTATGGGAAAAACCAGCTTTCTGAAAAGGATGTGGGGAGAGGGGACGGCCGTCTACAGACCTGATTCTCCGGCCGTCTGTTTTATTCCTCTTTCCGGTTATCAGGAGACTACAGGAGAGCCATTTTTCATACGAAAATTTCTGCTGAAAAAGCTTTCCTTCGGCAGTAAGGAAACACACTTCGAAGATGCGATGCACAGCCTGGAAAAGGTTCTGGAAGAACCGTTAAAGGGAGGACCGTCAGTGATTTTGCTGCTGGACGGTCTGAATGAAACGGGAGGCAGGCGAAAATATCTTCTGTCGGAGATCGAGGCGCTGGAAGAAAAAAAGGGTGTATCAGTCCTTATAACAGACCGTACCGACAAGGTGAAAAGATATGGCCTCTCCCGCTTCCAGACAGCAGAGCTTCTGCACCTTAGCGAGGAGGAGACGGAGGAGTACCTGCTGCAGAGAGAAGTTCCAGTTCCGGAAGATTCCAGCCTGTTAAAGCTCCTGGGAAATCCCATGATGCTGTCTCTTTATGAAAAGACGGTATCCCTGCAGACGGATGGGAAAGAGGCAGAAAAGGAAGGACTGCAGCGGATTCAGACCATGGATGATATGTTGGGGGAATATTTGAAGGCTCTGAAAATGCAGGAATTGAGAACAAGTTCGGGAAATGAAGAGGAACAGCTGAGGATTTCCTATATTCTGGACCATCTTCTTCCTAAAATTGCAGGAGAGCTGATAAAGAGAAAAAAGACAGTTTTATCGGTAGAAGAACTGACGACGGCGCTGGAAAAGGATTACAGAAACCTGCGCTCAAAGTCATTTTCCATTGCATTTCCATGTTATCTTGGGAAATCTAGAAAAATGCTGGCGGATATCAGAGACCAGAGAGAATGGTTTGATTATGCTGTAGAAGAACAGCTGATCGAAAGAATGAATCTGATGCAGAAGACCGAATCAGGAAGCTATCATCTGATTCACGATAATTTTATGGAATATCTGAACCGGAATAACAGAGAAAACAGGAAGATTATGAACAGGTATTTACGAAAATCCTGGGTAATTCGGGGAACTGCGGCGGGAGCAGCAGTGCTGGCAATCAGTTTTGCAGCGGCGCATCATGTGTCGGAAATCCGGCCGTTTCCATATTCGGAAGAGGAGAAGGGGGCGGTCAAGGATGCGATGGATATGCTTTCGTGGAATATGGGAATTCTGGATATGCAGCTGTCTGGTCAGCTGGATATTCTTAACAAGGCTAGGGAAACGGATGTGATTGAGGGAGATGAACGAGCGTACGGACAGCTGAGTGAGCTGATCGAACGAAAATTAAATGGGACGGAGAGAATGAGCCGCGGATCAGGAGACGGGGAAAACTGGATTGAAAGGCTGTCTTCCTCGAGAAATACAGTACCTTTGGACACGCTGCGGGGTCTGTACGAAAAGCCGAAGGAGATGCAGGAATTCTTCCGACAGGCAGTGTCCCATCTGGAAGAAGGGATGAACCCCGACGGTATTTACAGCAGCATAGAGAAGAAAGAACCATTAATACAAGCATATGAGGACTATATCAGAAATTACGGAGCGGTGGCCTATCTGGAATATCTGCAGGTCACGAAACCTCTGGACAGGGAGGCAAAAGAAGATATTACGGCAGTTATGGTTCAGACACAGCTGTTCAGTTCTTATATGACGGACAGTTCCTATGGTGCTCTGTCAGAAGATGAACTTAAGAACCGGCTGAATGCAGCAAAAAATTCTCTGAAGAATGCGGAGGGCGAAATGCGGATGCAAAAATTTGATATGGCCGTATGGCCATAGATAAAGGGGAGGCATAGGGATGGAGTTTATGAAAAAACAGGATCAGGAGAAGGAAAACAAGAAGCAGGGCAGTTACAGGCAGGGGGATACGGATATAGCCCAACTTATGGGGAATTCTGCAATGCTGCGTCTGAACGGAGACGGAAGAGGCGTGATACAACGAGAAGTAGAGGCCGGCGTTTCCCTGTACAGAGTAGAAGAACGAGACCAGAAGGTTCCGATGGAGGCTTTGGGAGTAGATACCATAAAATTAACCGGCCGGTCCAAAACAGGATTGAAATCAGGTGTGGATGATGCTCAGGGCGCCCACACGATAGCTGATACATTTATAAAAAAATATCAGAAAGAGGTGGTGAAAGGCCGTCTACTTTATGAGGCGGTTGATTTTTACCGGTCGCTGTTTCTGGAATTAGAGACGGATTTAACTCTTCCGGTCCAAAATGAAGAGGATGCGAAACGTGTTGAAGAAGCGAATAAAAGGGTGGCACAGGCTAATGTAACTTTTCAGGAGATGGCAGGCGTTAATAATTTTAACCATGTAGAATGGAGAAAGCTATTTCAGGAGATTATTGTATCCTATAATGATGCCTATGCATACAGCCCTTTTGCAACAAGGGGATATGCCGGGAAGGGATCCGGTAAAGGTGAGGGAACGGGGAAGGCTCGTTCAAAAATTGCGAAAAGAACAGGAACCTTTGATTTGAGCGGAGCATCATATCTGTTGGATGTGGATTCTGTTGAGCGTACGGGTATGCAGCCTGCTGCATACAATACATACGCGGGAAGGCCCGCGCAGGAGTCTGCTGCAATGTCAGCAGCGATGGTAAATCCCCAAGCCTGGAGGCTCAGTATCAGGAAAACTTTAGTGAGTTTCCGAAAAAACAAAACAAAGCATTTACGAAAGTGCTGTCTTGGCTGATTCTAAGTCAGAACGGAGATGCCAGAGCTGAATATGGAGGAATTTTAAACACTAAGTTCAGAGACATAACAAAGTTCGATATGACGCAAAGTCCAAGTCCGTTTAAGGGAACGGAATATGAAACGGGGATTCAGGAAAAGTTTGATCTGATTCAGGCGAGAAAACTCGCAGGCATAGCAGATGAGAAAGTAATTAAAACTATAATCGGCGAGCTGAATGAGCAAAGAAAACAGATGATAGCTGAAATGGAGCAAGCTATTCTGCAAATTATCGATAAGTATAAGGATCAGTTGAGAAATATTAATATAGAACAGCTGGATCCGCTTACCAGACGTCTGCTTACCATGTACGGGTATATCAATATAGCTTTCAATACAAGAGATGCATCAATGAAACCGAATCCGTCAAGTCAAGTGCGGCTCCTTATAATGAACAGAATGTATATGGCATTTCAAAATAGTAGTGAGAGCCTGGGACAGCATTGTATTGAAATTTTTAATAAATCTGAAACTTTTGAGGATAAGTATTGGAGGGAACTGAACGATGAGAAAAATTCATTATACTCCTATTATATAGAAATTCCAGAAAAACAAACGGAATTCCTTCATTTGATGTTCAAGGAGTTTGATATAGCATTGGGAACGCTGAAAGTCTATAGTACAACAGATGTGCAAGAGCACAAGGCAGAGAAAATGGAGATTATACGCATACTGATGAACAATACTGAGCGAATTATACAGCAAATAAAAACAGATTTTGGATTTTAATGGGAAGACGGAGGTGTATATATGATAAAGTCAGGAAGAAAGAATTTTTGTTATTGTATTGCCGTGTTTTTTGCTATCTGCTTTGTCTGCGGCTGCCAGAAAACACAATCTGAGGACTATCAATTAATCGTGGACCACTTTAAGGAGATGGTTATTCAGCAGGATGAGGACAGTGCGGCATTCGACCAGGTATTGGAGACAACAGGTGTATATATAAAAGATTCCACAGAAGATCATCTGAAGGAGGCCCGTGAAGCGGTACAGAAGCAGATCGATGCGTTTTCAGAAGAGAGCGAATCCTATGAAGTTATGGAGATGGATGATGATTTTTTAAAGCTTCTCGACGAATATGGTATCGATGCCGCAGAATATAAGGTAGTGGCTGAAATGGGAAATGTCGAGCTGTCCAGCTATATTGACAGCCTGACGGTACTGAAATATTATCTGGATGCAGAAACAGAAGGAGATTTGCTGAGGGAGACATTGGAATTCATCTATGAGCAGGACGTTGCAATTCAAGAATATACCCGCAGATTTTATTTTTGCCAGATTAACTACTTCTTTGCAGAATGGGATGAGGAATTAACCGCTTATGTGAAGGATACGATCATGACTGACCTGAAGTCATTCTGGTTTGATGATATGAAATGGGAGACGGATAAAAAAACCATAGAAGACAAAGCCATGATCTATACGAACCAAATAGCAGAAGAGCTGGATAAACTGATGGACGATATCGGCAGACATCAGGAGGAGCTGTACCAGATGGAGAAAGAAGCCGTAATTGAATAAAATGGCGTTAAAACGCAGGGAGCTGAGAAAACAGCATTAGAGAAGCCCCCGATACCAGATTCCGTCCAAGGCGGCGGTCAAGCCGCGGAATCTGGTATCGGGGGCTTATTCTGTTTTTTTATGACGTCCGCTGTTATGACTACAATTTTTTTAAAAGCCCTTTCATAAAGGCGACAGCCAGTTTCCGGTCTTCCGGAGGCAGGGCGGTGTAGAGAGATATGCACTGAGCCTGCTCCTCGGTAAGTCCCGACTGGCTTCTGTCAGGCTCGAAAAAATCGGTAATGGATATGCCAAAACCGTGGCAAAGCTTCTGAAGCGTCGGCAGGGACGGCATATTTTCTTTGTTGATCATGGTATTGAGCGTAGAGTAAGCGATGCCGGACGCTTTGGCCAGCTGATAGTAAGACCAGTTCCGTTCTCTGCATAGCTCCTGAATCCGCTCTAATGGGTTAATCTCGTTCATGTAAGACCTCGCTGTTTGTAGTGTTTCAATAATATTCTGACCATTTCTACCTTTCATCATAAAGGAAATGACAAAATAGTATAGATATTAATAAACGCTATATATAAGACGAAAAAACGTCAAAGCGTCAAAAAGCAAACAGCCGGAGCTGCGGAAAAAACTTGCAGAGATTTTAATTTTGATAAGAGTACAATGAGGGTGTCTTAAAACGGAATAGAGGCAGCAGAAACTTCGTCCGAGCTATTTGAAAATTGGTCAAAACAACTGAAGAGCGTTGCAATAATAACGTAAAAACGTTATAATGACCAATAGAAAGGCGTAATTTAAAAACAATTTAAGGAGGTAGGATTATGGATATTTACAAGGATAAAACAGAAGAGCTTTGTAGAAAACAGACCAGAAAACTGGACGAAGAATACAAGGGGATCAGGCGGAAGGTGGAACATGATCCCAGAACCATCAGGCAGACGGAAAATGCGATGCTGTCGGACTTCTATTTTGATATGCTCCGGGATACAGAAATGGAAATCAAGGAAACCATGAAGGAGAACGGCATCGTTATGGTGACAGGCACATGGGGGGAAATCGGATTGAAGCTCAAAAAACCGAGTTTTATTCTGTGTGATATTGGGGCCGCAGAATTTACGGGGCCGGAAGACGGTATGGGAAAAGACTCAGGCATAGGAAAGAGCGCAGGAAGCGGTTATCTGCTGCCGTCGGCATCCGCCTGGCGGGAGGCCTGTTCATTGCAATTCCCAAGGCTTCGAATCTCGTAGCTGCGCGCTGATTCTGCTGGGAGGGGCCTTGTTTGCAAAACAGAAAATAGATGAGAAGAATATGTTTACGGAGAAAAGACAGAATTCAGCTCCAGCCGTATCGATCGATGAAGTGTTAAAAGAGCAGTACAGGGCGAACGGCAGATTAGTGGAAAAATGGTTTGATGATCTGTACAGATATATTATGGAAGCGGTAAAAAGCGGAACATAAATATGGAAATCAAACAGATATGAAAGGGCGGTGAGAATGATATGAAACGATGGCTGGAAAAAGCAGCGGAGAGCCTGGTTAATGGGCTGGAAGAAGGAAGCGCGGTTAAGGAAGGTATCGATGAAACCGTTCATGAAGCGGCAGAGACCGTGAAAGAGGAAACGGCGGACGCAGTTGGGAATCCGGCCGGGGATCCGGAAGGCCTGCTGGTCCGTCCGTATGAGGAAAGAATCACGCCGGTTATCCTGGAACCTGGCGCCAGGGACGTAACCTTTAAGGGCGGATTATCCGCCTGTAATTATAAATGTATCTCGAGCTATTGTTATCCTGTGGATATTGCAAGAGGGATCAACAGCAGAAATCCCCACGGGCCCAACAGTGCCATCGGTCATACATAGGAGGCGGCTTCATGTATTTATACAAAATATTCCGGTCCCAGACGGGGACCGGATGGTGTTATGATGCGGTGACCAACCGAATGGCCGGACTAAAAGGTATGGAAGATATGGAAACCACAAAAACCATAGAAACCACAGAAGGAAAGGGAGAGGTGAAACCATCTTGCACAGCTCCTTCTGTCCTGCATATCTATTTGAAAGATCATGGCTTGATTAAAGAGACGAGTGTGATGAAGATGGAGTACAGGGCCGGGTGGGAAGAATACTGCAGGACGCTTTCCTGCGGAGCCTCCAGGCTGACTCTGGAATTGACAAGACGATGCAATATGAGGTGTTCCTACTGCATTTATTCAGGCAGATATGAGAGGGAAAGAACCCATCAGGACATGGCAATGCCTTTGGAGACGGCGAAGAAAGCGGTGCGTCTCTTTGCAGAACATTCGACAGCCGTAAAGGCGGTATGCATCAGCTTTTACGGCGGCGAGGCGCTGCTGGAATTTGAAAAGATCAGGAAAATTGTTTCTTACGCAGAAAAAGTATTTGGAGACAGAGCAGTGTACTTTCATATAGCGACAAACGGCGCGGCCCTGACGGAAGAGGTAAACCACTGGCTGGCTGAAAACCGGTCGGTCATGGTTGACGTTACGGTAAATGGATACAGCCACGACCGGTACAGAAAATTTCCTGACGGAAGGGGAAGTCTTGACATAATTATGGGAAACCTTATGAAATTAAAAAAGAGTTTTCCGGAGGTATATTCCAGGCAGGTAAACTTTATCTGTAACTATGCCGGAGGAAGGGAACTCGAGCAGCTGAGAGCGTATTATGAACATGTGCTGAGTCGTCCGCCTGCATTGATTACAGGCATCGAACGGGAAGGCGGGGACGAATATATCCGCTGTCTGGGGCAGGGCCGGGAAGAGAGCGGTCAGGAAATATATGAAAAGCTGCGCCGCGCTTACATATATGAAGAGGACGCGTTCCTGCGCTCATTGTTTGATTCAGAGATGACAGTTATTCACAAGAGAAGCCCGGAACAGCTGACGGGACACATGGAGATTGAAAACTGCTGTTTTCCGTTTCTGACCAACATCTTCGTGCAGGCAGACGGAAGGCTGAACCTATGCGAAAAAGCGCCTTATGATATGGATATGGGCAGTGTGGATACAGGCTTTGACATGGCGAAAACAAAAGGGCTTATGGCGGAATATCTGAGCGTGCGAAATGCCAGATGTCCGGGCTGCTGGGCCCAGCGGTTTTGCACTATATGTTTTAAAGATATCACGGCAGACGGGAGCAGCGATCAGGGGAGCATGGACGAAAAATGTAAACTCATGCGGGACAGGATCAGAGACAATCTGGCGCTTTACTGCACGGCGGCAGAGGAGGCCCCGGATAAGATAAAGCGGTACGGCCGGATGGAAGCAGCGGCTGTATGACAGTATAAAGAAAGAGGTGGAGTGTATGGTATCATCGGCATTAAGCAAGGTATTAATAAAAGAGGCAGCTCCTGTTGCGGAGGCAATAAAGAAAAATCTGAAGTCAGCCTTGGGTGAGGTTTCAGAAAATGTCAGGAATCCATTATCCATAGAAGGATTCGCAGAGGCGGCGAGGAACAGAGTTGACCATGCTGTGGCGTTGGAGAGAAATCCTTCGAAACTGTGCAGGGACATTTCCCACAGGCTGCTGGAGAACTACGAGGCATTCGGTCCTGCGGCATGGCAGAGGGCGGATGTTCAGGGGCGGCAGGTCATGATGGGCCGGATGCTGAAGATATTCGGCGAGGAACTGGAGCTTCCTCGGGAAGTTCAGAAGAGGCTGACTCTGGAAACGGCGGTCCTGGACGAAAGAACTCTGGGAGCGACCAATCTTTTTGTACGGTTGGAAAAGGGAGGAGAGCTGGTAGTAGATGAGAGGGTGAATCCGACCATCACACTGAACAGCGCCCTGTTGTCTGAGGGAGCCACCTTTGACCAGGCGATGGAAACCCTGTTTCATGAATCCCTCCACGTGCTGCAGCAGTCTTCTGTGACGGAATCAGGCGGCAGAATTCTGGAATCGGCTCATCAGGAACTGTGGCGCAATGAAATCGAGGAGGCATGCAGGACGAATATGGGCAACGTGGCGGGACAGAACTTTGAAGAGTATATAACGAGTGAGATGGAAGCATATCCTCATGCATATGATGATTATCTGGTAGAGGTATACAATGCATGCCTGGGCGAAAAACTGAGAGGTATTATGGCCTGACGGGAGGAACGGTATGGTTGGAAAAATAATTTACGATAAAAATCTTATGAAACGGCCGTCGCTCAAAGGCTGGGACCTGACAGAGTACAGCGTGGAAGAGCTGACGATAGATCATTCCCTTGCCCTGGGGAATGCAGACAGAGCGGTGTATTTTCTTTCCCTGTCCAGTGGAGGCTTGAGATATCAGATTGATTTTATAAAAGAAAATAAGGGAGTGGGACAGTGGTTCATCGCAGCCTATGATGGCAATTCCAGAACGGTTACGCGTCTAAAGGATATTCTGGGCGATGTGGATTCTCCTTTGGAAATTATTCAGATGAAGGGAGATGGGATGGAGAAGTTAAAAAGCGCGATAGAAAGCCATCCTGTCATTCGGAGGAAGACCTGCCTGATCTATTCGAAACGCCCCTATACGGGCAAAAAGACATTGGCCGCCCTGCTGGCGGAAAAATGTCTCGGATGGCAGTTTCCTGTCGCAGAAGGTGACGAAGCCGTATTAGAACAGGAGAGCAGGGATGTGGAGAAGCTTATCGTTATGGGCAGAAGCCTGCAGGATTTTTCACTGGCTCATCCGGCTGTGTGGGATGGAACCGTCATATTATGGTACAACAGAATGGACCTGGATCTCCAGCGGTGCCGGGACGAGAAAAGCCTGTGGCAGGGCATACGGCAGGTGATGGGGCTGAGAGACTGGATTCTGCCGGAGAAATATCCACATTTTTACACAGGCAGCGCGCTCTACGAAAGCTGGAGGACGGCCGTCCGGTTGGACGAGACCTACGTGAATACCCTTCTGGTGGATGAGCGGTTCGTGATGTGGGACGACTACGGCCTTCCGCAGGTCAGACCAGAATACGCGCCGGCGGCGGCCGCCCGGTTTCTGGAAGCGCTGTGTTCCGCCGACCGGCTGTCGGAAAGCTTTGTTTAATATATTGTATGTGTTAAAGGAGAACGTATGATGAAAGAGAATATGACCATGGACAACATGGAAAATGATATCAGGGATCATGGGAACGCCCTGTACACAGTTCCCCGTCTGCACTTTGAGCAGATGGAAAAGATATTAAATGAATCATTAAAAGGAATCCCATCCGGTATGCGGTATAAAGGGCTGATGAACGAGATGGGAAGCTTCCATTTTTCACTGGCTGTTTCCGGAACGCAGTCCTGTGGAAAATCCACCCTTTATAACGTAATTCTGGGATATCCTATCCTGCCTGTATGCCAGACGGCCACCACTTCTTATTCGGTGGAGATCCTGTATGGAGATCCGGTTAAAATCACGGTGCTCTATGAGACTGAAGAAAAGGGGATGGTCAGGGAAAAGGAAATCAGCCTGATCATAACGGAGAGCTTCAGCCCCGTTATTTTCCAAAAACTGAAGGACTACGCATGCTTCTGTCTGAATAAAAGCGTGATGGGGATTGAGAGCCTCCAGTATTTCTGCGATAAATCAGTTACAGAAGGCGAAGAAGTGATCTATGGGGCGGATCTGGATTTGAATGTAGGCGACCCGCGCCATACGGCAGTACTCCTGATGATCCTATTGGATACGTATGTAGGCAGAACAATGAGAATCCTTCGGAAATTGAACTTGCAGTGCTGAAACAGAGAGGAGAGCTGTTCCGCCTGCTCAAGATTCCGGAGGAATGCCAGAATTATTCATTAAAGCTTTACTGGAACCATCCGGCTCTCAAGTCCGGCCTCCATCTCATCGACCTTCCGGGCCTGGATTCCGCCGTGAGAACGGCGAAAAAAGCCGGAAAGGTTCTGAAATCCCATGATGAAATTACTCTTGGGTACGTGCAGAAGGCTGATGCGGTCATGATGATCTTTACGCCGGAAGTCCAGGCCGGGAAAATTCCCGATCTACTGGAAGTGATTCTCACCGGAGAGCGGATGAAAGAGATCGCAAATAAGGACAGCCGTATTATTCCCGTTATTAATAAAGCAGACATGGTCACCAATATTAAATCTTCTACGAATGTGATACAGGGAATCCTGTACGATCTGAATGTGCCGTATGTATATCCGGTGGCTTCTATGTACGGGGACTATCTTCACATGAAAAACGGCTTTCCATTTGAGAGAACCGTATATTACCAGAACCAGCTGAGGGATGATGAGGATCTGGCAGGCGATGAGGAGATGAAGCTCCTGTACAAAAAGAAGCTGAAGAATAATTACGGCCGCATGTTCGCCTATTTTGGAGCCGACGGGGAAAAACAGTCGATCAATCTGGAAGGCTTTGTAAATATGATTACAAGGGATTATGTCGATAAGATGCGCTGCCTGAAAGGTTTGGAGCTTCTGAACGCCGGACTGGAAAATTATCATATGGTGATTACAAACATCGTCACCAGGCTGGAAATTCTCAAGTATATCAGGCAGAGCGGAGACGGTCTGGCGGAGACGATGATCAGGACGATCGATGAGACGGGAGGAAAACTGGTCGAGGAGTTCAGCACCGAATTCACCGCGGCGAATGACGAAATGATCGCTGAACTGAACAGGAAGGATAAGGATATCGACCGGTCAAAGGATGAATATATAAAAGGAATCGACGATGTTGAGAAAAAGGTATCCGGTATTATTAAAGATAAAATCGGCCGTATGCAGAAGGATTTCTTCGGCCATATGGTAATCGATAAGGACGGCAACGACAAGGCGAAGTCAAATTACAGAATCTATAACGATATGAAAAACGAGCTTCAGAACTTTTCCGTCCGTGATTATTTAAAGAAAAGTAACGATCAGTTTAAAACGACCACGGGGGATATCCACAAGAGCTACAAAAATAAAATCGCCGACCTGTGTGGTATGTATAATTCGTTTGCAGAAACGTTCCGGCAGGATATGGACAAGAGCTATGCCGCCATTTTAAAGGCCATGAAGGAAAAAGGAATTACGGAAGAAGAGTTTGAGAAACACTTTAAGCCTTTGTATAACCAGCTCAAGGAGATGGTCTGCGTCCAGGTGGCTGCATATGTAAACGGCGCCGCGTCCAGCCTGGCGGCGGATCAGAAGATGGAGAAGGCTCAGAATGCGGCCGCCGACCAGCTGGCCTCCTATAATCTGGCTGTAGAAAAGCTGTATCAGGAAGCTTTTACAAAATACATCGGTTCCGCAATGGGTAAGACATTCTTTGTGGAAAAGGATTTCTTTAACTACAAGGGAATTATCAGCAATGTGGACGATCCGTTTTTCAGTAAAGAAACGCTCGGGCTGATGGCTGGAAAGGTTAATGATATCTATGACGATTACAAGAACGGTGATAAAGGGGTAAAATCCTCCTTAAACAGGATCAAGGATGAGTACACCATGGATATGAAGAAGGATTTTGTTAATAATATGCGGAACCTGAATACATATATCCAGCATACGGTCCAGGCAGGAGTAATCAACATAGACAGCCAGATCGACGAGATGGTAATGAGAATGAAAGATTTCGGCAACAGGATCAGCAGGCTGAAAGACGAAGTTCTGCCGGCATTGGACGCAATGAAGAAGGAGAGCTGGGCGGAAAAAGACGTAAAGGCCGTCCTGGCCGGATTCGTTAAGATCGAAGATACGGTGAACAACAGGAATGCTGATAGGGAGTCAGGGAGGTGAGTCCATGTACGATGACATTTCAAAACAGAAATACCATATAGAAAATGAGGTCCTGGATGAACTTCAGTCTCTCTTTTCCCATTACCGCACGCTGGACCGGTCGCCGGACGACATTACAGGCGGGAAGGCAGAAGAGACCGTAAGAGAGACGCTGGAAGAGATAAACAGGCTCCCGGAAGGCAGAATCGGTCTGGAAGACATGGAGCTCTGCAGCCTCCGCATGCTGGGCAGGTCGTCTGAAAGAGACGACAAAAAGGAAAAAACAGCACAGCTGGGCGCAGCCAGATCCATAGCCTCATTAGGCCGCTCCTTTTCTCTGTCTTACATAGTGACGGAAAGAGGGGAAAGCATGTGCAGGATAGGACTTTCCGGAAAAAATGCGGAAAGGATAATCGGAAGCAGTCTGCGGGGGGCGTTCGGACAGGTTAAACTGGAGCCGGCGGAGCAGACGGAAAAAAAGGGGGCAGAATATACTGCCATTGCCCGCTGCCGCCTGGCATATCAGGACAGAAACGCCATGGAGCAACAGGATTCATCGGAACTTATGGAAAGCGTGATTGACGCAGCGGCCGCCGCCCTGCCGGATGATCCCTGTTCCCTTGAGATCCGGTTTGACCCGCTGGACATCCGGTGGGTGGAAGAGAGGGAACGGGAACTCAGAAGGCTGCAGGACATTTTAAATGAATACGCCCAGACCTCATGGCAGGTTTCCGCCAACACGGGAGCCAATGTAAACGTAAGCGAGGGGCTTCCAAGACAGGTGGTGGAGAACCTGCAGGGCCGGACGAACCAGTCGGACAGCAGCGGGATCAGCGTATCCCTGTCGGCCTCTCTCCGGCAGTCCCTTGCGGAAGCGGCGGCCAACGAAGCTGGTTACCGCCTGGAGCAGATGAATCATATAAAAAGGAGCGGAGGATGGTCGGTTACAGTTACGGCAAAAGCGGAGGACGAGGGAGTACTGGAAGCGTTGGAAGCGGCGGCCTCGGGAGCTTTTTTCCTTTCCGGTCTGTCTGTGACATGGGATCGTATAAAACCGTACCGCCGGACGGAGGCATCCGCGATACTGGAAGGGGACAGGATACACAGCATGTTCCGGCTGCCGGAACATCATTTTCCAGGCTTTCAGCGAATTGAAAACCGCGGCTTCGCTCTGGAGGCTCCAACGTTGAAAGAGGGAGACAGGGGAGTGGAAATCGGCAGGGTCATGTGGAATGAGAAAAGAACGGCCCGTTCATTTGCCCTCTCCCTGTCTGAACTCAACAGGCATGCATTCATCTGCGGAATGACCGGCTCAGGAAAAACGAATACGGTATGCGGCCTGCTGGAACAGCTGGACCTGCCGTTTTTGGTAATCGAACCGGTGAAAGGGGAATACAGATCGCTGGGGCTTCCCGATACGGAGGTCTATACGATGGAGGCGGAGACGGAAGAAACGCTTTCCATCAACCTTTCTGGTTCCCCTATGGAAGCAATCTGAGGTACCATATTGACAGCCTGAGGACGATCATCTCGTCTGCATTTGACCTCTACGCGGCCATGCCGGACATCCTGCAGCAGTGCCTGGTCCGTATTTACGTAAATATGGGCTGGGATCTGGTCACCAGCAGAAATATTTATCAGGGGAAGCTGCCCGAGGATATGATGTATCCAACCTTCAGCGAGCTGTGCGACGAAATCGAACGGTATGTGGAATCCAGCGATTTCGAAGGGGAAGCCAGGGGCAACTATAAAGGAGCCATGCTTTCCAGACTGCAGTCCTTTACGACGGGATCGAAGGGCCTGCTGCTCAATACGAGCAGAAGTACGCCGGTGAAACGGTGGTTCACCTCACGGAAAAACGTGATTATCGAGTTGGACGCCCTGGCGGAAGATGCGGATAAATGTATCGTGATGGGTACGCTCCTCACTCAATATTTTCAGTATATCAAGTGCTGCGTTCCAGGTACGGACCATCACCGGATGAGGCATATGATCGTGCTGGAGGAGGCCCACCATCTTTTTATGGAAGATACGGAATCGTCCAATGGCAGCAGCGCAAGAAAGCAGATGGTCGAGACTTTGAATAACATGCTGGCGGAGATCCGGGAATACGGGGAAGGCGTGATTATCGTGGACCAGAGTCCGTCCCGCGTATCGGAAGGCATTATAAAAAATACGGGAACTAAGATCGTTCACCGTGTGGATTCTGGCAGAGACATGGAAATGATGCGGTCTGCGCTGCTGCTGGAAGATAAGGACAAAGTGACGGCCGCCCTGGAACGGGGAACAGCTCTCGTCAGGTATGGAGAGATGGAGGCGCCGATTAAAATTGCGGTAAATCTCTGCAGCAGGAAGGAAGCGTTTGTCCTTGAAAAATTAAAGGATGAAAAGGATGAAAAGACTTTTTCTATAAGAAGCGCCGTAGACACCATGCTTCTCAACCCAGCCCTATGCAAAGAGCTGAAAGCAGTCTGTGGAAAATTTGTCTTACAGGCATTTTTTGACGGGCTGCCAGGCATCCGGGAAGGCATGAAGATTCTTTGGCGACGCTGTGACCTTCTGATTTCCAGCCACGGATACCAGGAGCTCGCCGTTGTATGCGGCAGCGGCAGAATCACAGCGGTGCTCGTGTCTTATGGGGTATCGAAATTTCTGGCAGATGAGTATCCGGAACAGTACTTTTTCCACAAAATTGCCCTCATGTACATCAGGAGGCTGATCGACCTGGAAACGGCGCCTGGGCATCAAATTACAGGAAATGAGTTCCAGATGTTTGCCGATTTCCGGACAGTCCAGATTCACGACAGGCTGGCGTCCATTTATGCATACAGCCAGGACCCCGCTATCTGTGACATAGTTGGCGGGTGCAGAGAGATGACGATGTACTGTGGAATTCTGAGAGACGTCATATCCGGGTTGAGGGCAAAGAACAGCCTCGGTCATGGGCGGCACAAGGGAAGGAAGAGGAACTGAACGAAGCGGTGGACAGGCAGCTTGGGAAGATTTTTTATAAAATGCCGGAGGAACCTGTAGTTATGATCCTGAAAAGTTACGTTATGCAGTATCTGAGCGCATGGACGGGAGCATAGAAGAGAGCAGAGATGGTGAGCGTATGACGAGGGAACAGCTGCAGAATATCTGCAATATTATGGATATGATTTATGGGAAGGATAATAAAATGCCGCCTTCTGAAAGAAGGCTCCAAAAGAGACTGGAGGAAATCATAAAGACGCCGTGCACCATCGGCCTGGCTGGGCGTCAGACCTCCGGAAAGACGACGCTGCTGAACGTATGCATCGGATATCCCCTTTTTCTTTCCTGCCAGACCATCGGCACATCCTGCCCTGCGGTAGTGGAATTCGGCGACGTACCGGAGGCGGCTGTGATCTGCCCGGAGTCATCAGGCGCGAGTAAAGGGGAGATATCGATTCCCTTCACCGTATCCGGCAGTCTGTTCTCCCGTCTGAAGCAGTACGCATGCGACTGCGTGAATCAGTCCATGGTATCCATCGAAAATCTATATTATTTTACGGATGGATGCTCCGTAGGAGACGAAATACAGCCGGACCGGCTGAGGCTGGATTCTGATGATTTCCGCCACGTCCTGTTGCTGGTCCTGATTCTCCTGAACGCTTATGTCGGGCAGGACGCGGGAGCGGAAGGAACGGGAGGCTGCGGGGGCAGATATATGAGAACTGCCTTGGAAGAGAAATTCTGCGCGGTCCGTTCAGAACTGCTGTCCGAGAAATTCTGCGCGGTCCGTTCAGAACTGCTGTCCGACCTGG
>NZ_QSDR01000010.1 GCF_003464085.1 Clostridium sp. AM58-1XD
AATGACCGCTTTGCGGTCATTATACCATACCGGCTGCGCCGATATGGCGCTTCCGGCAGAATTTAGCGCGCGGATTTCTGCGGTGTTACGCAGAAACCGATATGCGCAGGTATAATGCCCGCTTTGCGGTCATTATACCATATCCCTCTTTTTCTTTAAAGGCTTTCTGATTAAATCAACGATTTGCCAGTTCTTCGGTGATATCTTCCCATCGAAGTCCTTTTTCTGCCATCAGAACCATCATATGATAGAGGAAGTCTGACATTTCATACTTCACTTCTTCCGAATTCGGATTCTTGGCCGCAATGATGATCTCCGAAGCTTCTTCTCCTACTTTTTTCAGTATTTTATCGATCCCTTTATCAAAAAGATAGTTCGTATAGGACCCTTCTTTGGGATGAATTTTTCTGTCCTGTATAATTGCATATACCTCTTCAAATACCTTCAGAGGATTCGTTTCTCTGTACTCTTTCTCTGCAAGTGTCTGGAAGAAGCAGGTACGGGATCCTGTATGGCAGGCTGCGCCGATCTGGTTTACTTTCGCAAGGATCGTATCATTGTCACAATCCAGTTTTAATGATTTTACATACTGAAAATGGCCGGAGGTTTCCCCCTTCAGCCACAGCTGACGGCGGCTCCTGCTGTAATATGTCATCCGGCCTGTTTTCAGCGTCTGTTCATATGCTTCTTTATTCATGTAAGCCATCATCAGCACCTCTGATGACTTATAATCCTGTACGATGACAGGAATAAGGCCGTCTGAATTCAGCTTAAACGCGCTCCATTCCACGGATGATTCAAAGATATCGACAGGAATTCCTCTGGCTTTCAGTTCCTGCTTTGTATTCATGCAGTTGCCTTCCTTTTCTTCCGGAACAGACAGCAGAACGCCTGATACGGACGGAATCTTCAAATAGGATGTGAGCGCTCCAGGTTTGTCTTCATCACAGAAAACAATCAGCGGATGGCTGGAATCAGCCAGCCTCTGCAGATCCTCAGCTACAGGTTCATCTCCCAGTTCGTCCGTGTCAAGAATCATCACGGATGCCCCCAGCTGACCATATTCCTCTATATTGGAGAGATATTTCATCTCCGGAAGATAGGCATAGATTTTTTCGCTGCCGAAACGGTCTGCCGCTTCCTTCATCAAATCCACATTTTCGTCGATGCTGACATCGAGGAACGCCGCTCTGGCTCCGGCATAAAGATATTTTTTCACATCTTCCAGCCGTTTTACGCGGCCGCCTGCGATCAGCGGACTGTCCACATTCCGTGCGATTTCTTTCATAATGCCGATTGTGTTTTCATGGTCTTCCTCTGTCTCAGATGCATCATAAATAAAAATCTCATCTGCACCATTGTCACTGTAATATCTGCAAAGAGTCAGAATATCATCACTGTAATATACCTGACCTTCGTCGTAAATTATGGCCTGCCCTTCTTTGCAGGAAAATCCCGGAATTAATTTTTTGTAATTATCCATATTCGTCTCTCCTGTTCCGCCCAAGATATCTCTGTCTCTTATTTCAGCTTTTCAAAAAGACGGACAGCCTCCCGCAGGTCAATCCGCTTTTCATACAGGGCCTTACCAATTATGGCTCCTCTGATTCCAGCCAGAGATAAGGCGCTTAAGTCCTCCATGGAGGATACACCGCCGGATGCGATAATGTCAAGTCCCGTTTTTTCTGTCAGCATTCTTGTCGCTTCCACATTTGGTCCTGTCAGCATCCCATCTCTTGATATATCCGTGTAAACGATGTGTTCCACGCCGAAGTCTTTCATTTTCAGGCAGAGATCAACCGCAGAAATGGTACTGATTTTTTCCCATCCTTCAATTGCGACCATTCCGTTTCTGGCATCGACTCCGGCCACAATTCTGTCCGGACCGAACTCTTCTGTCAGCTCTTTCATAAATTCCGGCCGTTCAACCGCCCTGGTTCCGATAATCACGCGGAAAACACCTAATTCAAGCATATTTTTCACCGCATCTCTGGTACGGATTCCACCTCCGATTTCCACCGGAAGTCCCGTACTCTCCACGATCCCTCTGATTACTTCCTCATTGACTGAACGGCCGGCCAGTGCGCCGTCCAGATCTACCAGATGAAGAAAAGAAGCTCCCTGCTCCTTCCACAGGTTTGCCATATCGGACGGATTGTCGGAATAAACCGTTACATTATCAAATAATCCCTGGGTAAGCCTGACGCATTTCCCGTTTTTAATATCTATTGCCGGATATAACTGCATTCGTACATCTCTCCTGTTCTTTTTTTCTGTATGTCTGGCCTGTGTCTGGCCTGTCTCATGACTTTTCCTATGACGGTCCGCTCTCGTTTTTAATTAAAAATCTGGCTTTTTCTGCATCACTTCTTTTTACGGTAACTTCGTATCGCTTCGCCCTGCCAAGATCCAGACCGGCACTCCCCATTCCTCTCGTCGTACCCCTTCCCGGCCCCAGAAAACGGGCTGTAGGATCACTCACATCGTATTGATATGGAATATGGTTCTGCTCCAGGATTCTGCGGATGCGTTCCATCTCTTCAGCAGACTGACCTATGTAGACCGTATCACGGCCAATACCGAATAAACCGGCCATCTACAGTGCCCCCTTTGTAGAAAGTACATCTGTAATTCTGGAATCGTATTTCGTTGCCTCATCGAGGGCTTTGGAAAACGCCTTAAAAGCGCCTTCAATGATGTGATGGTTATTGCTGCCGTCCATCTGCTTTATGTGCAGGTTCATCGCGGCGCCGTATGATACGGCATAAAAGAATTCCCGGATCATTTCTGTCTCCAGATCCCCCACAAATTCCCGATCCAGCTTCAGATCGTATACGAGATAAGGACGGCCGCAGAGATCGAGGGCGCACAGGATCAGGCTTCATCCATAGGCAGAATTTTGGACCCGTAACGGACAATTCCCTTTTTATCGCCTGCAGCCTGCCGGATTGCTTCTCCAAGAACGATACCTGTATCCTCAATGGTATGATGGGTATCCACTTCCAGATCTCCCGTAACTTCAATTGTCAGATCAAACAGGCCGTGACGCGCAAAATTGTTCAGCATATGGTCAAAAAATCCTATTCCCGTCTGAATATCCGCCTTTCCGCTTCCGTCCAGGTTAAGGCGCAGCTGTATTTGAGTTTCTTTCGTATTTCGTACGATTTCGGCAATCCTCTCTGTCATAAAAACCTCCTGATTCTCAATCCGCATTCCATTTTTCGTTCTATGGGCATTTCCCGTTTATTCCTCGTTTTCAAAGCGGACCCGGATGGAATTAGCGTGAGCCGTCAGATGCTCCGCCTTGGCAAATGCAATAATATCCTTATGAGCCGCTTTCAGCGCTTCTCTGGAATAGTAGATCACACTCGATTTCTTTATAAAATCGTCTACTCCGAGAGGGGAAAAGAATTTCGCCGTTCCATTCGTCGGCAGCACATGATTCGGGCCTGCAAAATAATCGCCCAGGGGTTCGGAGCTGTATTCTCCGAGGAAAATCGCCCCCGCATTCTGAATTTTCGTCATGATTTCAAACGGGTTAGCGGTTAAAATTTCCAAATGCTCCGGCGCAATGGCGTTGACGGTTTCAATGGCGTCGTCCAGTTTGTCGGCCACGAGGATATATCCATAATTCTCCAATGATTTTTCCAGGATTTCTTTTCTGGACAGAGACTGTACAAATTTGTCTACTTCTTCAGAAACTTTTTCCGCCAGTTCCATGCTGGTTGTAACGAGAATCGCGGAGGCCAGTTCGTCGTGCTCTGCCTGTGATAAAAGGTCGGCCGCCACGTAACGCGGATTAGCCGTTTCATCAGCCAGTACGGTGACCTCGCTGGGCCCCGCGATACTGTCGATACTCACATGACCATACACTGCCTTTTTAGCCAGAGCCACGAAAATATTGCCCGGGCCTACGATCTTATTGACCCTTGGTATGGATTCTGTACCGAATGCCAGTGCCGCTACTGCCTGGGCGCCTCCGATGCGGTAAACTTCCGTAGCGCCTGCCAAATGGGCGGCCGTCAGGGTTACAGGATTGACTTTTCCGTCCCTACCGGGAGGCGTCACCATAACAATCCGCTTCACGCCGGCTGCTCTGGCCGGGATAATGTTCATCAGGACGGAAGACGGATACGCCGCTTTTCCCCCCGGCACATAGACGCCTACGCTTTCCAGGGCCGTAATCTTCTGTCCCAGAATCGTTCCGTCCGGCTTGGAATCGAACCAGCTTCTTCTGATCTGCATCTCATGGTATTCTTTGATGTTCGCCATGGATTTCTTCATGACTTCTATGAGGTCTGCATCCACTTCCTTCATGGCCTCTTCGATTTCAGCCTCTGTTACTCTTATGGTGGAAGCATCGATATGCGCCTTGTCGAATTGTTCTGTATACGCAAACAGCGCTTCGTCCTTTTTTTCTTTTACCTGATCTACGATTTCCTGTACGGTATCCGCATATGCCGAGTAATTATTGGGATCTCTCTTGAGCAGATCCGCTAAAATATTCTGTCTGGATGTTTCATCGAGTGTAACGATTCTCATAACTGCTGCTCCTTTCCGATTTCTGCTCTCAAATCATTCAAAAGCTTTGTAATCCGCTCATTTTCCCGCTTCATACTGACCTGGTTTACAACGATCCGCGCGGAGAGACCGCAGACCTCCTCCAGTACGGAGAGGCCGTTCTCCTTCAGCGTGGAGCCCGTCTCAACGATATCCACGATGACCTCAGAAAGGCCGACGATCGGGGCCAGCTCGATGGAACCGTTCAGCTTGATAATTTCTACTGTCTGATGCTTTTTATTATAAAAATAGTCCTTTGCTATATTCGGATACTTCGTCGCTACGCGGATCAGCTCGTGGTGCTTCAAAAGCTCCCTGGCAGATTCCGGACCGCAGACGCACATCCTGCACTTTCCATATCCCAGATCGACCACTTCATATAACTTTCGTCCCTCTTCCAGAATCGTATCCTTGCCTACGACGCCGATATCGGCTGCTCCATATTCCACATAAGTGGGAACATCCGTGGCTTTTGCCAGGAAAAAGCGAATTCCCAGCTCTTCATTTACAAAAATCAGTTTCCGGGAACTTTTATCCTTCATCTCATCACAGCGGATTCCTATTTTTTCAAAAAGCTCCATCGTTCTGTTGGCCAGCCGTCCCTTGGCAAGGGCAATCGTTAAATACCTCATCGTTTCAGTTCTCCTGTTCTATGTTCAATTCGTGACCGTCCGTACGGTTACATCATGTATTCGGCAAAAGGGATATCGTGAGATTTCCCGTCTCTAACGCCGATAAAATGGACAGTTTCACCCTTTTCATCCAGAAAAAGCAGGTTTCTTACCGGCCCTTCTGCAAGAGATTTCCTGTAAACCTCCGTTGCTTTAGACTCTTCCCTGCGGATCATCTGCACGGCCATCTGGTTCTCCCGCAGATGGCATGCAAGTCGGACGGCATTTTCCCAGGCGGATGGATCATAGAGAATTGCCGTGCTGACAGGAGAGGTTTCGATTTCGATCTTCTGTCTGGACAGAGCCTGCAGAAGGCGGTCCACCACGATGACAAAGCCGACTGCAGGACGGTCCTTTCCAAACTGCAGAAGCAGCTTATCGTAACGGCCGCCCGTCACGATATAGTCTCCCGTTCCATATGTATATGCCTTGAAAATAATTCCCGTATAGTATTTGTATTTGCTCAGCATACCAAGGTCATAGGACACGTATTCCGCCATTCCATATGCCTCCAGAATCGTCTGAACACGCTCCAGGCGTTCAATTGCCTTCAGCGCCCTTTTATTATCCGTCATGCTGCGAAGCCTGCTGATTTCGTTCAAAGGGCCGAACAGCTGCGGAAGCTTCAGGAAGACTTCCTTCATACTCTCTTTAACAGGTCGTTCACTGATCAGTTCCTCTACGCCAAAATAATTTTTATTCTCAATCAGTTCCCGAAGCTCTTCCTGCGTCTCCTCATCCATACCGGCTTCATCCGCCAGCCCCCGGAAAAATTCCACCTGTCCCAGTTCTACCTGAAACTCTTTCAGGCCGGCTGATTTTAAACAGGTAATTACCATGGCAATCATCTCAGCATCTGCCTCAGGGCTGTCCTCTCCGATCATTTCCGCGCCTGTATGGGTCGTCTCCTTCAGCCTTCCCTGATAGCTGGAGTTGTTGATAAACGTTCTGGCCAGGTAACAGAGCCTGAGCGGCGCTTCCGAATCCATAAAATATTTCACAACGCAGCGGGCAATTGCCGGCGTCACGTCGGGACGGAGTACCAGGGTGTTGTTGTCCCTGTCGAAGAATTTAAACATTTCCTGATTGGAAACGCTTCCGCGCTCCTTATTAAAAATATCGAAGAATTCGTATGTAGGCGTTTCTATATCTTCATAACCGTAGAGACGGAATACTTCATGAACTCCATCCTGAACAGCCAGTTTTTTCTGACATTCATCCCTGTAGATATCCCGGACTCCGTCCGGCGTGTGTAATAATTGATTGTCCATAACGATAATCCCTTTCTTTCCGGATCAGCTCATTCACTTTAATGTGGTAACGTGATAATTTGCTAATTTAATAAATAATGTGTCCATTATATGAGAAAATCAGAAAACTGTCAATCTCTTTCATCCAAATCTTTCTGTACCATCTCCAGATAGTGGATAAACATATCTTTCTTTGAAAAGATCCTCCAGGATTTATCCACTTCTTCATATGTAAAGCTCTTTCTGCCCCCGTCCACCATCCGGTTCCAGAACGCAAATATATGGGAAAAAGGAACGTAATAGATTTCATCCAGTGAGGTAAACGAAAGAATAATAAAGGAGATTCCTCCCTGTTCCTCAAACTCCTTCATAAATTCGATCTGATGAGGGTGAATGTTCTGAAGTGGAAATGTCTTTACGGCACATTCCTTTGCGTCAAAACAGACGGGAATTCCCTGTACCGCCCCAATATAATCTACGGTACTCTTTTTATCAAAATACGCCAGTGTAATGTGGCGGCTTTCCTTTGCGATCTCGATCGGCGTAATCGGAGTGGGGATTTTCTGAATTAAGGCCAGTTTCTTTTCCCGGTAGCTGTCGTTCGTATGGTTGATCAGTTCTTCCAGCGTAGATCCCCGCAGCCCCCTCGTATTCCAAGTTCCCATATTACTCTCCTGACCCGCCTTTCTGTTCGACCACAAGGCCCTCTCCTTTCAGAGCCCTTCTGAAGTCATCCGGAACAGGGGCTGTAAAGCATTTTCCGGACAGGCCTGAAAGCGGTTCCCGAAGTTCAGGAAGAACCATCTGCCACGAATGGAGAAGCTGAGAATTCAGACGGTATTTTTTCTTCCATTCCTCATTCATTCTCCTATCCCCATATTTTGGATCGCCCGCAATCGGGTGGCCGATGGAGGCCAGGTGCGCACGAATCTGATGAGACCGCCCTGTAATCAGAGCGACCTTCAGAAGCGTGCATGATTCGTTTCCATCGAGAGGAATGTATTCTGTCTCAATCGGAAGGCTGCCTTCCATTTCTTCACTGTATACGGATACCTGATTCGTCCGCTCATCCTTTATGAGAAATCCTGAAATTTTCTGCTGTTTCAAAATGCTTCCTTTAACAAGGCAGAGGTAGTACTTGTGAATGCTCCTGTTCTTGAATATCTCTCCCATAATCTGAAGTCCGGCCAGGGTCTTTCCGGCTGCCACAAGGCCGCTGGTATTTCGGTCCAGACGGTTGCAGACGGCCGGTTTAAAGCTGCGCAGTCCTTCTTTGCCGATCTGACCAGTTGAGAGGAGGTAATCCGTCACATATTCCACCAGAGACTCATCGGAATCCTTTGCTTTCTGAGACAGCATGCCGGATGGCTTATTGATAAAAAGAACGTGTTCATCTTCATAAATAATATCCAGTTTTTTCTTCTGTACCTTCTGAATCCGCACCTCTGAAAATTTGTCAATTGTTCTTCCGCAAGAAACAGTTTGACTTCATCGCCCTCTGCCAGCTTTTCTGAGCCGTCACACTTCTTACCGTTGAGAACGATATTCTTCTTGCGCATCATTTTATATAAAAAGCTTTTTCCGGCCAGGTTCAGATATTTGGAAAGCATCTTGTCCAGCCGCTGTCCAGCTTCATTTTTCGTAATTTTAATCGCACGCATCCTGCTATTCTCCTTCCGGCATCACATGGAGAGCTGCTTTAATAATTCGGCTGCATATTCCACGCTTCCGTCGTCATCATATTCGGAGGCCGGTTTCAGGCTTTCAAGCCTCTGAAAAAATATCTTTTCATCTTTGATTATTTTGCTGTCCGGGTCCAGACGGTGAGCAGTAAGCATCCCGTTAAGGTACTCCTCACCCTTTTTTGCATCGGCCCGTTCTGACGTACAGTAACAGTAAATACCGGTCGGATGGACAATAACAGCATCCATCGGCATCATCGCTTCTTTCGACGTAATAATCAGTTCATACAGGATCATAAAATGTTCTTCATATGCATGCACCCTGCTGTAAAACGCTTCCGGCGGCGTCTTGTATCTCCATGCCGCAAGAAGCGGAGACGCCACATTAGCTGTGGGCAGTACGGAAAGCACAGCCATGACCGTCAGTATATTCTTCACGGACGAATTGTCCGTAAATCCCCGGGCGCCCAGCTGGATCAGGATCATAACCGCTCCAAATGCTACCATACACAGCTGCATTTTCCTGTGGCTGGTCCGATACCCGTATTCTCCTTTATTTTTTCCGTGATTTTTCATCTTTTTGTCTCTCCATTTTCGTCTCTTCTGGTTCGTTCACTCTTCCCTTATATATTCACTCACATCATTCCCATAATCTTCAAAAGCATCCTGTGGGGTACGACTTTGCACAGGAGGAAAAACAGCTTCATCAGGATTCCGTATATGGATATGCTCTTTCCTACGCAGCTGTCCATCAGCGCTTTCCTAGCCACCTTTTTGGGATCTGCCATGGCAAGCTTTTTGTAAAGAGGAATCTTTCCGTTTGTTTCGGCTATGTCAAAGAACTCCGTCTTTACCGGTCCCGGGCATACTGCTGTAACACAGATTTTCCGATCCCTCAGCTCTTCATTCAAAGCCCGGCTGTAGCTCAGGACAAAGGCCTTTGTGGCAGCATAGACGGCAAATTTCGGCTGAGGCAAAAATGCCGCCGCAGACGCAAACTGAATGATTCTGCTGTGCTCTGACATATAGGGCAGCACGACATGGGTGACGGCAACGAGCGCTTCACAGTTCAGTGCAGCCATTCCCGTCTCTTCTTCCAGAGGCACTTCCCCAACCAGCCCGATCTTTCCATATCCGGCCGCATTAACAAGAAACTTAACGTCCGGTTTTTCTTCTGCCAGAGCCTGTTTCAGAATGGTTAAAGCCTGTTTATCTGTAATATCGATAGGAAACGTCCGGAGCACTGCCGGTACCTGTCCGTTCAGCTCATCCAGCCGTTCCTTCCGCCTGGCTATCACCCATATCTCCTCAACGGTACGGAAACGGTCAGCCAGCTGGAATATCATCTCTCTTCCCATTCCGGATGAAGCACCTGTAATGACTGCGATCTTTTTCATCATATTTCTGCCTCCTGCTCACTGTTCTATTTTTTTGCCTTCCTGTGTACGTTTCGGATCGTCTTTTTCCGGACCGTCTGTTTTCTGTCCGGTCTACTGCCCTCTGTTCTGCCGTCCCCGGTCCGGGCCATGGGTTTCCCTCCGACGCTCCGTTCTTTGGCCGCCTTGGTCACAGCCGCTTTGGCCGCTCCCCGCGGCCGTATCAGGCACCTGCCGTCAAAGCCGATTAAATCAGTTCTTCCCGCCTTTTTCAGCGCCTCTGCGACCAGCTCGTAGTTGTCTGGATTCCTGTACTGGATCAGCGCACGCTGCATGGCTTTTTCATGAGGATTAACTGGCACATACACCTGATCCATCGTCCTTGGATCCAGCCCTGTATAATACATACAGGTGGAGATTGTAGATGGGGTCGGATAGAAATCCTGCACCTGTTCCGGCATGTAGCCAAGATCACGCAGATATTCCGCCAGCTTCACAGCCTCCTTCAGGGTTGAACCTGGATGGGAGGACATGAGGTACGGAACGAGATACTGCTTCAGCCCCAATTTTTCATTCATTTTCTTATACTCTTTCACAAATTCCAGATAGACGGAATGCTCCGGTTTTCCCATGCTCCTTAATACGGGATCAGAGACGTGCTCTGGAGCTACTTTGAGCTGGCCGCTGACATGATAGGTACACAGTTCTTTTAAGAAATCCCGTTTTTTATCTGCCAGCAGATAGTCGAAACGGATTCCTGAACGGATAAATACCTTTTTCACCTTTGGAAGGCTGCGGAGCTTTCTGAGCAGCTGGATATAATCCGTATGATCTGCCTCTAAATTTCCACATGGCTTGGGGAACAGGCACTGTCGGTCCGGACATGCCCCTTTTGTCATCTGTTTTCTGCAGGCCGGAAACCGGAAGTTCGCCGTAGGGCCGCCTACGTCATGAATATATCCCTTGAAATCCCTTTCCTCTGTCAGCAGTTTTGCTTCCTCCAGAAGGGACTCATGGCTTCTGGCCTGGATAATTCTCCCCTGGTGAAAGGTCAAGGCGCAGAAACTGCAGGCGCCAAAGCACCCCCTGTTGCTGATCAGGCTGAACTTCACCTCGTCCACTGCCGGAATCCCTCCTTTTTTTTCATAGGAAGGATGATAATTTCTCATATAAGGCAGACTGTACACATCATCCATCTCCGCCGTTGTAAGCGGCCTGGACGGCGGATTCTGCACGACGTAAAGATGATCGCTTTCATAAGGTTCAACGAGGCGCCTGCCTGTAAACGGATCCGTATTGCAGTACTGCCTGTAAAAGCTCTTTGCATATTCCCGCTTATCGTCCCTCACTCGTCCGAAGTCGGGAAGAAGTTCGTAATCGTAAACCGTTTCTATGGTTTTCGTCCTGTAAACCGTTCCATCTATGAACGTAATATCCCGGACTGCCAGCCCTCCGTCCAGAGCATCTGCAATTTCTACAATCGAGCGCTCTCCCATGCCGTAGGAAATCAAATCCGCCTGGGAATCCAGAAGAAGCGAACGCTTCACTTTATTGGACCAGTAATCGTAATGTGCCAGCCTGCGAAGGCTGGCCTCTATTCCCCCCACAATAATCGGAACTTTTTTATAAACAGACCGGATCAGATTGCTGTATACGACGGCTGCATAATCAGGCCTGTGACCCATCTCGCCTCCCGGCGTATAAGAATCACGGCTCCGCCGCTTTTTTGATACCGTATAGTGATTGACCATGGAATCCATATTTCCTGCCGATACGAGAAAACCAAGCCTGGGTTCACCAAGAACCTGTATGCTTTCCGGATCTTTCCAATCCGGCTGCGGAATAATTCCCACCTTATAGCCGTGAGCTTCCAGAATGCGGCTTATAATCGCATGTCCAAACGACGGATGATCCACATATGCATCACCTGTAACATACACAAAATCGCATTGTTTCCAGCCACGTTTTTTCATATCTTCCATGGAAACCGGCAAATAGTCCCTGATTATCATATTTCCTCCTGTATACATTTCATACTGAACTCGTACAAGACCTGGCTAAGAGCTCATCGTATGCCCAACAACTCGTAGTAATCGTGAATGTAGTAATCGGACATCTTTATCTTTTCTTCCTTCATTGGAAGGGAAAACTCATCTTCTACGGCAAAAACGGTCATGCCTGCTTTTTTTCCTGCTTCAATTCCTGCAGGAACGTCTTCAAATACGGCGCAGCTTTCGGGATTGACTCCCAGGTCTCCCGCCACTTTCAGATATATGTCCGGAGCCGGCTTTCCGGCAGCCACTTCGCATGCTGTTGTCACCTGGCCGAAATATCCGGCTATTCCAAGAGAATCCAGGCAGGCGTCCACCATATCTCTGCCGTTGCTCGTAGCGATTCCCATAGCCATTTTGCGCTGCCCGGCCCACTTCAGAAATTCCAGGGCCCCAGGCTTTAACGTCACTTCGTGTTTATATTTATCCAATGACATTAGGGTCCAGTCCTGTTTAATCTTCTCAAGAGAGTCCGAAATCTGAAACCGTTCTTTAAAATAGATAGCCGTCTCCGTAAAACTCATCCCCTCAATGACCTTCTGAAGATCAGACGGGCAGGACAGCCCAAAGCGGCCCAGATACTCAATGTCGATTTCTTTCCACATCCACATGGAATCCACCAGCGTTCCGTCCAAATCAAAAATAACTGCTTTTTTATCCTTCAAAACATTTAACATATCTGCAACTGCTCCAATTCTTTCTCTGTCAATCTCCTGTATTCACCTGGTTTTAAGCCTTCATCCAGTTCAATCGGCCCCATGGAAAGGCGTTTCAGATAGATCACGCTGCAGCCCACGGCTTCAAACATCCTCTTGACCTGGTGAAACTTCCCCTCGTGAATCGTAAGACGGATTTCGCTGTAGTCCTCTTCGCTCTCTCCTGCCCTACATCCGATATTTATAATCTCTAAACCTGCAGGCTGCGTCTCTGTTCCATCCAGCAGCGTGATTCCCCTCTCAAACAGCTCTTGCGCATGGTCAGGCAGCCTGCCTTCCACTCTGGCATAGTAAACCTTATCTACATGCTTTTTCGGAGCCAGCAGACGGTGCGCAAGCCCCCCGTCGTTTGTAATCAGCAGAAGGCCTTCCGTATCAATGTCGAGGCGCCCTACGGGAAACAGGTCTTTTCTTATCTTCGTATCAATCAGATCCAAAACGGTAGCATGGAGATGATCTTCTGTTGCCGAAACGACACCCTGGGGTTTATTGAGCATATAGTATTCATATTCTGCATAACGGATTTCCTGTCCATCCACCACAACGTGGTCCGTACCGGGGATGATCTTTCTATCCGTCTTCTTTTCCGTTTCTCCGTTTACCAGGATCCGTCCCTTTCTGGCCGCCTCCTTCGCCTGGCTGCGGCTCAGTACGTTCATTTCTGTCAGAAATTTATCCAGTCTCATTCGATTGTCTGCCATATCTTCTCTCCTATTGCCATCGCCAGCCGGGATAGTATTTATTCTTCAAACTTCCGCCGGCGGACTTTCCCCATCCTAAAGGGAATCCCTCCACACAGATCAGGCACCAGCCCTTTTTTCTCTGTTCATCTTCCAAAAGGGAGATCGTCTCCCCCTTCAAATACCGGATCACTCTTTCGTCATCTCTTGCAAAGGAAATCATATGGGGAAACTCGCCTGTTTTCAATGCCATCGCCAGTGCCTGAGATGGCTCAAATCTGTTCTTTTTCAGTGTTCCAAGGAGCAGGCCTGTCCTCAGAAAACGCAGTTTATATAGTCTGGAAACTCAGACGGAAGCAGATAAACAGAATCGTTTATCACCCGGATATGGCCGTTCTCCATAAATGAAGCTTTAATTCCGCTTAAAAAATCAGCCGCTTCCTCCGGGAGCCTGTCGTTCTTATCATTTATATGCTTCCCATTTTTCGGCGCTTCTTTCCCATCACCGCCCCTTTTCCTGAGAAGAGCAATAAAATGGCCTTCTCCTCTGATTTTATGGGGAAACAGACGGATACAGCCATCCAGACCGATTCCATTTTCCGCGCCCTCCCATCTGGGCAGGCGGATCAGCTCCAGCTCCGGATGGCGTGCCAGAAGGCCGTTTATGACCGCTTCATCTTCTGCCACGGAAAAGGTACATGTAGAATAGAGCATATGGCCTCCCGGCCGCAGCATGGATACGGCCTCTTCCGCAATCTCTGCCTGTATGGGCGCATAATAAGAAGGTCCCTTCTCCATCCAATCCTTCACCATTCCATCGTCTTTACGGAACATTCCCTCCCCGGAACATGGGGCGTCTATTAAAATGGCATCAAAAAACTCCGGGAGCAGGGCTGCAAGTTTTTTTGGCGCTTCACTCGTCACGCAGATATTCGGAATGCCGAAAAGCTCCAGATTTTTCAAAAGGGCCTTTGCCCTTGAATTGCTGATATCATTAGAAAAAAGAGGCCTTCCCCTTTCAGCCGGGCCCCCAGCTCTGTACTCTTTCCTCCAGGGGCAGCACACAGGTCCAGCACCCTGTCTCCCGGCCGTACCGGAAGAAGAGCAGCAGGAGCCATGGCGCTCGGTTCCTGAAGGTAATAAAGTCCTGCGTAATAAAAAGGATTCCTGGACGGGCGGTCTTCCTCTTCGTAATAAAAGCCGTTATCAGTCCACGGAACGGCCGACATATGAAAAGGAAGCTGCTCTTCCAGAAATTCTGGTTCTGTTTTCCATGTATTCACACGCAGCCCAAAAATCCTGCCCGCCTCAAAGCTGGCTGCATATTCTTCATAATCCCCGCCTAAAAGCGCTTTCATTTCGTCTCTGAAAGACTGGGGAAGTTCTTCAAATTTCAATCTCTGTACTCCTTATCTCACTGACTTTCTCCGGCTGTACGCCCGCTTAAAAGCGTTCCATGGGTTTCCCTTCCGGCACTCAGTTACTCTAGTTTACCATATTTTCACCGGGTATGCCACAACAATGGTCAGCCTGACGGCATTTCGCAAATGAACAAGTCAGTAAAACGCTTTTAACCGTTTCTTTTCCATGTATTTCAGCACCCAGTAAGGATTGATTCCCATTTCCTCATAATGGTCCGTTTTCAGGTAGATTCCCAGGTGGAGGTGAACTGGAAAATTGCCTGTTGTTCCCTCTACGGTACTATATCCCGTATCTCCCATAAAGCCCAGAAGTTCGCCTGCCCGGACGTGGTCGCCTTCTTTCCATTCCCTGCTGTATCCGTACAGATGGGCGTAGTAAATGTATGCCCCGCCGGGAGCCCGGATGCCGATTCTCCAGCCGCCCTTTTCCAGCCATCCGACACGTTCTACCGTGCCGTCGCTCATGCTGACGACCGGATAATATCCGCGTTCCTTCTCCATCCCCATTATATCACAGCCCTCGTGTTTCCTTTCGCCGCCATATGTACGCTCATCTCCCCAGCTGTCTTCAAATGTAATATCCGGCGTTTCCGGATTTTCACTGGCCGGAATCGGAAAATATCTCAGGTCTGAAAATACCGTCTCATATGCCTTTTTCAGCTTCTGATACTCAACCGGCTTCCGCTTGATGAGGCTGTCGCTGTCATAGCTGCCGTCTTCCATTTCCAGCAGGTTGTAGTCATTTTCCACCATCAGGGACGTGAGCATATCGTAGTCAATAGTACCCCCTCCTGCAATCAGCTCTCCCAGCTTCATGGACCGGAATTCCTCGCTTTCCCATGTATATGCATCCAGCTGGTAATAGTCCGGGTTATTGGCCAGATAATCGACCATAGTGACCTGAAAAACCGCAAGAAGCAGGATCAAAACGAAAATCATATCCCCCTCATCCCCACATATATTGTATCAATAAACTATATTCTGGTGGATATGAAAAAATCCTTTTTCCCCTTCATTCCCATCGTTATTCTTCTCTTTCTTCTGGCCAGACCACAGCTTTCACTGGCTGGAGCCAGAAACGGACTGACTCTGTGGGCTGATGTGGTGCTTCCGACTCTTCTTCCATTTATGATCTGTTCCAGCACGATTGTTGCTCTGGGCGGCGTCCCGTATCTCGTCCGGCCATTCCGCTTTCTGCTGGACAAAGTCTTCCAATTCAGCGAGGCCGGCAGCTTTGTCTTTCTTTCAGGCCTTCTCTGCGGCTATCCGATGGGTGCAAAAACATGCAGCGAATTTCTGGAATACGGCATGATCTCCCCGGAAGAAAGCAAGTATCTGCTGGCCGTCAGCAATCATCCAAGTCCCATGTTCCTGCTGGGGTATGTGATGGCTGCCTGGAACCAGAACGGGCTGCCTCTCCTGCTTCTTTCTGTATATCTGCCGCTTATCCCTCTTTCTGCCGCTGCCAGAAAGTTTTATGGCTGCAGCCGCCAGAGCCGTCAACAGTCCGGATTTTCTTCCGAAAATATCTATGCCGGATTTTCCTTTGACAAAAGTATGATGAATTCCTTTGAAACCATGGTTAAAATCGGAGGCTACATCATGCTGTTTTCCATTGCTGCAGAATTTATCCGCGCCCTGTCCCCCTTTTCCCCACAGACCAATGCTGTCCTTCTGGGAATTACGGAAATCACCACGGGAATTCATGCGGTCGCATCGTCCATGACAGGTGCTTCCATGCAGCTCGCCATTACATGTGTTACGGTCTTTGGCGGCATCTCCGGGATCTTTCAGACTAACAGCGTAATTATAAAAAGTTCAGTCAAAGATTCTTCCTGCAACTCAAAAAAGGCCGGATTATCCATCCGGCACTATGTGATCTGGAAATTAATACATACAGGCCTTTCCTGCCTGGTCTTTATTCTGCTGAATCTTGCTCAAGCTCTTCCTGCGGCTCTTCATCCCTGACGATCGCTCCGGAAAGCTCGTCCCGGTTTGAAGATACGATATCATAACTCGACTGAAGGGAAGACATATAAGAATTATACTTGCTCTGAGCTTCATCCATCGAATGATTGATAATTTTCTGCAGAGTTCCCAGCATATCATCCGTATATCTGACAGCAGCTTCCCGCATGCCGTCTGCCTCTGCATAAGCGCTTTCTACGATTGCCTGCGCCTCTGCCTGCGCCTGTTCAACGACTTCGTCTGCCTGTGCGAAGGCTCTCTGCATAATCTCGTGTTCATTAACGAGATCATTCGTCTGGGCCTTTGCACTCTCAAGCATCGTATCGGCCTGAGAACGTGCTTCCGCCAGCATGGAATCCGCCTGTGTGCGGGCATCCGAAAGAATCGCGTCCTGATTGCTGATTATCTTCTGATATTTTTTAATCTCATCCGGTATGCGCATGCGCAGTTCCATGAGAAGCTCTTCTATTTCTTCTTTATTTACTACGATATCTGAATTCGAAAATGCCTTTGGCTTACAGCTGTCTATGTATTCTTCAATTTCGCTTATTAACTGTTCGATTCTACTCATGATCCACACTTCTCCTTAACTTTTTCACTTATTATCGGCCAGGTGCCTGAACTCTTTTATGTTCTGATTCCGTAAATTTCAATTCATCAAATTCTATTTTCAGTATTTTTTAATAATCTTTCATTTTATCAATTTTATCTGTATTCTTTAACATCTTAGCACGTTCTTTGCAAGAAAACAACGGAGAATTCATTTTTTTATGAAACAGAGGATTTTTCGCATAATCTCTTATTCAGCCGCTTCACCCTCAAACGTAAAAAATACGTGTTTATTCGTCTTATACTCTTTTACCCTGCTCACCCGAAAGCCCAAAGTCTCCACATCATCGTATTTCGTCTCCAGAGAAGCTTCTGTAATGATGATGGAATCTTTGCTGACCATCCCGGATTCGCCCAGCTTTTTCAAGGCTTCCAGCTCCAGTCCGTGATGATAGGGCGGATCCATGAAAACGATATCAAACTGCCGGCCTTTTCCCTCCAGCCTGGAGAGCGCTGTAATCACATCACAGGCCATCACCATCGCCCGGTCTTCCATCTTTGTAGTTTTCAAATTCTCACGTATACAATCGACGGCTTTCCCATTGTTTTCAACGAGAACGGCTGATTCCGCTCCGCGGCTCAGCGCTTCTATGGCAATTGCACCGCTCCTGAAAAAAGGTCTAAAAAAGAACAGCCCGGCACATCATACTGGAGCATGTTAAAAAGCGTCTCCTTAATCCGGTCTGTCGTGGGCCTGGTATCCTGGCCTTCTATTGTTTTTAAAAGCAGCCTTCTGGCGCTTCCGGCTATTACTCTCATTTATTCGGACTCCTTTTAGGGGTTTTGTGTCATAAATACATCTGTTCAGAACGGCCTGCTTTCCAGCATAATCAGCCTTCCTGGATAATTACGTATAATTATAATATGAATAAAGAAGATATACAAGGGATTTAAGAGAAATTTAAAAGTCTGTGAGGTAATTTCCTCACACTTCTATAACGTGATTTTTTATGGTATAATGACTGCGAATACCGGTTTCTGCGTTTACCGCAGAAATACAGGCAGCGCAGACATTATACTTAAAAAGGAGACTACATATGAAAATCAGAAAAGCAACGGAACGGGATTTGGAACGGTTGCTGGAAATTTACGAAGAGGCCAGAATCTTTATGGCAGAAAACGGCAATCCAAATCAGTGGGGAACTTCTTATCCCGAAAAATCTCTCCTGATTCATGACCTGGAGGAAGGCTGCAGTTATGTATGCACAGGAGATGACGGGCAGATTCTTGGAACCTTTTATTTCCGAATTGGAGATGAGCCGAACTATCATATGATTTACGATGGAAAATGGCTGAACGATAATCCATATGCCGTTGTTCACAGAATTGCATCTGCTGCAAGGGCAAAAGGTGCCGCCAGCTTTTGTCTGGAATGGTGCTTTAGTCAATATAACAATATCCGTATCGATACACACCGGCAGAACCTTCCCATGCAGCACATGCTGGAAAAGAACGGCTTTACCTTGTGTGGCACCGTATTCGTAGAAGACGGTTCGGAACGGATCGCATACCAGAAAAACTGAATATTCAACATACGTCTGAATGGGAAAAGGCTCCCGGGCCGGTCTGCAACCCGCCTGGAAGCCTTTTCTTGTCATTCGTTGCTTATTATTTCATTCAGCAGTATTTATTTGCCTGCCATCTGTCTTTCCTGAGCTTCGATCATCTTCTTAACCATATATCCGCCTACAGAACCGTTCTGTGCAGAAGTTAAGTTACCATTGTATCCGTTTGTTAACGGTACTCCCAGCTCGCTTGCTACTTCCATTTTGAACTTATCCAGTGCTTCTCTTGCCTCAGGTACGTTTGTAGAATTAGAAGAATTGTTTGACATAATAATACGCCTCCTTGTTTTCTGATTTGCCATGACCGTTTTTGTTTTTTTCATGGCTTGTTTTTTGTTACACTCCTATTATGTGTGAATGAAAAAATAATACACTAGAAGGTTTTACGAAAAATGTCAGAAAACGGTAATTTACAAATTCAGCTTTTCATAGCTTTTTTCGAGGTAATTATCCAGGCGTTTTTTCAGTTCCTCCTCCTCCGGAAGCACAAGCTCCGGATCTTTGGAAAGCAGACGGTTCACTTCATCCGAGACGGTTTTCAGTATGGAAGCGTCCGTAAAGATATCGGCCAGCCTGAATTCCATGTCTCCGCTCTGTCTCAGTCCGAATATGTCTCCCGGACCGCGCAGCTTCAGATCTTCCGAAGCGATATAAAATCCATCGTTCGACCGGTTGAGAATGTCGAGACGTTCACTCGTTCCATCGTCATCTCCGCAGTTGACCATGATACAGTAAGACTGATGTTTGCCCCGTCCTACGCGGCCGCGCAGCTGATGGAGCTGAGCCAGGCCGAAACGCTCTGCATTTTCTATCATCATGACCGTTGCGTTCGGCACATTGACGCCGACCTCGATGACCGTTGTGGATACCAGCACCTGAATTTCATTTGATGCAAACCGTTCCATAATTTTGTTTTTTTCTTTTCCCTTCATCTTCCCATGAAGGTATTCTACCGTTATGGAAGGCGGAAGCTTGCTCTTTAATGTCTTTGTATAGTCCAGCACATTTTCAGCTTCTATCATTTCACTTTCTTCCACCATGGGACAGATGACATATGCCTGCCTGCCGGCAGCGATCTCTTTTACTATGAACTCGTATGCCTTCGGACGGTAAGACGGATTTACAACGCAATTTTTGATAGGAAGACGGTTGGAAGGCAGCTCGTCAATGACGGAAATGTCCAGATCGCCATATATAATAATCGCCAGCGTTCTGGGAATCGGAGTGGCGCTCATGACGAGCACGTGCGGTTCTTCTCCCTTGCTGCCCAGCGCCTCTCTCTGCCCCACTCCGAATCTGTGCTGTTCGTCTGTAATAACGAGAGCCAGCCTATCATAGATCACCTTCTCCTGAATCAGCGCATGGGTGCCGATAATCAGATCGCTTCATGAGAAGCGATTTTTTCATACGCAAGGCGCTTCTCTTTTGCCGTCATGGAGCCGGTTATAAGGATCGGCTGTTTATCAATCCCGTTTTCTTCAAACAGGCTGCAGATGGATTCAAAGTGCTGCTTTGCCAGCACTTCCGTAGGCGCCATGAGCGCTCCCTGATATCCGTTGTATGCAGCCTGCAAAAGGGCCAGTACGGCGATGATCGTCTTTCCTGAACCGACGTCACCCTGAATCAGACGGTTCATCACAAGACCGCCGGACAGGTCGCTGTATATCTCCTGAAGCGCCCGTTCTTGGGCGCCTGTCAGTTCATATGGAAGGCTGTCTTTTAAAGCCTGTACCTGACTTGACAGTTTCATAACAAATTGGCTTCTTTTATCGCTTCGTCTCTCCTTCAGCCTTCTGACTGCCAGGAGAAAAAAGAAAAACTCATCAAAAACCATCCTCTTCCGTGCAAAGAGAAATTCCTGACGGTTGGATGGAAAGTGAATATGTTCAAGAGCGAAATTATACTCGGCCAGTTCATTGCGTATGCGGATATCAGACGGCAGATACTCCCGCTCCATCCGGCGGTTTTCCATGGCCTGTGACACGGCTCTCACGATCGCCTTGTTGCCCAGTCCTTTTGTCTGCCCGTAAATCGGCTGCATGGATTCCATAATTTGGCCATAGGAATCCAGTGAAAAAATCTCCGGCTGCTCCATCGTCAGCCTTCCGCTCTTTTTCACAATCCTGCCTCTGAAAACAAAACGGCAGCCTGCTTTCAGGGTTGTCCTGAGAAACGGCATATTATACCACGTCAGCTGCAGCTTGTCCTTCCCGTCGCTCAGGAATGCCAATGTAACCTGAATGTGGGAAAAGCGCCGTACTTCCGCGTCTTTCATAAGAACGCCTTCCACCGCCGCAGTCATGTCCTGCTTCAGGCTTCCCACCAGCACCGGCTTTTCATATGTTTCATATCCTCTGGGATAATATTCCAGTAGGTCCTGTACCGTAAAAACACCCAGTTTTTCAAAAAGTTTTCCTGTTTTTTCTCCAATCCCTTTCAGAGAAGTGACCGGTTCCTGATTCATACTTCCTCCTGCTGTTCCATTCTGCTGCTTATGAAATTGAAAAGCAATGCCCCCGACACCAGCTACAGCGGCCAAGCCGCCGCATAGAAACGCAATCTGGTATCAAGGGCATATCTGATTTGTGCCGCGTATTGTTATTCCACGGATATGAGATAATAGTAAACCGGCTGTCCGCCCTCATGGAGCTCCATTTCACACTGAGGAAATTTTCCCTTGCCCGTTCCAGGAGGCGGTCTGCGTCCTCTTCCGTGATCTCCTCTCCGTAATAAACGGTAACCAGTTCAGAATCGTCATCAATCATTTCATTTAAAACTTCCAGGGCAGTTCCCTCGATTGTTTTTCCGACCGCGAGAATACCGTTATCTCCCAGCCCCATGATATCGCCTTCAGCAATCTCTCTTCCATCAATCGATGTGTTTCGCACGGCATATGTGATCTGTGCCGTTTTTACTCTGGACATTTCATTCATCATGTTGTCTACGTTTTCTTCTACGGACAGGTCCGGCATAAAATTAATAATCGCCGTAATTCCCTGCGGGACTGTTTTAGACGGAATCACGATGATATTTTTATCTTCTGCCAGGCTTTTTGCCTGTTCTGCAGCCAGAATAATGTTTTTGTTGTTGGGAAAAACAAAAATCGTATCTGCATTTACATGATCGATTGCATTCAGCACATCTTCCGTACTGGGATTCATGGTCTGTCCGCCTTCAATCAGGTAATCTGCTCCAATCCCCTTAAAGATCTCACCCAGGCCGTCTCCAATGGATACCGCTATAAAGCCAAATTTTTTTCTGGGCTCTTCCTGCCTGGCCTCAGCAGCAGCCCTGATGTCAGCCTCTTTAATCAGCTTCTCCTGATGCTCTTCTCTCATATTGTCAATCTTCATCCTGGAGAGAGAACCGTAGGTCAGGGCCCTTTCAAAAGCCAGCCCCGGATGGTTCGTGTGGACATGTACCTTGACGATGTCGTCATCCGAAACGACGACTATGGAATCACCTATGGATTCCAGATAGGATTTCAGTTCCCTTTCCCTGCTCTCGTCATAAGAATGTTCCAGATTGATGATGAACTCCGTGCAGTATCCGAAATGAATATCGAATTCCGCCGTATTGGATGCAGAATTACCGGAAGCTGATCTGGAAGTACTTTCCGTCTCTGAAAATGACGGCACTTCGACAGATACTTCTTTTCCGAGAAGGCCGTCTCTCGCCCCCTTCATCACCTGCATGAGTCCCTGCCCTCCGGAATCCACAACTCCCGCCTGCTTCAGCACCGGAAGCATCTCCGGCGTCTGGCTCAGTACATAATCACCGTATTCGATCACACGGTCTGCAAATTCAATGATATCCTCTGTCTCAGAAACAAGCTCTACGGCTTTATCTGCCATTCCCTTCGCAACCGTCAGGATCGTTCCCTCTTTCGGCTTCATGACAGCCTTATAAGCCGTCTCCGCAGCCCTTACGAAGGCATTTGCGAGAGTCGTCGTCGTAATAGATTCCGCCGTCTTTATCTCTTTTGTAAAGCCGCGGAAAAGCTGGGAAAGGATTACGCCGGAATTTCCTCTTGCGCCTCTCAAAGAACCGGAAGCAATCGCCTTTGCAAGCTGTTCCATCGTCGGATCCTTCAGGGCAGCCACCTCTTTTGCAGCCGCCAAAATCGTCAGAGACATATTCGTACCCGTATCTCCGTCAGGAACCGGAAATACATTCAGTTCATTAATCCACTCCTTTTTCGCCTCAAGCCCCTTTGCTGCCGCCAGAAAAGCCTTCTGGACCATCCTGGCATCTATCGACCTCATACCCACGGGTATCTTCCTCCTTAATCTATCACTTTTACACCTTCCACGAAGATATTGATTCTGTCAACTTCCATTCCGGTGAATTCTTCCACTTTATATTTTACCGTTTCAATCAGATTATCGGAAACGGCGCTGATGCTCACTCCGTAAGAAACAATGACATGAAAATCAAGGCCAATATGGTTGTCCTCAATTGTGACATTGATTCCTCTTGTCAGGCTTTCCTTCTTTAAAAGTTTTACAAGGCCGTCCTTCATGCTGATGGCAGCCATGCCTACAATCCCGAAACACTCCACCGCGATTGTACCGGCATATAATGCGATTACTTCAGGATTGATCCGGACTTCTCCGAACTCGTTGTTTAAGCGTCCTTTCATTAAACATGCCTCCATTCTTGTCAAAGCAGACTGATATCAGCTGCCCTGCTGTTTAAGCTGTGTATATTATACATGATATTATCAAAAAAAGAAACAAATTTTTATTTTTCACTTGCAAATTGGGAAGACATCTGGTATCATACAATATGTTGTGGATTCTAATACTCAGGAATCCAAGTAGCGTTTAAGGAGGTGCGAATCATGGCTAAATGTGCAATTTGTGAAAAGGCTGCTCACTTCGGCAATAACGTGAGCCATTCCCATAGAAGAAGCAATAAAATGTGGAAAGCAAACGTAAAGTCTGTTAAGGTAAAAGTTAACGGCGGCGCTAAGAAGATGTATGTATGTACTTCTTGCTTACGTTCTGGTCTGGTAGAAAGAGCGTAATTTTTTAGATCATTCGAATTTTAAAAGCTCCGGGGCTTCAGCCCGGAGCTTTTTTCGTTGAATGCGATGCTCTTACGCAAAACGTCCCGGTCACCGCTATATGCTCATTCAGAAGGGCAGTTCCTTCCCGACTAACATCCGCAGAACAGGTTATATCCCACCACCAGACAGCCAATGATGAAAATAAGCGTAGAAAACGTCTGCGGTATCAGAAGAAGCACAGTCATTCCTACACCGAAACAAAATAACATCAGTCCGCAAATCCGCTTCATTTCTGTCCCCCGGTTTTTCCAGCTATGGTATATCATATGCAGAACCGGAAAAACTATGACAGCCTTTTATAATCTCGAATCTCAGGATTCTTCTTTTTCCGCCTTCTGTGCGGCAGCCAGATCCTCAGCGGCCTTCTCCGCTTCATCGGACACAACGCCCTGATTCTTTCCGGATACAAAACGGTTGACAAAGTCGGGAACCATGTCCAGAACCTTTGTCATGGCGTCCTGATTCTTTATGCTGACCAGCTTTGTCACGCCGTTCTGTATAATCAGTACGGCACTGGGACTCATCTTTGCGCTCATACCGCCGCCGCCGTTTCTTTTGGCATTCTCTGCAAACGAGCCTGCCGCCATCCCGCAGCTCACGTCTACGAACGGAAGGATAATGGCATCGTCCACCTTTACTGCATCCCCTACAACCGTTTTTGTTGTAACAAAATGGTCCATTCCCTGAAATAATGCTTCGACGGTCGAAGCGAAATGATTGTCAGCCATACGCTAAATCCTCCTTATGCGGGCCGCATATGATATGCAGCCGTTTCATCGCAGTTTTATCTCATCCACTTTCTCAAAAGCAAGCGGAATCTCTTATTTAAAAACAGCCGGCCGGCGATTACTGTCAGTGTGAACAGCCGGATTCGTCCTGAAAACGACAGCTCCCCTTCCAGAATCTGCTCTTCAAAAGACGGGCAGACCTGTATGGAATCCCTGTAAAAGGGATACAGAAGGCCGGCTGCAGCCAAAGCCTGTCCGGTCATATAGGGATCGTCAAATCCAAGTCTGACCTTTCCTCTTATCTTCCGCGGAAGTACATGCTTAAAAAGTACCCTGATCTGCTTAAGCAGTAGTTTAAAAAGCTCCTGATTTTTCTTGTCATTGATAAACTGCTTTATCCGCTCTACCTTTTTCTCCAGGGACTTCCACTTATCCCACATGGAACAAAAAGCTGCCTTCAGGTTCTTAAAAATGCGCAAAAACCGGTCTTTCAACCGTTTTGGCCATCCCGGCCGGCCAAAGCCGCCTCTGCTTTTTCTTTCTTTTCCAGAAGTTTTTTTACCTTCTTCCCGAACCGGCTCCCGGTGACGGCCGTCTTCCGAATCCGCCGTCACCTCTTTTTTCACTGCTTCGTCCTGCGCGTTCCTCTCCCCGCCCTGATATACAAAATCCTCTTCTGAATCCTCTATGGATGCGATGTGGACATCAGGTACAGGAGCGCCGGGGCTGCCGGCGTCTTCTTTATCTTCCTCATCGGAAAGCTCTTCGGATATTTTTTCCCAGAATTCATCCTCACTGATCTCTTTTTCCGCTTCTTCCTTCGCTTTTCTGCCCAAAGGAAAGCCCAAAATACGTATGGTCACGTCCAGATTTTCTTCATAGACAGCAGTCAATGAAATCATATGGAGAAGCCAGGTTGCCTTCAACCTTCCCTTCCATGCGCCATAACAGGATCCTTCTCCCCTGTACCGGACCGGTACAAAAAGCAGGATGCCGGCAGCCAGCAGGATGAAACCAAGAACAGCCAGCAGAATCCATCCGATAATTTTTAATATGAATAAAACAATATGAATCACGTTTGCCTCCGTGGCCCTTTATCTCTCACTTTCTGCTGCCGCCAGAAATTCGTCGATGTCAGGTCTTCCGATCCTCTTATACATATCGACAACGATCCTTCCCGCCACTTCCAGCGCTTCATCGTAATCTGCCGCAATGCCGAGAACCAGCAGATCGCTCTTTCTATAACAGGGCAGAAGCAGGATATTCGACGGATAGATATCAAGGACATTATTCCCGTTTGAAGGCGGAGTAATCACATAGCTCCCCTTCTGAAATTTCCTTCCGCGGATTCTCTGAATGATTGAATACCGCTTTTCCTTCGCTTTTTCTCCTTCATACAGATGATGATACCACCGCATCGGCAAGTCTCCAATCGATTTTATTTCCGATAGTTATCCAGTATGGAGCGGCGCAGGAGGTCCAGTGCCTTAACAACTGCCTGTTCCCTGATCTTGTTGCGGTCACCCTTAAACTGGTACGCTTCCACCCATACTTTTTCATTCATGTAGCAGGCAATGTATACGAGACCCACCGGTTTTTCTTCCGTGGCTCCTCCGGGGCCTGCAAGCCCTGTAATCGCGATACAGACGTCGGAATCCGTAGCAAATACGCCTCCCATAGCCATTTCTTTTGCTGTCTGCTCACTGACAGCACCGTACTTTTTAAGGGTGCTTTTATTGACGTCCAGGATCTTCCTTTTCGCTTTATTAGAATATGTGATGAATCCCTCGCGAAATACATCGGATACTCCCGGAACATTGACAAGACGTCCTGCGAGCATTCCGCCTGTACAGGATTCTGCCGTAGTCACTGTCAGCTCATATTTCTTCAGCAGCTCTACAACCGCCTCTTCCAACGTTTCTTCCTCATCTGTCGTATATACGTAATCTCCAAACCGGTTTTTAATTTCCTTGACCACAGGCTTAATCAGTTTTTTAGCAGCCTCCTCATCGGCAGCCTTCGCCGTTATACGCAGATGAACTTCTCCTGTCTTCGCATATGTGGCGATCGTCGGATTCGTCTGTTTATCGATCATATCCAGAACCTTCGTCTCGACCTGGCTTTCTCCGATACCGCAGATTTTCACCATCTTGGACAGAATAATTTCTGGCTGAAGGTGCTGCAAATAGGGATAGACCTGTTTCATAAAGAGCGGATACAGCTCGTTCGGAGGGCCTGGAAGCAGGATTGCGGCTTTCCCGAACTTCTCCATAATCAGGCCTGGCGCCGTGCCGTTGCTGTTGTCCAGCACCTTGGCGCCATCCGGTACAAGCGCCTGCTTCCAGGTATTCTCAGGTATGTCTTTGTAAATGCCGTTTTTAAAATATTCTTCCATATGCTTCTTCGTATGAGCATCCTCCACAAGTGGGAATCCCATCACCTCTGCGCATACTTCCTTTGTCAGATCGTCCTCCGTCGGTCCGAGGCCTCCTGTCAGAATAATGATATCCGAACGCTTAAGTGCCACACGGATTACTTCGGAAAGCCTCTCCCTGTTGTCTCCCACTACGGACTGGTTGTAGATGGAGAGCCCCAGCAGGGCACATTTTTCTGCGAGGAACTGGGCATTCGTATTTACGATATTGCCGAGCAGCAGTTCCGTACCGACGGAAATTAATTCTACTGTCATTGCTACATACTCCCTTCTGTAAGAATCTTATGGTTTTTCGCAATATAGTCAACCAGGGATACAACAGTCAGAATCAGAGCGATCCAGATCATGACGGTTGTAACAGGCTGCAGCGCTTCGATGTTAAAAATCATAAGAACTACAGCGATCATCTGGAATGTGGTCTTAAATTTTCCCCAGTAGCTGGCCGCGATCACAATGCCGTTGTCCGATGCCACAAGGCGGAAACCGCTGATAATGAATTCCCGGCTGATAATGATAATGACCATCCACGCAGGGATCTGTCCCAGCTCAATCAGGCAGATCAGTGCGGAACAGACAAGTAGCTTATCCGCAAGAGGATCCATAAATTTCCCAAAATTAGTGACAAGATTATACTTTCTTGCAATCTTTCCGTCCAACATATCAGTCAGGCTGGCTACGATAAAGATTCCGGCCGATACGATTCGCAGCGTTTCATTTTCTCCGCCGTCCCACAGGAGGGCGACTACAAAAAACGGAATCAATATCACTCTCAAAACAGTCAGCTTATTTGGCAGATTCATCGTATACCTCCCCGATCAGATCGTATTCCAGAGCTCCTGTCACCTGAACTTTTACAAAATCCCCGGACATGAGTTCTGCCTCCGAGTTTACAAAAATTAGCCCGTCTACATTTGGAGCATCCATATAGGTCCTGCCTACATAGACATTTTCGTCGGCAACCTTTCCCTCAATCATGACTTCCAGAAACACGCCTACATTGTCTTCACATTTGGCAAATGCGATATCCTGCTGAAGCTCCATAATCTCGTCGCGCCGCTTTTCCTTGATTTCCTGCGGCACCTGATCCTCAAAAGAGGCGGCAGGCGTATCTTCTTCTGCTGAATAGGCAAATACCCCCAGCCTTTCAAATTCCATCTCGTCCACGAAATGCAGAAGCTCCTCATGGTCCTCTTCCGTCTCGCCGGGGAATCCCGAAATCAGCGTTGTCCTGAGAACGATATCAGGGATTCGTTCCCTCAGCTTTCCGATAATCTCTCTCAGCTGGGCCTGATTCGTTCTGCGCCCCATCCGTTTTAAGATTCTATCATTGATATGCTGGATCGGCATGTCCAGATAATGGCAGATTTTTTCCTCTTCCCCGATTACCTGGATGAGCTCATCCGTTATTTCTTCTGGATAGCAGTACTGGATTCGGATCCACTGAATCCCCGGTATCCTGCAGAGCTTCCTGAGCAGTTCGGGCAGCTTCTTTTCACCGTACAGATCCTTTCCGTATACCGTGGTCTCCTGGGCTACAAGGATCAGTTCTTTCACCCCTCTGGCCGCCAGCTTTTCAGCTTCGTCTTCCAGCTGCTCCATCGGTACGCTGCGGTAAGCTCCACGCAGGCTTGGAATGATACAGTACGTACAGTGTTTATCACAGCCTTCTGCAATTTTCAAAAATGCGTAATGGCCTCCCGTGGTGACAATCCGCTCTGACTTCACCTCAGGCAGGGCATTCAGATCATGAAAGCACTGGACGTGGCCGCCTCCGCCGATGACTTTTTTCATTACTGTGGATATTTCATCATACGTGGATGTGCCCAGTACGGCGTCCACTTCCGGAATTTCGTCCATAATCTCTTTTTTATATCTCTGAGCCATACAGCCGGTTACGATCAGTATGCGGCAGGATCCTGACTTTTTGTACTCTGCCATTTCCAGAATCGTATTAACGCTTTCTTCCTTGGCATCGTTGATAAAGCAGCATGTATTGATGACGATGGCCTCAGCCTCCGTCTCCTCGTCTGTAAAGGTATGGCCGTCATCACGCAGCAGTCCCAGCATTTTTTCGCTGTCTACCAGATTTTTATCACAGCCCAGGGAAACAAATAATATTCTCATATAAAACTCCTCGTATCGTGTTGCGCCAAACTATAAAAGCCATCTCCTTAGCTCTGAGACGGCTTAAATAATCAGCAATCGGTAAATGTGAAATGAAAACCGCCGTGACGGCTACACTTCGTTGCTGTTCACTTCATCATCGCCGACAATTTTAACTTTTGATTTGTATAATTCTTCAATCGCCACGGATAAAGGCTTCTTGCCTCCGGCAGGTACCATGGCGTCCTCGCCTGCGATCAGCTGTCTTGCTCTCCTTGAAGTCGCTATAACGATGGAATAACGGCTCTGTACCACCGGCTGTTCGCCTGGCTCTACGTCGCTGTTTACTACGTTGATTAAATCTGTGTAAGATGGATGTAACATATTTTTTCTTCCTTTCTATATACAACTTTAAAGCTGATTTAATTCATATTTCATCTGCTGAATGAACTCCAGATTGTGGCTTACTCTGTGATGCTGCGCCTGAATCAGCCGGTGCATCTCTTCCACACATTCGTCGATTCTGTCATTCACCAGTATGTAATCGTAATTCTCCATGCCTTCTGCCTCTGCAGAGGCCCGTTTCAGCCTCGCGTCAATCACTTCCAGCGTCTCCGTACCGCGGCCGATCAGACGGTTTCTGAGTTCAGCTGCGCTGGGGGGCATAACGAAAAGAAGAAGCGTCTCCGGATACTTTTCCTTTACCTTGAGGGCACCCTGGATTTCAATTTCCAGAATTACATCCTTTCCCTCGTCCATTTTCTTCATGACATATTCTTTCGGCGTCCCATAATAATGATTGACATACTGAGCGTATTCAATCAGTTCGTCCGCCTCAATCTTCTTTTTAAACTCCTCTTCGCTGATAAAGAAATACTCTCTGCCGTTCTCTTCTCCCTCTCGCGGGCTTCTTGTTGTAGCGGAGATGGACAGCGCATAATTCTCATATTTCTCCATTAGCGCCTTCATAAGCGTTCCCTTTCCGGCTCCTGAGAAACCGGAAACGACGACTAAAATTCCTTTATTACTCATGTCAGATGCTCCGTTCCGTCGTAATCTATCATTCAATATTCTGAATCTGTTCCCGCACCTTTTCAATCTCCGTCTTCAGGGCAATCGCCTTATCGGAAACAGCCAGGTCCGTGGATTTGGACAGCGTCGTGTTCGCTTCCCTGTTCATCTCCTGAGCGATGAAATCCAGTTCCCTTCCGATCGTACCTCCGGAAAGCAGCTTCGTTTTCATTGTCTCAATATGGCTGCGCAGGCGGACCATCTCTTCATCCACGCAGATCTTGTCGGCAAAAATCGTAACTTCCGCCGCTATTCTGCTTTCGTCAATGGAAGCCGTCTCAAGCAGCTCCTTCACCTTATCTTCCAGTTTCTGCCTGTATTCAGAAAGGATCTGCGGCTCTCTCTCTCCGATGAAGTCTACCAGCTCCCTCATATAATCCAGCTTTCCTACTAGATCTTCCCTCAGATGCTCGCCTTCCGTAATCCGAGTCCCGACAAAGCGCTTCGCTGCCTCTTCTACAGCCCCAGACAGGACCTTCCACAGATGTTCCTCATCTTCCGGCACCTCTTCCATTGTAAGGACTTCCGGACATTTTGCCAAAACAGACGCCTTCATGTCATTCTGGATTCCGAACTGTTCGGACATCTTCTTAAAATACTCCACGTACTCGGCAGCCAGACCGCTGTTGTACTTCAGGCACATATTGCCTTCCGTATAGTCCTCGTAGCTGATATATACGTCTACCTTGCCCCTCTGAACATAACTTTTCAGAAGCGTACGGATGCCTGCTTCGAAATAGTTGAATTTCTTCGGCATCTTGATGCTTAAATCCAGATATCTGTGATTGACGGCTTTCATTTCGACAGAAATCTTATATTCATCTGTCACGACTTCATATCTTCCGAAGCCGGTCATACTCTTTAACATCGGACTGCCCTCACTTTCACATAGATACTGTTTATTATAATTCATATAGAAAAGCAAGTCAACAATACTTTTTCACTTAATTCACGTATCCATTCAGCCGGGCAGCCGATTCAATGGAAAACCCTTTTCCCTGCCTATAATTTGTGATATACTTCTAAAATATGAAGATCAGGCCTGTTTTTGCCTGACTAACCGGTATTGGAGGTAACACAAATGGCTTTTGACGGAATTGTAATTGCAAACCTGGTCCGCGATATGAAGGCTGCTTTAGAGGGCGGCAAAGTAGCGAAAATCGCCCAGCCGGAAAAGGATGAACTGCTTTTTACTATAAAAAACCAGAAGGAGACTCACCGCCTGCTGATCTCTGCAAGCGCCAGCCTTCCTCTGATCTATTTTACGGATACCAATAAACAGGGGCCTATGACGGCTCCTAATTTCTGCATGCTTTTGCGTAAGCACATCGGCAACGCCAGAATCATTACCATATCCCAGCCCGGCCTTGAGCGCGTAATCGAAATGGAATTTGAACATCTGGATGAGCTGGGCGATTTATGCCGCAAGAGGCTGATGATCGAAATGATGGGAAAACACAGCAACATCATTTTCTGCAAAGAGGACGGAACGATTCTGGACGGTATCAAACATGTTTCCGTTCAGATGAGTTCTGTCAGGGAGGTTCTGCCCGGCAGACAGTATTTCATCCCTCAGACGGTGGAAAAAGAAAATCCCCTGGCCGTTCAGGAAGACCGCTTTATAGAAATCATGAAGGGAACGCCTGCTCCGCTTCAGAAGGCGCTGTATCAGAAGTTTACAGGCATCAGCCCCGTGATCGGAACGGAGCTTGCCCATCTGGCTTCCATCGACGGAGATATACCTGCCAATGAACTGTCCGAACTGGAGCTGATCCATCTTTATCACACGTTCGCCCTCATGATGGACGATATTAAAGGTGGACGGTTCTGCCCCAATATCATCTGTCAGAACGGAGAACCTGTGGAGTTTTCCTCCCTTCCTCTTACGTGCTTTGACGGCGGTGCGTTTACATCAATGCCGTATTCTTCTGTCAGCGAGCTGTTGGACGATTACTATTCTTCCAGAAATACGATTACCCGTATCAAACAGAAATCCTCTGATTTGCGGAAAATCGTACAGACGCTGTTGGAGCGCAGCTATAAAAAATACGACCTCCAGCTGAAACAGCTGAAGGATACGGAAAAACGGGATAAATACAAGGTATACGGAGAACTGATCAATACTTACGGCTATGAGCTTTCCGGCGGCGAAAAGGAACTGCGCTGTTTAAACTACTACACAAACGAAGAAATTAAAATTCCTCTGGATCCGCAGCTGTCTCCCAAGGAAAACGCCCAGAAGCATTTCGACAAATACAACAAGCTGAAGCGTACCTTTGAAGCGCTTACCGACCAGACGAGAGAGACAAAACAGGAGATCGACCATCTGGAATCCATCAGCACGGCCCTCGATATTGCACTGAAAGAAGACGACCTCGTTCAGATCAAAGAGGAACTGATGGAATATGGCTATGTGAAAAAGAGACCATACGGAAGTAAGCGGCCCAAAATAACGAGCCGGCCATACCATTATATTTCAACTGACGGCTTCCACATCTATGTAGGGAAAAATAATTATCAGAATGAGGAAGTTACCTTTAAGCTGGCTTCCGGCAACGACTGGTGGTTCCATGCAAAGGGAATTCCCGGATCCCATGTGATCGTAAAATCGGAGGGAAAGGAACTGCCTGACCGCGTCTTTGAAGAGGCGGGAGCCATCGCTGCCTACTACTCGAAAGGGCGCAGCAATGACAAGGTGGAGATCGATTATGTCCAGAGAAAATCAGTAAAGAAGGTGACGGGTGGCGCTCCGGGATTCGTCATCTATCACACAAATTATTCTCTCGTGGCCTCTCCTTCCTGTAATTTTAAAGAAGTGTAAGATATAAAATATTGCCCCATGTACAGGATTCAGTTTCAAGGCGTAACTAAATCAGCCGATCAACGGGAAGTTAGTGCCCTTCTATATTGCCTATAAATGGGGCTGATGTATTTATATAGAACAAATAATACCCATCATCTGTATTTTTCACATAGCAATTCCATTCATTGAATGTATAGAATTCAGACATTGAATCTTCTATTTCAGACTTTTGCAGCTGTGTTGAAAATGTTATGGAAGATAGACAGTCAACGTGATTCCCCGTTCCTGATGTATTCCCGGTTTCGGAATATATATCCACAATCTGAATGTCCGGAATCGTATTCTCCAAATTCGCCTGCAACTGCTCTGTCTGTCTCTTGGTGGCAATATGATTTACTCCCATGCCAAAGATTTCATAGAGTACCCAAATTGCTATTAATATAATGGGTGAAAATAAAAGTACTATCGAAAATGTATGTATAAAGTTTTTTTTCCTCTTATGTTTCGCTGAAAATAAAGCCCGAATAAAAGCGGCCGGCAGGCATACAAGTAAACACAAAATGAGAATACGTAAAACGATAGAGATGCCATTTTGCACGATACAATCCTCCTTTAAGCAGAGCGGTTCTTTTGTGGTAAAGTAAGCATACTTAGGTTTTCCAAGCTCGTTGAATACTTCAGCAAAAGTAGCTAGAGGCATAATAAAAATCGGATTATGCTGTTATGCTGTTTCCCCGCTCCTTAAAAGTTACGAAAAGAGGGTGTTGCAAAAAGTCGAATTAGTTGTGCCACGGCAATGCTTTATTCCTTTTTGCAACACCCTCAGCAATATTTCCTCGCTTTTCCGGGGCTTCACTATTTTTTCTGTCCTACTTCAGGTTTGGGGAATATCCGTTTATTTCCTCGGAATGATCTCAATCCAATAACCATCCGGATCGGAGATAAAGTAAATTCCCATTTTTTCATTTACAAAACACACGCATCCCATCTCCTGATGCTTTTTGAAAAGCTCATCATAGTCATCTACGTGGAATGCCAGATGAAATTCACACTCACCCAGGTTGTATGGTTCCGTTCTGTCGCGGAGCCATGTGAGCTCCAGGTTAAAATCCGTCTGTCCGTCACCCAAAAATACGAGTTTAAAGGAACCGTCTTCTGCATTTTTTTCGCGGACCGGTTCAAGCCCGAGGGCTTCCTTATAAAACGCCAGGCTCTTTTCCAGATTCAGTACATTAAAATTAAAGTGATTGAATGTAATCATAGGGCATTTCTCCTTTTTATATATTTTATATCCTTCACAGGCCGCCAGGTTTCTGCCTATTATCGGATTGCCGCCATGGCGGCCTTTTCCGCATGTATCTGCGTTGTATCAAAAACAGGAAGGGACGATTCTTTCTGTTGAATTAAAAGGCCGATTTCCGTACAGCCCAGAATTACTCCCTGAGCGCCCCGAGCTTTCAGCTTCTCGATGATCCGGAGATATTTTTCTTTTGATTCTTCTGAAATGATTCCAAGACACAGTTCGTTATAGATTACATCGTTCACAAGTTCGATGTCCTGCCCTTCAGGAACCAGCACCGTGATTCCTGCATCTTCCAGCTTTTTTCTGTAAAACTCCTGTGTCATGGTATATTTTGTTCCAAGCAGAGCCACCTTCCTTATGCAGTTCGCTTCCAGCGCTTCTGCCGCAGCTTCTGCAATGTGGATAATCGGAATGTGAATACGGCTCTGTATCTGTGGAGCTACTTTATGCATCGTATTCGTACAGATAACGATGAAATCGGCTCCCGCTTTTTCCAGGCTCTGGGCGGCTTTTGCCAGAATATCCGCGCTTTTGTCCCAGTCTCCCGCCGCCTGACATGTTTCAATTTCCGAAAAATCCACGCTGTACAGCAGAACTTTTGCAGAATGCAGCCCGCCCAGCTCCCTTTTTACTACTTCGTTAATCACCTGGTAATACGTAACCGTACTCTCCCAGCTCATCCCACCTAACAAACCAATCGTCTTCATATGCCCATCCCCCTTATATATTCATACATTGGCAGCTCAAATATCTATACCAGCTTTTCAACTCCGCCGCCATCTGACAGCAGTTTCCGCGCCAAATTTTGCGGCTTGGCAACTACTGCCTGGAACAACATTTGGCGTCAGAAACTGTACGGGAAACGCAAACTCCGCTTTACTCCGCCGTAAAAATCACAATCATACTCATCGGGGTATCGCCTCTCGGCTCCTCTTCCGCGTCTTCCACATAGAAATTCATGGAGAATTCCAGCGGTACATACTGCTGCTTCGGTGCCGGGATTGTAAAGATCGGCCACTGATCCGTAAGCTCAAAGGTGGTCAGAACCTCTCCTTCAGATGAGACGGTAATCGTCTCTCCTCCCTTTAAAGGCCTTGGGTAATAACAGTCGAAGCGGATTTCCCCGCTGGTTCCGGTGAATATATCTACAGCCGCCTTTTGGTCCATCCAGCTGTCTTCATAATATCCATATATCGTCTTGAATTTTTCCACCTCTACAAGAGGAGTTATATCGATATAGCGCTGCCGGATCTTGTCCTCCTTCAGAACGAACACATGATCCTTATCCGTAACCGGGCCTAACTCTTCCAGGTCCTTCAGAAAAGTTACCCTTGGAGTCTCCAGGGATTTATCTTTCCTGTAAGGCTTCCAGAAGGTATCGATAATATAGTCGTCCAGCTTAAAATGATTGCCGATAATCTTAATCTCTGATCCGAAAATCTGATCCCCATACGTTCCGTATGTCACCTCAGCCAGAGAATTCGCCCGCAGCTGTGTGGGCCAGTAATACAGATTTCCGTAATTGCTCCTGTAGAACAGTTCGACAGGAACCAGCAGCAGAAAATATCCAAAAAGCAGGATCCGTCCGGCAAGAGCCGTTCTTTTTCCGCCTTCCATATCCAGGATCCGACAGAGGAAAATCAGAAAGAACAGCGCTCCGGCATACGTGACGTAAACCCATCGCATCTCCACGCGGATCGTAGAGCTGGCTGCTCCAATGCACATCGCCAGGAACGTCAGGATCATGATTGCGTTACATAGATATTCCACTCGGTTCTTCTTTTTCCATGCAGCACATATGGCCAGAGCGACAATGCCCAGCAGCGCTGCATCCATCAGATATACAATCAGCTTGATCTTCATCGGCACGTTGATCCACTCGACGCCGCACAGGTGAATATATCCTGCATTGATTCCAAATACATATAAAACATTGCTGACTGCGAATTTAAGGGCCTGCGTTACGGAAAATGTCTCTGTTACATTTGTTCCCCCTGTTCCGGCGGGCGTAAAACTTCCCATCGCCAGAAACCGGAGTCCTGCTACAACAAGAAATGCGGCCAGAGCCGTGAGAATCATCCGATACTCCCTTTTTCCTTCCGGTGAGCGCCTGAGCACGGCCTGTTTCAGGATGACTGCCACCACCATCACAACAGTCAGTACCATAAAGCGTTCATGCGTTAGACATGTAATCACATATATGATATCTGCCAGCAGGAATTCCCTGTGGCCGTCTTCCTTTTGCATATACTGATATAAGAGAAACAGGATCGCAAAAGAGCCCCATAAAGCGACCGTCTCCATCAGGCCATATGCCTGGGAAATCTGATAATAGGAAAAATGGGAAAGCAGATATGCCAGTCCGGCAAACAAGCTCGGCATCGTCCGTTTTCCAATCACCTTTGTGCAGTGGAAAATCGTAAGGGCTACGAAACAGTTCAGTACGATATTGACTGCCACGGTAAATCGGATATTTGGTCCCAGAAGCCAGAGTTCCAAATAGCTTAAAATATTAAATACAAGGCGGAATTTCGTCCCTCCCAAAGGACAAATATACTTTAAAAAAGGCTCCTGGTCATAACAGTACCAAAGATAAAGATCATCCAGGCAGTATCCGTCCGTACGGATTCCAGCATTGACCAGAAAGCCAAAGAGAAGGAATACCGCCAGGGCAAGCAGGTATTCCATTCTCTGTAATCGTCTCTCTTTTAATTCCATCATATAATCCCCAACATCTACCGGATTTCTTTCATTCCGCCCATATAAGGCTGAAGTACTTCAGGAATCCGAACACTGCCGTCTGCCTGAAGGTTATTCTCCAAAAATGCGATCAGCATTCTCGGCGGAGCTACTACGGTATTATTCAGCGTATGGGCAAAATATTTCGTTCCGTCCTCTCCGTTTACACGGATTTTCAGGCGGCGGGCCTGCGCATCACCCAGGTTGGAGCAGCTTCCAACCTCAAAATATTTCTGCTGTCTTGGAGACCATGCTTCTACGTCTACGGACTTCACCTTCAGATCTGCAAGATCGCCGGAGCAGCACTCCAGTGTGCGAACCGGAATATCCATAGAGCGGAACAGGTCAACTGTATTCTGCCACAGCTTTTCATACCACATCTTGCTGTCTTCCGGTTTGCAGACAACGATCATCTCCTGCTTCTCAAACTGATGAATCCGGTAAACGCCTCTTTCTTCAAGGCCGTGTGCTCCTTTTTCCTTACGGAAGCATGGTGAATAGCTTGTCAGAGTCTGCGGAAGCTTTTCCTCCGGAAGAATCGTATCAATAAACTTGCCGATCATGGAATGCTCGCTGGTACCAATCAGATAGAGATCTTCACCTTCAATCTTGTACATCATGGCATCCATTTCCGCAAAGCTCATTACGCCTGTCACCACGTTGCTTCGAATCATGAAAGGCGGAATACAGTAAGTAAATCCCCGGTTAATCATGAAATCGCGCGCATAGGAAATCACAGCTGAATGCAGCCTTGCGATATCTCCCATGAGGTAGTAGAATCCGTTACCTGCCACTTTTCTGGCACTGTCTAAATCAATTCCGTTGAATTTTTCCATGATCTCCGTATGGTAGGGAATCTCAAAATCAGGTACAACCGGCTCGCCGTATCTCTGAACTTCAACGTTCTCGCTGTCGTCCTTTCCGATCGGACACTTGGATCGATGATATTCGGTATGGTCATCATGATCTTTGTGATTCTTTCTTCCAGCTCTTTTTCAGCCGCTTCCAGCTCTGCAAGACGTTTTGCGCCTTCGCTTACCTGCAGTTTTACTGCTTCAGCCTCTTCTTTCTTACCCTGACCCATCAAAGCGCCGATCTGTTTGGACAGCTTATTGCGGCTGGCACGGAGATTGTCTGCCTCTGCCTTAGTTGAACGGTTTTCTGTGTCCAGTTCAATCACTTCATCAACTAAAGGGAGCTTGCTGTCCTGGAACTTATTTTTAATGTTCTGTTTTACGATGTCAGGATTTTCTCTGACAAATTTTAAATCTAACATAATTTTCCTCCTGGAATTTTTTCTTCTTTTTTCGCCGTATGTTCGCTGCAAAGCATATTTTCAATCATAGGCAATGTCCTCAATGACTGAAAAAAGCGCAAATTCTTATGAATCTGCGCATGATTATACTACAATTTGGAAGGAAAGAAAAGCCCTTTTCCGGTTTTTCCCCTATTTCACCTGCAAAAACAGGTTCATCTTTTTCAGGATCGGCCTGACTGCCATATAAACGGCAACAACCACGGCTGTTCCCGCGACTGCATTGATAAATGTGACTCCTGCCGCCCACGTAGACATAATCTTTGCAGCGGATGATTCTACGCCGAGAAAATAATTTTTGTAAAAATAGCCGACGATCGGGTCCATAATCACATTAAAGCCCAGACCGGCTACAGCAGATATCAGCGTCCATTTAAAAATATAGCTGTGGCTGTGATCCCTTGTAATGTGGGCGATCCGGTGAGCCACAAATCCGCTCACAAGCCCGATAAACAGTTTCAGAATGAATGTCTTCGGTGCGCTCGTCACATAAGCCGGATCAAACAGGTCCGCAATCGTCATTCCGATCGCCCCTGCAGCACCTCCATAACCTCCGCCCAGCAGAATGGCGGCCAGCACACAAAAAGCGTTTCCTATATGAAGAGCCACCATATCTCCGCCGAATGTCGGAATCGGAATTTTAAGAAACATGAAGCACACATAGCATAATGCGGCCATCAGTCCAGTCAGTACGATCTTATATACTTTTTCACTACTCTCTTTCATCTTTTCCACTCCTTGCTATTCACGATGTTCCTTATCATACACAAAAAGTGGAATGTTATAAACAGCCAGTTACATATTTTTCAACCAGTCCAGTATCAATCTCTCGATTCTACACAGATCAGGACACCTTCTGTGAACTCCAGCAAGGCTTCTTCTTCTTCGATTTCATTGCTGATGCACAGAGAAGGTCCGATGACAATATCCTTTTTATAAAGGGGATACTTAAATCCGGTCAGGGTAATGCCCTTTACCTCGTAAGTCAGGGGAAGGAACGATATATATTTTCCCCACTGGCTGTCTTTTTTAAATGCTCTGCCTTTGTTCAGAACAGAAACCCTGTTTTTTTCGTCCACCATACACGCTGCCATTCCATGCTCCAGGCAATAATACAACAGATGAAGGTTTCCTATGGTATGATCCAGACGTCCCCCCATCGCTCCCAGCATGACAATTTCCTCACAGCCTGATTTCAGAGCCGTATATATGGCAAGTTCCGTATCTGTTTCATCCTTTTCCGGTTTGTGGATGTCCCATTCAATGCCGTTTTTCTTTCTGTAATTCTCCAGGGTATCTTGATCCAGAGAATCAAAATCGCCCACTGCCGCGTGAACGGCCAGGCCCAGATCATGAGCCTTCGCCAGACCTGCATCTACCGCAATTATTTTATGGAATGTACGGCCCCCGATATATTTTTGTGCGAATTCCATGTCCAGGCTTCCGCCTGTAAGAATCAGACATGTTCTCATTTGTCATACTCTCCGAAAATCCTCAGGAATTCCTTAGTATTTGCTGCGGCATCTCCTTTGTACACAGCAGAACCGGCTACAAAAACATTTGCGCCTGCTTCGATCAGCTCCCTGACGTTTGCAGGGCTGACGCCGCCGTCCACCTGAATATCTGTTTTAAGTCCCCGCTCCCTTATCATGGCGCGCAGCTGTTTGATTTTTTCCGTCACATACGGAATGTACTTCTGTCCTCCGAAACCGGGATTTACCGACATTAAAAGCACCATATCGACGCTGTCCAGAACATATTCCAGTACATTCAGCGGAGTCGCTGGATTTAACGCTACGCCTGCCTTAAGCCCGGCTTCTTTAATCTGCTGAACCGTACGGTCCAGATGACAGCATGCTTCTGCATGAACACAGATCAGATCCGCGCCTGCCTGTTTCATGTCATCAATATAACGGCCAGGTTCTTCCACCATCATGTGTACATCGAAAATTTTATCCGTACACTCCCGCACGCTGGCAATAACCGGCATGCCAAATGAAATGCTTGGAACAAATGCCCCGTCCATTACATCTATGTGAATATATTCGGCTCCGGCTTCTGCCACCGTTCTGATTTGATCTCCCAGAATTTTAAAGTCTGCCGCAAGCAGCGACGGTGCTAAAATAAGCATACTCAATACCTCCTCTTATCTTTTAACTCCTGATACATCAGGCAGTAATTCTCATACCGGCTGCGGCTGATTTTCCCCTCTTCCACAGCCTCTTTAATCCCACATACTCTTTCACCGATATGGACGCAGCCCAAAAATCTGCACGCCTCCTCATACGCAGCAAATTCCGGAAAATAGTCTTTCAAGTCCTTTTCTTCCATTTCCTCCACATACATGGAGCTGAAGCCGGGCGTATCCATCATATACGTTTCATCTCCCAGAAAAAACAGTTCCGTATGCCTGGTCGTATGCTTTCCCCGCTTGATTTTCTCACTGATCGAACCGGTCTCCATGGCCGCTTCCGGGTACAGACGGTTTGTCATGGACGATTTTCCAACGCCGGACGGACCGGCTAAGGCTGTAGTCTTTCCTGTAATCAGTTTTTTCACTTCTTCTAAGCCTGACTTTTCGTATGTGCTGGTAAAGATCACGCGGTATCCCGCAGACTCATAAATTTTTCTGTAGGTTTCTTCGTCTTCTTTTGCCGTCAGATCCGTCTTATTAAAGCAGATAACAACAGGAATCTCCTGATACTCCATCATAACCAGGAACCGGTCCAGCAGATTCAGATTCGGTTCTGGATTCGTAATGGAAAATACTACCAGTGCCTGATCGATATTTGCTACTGCCGGACGGACCAGAGAATTCTTCCTCGGCAGAATTTCAGTGATATTTCCCTCCCCGTCTCCTTCGTCCAGAACGTCAAACTGTACGTCGTCTCCCACGAGAGGCTTTATCTTCCTGTTGCGGAAAATCCCCTTCGCCTTACACTCATATACTCTGCTGATCCCATCGTGAACATAATAAAAACCAGCAATGCCTTTAATAATTTTTCCTTTCATTCCGACTACTCCTGCGGGAAAAACGTGAGCGGATATGTTTTTATTACCGCCCCTGTATCCACATTGATAATTTCCAGTTCTCCTGTCTGTACGCCAGGTGCTCCCTCAATATTTGAGAAGCTGATCGGCAGAAGAGTGGAACCTGTGATTTCCGTAGCAGGCATAAGCGGGGTATACTCAGGCGCCCCATTTACAATCTGTTTCAGCCTGATCGTCACTTCCAAGCTGACACTTCCCGAACCCGGACCTACAAGCGTACTCAAATCATATGTTTCATTAATAGCTGCCACGTAACGCACCCTGTTTTCCGTCGGTCCGCTGCTGACCACATAGCCGATGGCACTTCCTCTTGCGATAGCCGTACCTGCCGGGGCCTCCTGATTCATGACAGAGCCCTTCGGAACGGTATTGCTGGTGTCTACATTGGTGGTGCCTGGAACGAGTCCGGCTTCAGCGAGAAGTGCAATTGCTTCTTCCTCTGTTTCACCAACAAGATTCGGAACCGTGGTCATGGCATTCTCCGAACCGTTGCTGACGACCAGCACGACGCTTTCTCCCTCCGCCGCTTTCTCCGGAGAAAACCGGATTACTTTTCCCTGTTCAATGCTTTCGCTGTTCTCCCGCTCGATGGTAACCGCCAGCTTCTTATCTGTGAGGAGCTGGGCCGCCTCAGCTTCGTCCATTTTTTCCAGTCCCAGCTCCATCAGATTGATCTTGCCGGAACCTTTGCTTACTATGACATAGACGGTGGAGTATTTTTCCACGCTGCTTCCTGCTGCTTTTTCCTGTGATATGACGATGCCTTCGTCAATTTCTTCCGATTCCTGATATTCTCTGACCTTCATGACGAGATTTTTCTCTTTTAACTTCGCTTCCGCTTCATCAATCGTAAGTCCCTCAACAGGGGGCATCTCGGTCTTTGTATCGTCCATAGCCTCAGATGTCTCCTCCACCGCCACGGTCGTCTTGTCGTCCTTCGTGAATCCCATTTTAAACAGGCCTCCAACTTTGGCAAACAGAAAGATAAGACCTGCCACGAATAAAATGGCTACAAAAATCCCCAAACCTGTCAGAATCTTCTCGATCTGTGGATTGACATCTTCTTCATCATCCACTTTCCGCTTTCGCTTTGAATTCTGTTTTTTCTTTGTTCCTCTGACCGGTTCCTCACGATATGCCCTGGCCGGCTCATCCTCAAACGGAAGTTTGATTTCCGGTTCTGCAGCAGGGGCCTGGTCAGGCTGATGCTTTTGTCTCTCCTCAGTATGCGCCGGACCTTCCGTCCTGGTGACCTCTGAAACATAAGGTACCGCAGCTTCCCCATCCTTTTTCCCGCTGCCCTGACGAATCTGTGCAAGTTCTTTTTCACTGATCGTAACGGTTGCGGCCGTCGTATCGATTCCCGGTACCATTTTAACAAAATCCACATCTGGCTCAATCAGGGCATGGCGCAGGTCATTAATCACTTCGACCGCCGTGTTATAGCGAAATTCCGGCTTCTTCTCCGTACTTTTGAGAATTATCTTTTCCAGACTGACCGGAATTTTAGAATTATACGTTCCCGGAGGCGTAATCGGTTCTTCCAGGTGAGCCAGAGCCACGGTTACCGTATTATCGCCTTCAAAAGGCACGCGCCCCGTAATCATCTCATACATGGTAATTCCCAGGGAATAGATATCGCTTCTCGCGTCGCTGTATCCGCCTCTCGCCTGTTCGGGAGAAATATAATGCACGGAACCGATCGCAGTTGTGCTCATCGTCTGGGAAGAGACAGCCTTAGCTATGCCAAAATCAGTGACCTTCACCTTTCCGTCTCGTGATATAATAATATTCTGCGGCTTTATATCCCTGTGAATGATATTCTGGTCATGAGCCGCAGCAATTCCCTGAGCGACCTGAATTGCAATTCCAATCGTCTCCTGGACGTCCAGATGGCCTTTTTTAGCGATATAATTCTTAAGAGTGATCCCTTCTACCAGTTCCATCACAATGTAGTGCAGGACGCCTTCATCAACAACGTCGTATACACTGACAATATTCGGATGGGCAAGTCTTGCAGCAGACTGGGCCTCCATTTTAAATTTACTTATAAATCCCTCATCGGAACAGAATTCTTCCTTTAAAACCTTGACAGCGACCATTCGGTTCAGCTTGTGGCATTTCGCTTTATAAACGTCAGACATGCCGCCGGAACCAATCCGCTCCAGGATTTCATATCTGTCCTGAAGGAATACTCCAGCTCTCAGCATATGTTCACCTCGCTTATCCGGGGCTCGATCAGAATGACTGCGATATTATCCCGTCCCCCTTTTTCATTGGCTGTCCCGATCAGCTTCTCCGTCTTTTCCTTAAGACTCCTGTCCGACGATACGATCTGCTCGATTTCCGAATCGTCCAGCATATTTGTAAGGCCGTCGGAACACATCAGAAGGCAGTCATGCTCCTCCAGGGTAATTTCAAAAAAATCCGCCTCTACGTGCGCCTGAGTCCCCACCGCTCTCGTAATAATATTTTTCTTTCTCTGGTAATCCTCACTGCCGCGCTTCATCCTGCCAAGCAGAACCATCTCTTCTACATAAGAGTGATCCCTCGTAATCTGGTTCGCTCTTCCGTCACGGATCAGGTACATTCTGCTGTCCCCGACGTTGGCTACGTTTAAATTGCTGCCTTCTATGGAAGCCGCTACCAGTGTGGTTCCCATTCCGCTTAAATCTTCATTTTTCAAAGCCTCTTGGTAAAGTTTTCCGTTGACTGTACGGATTCCTTCTTTCAGAATTGTTATCTCATTCTCACCCTCGGCCTCTTTTACGTAGTTTACCAGATTCTCCACGAGAAACCTGGAAGCATAATCGCCAGCCTTGTGACCGCCCATTCCATCTGCAACTATGTAAAGATTTTTGAGCTTTCCCACAGGCTCCGGTGAAGAAAAGATATAGTCCTGGTTGATCTTTCTGACCTTTCCCACATCTGTCATGGCACAAGCCTTCATTTCCTCACCCCTCCTTTTTCTCAATATAACTTTTTCTTAGCTGGCCGCAGGCACCATTGATGTCACGGCCCATTTCCCTTCTAATGGTAACATTTATCCCGTTTTTTTCAAGGTAATTTTTAAATTCCTCAATCGCTTCTCTACCGGACTGCACGTAGTCCCTCTCTTTGATCGGATTGACCGGAATCAGGTTTACATGGCCGTTCTGATGCCGGATCAGCTTAACAAGCGCCTTCGCCTCATTCAGATTGTCATTGACCCCTTTCACCAGGCTGTACTCAAAAGTCAGCCTCCGGCCCGTCTTTTCAAAATATTCGCTGCACGCTTCCATGACCTTTGACAACGGATAGCTGTTAGCGACAGGCATGAGCGTTTTTCTCACTTCATCATTCGGAGCATGCAGGGATAAAGCCAGGGTTATTGCCAGGCCCTCTTCCGCCAGACGGCGGATTCCGGGAACGATTCCGCAGGTTGATACTGTAATGTTTCTCTGGCTGATATTCAGACCGCCTTCCGATGTCAGCAGGCGGATAAAACGGATCAGATGATCATAATTATCCATTGGCTCACCGGATCCCATCACCACCACATTCGAGACTCTTTCTCCCGTGTCCTTCTGTATCTGGTAAATCTGGTCCAGCATCTCAGATGGGAGAAGATTTCGTTCCAGACCATCCAGGGTAGAAGCACAAAAACGGCACCCCATCCTGCATCCTACCTGAGAGGATATGCAGACAGAGTTGCCATGTTTATATTTCATCCATACGCTTTCAATTACATTGCCGTCAGAAAGGCGGAACAGGTATTTTCTCGTCCCGTCTATGGCTGATACCTTTACCTCCACCTTTTTCAGTGCGGTGATAAAATAATTCTCCTTTAGCTTTTCCCTGAGTCCTTTGGAAAGATTTGTCATCTCGTCAAAATCATCCGCCAGTTTTTCATGCATCCACTGATAGATCTGTGTTCCGCGGAAAGGCTTGTCGTGGAGAGCTTCTTCCACCTCGCGTTTCAGTTCCTCTATGGTAAATGATTTAATATCTTTCTTTTCGTTTCCACTCATCATTTTATGTATCCTGACTTTCTTTTTTCCGGAACAGGGAAATGAAAAAACCGTCGCAGAGATTTTTGTCGGGAAGCAGCTGTACAAATCCATCTTTGGCCGTCTCTTCCTCCACAGCGGCTCCCAGCCTTCCGGTCAGATCCACCGGATCAAAAGGATAACTCTCTGCAAACCATCTGGCATTCTCTTCGTTTTCCATGGTATTGACCGTACAGGTTGAATATACCAGAAGCCCGCCTGGTTTTACATATTCCTGAACCACGGAAAGCATCTGCCGCTGGAGCCCGGCCAGTTCCCTGATTCCTTCCAGAGAAGCATGGTATTTGATCTCCGGTTTTCTGCCGATAATCCCAAGTCCGGAGCACGGCAGATCAGCGATCACGATATCTGCCTTACCGATGGAATTCTCGTCACGTTCTAGGGCATCCCATACTTTTGTTTTCACATTTTTAAAGCCTGCCCGCTCGATATTCTCTTCAATCATCGCAACCTTCTGATCAGAGATATCCCTTACATCCACGGTTCCCGTGCCTGCCAGCATATCGGCAGATGGAGGCTCTTGCCTCCCGGTGCCCCGCAAACGTCAATGATATAATCCCCTTTTTTTGGTGAAGCCGCCAGGCCTACCAGGGAAGAACTCATATCCTGGACCTGAATCAGCCCTTTTTCAAAAGCCTCCAGACTCTCCAGATAATCGTATTTCTTGAGATAGATCAGATTATCATAACCTTCCGGGCACTCCGTCACAACATCCTGACTGTGCAGAGACATAAGGATTTCCTCTCTGGATGCCTTATTTAAGTTGCAACGGACCGTCGTCGATTTTTCTTCAAAGAAGGATTTGACGATGCTCTCTGTCCGTTTCGGACCATATTCTGCCGTCCACATGTCCAGAATCCATTGCGGCATGGAGTACCGCACGGAAAGGTCAGGCCATACGAATGTTCCCTTCTCTCTCGCTACCGTACGTAAAACACCGTTTACAAAGCCTTTCAGGCCAGCAAATTTTCTTTTAACCGCCAGTTTAACCGCCTCGTTGCAGACAGCCGAATCCGGCACCCTGTCCATATACAGAATCTGATATACGGACATCCGCAGAAGCGTTCGTATCAGCGGCTTCATTTTATTCACCTTTGTCTTGGAACAGGAATCCAGGACATAATCGATCTGTATCCTGTTTTCCAGCGTTCCTTCTACCGTCCTCGTTATAAAGGACCTTTCCTGCTTTGTCATATACTGATATTTATTCAAAGCCTGGTTCAAAACTACATGGCTGAACGCTCCCTTTTCGAGAATCTCCATCAGGATATCTAGTGCGATCTCTCTCTCGTTTTCCGTCTTCATGTCTCTTGCCGACTTTCCTGCAGGCTTCCCGTACCTATTTACAGCCGCTCTATTCTTTACTGCCGTTCTATTTTCCATTATTATTAAGCCTTCCTAATCCCTGTTTCGGTTTCCGAACAGAATGACAAGCCTCAGCAGCTGAAGAATACTTGCCGCCGCCGCTGCTACGTATGTCAGAGCCGCCGCCCCCAGAACTTTTCTCGTCCCGTCCACTTCTTCCCCTCTCAAAATCCCCTGTGAATCCAGAAGGGCAACGGCGCGACGGGATGCATTGAATTCCACCGGCAGTGTAATGAGCTGAAACAGTACCGCCAGAACAAACATCCAGATTCCGAGTTCCAGCAGGAAAGGAATGCTGACAAGCAGCCCGATTAAAATCAGAGGCCATGAAAGCCGGCTGCCCAGACTGGCTACCGGTACGAAAGCCGACCTTATGCGCAGAGGGGAATACCCCTGATTGTCCTGCATGGCATGACCGCACTCATGAGCTGCAACACCAATAGCCGCAACGGATGAGGAACTGTATACATCTTCTGACAGATTGACGGTCTTTGACCTGGGATCATAGTGATCAGTCAGTTTGCCTCTGACGGAGCGGACGGTCACATCGTAAATCCCCTGTGAATGAAGCAGTCTTTCTGCCGCCTGGGCCCCTGTCATTCCGGTCATGCTTCTCATTCTGGAATACTTTGCAAATGTCGTATTCACCCTGGAAGATGCCCAAAAGGACAGTACTGCCCCGATCAGAACCAGAATCATCGTCGGATCAAAATAAAATCCATACCCCATTCCATATCCCCCATAGTATCCCATTGCCGCAGTAAAACTCATTTATGACGATCTCCTTTCAAGTACAGTGCCCTTTTCTACTGAGTATCCCCTGAGAAAGGACATAATATCCATCCGTTTCTTTCCTTCCAGCTGAAGTTCCCTGATCGACAGAGAACCCCTGCCCGTCTGTACGATGAGCGCTGTTCCCGTTGCCTCTGCAATTGTGCCTGCCGGAACACCGTATTCTTTATCCATTACATCTGCCGACCAGATTTTCATCGTTTTTCCGCCAAGGCATGTATATGCGCTGGGCCACGGATTCAGACCGCGGATCAGGCGCTCAATAGCGGGCGCATCCATCGACCAGTCGATGTCGCCCAATGATTTTTTCAGCATTTTCGCATAGCACGTTCCCTCATCGGATTGAGGTGTGCCCTTAAGTTCACCCTTTTCCAGCTTTTCCAGCGTAGAAAGAATCAGTTCTCCCCCAATGGCAGACAGCTTATCATGAAGCTTCCACCCGTCTCCTGATCATCGATGGGAACTACGGTACGTTCCAGCATATCACCGGTATCCAGTCCCTCGTTCATATACATGGTAGTAATTCCCGTCTCTTTCTCTCCGTCGATGATTACCCACTGAATCGGAGCTGCGCCGCGGTATTTCGGCAGCAGAGAAGCATGTATATTGATGCATCCATATTTCGGAATCTCCAGAACCGATTTCGGCAGAATCTGGCCAAAAGCCACTACCACAATCACATCCGGTTTGATTTCTTTTAAAATCTCCAAAAATTCCAAAGCCCTGACCTTTTCCGGCTGATAGACTGGAATTCCAAGTTCTATGGCCTTTTCTTTCACCGGCGTCATCAGGACGGCCTTCCCTCTTCCTTTCGGCTTATCCGGCTGAGTTACGACGGCGGCCACCTCGTGACCTGCTTCCGTCAGCCTTACAAGTGCCGGTACGCTGAAATCCGGTGTTCCCATAAATACAATACGCATACTATTCTTCATCCTCTCCTGCTGGATCCACATCCTCTAATTCGCCCTCAACGAGTTCCACATAGAGCTGTCCTTCCAGATGGGCACACTCGTGCATATGGCTCTTGCCAGAAGTCCTTCGCCCTCCAGCTCATATGGCTGCATCTGCTCGTCAAACGCCTTTACCTTTACGTAATTCGGCCTCGTCACGATGCCGGATTTGCCCGGCACGCTCAGACAGCTTCATGACCGGTCTGGCTTCCGCTCGTTTCAACAATCTCCGGATTGATAAGTACGTACTGATTGCCGTCCTCCACATCAATCGTCACGACACGGCGCAGGATCCCGACCTGTGAAGCGGCAAGTCCGACTCCGTTCTGTTCATACATCGTTTCGAACATGTCATTGATCAGCTCCGTAATACGGGGCGTTATTTCTTTCACTTCTTTGCATTTTTTTGTTAAAATTTCATCTCCGATTGTTCTGATCTGTCTGATAGCCATAATTGTCTTACCTTCAATCCTTTCCCTGTCTTTCTCACTGCCGGGCTCCATGTAAAATCCAGCGCAGTTTCTTATAAGCCTTCTGGTTCTTACCTGAATCACCCTCATGAAATATCATACTGGACCTGAACATATGGTTCCCATGACGTTCCCTTTCCATGCTCATCCAGATAATTTCTGATTTTTATTAGTATATCATAATTTTCATGCTTAATATATAAAATTTTTCTGTATATATCATTAACTTTGTATACAGGAGCCTCTGCCGGCCCTGTAATTTCAGGCGTTTCCCCTGTGTCCGCCGCCCATTTCTCCACAGCCTTTACAGCAGAATCCATTCCCTGGTTCAGGGTACGTTCTGAAGAAGAAGCCATGAATACCGTGAAAAGGCCTGTAAACGGAGGATATTTCAAAAGCCTCCTGTATGCCTCCTCCTGCCTGTAGAATGTCTCGTAATCCTGAACGGCAGCAGCTGTAATGCTGTAATGTTCCGGCTGATAGGTCTGTATAACCACACGGCCCGCTTCCCTTCCCCGGCCTGCTCTTCCTGCCGCCTGAGTAAGCAGCTGAAACGTCCTTTCACACGCCCTGTAGTCCGGCATATAAAGGGACAGGTCGGCGGCCATGACTCCAACCAGCGTAACATTTGGAAAATCGTGACCTTTTACGATCATCTGGGTGCCGATCAGAATATCCGCCTCTCCGGCCGCAAAAGAAGTGAGTATTTCTTCATGACCGCCCTTTTTCGAGGTGGTATCCATATCCATTCTCAGCACGCGGGCGGCAGGAAACATTTTCCTTGTCATCTCTTCCAGCTTCTGGGTGCCGGTTCCAAATCCTGCGATATAAGGAGAACCGCAGGAAGGGCACTTATCAGGCATGGAAACCCGGTAGCCGCAGTAATGGCAGACCAGACTTCCCTTTCCCCTTCCGGAGTGAAACGTCATGGAAACGTCGCAGTGAGGGCATTTGACCGCCTCTCCGCAAGATCTGCAGGAAACAAAGCTGGAGTATCCCCGCCGGTTGATAAACAGCATAGCCTGCTCCCCTTTTGCCAGCCTGTCCTCCATCAACGTCTGAAGCCGGCGGCTGAAAATTGACCTGTTCCCTTCCCTCAGTTCTTCCCGCAGATCGACCACCTCGACCTCCGCCAGGCGGCTTTCTTCCTTCGCACGCTCTGTAAGCGTCAAAAGCTTATATTCCCCTGACAATGCTTTTTGATATGCTTCCACGGAAGGGGTGGCCGACCCCAGAACAACGCTTGCTTTATTCATGGCCGCCCTCTTTACCGCCGTTTCCCTTGCATGATATCTGGGGGAAATCTCGCTCTTGTATGCCCCTTCCTGTTCTTCGTCGATCACGATGAGCCCCAGGCTGCGGAAAGGCGTAAACAATGCTGATCTGGGGCCGATCATAATGCTGATCTCACCGTTTTTTGCCCGTTCAAACTGATCGTACCGTTCTCCCGCCGACAGCCTGGAATTGATGATCGAGACCCGGTTTCCAAACCTGCGGTAAAACCGCATGACGGTCTGATACGTAAGGGCGATTTCGGGGATCAGCACAATAACCTCTTTTCCCTGATCCAGAATTTCTTCCATCATGGCCATATATACTTCTGTTTTTCCGCTTCCTGTGATTCCATGAAGCAGATACGTCCCCCTGATCCCCTTCCTGTAATCGTCCAGAAATGTATGGACTGCCGCCTGCTGCTGTCCATTCAGCTCTGTGCGGACTTTCTGCCTGCCCCAGTCCTCTACCGGATTGCGGTAAACGGTTTCCCGTACGATTTCAATGATTCCCCGGTCTTCCAGCGGTTTCAACGTGGCCGGAGAAAGACTCATCTGGCGCAAGGCCAGGTCATATGGAATCTCATCCATATCTTTGAAAGCTTCCAGAAGACGTGTTCTGGCCCTGTAATGCTTCCTCTCCGCCTCCTGCTTCTCTTTTTCCAAATCTGTATAACTTAAAAGGCAGCGGATCGTTTTCTTCTCCGCTGCTTTTGTTTTCTGTTTTACCGGCAGAACGGTTTTCAGCGCCTGGTTCATAGTAGAACCGTACCGTTCCTTCATCCACCATGCCAGCTCAATCAGCTGTGATTCTGCTGTTACGCTTCCCGATACGATTCCCTCAATCTCTTTTATTTTATTCCTGTCATATTCTGCCCTGTCCGTCACCTCGACCACATACCCGGTGCGGAGATGATTTCCTGCGCCAAACGGTATGGATACCCTGGTCCCCGACTGAATCTGTCCTCTTAATGAATCCGGAATTCTGTACTGAAAGGGACGGTCTACTTTTTCATGAGATATATCGATAATGACATTGGCAAATTCTCCTGTCATTTAAATCACCTGATTCTTCTTTCCTGCAAACTGAGCAGCAATCGTCCCCAATTTCATGGAGTTCGAGCCTTTCAAGAGTACGCAGTCTCCCGCTGTCAAAAAGCCTTCCAAAAAGGCCGTCATAGTTTCTCTTTCATTTTCGGAGAAACGGCGGATGACGAGGCGTCCGTTTTCGCCTGCCTCCATTGCCGCACCTTCCGCAATCTCCCCTGCCAGCTCTCCATATGTAATCAGCACATCGACCGGCTGTTCTGCCAAATAAGCGCCTACTTCTCTATGAAACTGCACTGTATCTTCTCCCAGTTCTTTCATATCAGCCAGAACAGCGATCTTACGCCGTCCCTCTTTCAGAGCACACAGTACGTTGATTCCGGCTTTCATGGATACCGGGCTTGCATTATACGTATCGTCTATCACTGTAATTCCATGATTTCTGTATATCTGCTGACGGTTTTTAAAACCGGTAAAACAGCCCACGCTCTCTGCCGCCGCCTCCATTGAAAGCCCGGCTTCGCAGGCTGCAGCGATCGCAGCCATAGCGTTCAGCACGTTATGGCTTCCAAGGACCTGCAGCTGTACTGGCACTTTTTTATCCTTATAAACAGCCAGAAAAGAAGGACAGCCGCCCTCTTCGTTGATATTCTCAGCGCGGTAATCACAGTTTTTTCCTGTTCCGTAATATATGGTTCTATAGCCGTCACGCGCCTTCGTCACCTTCAGTAAATCATCATCTCCGTTCAGGAGGAGAATCCCGCCTGCCTCCAGCCCGTCCTGTATGGTCAGCTTTTCTCTGTATATATTTTCTCTGGAACCGAGCTGTTCAATATGAGTGATCCCGATGTTTGTGATCAGAGCCATCGTCGGCCTTGCAATCCTGGCAATTTTCGTCAGCTCTCCAGGCTCGCTCATTCCAAGCTCAATTACCGCAGCTTCATCTGAAGAGCAGATCTCCGACATCGTAATCGGCACACCTACCTGGCTGTTGGAATTTCCAGGAGTCTTAAAGACCTGAAATCCCGCCGAAAGCGCCGCCGCAACCATTTCCCGCGTCGTTGTTTTTCCAACGCTTCCCGTAATTCCTATGACCGGAATGGAAAGACGCGCCCTGCAGTAAGAACCGACTGCCTGAAGTGCTTCCCGTGTATCGGGAACGCCGATCCATGCCGTTTTACAGCTGCCTTCCCCATTCAGCTTTACCATGGCCTTTTCGGCCTCTTCTCCTGTATGTTCACTTGTAAAAACAGCACCTGCTCCGCTTCGAATCACCTGTTCTAAAAAGCGGTGGGCGTCTACCTTTTCACCGATGATGGGAACGAACAGATCGCCTTCCTCCACCTGCCTGGAATCCAGCTTAATGCGGGACAGAAGCGTTTCTTCTTCCCCGAAAAGGAGTTTTCCCCCTGTCGCTTTCAATATGTCTTTCACTCTTATCTGTTCCATGGCATCCGTCACCTCAAAATCGTTATAATTTTTTTACTGTTTCTTCAATTACTTCCCGGTCGAGGAAATGAGTTCTCACGCCGTTCATTTCCTGATAGTCCTCATGGCCTTTCCCAATAATCGCGATCATATCTCCCGGCTCTGCATGGAAAATGCTGTACTCAATCGCCTCTCTCCTGTCGGGAATTTCGATAAATGATCCTCCTGTAGGTTCCAGTGCACTCCTGATATCCGCAATGATATCCTCAGTCTTCTCGAATCTGGAATTATCTGCCGTAATAATGCACAAATCCGCCATCCGTCCGCCGATCTCGCCCATGGAATATCTCCTATCCTTAGCGCGGTTTCCGCCGCAGCCAAAGACGCAGACGAGGCGTTTCGGATGATAGGCACGGAGCGTCGTCAGCAGACTTTCCATGCTGACCGCATTATGGGCGTAATCAACGATCACCGTACATAACGCAGAACTGTAAACCGTCTCCATACGGCCGTTGACCGTAACGGTCTGAAGCGCTGATTTGACCGCCTCATCACCGACCTCCATAAGCGCTGCCATGGCGACGGCAGCCAGAGCATTGTGCACATTAAACATACCCGGCATTCCCAGTTTCACATCCAGCGCCTTTTCTTTTATCTTTACATCGAATTCCATTCCTACAAAACCAGGCTCCGCTACGTGGCGGACATCAGAGGCGGCAAAGTCTGCCTCAGCTTCCACCCCGAAGGACCACAGGGGACATGCGGCTTCTCTGATGATGTCGGCGGCATGTTCGTCGTCCTTATTGTAAATTCCCTTCCTGCACATGTGGAATATTCGTGATTTGTAGTACAGGTACTCATTAAAATCAGCGTGTTCATCCGGCCCGATGTGATCCGGGGAAATGTTGGTAAACACACCGTAGTCAAAGACGATTCCATCCGTCCTGTGCATCTTGATCCCCTGAGAGGATACCTCCATAATCACATAATCACAGCCGGCCTCTGCCATTTTATAAAAATACTCCTGAAGCTCGTATGACTCCGGCGTTGTATTCCTGGTAGGGAACACCTCTTCTCCGATCACCGCTCCCGTCGTACCGATCATACCCACTTTTTTCCCCGCGGCTTCAAGTACGGCCTTCATCATGTGGGTCGTCGTCGTCTTTCCCTTCGTACCCGTTACACCGACGGACACCATCTTCTTCAACGGGTATCCAAAACGCGCTGCTGAAAGAAGAGCAAGGGCGTTTCTGGAATTCTCTACCCGAATTGCAGTGATTCCCTCCGGAACCGGTACATCTTCCTCTACCACGAGCACCTTCGTCCCTGCGGCCGCCACATCCGGTATAAAAGTATGAGAATCTGTTTTTGTTCCCTTCATACAGACGAACACACATCCAGGACCAGCCTTTCTGGAATCATAGATAACATCCGTCACCTCCTGTTCCAGATCTCCCTGGATCATTTCGTATGTAAGTTCATTAAGCCAATCGCTAAATTTCATTCTTTCCTCCATTCAACACAGGACGCCGTTTCCTGATCACGTTTCCCTTAAGTCAAAAAACCAGTCAGGAGCATTTCAACCGGCTCCCAACTGGAATCTTGCTTATATTATTACGGACAAAGAGTCCGGCCATACCGGACTCTTGCCCCGGAGCATGGGCGCCTCCGCGGCCATACCTAAAATAATCCGGTAATTACTCCGTCTTCATTGACATCAATATTATATGCAGCAGGAGCTTTTGGAAGTCCTGGCATAGTCATAATTGCTCCTGTCAGAACGACCACAAAACCGGCTCCGGCCGATACATAAACATCGCGGACGTTGATATCAAATCCTGTCGGACGTCCCAGCTTTGCCTGGTCGTCAGACAGGGAATACTGCGTCTTTGCCATACAGACCGGAAGGTTTCCAAATCCCATATCCGTCACTTTCTTTAACGCACGTTCTGCAGCAGGCGTATAGGTTACGCCGTCTGCTCCATAAATCTCAACAGCTACTGTATTGATTTTGTCTTTCAGGCTCATCTCATCCGGATAAATCGGTTTAAATTTGCTCTCCTTCGTCTCGAGGGTATGAAGCACCTTTTCTGCCAGGGCAACTCCGCCCTCTCCGCCTTTTGCCCATACTTCAGACAAAGCGAACTCACAGCCTCTGTCCTCGCAGAATTTCTTGATAAAAGCGTATTCTGCCTCCGTGTCGGTGATAAAGGAATTCAGGGTCACTACGACAGGAACCCCGTATTTCTGAATGTTTTCAATATGCTTTTCAAGGTTTACGATTCCCTTTCGAAGGGCCTCCAGATTTTCATTCTGAAGCTCTGTTTTAGGAACGCCGCCGTTGTATTTCAGCGCTCTGACCGTAGCAACGAGCACGACTGCGTCCGGTTTTAAGCCGGCCATTCTGCACTTGATGTCCAGAAATTTCTCTGCTCCCAGGTCTGCGCCGAAACCGGCTTCCGTAACGGTGATATCCGCCAGCTTAAGCGCCATTCTCGTCGCGCGTACACTGTTGCAGCCATGAGCGATATTTGCGAACGGTCCGCCGTGAACGAGCGCTCCAGTATGTTCCAGCGTCTGAATCAGATTCGGCTTGATCGCGTCCTTTAAGAGAGCCGCCATTGCGCCGACCGCATTCAGGTCTTTTGCCGTAACAGGTTCCCCTGCAAAATTATAAGCTACGATAATCCTGCCAAGGCGCTCTTTCAAATCTTTCATGTCATCTGCCAGACAAAGAATTGCCATGATTTCAGAAGCCACAGTGATTACGAAATGATCCTCTCTCACCATTCCGTCAGCCTTGGCTCCAAGGCCTACAACCACGTTTCTCAAAGCCCTGTCGTTCATATCCAGACAGCGTTTCCAAAGAATCTGCCTTGGATCGATCCCCAGCACATTTCCCTGCTGGATGTGATTGTCCAGAAGAGCCGCCAGAAGGTTGTTCGCAGATGTTATCGCATGGAAATCTCCCGTGAAATGGAGGTTTAAGTCTTCCATAGGAACAACCTGTGCATATCCTCCGCCGGCCGCTCCGCCTTTGATGCCGAAGCATGGTCCGAGTGACGGCTCCCTGAGAGCGATAATCGCCTTTTTGTTCAGCTTTGCAAAGGCCTGTCCCAGTCCGACACTCGTTGTGGTCTTTCCCTCTCCTGCCGGAGTCGGATTAATTGCCGTTACAAGAACGAGCTTGCCGTCCTTTCTGTCTTTAATCTTGTTCCACAGTTCCTCCGTGACCTTAGCTTTGTATTTTCCATAAAGCTCCAGATCGTCCTCGGTAATACCATAAGCTGCTGCTACATCCCTAATCGGCAGCATCTTTGCTTCCTGAGCAATTTCAATATCTGTCTTCATTTGTCTGGCCTCCTTGAATTTATTTATAACTGTCCAGGACGGCCTGAGCAGTTACGTTTGACCTACGGTCATTATAAACCATTCTGAATCATTTCGTCAAATTCTTCCATCGTCATCAGCACCTTTCTCGGTTTCGTGCCCTCTTCTTCACCGACAACGCCGGCTTCTGCCAGCTGGTCCATAATACGGGCAGCACGATTAAAGCCGATTTTGTACATTCTCTGAAGCATGCCGATGGATGCCTTTTCTTTTTCAATAATAAATTTTCCCGCCTGAACGAAATATTCATCTCTGTTTCCAGCTTTCTCCGGTCCGGGAACGCCAGGGGCGGCTATACTGCTCTCCACTTCACTGCTGTACTCTGCAGTCATTCCCTGATCCTTCAGGAAATCGACTACGTTCTGAACCTCGGAATCTGATACGAATGCCCCCTGTACACGCTGAGGCTTGGGATAACCGGACGGATAGAACAGCATATCGCCCTTTCCAAGAAGCTTTTCGGCTCCGTTCATATCGATAATGGTTCTGGAATCCACGCCGGAAGAAACGGCAAATGCGATTCGGGACGGCACATTGGCCTTAATCAGTCCCGTAATGACGTTGACGGACGGCCTCTGAGTTGCAATTACGAGATGAATTCCGGCCGCACGTGCCAGCTGGGCCAGACGGCAGATGGAATCTTCCACTTCACCGGGAGCAACCATCATGAGGTCGGCAAGCTCGTCTATAATAATGATAATCTGAGGAAGTTTCTTCGGCTTGTTTTCATCATCGATATCTTCGATGTTTTTAATCTTATCATTATAGCCCTTCAAATCCCGGACATTGTAATCCGCAAATTTCTTATAGCGGTCCGTCATCTCCGCCACCGCCCAGTTTAAGGCGCCGGAAGCCTTCTTCGGATCAGTAACGACCGGTATGAGAAGGTGCGGAATCCCGTTATAAACGCTTAATTCCACTACCTTGGGATCAATCATAATCAGCTTCACATCTTCCGGTTTAGACTTGAAAATAATGCTCATAATCAGTGTATTGATGCACACGGACTTACCGGATCCTGTCGCACCGGCAATCAGCAGATGAGGCATTTTTGCAATGTCTGTAACCACTACCTGGCCGCCGATGTCTTTTCCCACTGCAAAGGCCAGACGGGACGGATGCTTCTTAAAGTTGTCCGACTCCAGCAGGTCTCTGAGGAGCACGATGCTGTTTTCTTTATTGGGCACTTCAATGCCCACGGCAGCCTTGCCCGGAATCGGCGCTTCAATCCGGATATCCGCAGCAGCCAGGCTCAGCTTGATATCGTCGGTCAGACCTACAATTTTGCTCACCTTTACGCCTTGCTCAGGATGGAGCTCATACCGCGTTACGGACGGGCCGCAGCTGATATTTGTCACGGTGACGCCTACGCCGAAATTCTTAAGGGTCTGCTGAAGCTTAATCGCCGTTTCCTTGTACTCCCGGTCTGAAAATGCGCTGTTTCTACTTCCTTTTTTCAGCAGATCCAGCGTTGGGAATATATACTCCTTTTTTTCGATTTCCTTTACTTTATCTGCAATCTGATGTTCCACGCTTTCCCGGTCTTCCTCGGCAGCTGTTTCCCGTTTCTTTTCTACCTTCTTGCGGAGCATCTCCGTATCCGTCTCAATTATCTTGCCGCCTGCCGTCACAACTCGTCTTGTTCCTTCTTCAGCCGTAAATTCCTTCGTTTCATTCAGGCCCTTTTCCGGCGGCTCTGCCGGTATGGAACGGATAGACAAAAGTTCGTCCGGAGATATCATATCGTCGAAATCAGGATGGGCCATGGTGACATGAACCTCCTCCGGCTGAATCTCCCAGGGTGCTTCCTCTTCTTCATATGTTTCCGGATCGTCCCGGCGTTCTTCTTTCGGCCGATCCGCCGCCTGGTCTTCATCGTGCTTCACCGGCTCTTCCGTTTTGCTGACCGCCGTTCTCACTTCTTCCAGCTCGTCCGCATCAAACGGAACTGTATCTTCATCAAATTCAGCCGGCGGTGTAATCTTTCCAGTAAATACATCCGCCTGGTCGGTCCGGGTTCCCCCTGATGTGCCGTCACCATGAGCCGCGAGGTTTCCAGATGCAGGCGCACGCTTAAATTCTTCTCTGGAGGAACGGCGGAACGAACTTCTCTGTACTTCTTTTTTTCCTTCCAGGCGATCATTTAAACTGCCAAGCTCATCGCCAGGTTCCAAATCCAGCGCCTCATCATAATCGTCATTATAATCATCGTCGTATTCATAATCGCCGTCCGGATATCCCCCTGCATCCAGCGCAGTGGCATCCAGATTGACTCCGCGCACTCTGTTTTCTTCTCTGATCCTGCGCCTCTCTTCCTGACGCTCCGCATGGATTTCTTTTCTCCTGTCGAAATCTTCTTTCGCATACTGACAAGCTTTGCTGCCTCCGCTTTTCACGAAAGACACGAGTGACTTTTCTGTTATCAGTACGGTACAGATGGCAAAAAGAACCGCCAGTACCAGATAAGATCCAACCGTTCCTAAAAGGCCTGTCAGCCCGGCGGCAATTGCTCCGCCGACTATTCCGCCTCCTGCTCCAGATTTGGAGGAGGCCTGATAGCACGCTGTAATCTTCCCGCCCTCTTCCAGCGGAATGCCGAAAATAAGCTGTGCAAAAGCGCACAACACAAGAATGGCGCAGATTACTGCCCCCATTTTCATCATCGCTCTTGGATTTTCTCTGTTTGCTATGTAAAAACATGTCCCCACAAATAACAGCAGCGGGGCAATGAAGCCAACGGATCCGAAGATCCCCAGCTGAACACTCCTCAGGAAATCTCCGAATACTCCGCACAGATGAAAGTTGCTTAAAAATAAAAGCACAGCCAGTGCAAAGGAAATGATAATCGCCACCTCGGATTGCAGAAATTCCGGCTGTTCCGGTTCCTTCCTCTTTGGAGGGCGGCCCCTCTTTCCTGTATTCGTCTTCGCTCTTGTGGATGTCGTCGTTTTTCGTTTTTTCGTTTCTGCCAATGTAATTCAAGCCTCCTACTTTTTGGAAATGGAAATAATCAGCTTTCGACAGAACTGCTTCTGTCACAGGAACTGTTTTCCATCCAAATCAGTATACAAAATATTTCGCAGAATTGCAATCACCTCATTCAAGGTGTTTGAGAAGTATTGTCGGATATGCTATAATCTATATGAAGGATATATTGTTTCTATGTTGAAAGAGAAAGGGGGTACCATATGGATTATCTCAAATATACGATAAAAGCTGCCCAGGGTACAATTAGTATAGGCGGTAAGGTAATTGATGCTTATAACATGGAAATGCTGGTTAATCAAATTTATGATCAAATATATGATGTTTATTTCGACATTGCAAGAAGTCATTTAAAAGCTGCCGAAGAATCCATGAAGGCCAGCCAAAAGAGCAATCATCCGGAACAGGAGTTCTTTGCTGCGATTCACCATCTGTATGATTCTTTTGAAGTGCTGCAGCCGCTCCTTACAAAGACAAGAACATATAAATCGCTAATTTTCTTCACTACGACCGAGGATGTGGTGAAAGATAAGATCAAAATTTATAATCCCTGTTTCAAAATCTGCGCACTTATATTTATGCTTTACCATATTTTAGAGGAAAAAAATAATGCAAACGATTGGGAGAATAAATTCTATTTCTACAAAGAGAAAGTCCAGGACGATAACCGGAATAAATATGGGGGTAGTTTTTGGGTAGGAAAGCGAGAAAGCTGTAAGTGTATTTATACCTGTTGGGAGTATCATCATATGGATTGGGATAAGACGTGCCTCATTGTTACAGTCAATATAAATGTGATTTAGAGAAATGTACGTCCTGTACAAAAAAATGCAGACATTATATAAAAGGCGATAAGATATTATATGATGATAGCAATGAAAAAATAAGTGATGTGCAGTATCAGAATTTAAGTGCTATTTCCAAAGATTTTGTCGATAGAACAGAAGAAGAACACAGGGATTATCGGGGATGGGGCGACGAGGTCGGCGAAATCTATGATGAATATGTAACTGTCACGTACTATATTACGGCTAAGGGAAAACAATTCAGGCGGGAACAGGAATTAAAATTCAAAAAAGATGTAGATGACTTTGTGTTCCATGTAGAGCAGAGGAATTACACAGAGGCTCAGACGGTATTGAATAGATTAATTTCTTACCAGTAACCGGTAGCAGGACCATTGCCATGGGGTATGAAGTCTTTTCCTATGACGGGAAAACAGCGAGATATGACAGAGGAATCCCCCTTATTAATGCGGCATTGAACTTAAAAAGGCTGGTAAAAGCGGTGTGAAAACGCTCCTTTTACCAGCCTTTTTTCGTCCATTCCATTCATAGATTCGACTACGCGCAGCTGTCAATCTGCTTCTATTCCTTTTTCATATAAATCGCTTCAAATTCCTTCACCGGCAGCGGTTTATTATAATAATATCCCTGGATATACCAGCATTCCAAACGTTTCAGTACTTCCAGCTGCTCATACACCTCTACCCCCTCGGCAACTACTGTAATTTCCAGCTCTCTGCAGAGATTCAGAATGTTTTTTACGATAATCCGCGCATTCTCATTGCTGATCAGGTTGTTCGCCAGTCCTTTGTCCAGTTTCAGTGTATTAAAATGAAGGGCGGACAGAAACGACAGGTTGCTGTACTTGGAACCGAAGTCATCCAGGGACAGGCGGCAGCCGGCCTGCCGGATCTGGCTGCCGATAGCCGCGATGGTATTGCGTTCCACTTCTCCCAGACTTTCCGTAATCTCGATTTCGATCAGTGACTTGTCCGCTTCATATTTTCCGGCTATCCCGTCCATCTGGGCGATCAGATTTTCCTCCAGCAGGGTGGATCTGGAAAAATTCAGCGAAACGGGAATCCGCGGCAATCCCCGCTGCCTCCATTCCGCCTGGACGCGGCACACTTCCTCGAACACAAAGAGATCAATATGGTGGATCAAACCGGCATTCTCCAGATATTGTATGAATTTCCCAGGAGCAACCAGGCCTGCAGTGTCATCCTGATAGCGCACCAGCGCCTCCGCACCGTAGAGACTTCCGTCCCTGCTGTCAATCTTCGGCTGCATATAAACGAGGAACCGTCTCTGGGACAATGCTTTTAAAAGGCCTTTCAGGATCTTAGCATTTTTGCGCTTATGGCCATACTGTTTTTCCTCGTAATAATTCTGCTTTGCAATCAGGCGACGCTCATCTGCGCTTATGCTCAGAGAATTGAGGCTGATATCCGTATCGCTCCAGGCGGTCCCCATAGAAATGCTGCAGATATCTTTTAGTCTGTCACTGGCTTTATGCGCTCTGGACAGAAAAGTATCATAAGCAATATTTTCACAGAGAGCCAGGAACTCATCTCCCGTAAAACGGTATATTTTAAACATGGACAGCTCTTCCTTTAGAATTCGGGCAATATACCGGACAATATCATCACCGTAGGAATTTCCATGGTTCCGGTTAATTTCCTTCAGTCCGTTAATGTCCAGGGAGATCACCCCCAGTGAAATCAGCCCCTCCTCCTTCAGTGACTCAGCGTAGTCCTTATAGCTGTTCCTGTTCAGCATGCCGGTCATTTCATCGTGGTAGCTTAAATATTCCTGGCGCTTCTGTAATCTGCGTTTGATCAGTTCATTGGTCAGAAAATAGAGAAGCCCGTCTATAGCGGAGATATTGCCTGTATTCTGCCTGGGATTGTCTATCCTAATGTATCCTACCAGCGTACCGTCTTCCACCAGGCTGGATGTGAAGAAGGAGAAGACACCAATACTTCTCAGATATCGGCAAAGTTGCGGATCATGTTCCTCGAATGTATCCAGATTCTCAATATAGCGCAGCTTTCTCATTTGTTCTCCCGCAGGCAAAGACAGGCTTCGGGGACATAGAAAGGTACTGTCAAGGGTTCGGATGGAGCGTTCCTCCTCCTTCTTCCATTCATATAGTTCCAGCAGGTCTGCGGTCTCCCGCTCCAGCTCCACCACGTATGCGCGGTCCGCGCCGTAATATCGGCCGATCTCTTTCAACGTATTCTCCATGGATTTGCGGAAATCCGCAGAACCGGTCAGGAAAAACAGGCACTTTAACAGAATATTCTCCACTGGATTCTCCTGGATCGAAGCCAGGTGCATGGGGCCGGAAAATGATGTTTTGTCCAGCAGCGCCTGTTTGTCCATATCCTGGCTGTAGACCATGCAGCAGTTTCTTCCGTCGGCCTTGGCTGCAAACAGCGCGGTTCTCGCCTTCTGATACAGACTATTAAATGCCAGAGGCTCCCCGTTTCCAAAAACAATTCCGACGGAAACAGTGACCGGGATTCTGACCTGTGGGAACATATAGGCTGGTTGATATCCTTCCGCACATTTTCCGCGTATTGCATTACTTCTTCCGCCGAAGGGCTGTCATACAGAAGCACCACAAATTCATCGCCATAAAACCGCCCTACAATCTTTAAACTGGAGGAACAGGTATTCAGTAGATTTCCCATTTCCTTCAGGATGTTGTCCGCCGCAGCGTATCCGTCATCATGGACGATACCGGTAAAATTATCTACGTTGAATACCATCATGGCATAGTTACTTTTCCGTTTCTGTTCTTTATGAACCGTCTCTTCAATCATGAGGATTGCCGTTTCTTTATTGTAGACACCTGTCAGCATGTCCCGCTCCGCCCGGTTCTTCAGGGCCAGCTCAATATTCTTCCGCTCATCAATATCCTGAAGCGTCCCATATACGTAGAGGCTGCCATCCTGGGCATTGCGCATCAGACGCGCGGAAGCACTGACCCAGAAGAGCCTGCCGTTCCTATCTCTCCTGCGGTATTCACAGCTGATCATGGTCATCCCATTCTGAAATGCGCTGTAGAGCGCTTCTTTACTCATGGCATTCAAAAACCGCACCCTGTCCTCCTTGTTTGCCACATATAGATTGTGCAGCCGCAGCAGGTCATCATAAGTCAGATCGTCTCCGTACTGATCTGTGTCCGGCCCGTCAATATATTCTACCCGGTTTTGGTCCAGATTGCAGCGAAAACAGATAATCATTCCTGCATTCATCATCATGCGCAACTGCATATCCTGCTGGTAGAGCATTTCCGCTTTCTTCTGATTCGTAATATCCTCTCCCACAGCCACAGCATAGGCCGGAGCGCCGTTTTTGTCATAGAGACTTGTATAGTTGATTCGCTCCCACCACCATCCGGACAGATCACAAGTGCGGGTCAAAATATCCGCCTGAATGTGAGGCTCCCCCCTGTCCAGTTTCTGATACATCTCAATCAGATCCTGACGGCTGGAAGGATGCACACATCCCTTATCCAGAAGCGACTCCGGCACCCCTTCCAAAGTTCCTTTAAAGGAATGGTGTTCCTCTGCACTTTCCGTCAAAATCAGCGTATGGTTTTTCACATCATATTCCCAAACATTGATATGTGTCTCTTTGAGCGCCGTTCTGTATACCAGCTCTTTGTGGGCAATCTCATCCTCCAGCCGATGCTTCTCCGTGACATCGATGACGAAGCCGTCCATCACCAAGCCGTCCTCACTTTTTTCCAGCGAAGCGTTTACCAATATCCATTTCAGCCGCCCTTTCCCGGTAATGATCCGGAGTGCCCACTGGAAATAGTCCTTATGATCCGCCCTGGCTTCCTCCAGAAGCCTTCTCGCCAGCAAGCGGTCATCCGGATGGATAAAGGAAACCACCTTATCGTCCATGGCCGCCACATGCTCGCGGCTCGTCTCAAACACATGGTAGAAGATATCATTCGCATAGAGCAGTGGATAATTGCCGTCCATGCTGATGACAAATGCTCCGCCGTTGGACGCGTTCCTGTAGATAGTCAGCTGATTTTCATATTCCTTCTGTTCACTGATATCGATTCGCAGGGAAAGTACCGCCTCCTTCCCATCTGAGGTCTGGATTTTCTTCCCCTTGTCACTGACCCATATCAGCTCTCCGTCCTTTTTAATCATTCGATACTCCGTTTCATATTCCCCGCCTGCCTTCAGGCTTTTAAGAATATGGGCAGTCACCTGTTTCCGATCCTCCTTGTATATCCCATTTGCCGCATTGCCCTCTATAAAGTGATCGTATTCTTCCTGGGTTTCAAAGCCCAGATATCCCAGCATCCGTGGATTAATAAAATACAGTGGAAATCCATCCCTCAGATATACCCCCAGCATCCCGCCGGGAATGCTGTCCATCAGAAACGATATTCTTTCGTTATTCTGTTTTTGAAGAATGGCAGAATTGTACTGCTTCACCAGGAACAAGTTCAGAATTTCGCTGGCCATAAAAAGTGTATATCGTTCCTCTTCCACATCCTGACGGGTATTATGACAGTCTTCATAGCCTATGAGGTTCATTACCTGATCTTTGTCCCCCAGCCAGCATAGGAATATAGCTTTGACATTCCGCTCCTCCAGCCATCCGCGAATCTCCGGATCCTCTACCTTTCCGGCATCCGGAATCGCCGTGCCTGAGATTTCCGGTGTAATTTCCCAGTTCAGGGAATACAGACGGTTTAAGGACTCTTCTTTTGGAAGCGTTTCAGCGCTGCACCAGCGATAGATGTTTCTGAAATCCTCTCCGCCTGTTTTTTGGCAGATGTAGATACGGTTCGAATGCAACACCCGCCCTATATAATCCAGTAAAATAGGAATCGCCCTATGGGTATCCGGGTTTTCCAGAAAGATTCGAAACATGTATTCAATAATATGGTCATGAAAGCTCTTCTGCATGGAAAGGAGGGGCCGGTGGCTGACAGACAGGAACCTGGTAGGCAATTCCCCTTCGTTGTAGAAACAGTACATCCCCTTTCCCTGCCTTTTGGCGTGGTACATCGCCGCATCCGCCTTGGAAAAAAGGGTGGAAAACTGGTCTCCGTGATCCGGATAAAAGCAGGCCCCTATGCTGCAGCTGAACGTTCGTTCCATTCTGGAGGAATGTTTCATCATGTTTAAAATGTCCTCCAGTTTTTGGGTAACATTGTTCTTTTCCCTGAGATGCGGCATGAAAACCAGGAACTCATCTCCCCCAAACCGTGCAATAATATCTCCATGGCGGAAGATTGTGAGCAGGCCTTCTGCAATATCCGACAACACGGAGTCCCCATAGAGATGACCCATGGTATCGTTTAACCGCTTAAAGTCATCCACATCAATGATAATCAGTGCAGCCAGCGCCTCGTTATGTTCTATGTATTGATTGATGCGTTTCACACTTTCCCGCCGGTTTAACAGTCCGGTGAGCGGGTCCAGGTTGGCAATCTTCCTCGTCTCCAATATCTCAGTCTTTCTCTGATGGATGTCCGATATAATTCCCAGTATTTTCAACAATTCGCCTTCTGGGCTGCGCATTACTGTGGCATGGACATCCATCCACAGATAATATCCGTCTTTGTGTTTAATTCGGTATTCCTGCTGCATCCGCTCACTTCCCTGCAACAGGCCCTGAAACTTCTGCCGGAGCACCGCTTTATCGTCCTCATAAATAATATCCGTGCTAAACATTGAATCCGGGAATCCTTTTACCGGAATCTGATATCCGAATTTCTTTTCAAAATTAGGTGAATAATAGATATCAAATGTTTTGCAGTCCAGCTCAAAAATAATATCCTGCATCTGTGAAAGCACAATTTCATATCTCTGTTCGCTGATTGCAAGCTGCTGCCGTTCTTTTTTAACATCCGTGATATCGTGGAAAATACAATGAAAATATGGTCCGCAATCCCGGTTCTCCCTGAGTTCCGCGCTGATCCATACCCAGCGGATCTCTCCTCCCTTCGTATTCAGACGATTTTCATACATGAACACATTTCCTTTCGCCAGCTGTAAAGCAATCTCCTTTTTAATCATCTGACGATCATCTTGATAAATGCATTCGATCAGATGGTTGTGAAATATCTCTTCCATCTCATCTCTGGTATACCCCAGGAAATCACAGACATTATCCGCACGCAGAAGCGTGAAATATTCATCGTATATACAGTCAAAATATCCCCCCTGGAATTTTCTTTCCCCATTTTCTATCTCTACTTTTTTCAAGCAACTCCCTCCTCTGTTCCATCCAATAATTCTATGTGTCCGCCGTAAATAAACAGGGCGTTCTCTGGCAATACTGTTCACATATCTATTTATTCATAGTAGAAAAATCAATTAATACAATAATTAATAATTATACCACCATTTATTTTAATAATAAACAAAAATTCATAGTGTTACTACCAATTCTTTTTGATTTTTGTAGATACAATATTAACTTGGGAGGATAGACACAATGGATGAAATTGAAAATTATGAAAACTTTCTCAGAAACAGAATTACGGAGCTCAGATTACTAAAAAATGTTTCCGAGCATCGCATGAGTCTGAGTTTAGGTAAGAGCGGTTCTTATATACGTGGTATCACCAACGGCTCCACTTTACCGTCTCTAAGAGAGCTTTTTAATATAATCACCTATTTCGATATGACACCGGAAGAATTTTTTACGGGGGCGGACGACGAAAGCCCGCGCACAGCCATATGGAAAAAACTTTTGGTATTTGACGAAGAAGATCTGAAAAAAATAGAGTTGTTTATCAACTGGATCCAAAAATAATAAAAATCAGGGTCTCCAGGACTCCTGATATCAGGCTGCAGACCATCGACCTCATTCGGGAAGGGGATGCTGTAAAACTAGAATAAGCCAGTTTTGCAGTACCTCCTTTTTTGTAACGCAAAATAAGAAAAAATCCCGCTCGCGGGATTCTCCGCCTGCAGTGGGTCGCTTCATCGGCATCATTCCTTACCTTCGCAGGATGACCCTGCCCGGAGGGCTTTTTAGTTACATCGGATAGTTCGGAGAACTATCCGATGTAACTAAAAAGCAGGTTCCGAAGAACCTGCTCAGACTGGCTAAGAGTCCTTATCAAGCAGCTACAAAATAGAGGTTCCAGTTTTCCCGGCCGCCGTACTGGAACGATATATGGTGTCGGTATCTGAGGCATCGCTAAAATTACTTTTGCGGCGTCCCCTGTTCATCAATCAGGCCATACAGCTTCTGAAGCGCTTCTTTAATACCTCCGACCTCATTGATCAATCCCTCTTTTACCGTTTCTTCTCCTACGAGAACGGTCCCCAGATCCCTGGTCAGCATTTCCGTATTGTGCATGAGCTGTTTCAGCTTATCATAAGGAATTGTGGAGTGATCCGATACAAAACTCAAAATTCTATCCTGAATCATATCGAAGTACTCATATGTCTGTTCTGCTCCGATCACCATTCCGCTCATACGGACCGGATGAATCATCATCGTTCCTGTAGGCACAATAAAGGAGTAATCTGTACAGACCGCAAGCGGAACGCCGATGGAATGGCTGCCGCCAAGCACGAGTGAAACCGTAGGCATACTTAAGGAAGCAATCATTTCGGCAATAGCAAGGCCGGCATCCACGTCGCCGCCTGAGGTATTCAGCAGAATCAGAAGTCCTTCAATTTCGTGGTCATCTTCCAGTTCCGCCAGTTTCGGCAGCACATGGTCGTATTTCGTCGCCTTGCTGTTGCTGGGCAGATTTTCATGGCCTTCGACTTCACCGATAATCGAGAGAAGGTATATTTTCTTTCTGGCGCGGTTGGAATCCAGTACTGCCTGTCCATATTCTTCCAGCTTGGCGTCCTTCTTCTCGTCCACTTCTCCCTGCTTCTTCTGCTCGTCCAGGTTGTCTGCTGTTCTGCCGTCATCCCTGTCGTTTTTATCGTTTTTGTCACAGATTCTGTCGTTTTTATCGCTTCTATCATTTTTATCATTTCCGTGATTCTTTTTATTTCCCATGGCTCTGCGCTCCTTTATTAACAAGATCAAAAAACTTTTTGATCCCAATCTCATAGGATAGGATGTGAAGAATCGCCGCGATTTATTCCTTTATAGCGAAGTATGGCGAAAAGATTCTCACTTTAGGGCCGGAGAATATGATATAATGACCACAACGTGGTCTTTATATCTGCGCATACCGGTTTCTGTGTTCACCGCAGAAATCCGGGCGCTAAATTCCACCGAACTTTTAAATTCGAATATCTAAAATATGGAAAAGAGGTCAATTATGAAAAAAACCGTGTTATTTCTAATTCTGGATCAATACGCCGATTGGGAAGCCGCCTATTTATCCGCACTGCTGGCCGCCCTTGGGCAAGACCGTTTTTCTGCCAAAACCGTTTCCCTTACGACGGACAGCGTCCGGTCCATCGGAGGCTTTACCGTTCTTCCTGATTATGATATCCAGTCAGCTCCGAAAGATTTTGAAGGTTTAATTCTCGTAGGCGGAATGTCCTGGAGAAAAGAGGAGGCGCGGCAGGTAGAACCGCTCGTCCAAGCCGCTCTGGACAGAAAAAAGGTTCTGGCCGGCATCTGCGATGCTTCCGGATTTCTTGGTACCATGGGCGTCTTAAATCATATCCGCCACACGGCCAACGATCTGAACGACTTAAAGCAATGGGCAAAAGAAGCATATACCGGGGAAGAACACTACGTCATGCAGCCGGCTGTCAGGGACGGCAATATCGTCACAGCCAACGGTACTGCTCCGCTGGAATTTGCCCGGGAGGTGCTGACCGCACTGGAGGCTGCACCTGAAATCAATATTATGGAATGGTATAATTTCCACAAATACGGTTTTTATGAGGCGCCCATGCCGGGAGTGTAAGTGCTTTGTTATATGAACAGCATCGTTGTTTTTGCCACCTTAGATATCAGCAATATAATTCTTATAAATTTTCCACATAATTATAATACATAAAAAGTGCCTCTGATACCGGTTTTGATTCCTGGCAGCAAGCCAAGTCACCGTCCCGATATCAGGGGCACTATTTTTGGTTATTTCAAGCAGCGCATTCATATGTAGAGAGGCTCTTGAGAACGATATAAAATTAAAGCATAATTAATATGTCCAGCCTGTTCCCGTGCCGTTCAGCAGATACTTCTGACGGTTGGCCGGGGTGTTGTCTACGAAGACTAGTTTGGGATAGCTTTTCATATAAGTGTTATAATATCGGTCTAGCGCCTCCAACTCAGCCTCTGAATCCGGCGCCTGTCCCGGATAAAACGCACCTGTTTCAATTTGAGAGCCATCGAATCTGCAGCGTTCTATATAGTCTCTTCCCCCTCCTCCATAGAAGTAAAGTGCCATTTCTTTTCCAGCTGTATTAACCGCTATCTCGCTTCCTTCATGCAAATCCCAAATCTTTCTTATAGAGCCGTCAAACCGGAAGTAATCCACACAAAGATCAGGCGCTCCCGGATTGTACTGTACGAATAGTTCGTTGATCCCGTCTCCATCGATATCCTGACAGGCAAACTGTATATATTTCTGCCGTTCGTACTCCCCTACAAGCTCTGTCGGCACATATCCATCCAACAGCTCCGCAAACGCTTTCATCGCTCCCGCGCTCCTTAAAGCAGACGTGTCGAACAGCTGTCTCTCGTTTCCGCCGTTCAGATCGCTGACCATGATCGGCGACCACTGAGAAGATGTATCTCTTGTATAGATCTCTCCATCGACTATGGAAAAGCTGCCTGAATTCTGAATAACAACGCGGTTGCCCCTTCCGTCCAGGTTCATTCCATATAGACTGCTGTCATTTCCCATATAGTAGACGGTATTATTAAATATCGTAGGAGTTCCGCCATGGAAAGCCAGTTCTGCATCGCCTGATCCATCAATCCGTATTCTCTTGACAGTACCGCCTTCTGTATAGTAGACCCAGCCTTTATAAATGGTAAATGGACTGAAGTCCCATCTGATACCGTCTCGTATGCATTCTCTTTCGCTTCCGTCCAGACGACTTCTCCACAGGGATATCTCATCCCAGCTTGTATTTATATCAATAGCCTGATAATAAATATAATCTCCTGCTATGGCATAATACTGCATACATTGATTATCAAGACCAACATGAACAGCTTCTCCACCGGAAACAGGAAGCGCCCTCGCCCATCCAATCGTTTCCGGCGCATTCCAGTAATAGACGAGTCCATCTGCATAGCCCATAAGGAAAAGCGCCGAGTCGTACTCTGCCAGCTGCATGGAATCACTTATCATCTCACGTCCCGTACCGTCTGTGTTAATTCTGTATATACCTGCTCCTACCAGCCCATATGCTACATAATAGATCTGATTATCTACCAACAGAATATCTTCATCTATCAGCACATCATCACAGATCTTCGTCAAATCACTGCCGTCTTTCCTGCAGTAGTACAGCTTATTTTGATCGGCCGCATTTGCAAAGTACAGCCACTCCCCATCAGACTGAATCCAGTCGGCCTTTATCCCTCTCTCGGATATCCTGGCAAGGCGTTTGTCCTCTGTCCACCAGCTTTTTCCTTCTGCGCTGCCATAGACCTCCTGAACCGGAACAATGCTCTCATTTCTCAGCTCAAATACTTCCCAGATCACACCCCGTTCTTCCGGCACTCGGAAAGTTTTTACAGGCGCGCCGTTGTGATATACGGTAACGGAAGCTCTGGAATCCGCCATCTTAGAGGAAGTCTGGTCTTTTCCCTGAATATCCGAATAATTGCTTACGTAATACTTATAGCTCCCTGCCTTAGGCGATGTCAGGGAAATGATTTCGCATGCGTTCCCGCCCTCTCCGTCATAGAGGAACCGGCCGCCTGATGCATCGCTCCTGTTGATCGTATTGATGCAGTTTCTGTCGCCTCCGGCCGCCTTGTCCGGCGTAAATAAAGAACTGTCCAGGTCGAGAGGTTCTTCTTCTGCAGAATCCCATGTCAGAACAATCGTCCACTGGCTCCCTCCGCCTGATGCGCTGTTATCTGAGGAATCCGACGCTGATCCGCCACCATTCTCACTATCGTCTTTTGCCATGGAGTATACGGACATTTCCTCCTGATCTCCATTTGCGAGAAAGACGGTCCTGGCTGTCATAAATCCTTCTTTTTCAAATACAGCCGTATAACTTCCGGACGGAAACTCCGCCGTTACGGTTCCGTCTTCCGATATCTCTGCCTGACCGACAGGCTCTCCAAAAATACAGTTCACCCCAGAATAGACCGAAACATCTGCTCCGCCAAGGGCCGGGAGCTGTTCTTCCGTCGCGTCTTCCGCAAAAGCCCGCGCCGTCACTTCTTCCTCGCTCTGCGGCTTCATCTGGTAGACGTGAAAGGTCACTTTATGCTTTTCCTTCTTTTTGCTGTCCGCTATGAGCACCGTATCTTCCTGGTCCGCTTGCTGCTGTGCCCCCTCAATCAGCGATGGTTTCATAAGCGACTGAATCCAACCTTTTTTCTGGAATACGAGGAAATATTCTGCTTGAGCGTCGTCTGCCGCCCAGGCGTACCGTCCCTCTTCATCCGTCATTACCTTTATTTCCGGTTTCTGACCTTCTCCGCTCTCAATGATACCAATTCCGACCTCTACGCCCTCTATCGGCTCTCCGTCTTCATCCGTCACCCGGCCTGCAACAAGAACGACCGGTTCATTGGCCGTCACAGCGTCAAAGGTATTGTAGGCTTCGTTTAATACCTGCGCTTCCTTTTCATCGTACTGGCTCTTTCCCCGTCGGAAATCGCCTGATATCCCCACTGGGTATACCATGTGTCTTCCGGGGTCAGAATCCACTGGTTCACGACAGACGGTTCATAAATCCAGCGCCATTTTACCATCTGATCATTTGTAAAATAATACCGTTCGCCCACTTTATCGATGGACGCGTATGTAGGCGTATAGACCGTATCACTGCGCCGGAACACGAAATTCGGTTTTCCATCCCTGTAATAATAATCGCTCAATTCCAGGCTGCCGTCTTCCATATGCTCGATCGATACGATTTTGTAAATTTCATCCGTTTCTGAATCCCTGTATACTTCATATTCGATCGTATTTCCGTTATCGTTTCGTTTCAGCTCGATCCTGGTCATGGCGCATGCAGCGATATGGTTATCATCTTCCCCGCCTACGTCTTCCAGCCAGTAGAAGAGCGTCTGATCCCACACGGCCGAAAGATCGCGGCCGGCTGGCTGATGGTTCCGCGCGGAAAGATCGACGGTTCCTCTGTTTTCCGGCTGCAGGTAATTTTCCGCCAGCTCCGCCTTTGCCAGGCTCCATGTCTCTTTTGAATTGTTTTTCAAGTATCTAATGCCAAACAGAACCCCCGCAGCCAGGATAATCAACAGGAATATACCTCCAACGGCCATGGGAAGAACTGATTTTTTACCTTTTCTCTTATCCTTATTTACCGTTTTCGTTGCCTGATTCTCTGAATACGGCTTGCTCATATCCCATCTGCATTCCTGACAAAAGACCGCGTCCGGCAGATTATGGCAGCCGCATCTGGGGCATATTTTTCCTGCTGGCTCTTCTCCACCTGCCCCTTCATATTCCGCTCCATAATCCTGGATCTGCGCTTCTTCATATCGGTTTCCGCATGCTCCGCAGAATACGGCTTCATCCGGCATCTCATGACCACAAAAACTGCATTTTTTCATAATTCTTATCCCCCATAGTACCCGTATATTTAAATCTCAATTTCATCTTTCTGTCTATTCCATGTGCTGCTTTCACACCGTTACTGCACCTGGCCGGCTTCTGATTTTACCTGATCCTCCCATGTATACCAGGAAGAATTGCCCGTATCATTATCGTGTGTCTGCTTCTGACTGTCGATCCATCGGAACATGGTTCCGCCGCTGAAATAAAAGCGGTTTTCCACTTTTTCCTGAAAATAAAATGCGAAGATTAGATTTCCGTTTTCATAGTAATACTCTCTGGCCCAGGGGCTGCCGTCCGTTCCTGACGTTACGGAATATTTCATCAATTTTCCGTCTGCAGAACAAAAACGTGTCACTCCGCTTCTCACGGTCGTCTTCTGATATGTCTGGAATTCGTTCTGTATCTTGGAGTATACGGCGCGTATTCTCTTCACCTCGTCCTCAATCTGACCGGAAGGAAGGGCGGTCGATGCGACTTCCTGTTCCATCCAGGAATAGAGCGGTTGATCCCATCGTTCCTTATAAGATTCCATTGTGTAGAGAACAGGGCTGGCCGGATTGTACGTCCAGGTGGTAATCCTCTCCCCTCGATTTACCACGCGGTCGCTGCCGTCTGTCAGACGTTCTTCACATGGAACGGTCACCGTCAGCATTTTTTCATCGAAGCTGTATGACGGCTCAAGAAAGTCAACCTCTGTCGCGTCCATTCCGTCTCCAAATCCCGGCCCGTAAATTCTGCCGTCTTTTTCCGCATATCCTAAGGCTGCATCGGCATCTGTAATTTCAAAGCTCCATCCGTATACCTTCTTCAGAAACGCCTTCATAGCGTCTGCATCGCTGCTGACATATCCCCATCCCTGGATTCCGTCAATTCCCTGGTTCTCCCATCTGGATTCCGGATACAGAGATTTGTTCTTTCCTTGTGCAGAATGCATTCCTGTATCATAAGCGATATAATTATAGGTATCCAGCATCCTTTCATGAGGTACGTTCTGCACAAATACCTCGCCTGACGAATCTGCATTGTAAGGAAGCAGACAGATTCCGTTAAATGTCAGATCCCTCATCATTTCCTTCTGCTCTTCGTCCGGAACCTGGATCTGTTCTGCAGAACCGACAGTTCCAGCCGTTTCTGCCGTCCTTAAACTCTCTGTTGATTTTTCATTTGCCGACGCCTGAATCTCAGTTGAATCTGAACCTCTGTCTGTTTCCTGAGAGACATCATTTACCGCCGCCGGCTGAACTTCCTTTGTTCTCTCTCCGCCGTCATCCTTCCCCTTTATAAACATGAGCAACACAACGAGTATAATCAGCACGATAATTAAGGTCGTCCCGGCCAGAATCATCGTAATTTTTCCAGTCTTTTTTCCGTCATCCTGCTTTGCCCCGCAGTATGGACAATGTTTGACTCCCTGCGGTATTTCTCTTTTGCAGTTTTTACATGTCATTTCATTTTTCTCCTTCAATAATCAGACATATCCCTTTCATCCATTCAAAAACTGAGCCGAGAGTGCTGCAAATTAATGAAACGCATCACCCCCGACTCCTTTCTACCTTATATCATTTGATTTCTTACTGCAATGCCAGATACTGCCCCAGAGCGTATCCCTCGTAGCCGCCATACTGGATCTTCCAGAAACCGTTTGCTTCCCCTGTGGAAATTACGGTCACGTATGCCCCCAGAGGAATTTCCGTATATTTGTCCGCCTTCGTATTCGGTGATACGCGCAAGGATATCCATTCTTCACAGTTAACTACCTTTGCCGACCGATAAGATGCGGCAGCTTTGGAGGCAGGAACGCTGGTACTCAGATAGGAAGCCAGAGCGTATCCCGTATGACCGTTGTAGATGATCTTATAGAATCCGTTTGTGGAGTTCTCCACAAAGCTGACTGCCGCTCCGTATGGTATGGTTGTAATCCTGTCGGCTCCAGTACTTGGACTCTTGCGAAGTGATATCCACTCATCGCAATTCGTCACATAATATGTCTTATAAGATGCCGCTGGAGCTGCAGCTTTGCTGTTCGGCTCCGGCTGGGTGGTGCTGAGGTAGGACGCAAGCCCATATCCCGTATGGCCATTGTAAATAATCTTATAAAATCCGTTGTCTGCTGTTTCCACATAGCTGACAGGAGACCCATAGGGAATCTGAAGAATCGCAGCCGCCGATGTGTCCGGTTCCGTTCTGAGGGTTATAAATTCGTCACAGTTTGCCACAAAGTATGTAGGATACTGAGTCGTGTTCGGCGTCTCCGGCATCGTAGTTTCCGGAGCAGTCGTTTCTGGAACTGGCGTCTCGGCCTCGCTTTCCTCAGCCTCCGTTGTAATCGTCTCTGTTTCTTCCGGCTCACTCACGGCTTCTTTCAGAGTCTCCGACGGCGCGCCCGATTTCATGGTCTTCATCACAAACACGGCCGTAGCGATTATCGCAACAGCTATAATCACTCCGCAGACCGCAAGAAACGGCTTCATATTTTTTCCGCCTGAGGCGGCCGGCTTTCTGTGTCCGGAAGAATTGTCCTGCTGAGACGAGGGTTTTATATCCGCCCCGCAGTATGGACAGAATTTCGTTGTATCTGCTATCTGCTTTCCGCATTTTTTACAAAACATATCATTTTCTCCTTTAGTTTCGATTACTCGTCAATTCTGCTTCCACAGCTCATACAGAACATCGAATCACTATCATTGACATATCCGCATGACGGGCATACTCTGCCTTCTTGTGTCTGCCGGACTTGATGGACTTCCTCTTCAAAAGCGTCTGACGAAGCAGGCCCATCGCCTGCCTTATTCTGGCTGGCCGCTGCCATCTGTTCAGCCATTTCCGGCGTGAGCACTACGGTTCTCAATTCGTCCTGATCATATTCCTTCCCCTCATTCTCCTTATAAGCCGGGGCAGACGCCATAGCTTCATTCGATTCCGGCTGTTTTTCCAGTGAAACAGGTGCTTTTTTATCTAAATGGACCGCTTCGCTGGAAGACAGCGTTTCCTGCGGCTTTTCATAAGCTGCCTCTTCCACGCCCAGAAGGCTTCCGCAGCCCATGCAGAACTTGGAATCTCCATCATTTTCCATACCACACTTCCCGCATCTCGTCTTTCCTGTACTGCCGGTATCAGGCAGAACCTGTGCCTGCACGGCTGCCGGTTTGAGGGATGTGCCGCAGCTCATACAGAATTTATCTCCCGCACGGTACGGACGGCCGCATTTCGGACATGTTCCCTGTATGGCGGCTGTTCCTGACATGCTGTCCTGTTTTTGGGACATAACAGCGCCTTTTATCTTTTCTTCCCCTTTTGCATAATACTCAGATCCCCGGTTCTTAACGGCACTCAGTGCCCCCTTCGCCTTCTTCTGCGCTTCTTCAATCTTCTGATTGCGCTCCGCAATTTTTTGTGCCCGAAGCGCCTCTTCCTGTGCCCTTCGTTCCGCTTCTAACCGCTCTGCTTCTTCTCTTGCAGTTCTTTCCTGTTCCAGGCGTATATCACGTTCATTGACAAGGAATGAGAGATCCAGAAGGCTGAACTCCCTTGCTTTTTCCGCCCCGCAGGCAAGGCAGCTGTCCGAACCGGCCCCGTTCAGCTGGCCGCATGCACAGAACCAGTACATTCCCCTGTCCTCAGGAAGATAAGGATAATTCACATCCGGAACAGACGCATGCATTTGCCTTACAAATTCCTCATTCAGCCCGTCCGGCAGATTCAGCGTATTCTGGGCCTCTACCTGTATAAACGATTCACTGCCTTCATAGCTCCATATTGTTTCATCCGCATAGACAATGTGGCGGATGACGATGTCGCATCTTCTTGTGGATCTGTCAGGAAGGGATACCGGCGATCCCGTTTCAAAAATCTGTCCTTTTCCTATGCTCAGGTCGAGATAACAGATATTAGAAAGTTCTCCCAACTTTTCTTTCAGCACGTTATAGTACACAATGTCCAGATAGACCGCTGAAATAGTCTTTTCCGTCATGTTCTGTATCCCCAGAAACAGGCCGACGTCACCATCCTGGCTCGTATCTGCAATCTGGTACTGGGTAATGACGGCCGGCGCATCCGGCTGCCACATTTCAGAGGTATTTGATACTCTTATATTTCCCTGACTGATAGGATCTCTGTATTTTGACGTCACAAGGTATCGGTACGCCTGTACGTTTTTCTGAGCGCCCTGTCCTTTTACCTTATCTCCTACCTTTTTCTTGATGTCGTTTATTCCCCTGGAATTCTGAATTTTTCCAGCAAGGTTACCGGCGCCCTGCTCCATTTTCTGAGCGACCGCTGCTACCGCTGACGGCACTTCCGGAGACGGACCGCCCGTAAAATCACCGCCGCCTGGCAGCTGCCCGTTATATGCATCCGCAACCCGGTTGAATGACTCGATCCAGAGATAGAACGCTACGAACGGACCAAGGCCACAGAGCAGCGCTCCTACGAGATACCACAGGAGCAGTGTTGACCCTGTCGTCTGAGTTCTCATATTGTAAGAGGCGGCCGCATCGGCCAGACGGTTGCCCTGCTTATACATCCAGATATAATAGTAAATTCCGCATGTAACGATCGTCAAAAGCATAACGATCAAAAAATTCGGACTTGGTTTTTCAGGCGATCTGCCTTCGCAGATCCGGTTGGAATCTTCAATAAAGCAAAACCACCAGTAAAGGCCGTACAACCCACAGGTAATTGCCGACAGTAAAATTAACATCCAGAAATTTCTCTTCTTAACACCCATACGTTTCCCTTCCCTTATTTCTTAATTTATTTATAATAACGGTAACTGTATTGAAGACAGCGCCTGTCATTTCATTGCGCTGTCAAAAATCACCGTCCAAACTCCGCTGTTCCTGTTCCAGATTTCCCCAAACTGCGCAGGAGGAACGGGGGATGTCTCACGCCCCACTTCGATCGTCAGGCTTGGGATACTTTTCTTCGAAATTGCCCAGTCTTTATATCCGGCTGGATCCAGCTTCTGATAGTTGGCGTCCAAAGGATATCCCGTAACGGCAGAAACCTGTTTTGCAAACTGCTCCGTGTCATCTTTCAGCTTTCCCGTCTGACCGAAATACCAGTAAATAACGCCTCCCTGCGTGTGATAGCTGACCGTCCTGACGAACGGATACGTCTCTGTCAGGCGGATAAGGGCCGCTGCTTCCGGCTCACTGCCTGGCGCTTCTCCCTTATAATGGTCAGAGGATGGGTGTCCGCTTCCCACATACTGATCCCACAAGGCGTCGAAATTTCTGTTTAAATCAACACCATGGGCGTTGGCCTTCCAGCGTTTGAAATAATTTCCTGTTCCGGCAGAACCGTCCTTTTTCATAATTACATCGGTTATGTAGCTGCGCGTCTCATCTTTTCTTACAGCCTCCAGGCCGAACTGACTGATGGATACGCCGTCCGGATTAATCATCGGCACCACATGGACGGCAATCCCGCCCAGATATTTATTCACGGCTTCCTGATCTTTTAGAAAGCCATCCAGCTGTTTCATCACCAGTTGTGTCGTCATATATTCCCTGGCATGAATGGAACCTGTAATCAGAACATGCCTGTCCGAAGCCGGATTTCCAAGAAGCACATGGTAAATCTGCCTGCCGTCCATCGTCTCTCCCAGGCTGTCAACCGTCATTTCCTCATACATGTTCTTCATTTGCTGAAGATCCTGTTCCATATTTTCGTAAGTATAAACAGCAGGATCAGTTTCGACAATCAGAGGGCCAGCCGCTCCCTGTTCCCCTGAGCCCGAAGTTTCTGAAACCACTTCTCCCGCCGCAGATTCCGAAGCCGGCTCTGATTCTTTCCGCTCTGATGAATTTGATTCCGAGACACCTGCCTGTGCAAGCCCCTTTTTACTCTCCTCCATAGATGATGAAGCAACCGTCTCTTTTATATGCGCATCCGACTGCAGCTGGGCGGTTCTGATATCCTCTTCGGGTTTCCCTTTTCCAGACTCAGAAACTGCAAAGATACCTGCTCCGGCACACAGTACCAGGGTAATTACGACGGCAGCAATTCCCCAGAAAATAATCATTTTTTCCCGTTTTTTCCTTTTCATTTTCCTATCCTTTTTCTAAATTTTCTGTCTATTTATCCTTTGGTTAATTATACCGTCCGCACCAGTTATTGTCAACGAAATCGGGCAGCTGTGATCCCCCTTATTCCGTTTTGTATCTCCAAAAAAACAAAAGACCCCCATACCTGCCGGCCATTACTTTTCCCGTTTGTGCCTTCGCTCCAAAAAACGGATGTACAGTGGCTTCCTGATCTGCCCGGTAAAGGAAGATATATGCTCTCGTTATGGCAATTTTCGATTGCGGCCTTGTTTCCATGACAGAAAAAGGCACAGCTTCGGCCATCTGATTCTGTATCAGTGGATCAACCACTTCATAAAATCAAATGCCAAACTGTGCCCGTTCTGCTGTAATCAGCCGGCGCTTTTCTATTTAATCAATTCTACTTCTACAGGAATCGATTTGTCTACCGTCTCTCCTGCCATCAGTTTTAATGCTGTTTCTACTGCTGTTTCTCCCATTTTATCAGGTTTCTGTGCCACAGTAGCCGCCATTTTCCCGTCCTTAACAGCTTTTTGAGCATCGTCGGTAGCGTCAAATCCAACGATTTTAATATTCTTTCCGGAAGCAGCCACCGCTTCGGCAGCGCCAGAGCCATCTCGTCATTATGTGCAAAAACGCCTTTTATGGAACCGTCAGACTGAAGAATATTTTCCATAACGGACATGCCTTCCGCACGGTTGAAATTGGCCGTCTGACTGGCCGCTACATCCAGCTTTTCATCTGCCACCTGGTGGAATCCTTCACCACGGTCAATGGTCGCAGAAGCGCCCGGTACGCCCTGAAGTTCAGCTACCTTTGCCCCTTCTCCGATCAATTCAGCCAGATATTCTGTGGCCATATTGGCTCCTGCCACATTATCGGAAGCAATCTGGCAGTCCACCTCTACACCATTGACACCACGGTCAACGGAAATGACCTTTATTCCCTGTGCGACCGCACTTTGAACGGCTGGAGCCACCGCATCGGAATCTACCGGATTGACAATCAGCACACCCACATTTCTGGAGACGAGGTCTTCAATATCGCTCGTCTGTTTTGCCGCATCGTCTCCTGCGTCGACGACGATCAGCTGTACATTCTCTTCTCCGGCCTTTTCTTTTGCGCCTTCCGTCAGCGTTACAAAAAACGGGTTGTTCAGAGTGGAGACGGAAAATCCGATGGCCGTACCTCCCGATCTCTCTTTCGCGTTGTCTTCTCCGTCAATCGTAATTGCGTTACATCCGGTTACACTGATCATCATCAGCCCTGATAATAATAATGCCGCAAATCTTTTCATTTTTTAACCTCCTTATTTTCCTGATAATTAGCGCTTCCTGTCCGAAAGAACGGCGATGAGAATTACAATACCTTTGATGACGTCCTGATAGTAAGACGACACGCCCAGAATATTCAGTCCGTTATTTAAAACTGCAATAATCAGTACGCCGATAAATGTGCCGTAAATCTTTCCTCTGCCTCCGCTCATACTGGTTCCGCCGAGAGCTACCGCCGCAATGGCATCCAGTTCATATCCGTCTCCAAGAGTCGGCTGTGCAGAGCCCAGTCTGGATAACAGGATCAGGCCGGAAAGAGCCGCCATTGTGCCCGAAATGGCATAGGCTATAATTTTCGTCTTATGTATATTGACACCGGCCAGACTGGCGGATTTCCAGTTACTTCCTGTGGCATATACCCTGCGTCCGAACGTGGTCTTATTCAGCAGGAAGAAGAACAGAAGGAACAGGAGAACCAGCAGAATAACCGGGATCGGAATTCCATAGAATTTCCCTTTTCCAACTACCTTCAGGATGAAACTGTCTCCCAGGTTGGAAATCGGTTTTCCGTTCGTATAGATCATAGTCAGGCCGCGGTAAACGGTCATTGTGATCAGCGTTGCGATAAATGGCTGGAGGCGTCCTTTCGTCACCATGACTCCGCTGACAATTCCAAGACCGCAGCCGATCAGAAGAGCCAGAACCATTGCCAGTCCGGCCGGAACACCTGACGTGATCATACCTGCGCAGAATGCTGTGCTCAGAGCCAGCACAGAACCAACTGAAAGGTCTATGGCGTCGGTCAGAATAACGAACGTCATTCCAAAGGCTATGAGGCCGTTGATGGAAGACTGGCGAAGCAGCGACAAAAAGTTGGAACCCGTGCGGAATTCCGGGCTGACGATGCTGATTCCTGCAATCAGCAGTACGAGCGCGATTAATGCTCCAAAATCCTGTGCATAATTAACAGCTTTATTTTTATTCCCATTCATTATAAAGTACCTCCCGTAGCTAATGTCATAATCTTCTCCTGATCAGCCTCACTGCGGCTGATGATTCCTCTGACCATACCTTCTCTTACTACCATAATCCGGTCACTCATTCCCAGCACCTCCGGCAGTTCGGAGGATACCATGACAACCGCTACCCCCTGTTCCGCCAGCTTGTTGATAATGCTGTATATTTCCTTTTTTGCACCGATATCCACACCTCTCGTCGGTTCATCCAGAATCAGTATTTTCGGGTCCGTATAAATCCATTTGGCAAATACAACTTTCTGCTGGTTTCCTCCGCTCAGATTCAGGCATTCGTGGAATGGACCGAAGCACTTGATGTGAAGCTCTTCGATTGCCTGCCTGACAAGGCTGCTTTCCTTTTCCCTGCTGATTACAATGCCGCCTTTTCCTGAAATGCGGTTCAGATTGGCCAGAGAAATATTCTTTTCGATACTCTCTTCCAGAAGCAGCCCTTCCGTCTTTCTATCCTCCGTGATAAATCCAATGCCCTGGCGGATTGCCTCTTCCGGTTTCCGTATAACTGCTTTCTTTCCGTTTATATGGATTTCTCCCTTTTCATATGGAAGATTTCCAAAGATCGCCTGCATGATTTCCGTTCTTCCGGCCCCCATCAGGCCGGACACGCCCAGCACTTCTCCTGCCCGGACGGAAAAGCTCACATTCTGGAAAACGCCGTCCTTTGTCAGACCTTCCACACGGAGCACCACATCCCCAACGGAACAGTTTCTGGACGGATACCGTTCCCCGATTTCACGTCCGATCATCATCTTTACAATTTCATTCATATTTGTCTTCGGAATTTCTTTTGTACCGATATACGTGCCGTCTCTCAGGACGGAAATCCTGTCGCACAGCTCGAATATCTCCTCCATACGGTGAGAGATGTAGACGATGGAAACGCCTTTTTTTCTGAGGGAACGGATCACCTCAAACAGCACTTTTGTTTCACTCTGCGTAAGCGCAGCCGTCGGCTCATCCATGATGATGACCTTTGCATCCACCATCAATGCCTTACAGATTTCAATCATCTGCTGCTGCCCCACGGAAAGCTCTGACATCACCTGATCCGTTGGAATTTTAACTCCAAGGCGCTCGAGCGTTTCTTCCGCCTTTGCCCTCATGGCCTTTCTGTCACAGACTCCAAAGCGTTTTGTAATCTCTTTTCCCAGAAAGAGGTTTTCTTCTACCGTAAGATCAAACAGTACGTTCAGTTCCTGCTGAATAAATACAATTCCTGCCCTCTCCGCTTCCTGTGCGTTTTTGTATACGACTTCCCGTCCATCCACCAGGACCGTTCCTTTATCCCGCGTATAAACGCCGGTCAGTATTTTCATAAGGGTGGATTTCCCTGCCCCGTTTTCTCCCATCAGCGCATGGACTTCCCCGTCATCCAGAATAAATCCGGCATCCTTTAAGACCTGATTCTGTCCAAAGGATTTATCAATCCCCTTCATTTCAATTTTCATTTTGCTTCCCTCCAGACGTTCTTCCTTTAAAAGATACAGCCAGACTGCAGGATAATATTTGCATACGGCGTAGTTTCCCCTGTTCTGATCACGGCTTTGCATGAACCTGTCATTGCTTTCAGCCGGCTATGAGGCACGAAAACGACCTCTGTTTTGAAACCGGTTTCACATTCGGCAAAAAGATGGTTGATTTCTCTTAATATATGAGGATTCGATTCCCTGATCTCTTCCGCAAGTATAACCTTTTCAACTTTCATATCGTCTGAAACCGCTTTCAAGACTTCCATAAAAGAAGGAACTCCATATGTCACGGCCAGATCGATTCTCTCTGTTCCATCCGGTATGGGCAGTCCGCAGTCTCCCACCGCCAGAGTATCCGTATGGCCCATATAAGACAGCACTCTCGATATTTCTCCATTCAGCATACCATGTTTTTTCATTACCGATCCTCCTTATTATTTTCTGCCTTCCGCACATTCCATCGCATCCATGACCTGCCGGCGTGTAGGCATTCCGCCCTGGGCACCGAATCTCTCGGTGGACAGACTGGCCGCCGTATTAGCGAACAAAAGTGCTTCTTCAATCGGCCTTCCTTCCCCGATTTCCACGGTAAACGCGCCGTTTAACGTATCTCCTGCTCCCGTCGTATCAACGACCATTGCTTTTCTGGCCGGTACATTCAGCACTTTTCCGGATTTCAAGCCTACGGAAACGCCTCTGGATCCCTGAGTAATCACCAGTTTTTCCGGATAAGCCTTTAAAAGTTCTTCCGTCGTTCTGTCTTTTCCAAAAAGGATGACGGCTTCATGTTCATTCGGCGTCAGATAACTCACTTTTTCAATGATCTCCTGTTTTACCGGTCGTGCCGGTCCCGGATTCAGGACTGCCTTTACTCCGTGGCTGTGGCAGAGCTCGATCACATATTCCACCGTGTCCTGAGGTATTTCATGCTGCAGAAGTACGATTTCGCAGGAAAGCAGCTCATCCCTGATGCTGTCTATATATTCTCTGTCCACCTGATCGTTTGCTCCAGCTACGACGATGATCGTATTGTCGTTGTCTCCGACCGTAATCAATGCCAGTCCTGTGCTCACACCCTGCACCGTTTTGACATGGCATGAATCCACTCCCATATCCTGAGGTTTTTGAGGAGCGCTTTTCCTGCGTCGTCGCTGCCAACACATCCAAACATTTTTACATCTGCCCCCAGCTTTGCCATGGCAACCGCCTGGTTAGCGCCTTTTCCACCTGGTATGCAGCGGATTTCTTCCCCCTTTAATGTTTCTCCTTTTAAAGGGATTCTCTCTGCAGTTACCGTCATATCCATATTGATGCTTCCCACTACTGCAATTTTCATATTGACCTCCTTTATTATGATTTATTTTCTCCATCTGAAGTCTGTTTCGTCGTGCCCCGTTTTATAAGCTCCACTCCAAATGTAGTTTTCCTGTTAACTTCCATGCCTGATACGTAATCAGTCAGAATCTGCACCGCTGTCTGGCCCATCTTCGCGATCGGCTGTGCGATCGTCGTAATCTCCGGCGTAAACAGGCTGCTCAACATGATGTTATCAAATCCGATCACCTGAACATCGTCCGGAACTCTGATTCCTTCCTTATGAAGAATTTTGTACACAGATATGGCTACCATATCATTTGCCGCGATGATTCCGTCTGTTTCCGGAAAACGCCGCAGGATTTCTCCCGTCTTTTCCAGCCCGGATTCATAACTGTATTCACATTCAATCCACTTTGGTTCCAGCCCTCTCTCTCTGCACACATCCAGATATCCCTGGTGGCGCTGACGGGCACTGGAAAGCCTCTTAGGCCCACTCATCTGCACGATATTTCTACAGCCGCAGCTCAGCAGATATTCAACTGCCATCCGGCCTCCCTGATAGTGGTCGGACTGAATGCTGGCGATCTCTTCTCCACGTTCAATCTGACGGTCAATCATTACGATCGGAATCCGGCATTTGTCGATTTCTTCCCTTATTTCCTCTCTGTTTGTCATGAGAATCGCACCGTCTGCATTCATGCGCTCCAGCAGGTTCAAATTTCGCTTTTCTTTCTCCACATCGTTATTGGAATTGCATAAAGTCAGCCTGTATCCCCTTCTGTCACACTCCTCTTCAATCGCTCCCGCCAGTTCATTAAAAAATGGATTCACAATATCGGGAACGAGTATTCCAATAATCTTTGAAGATTTTTTAAAGAGTGACCGGGCTACTTCATTCGGTCTGAAACCGGTTTCAACTATTGCCTTTTCTACCCGCTGTTTCTTTTCATCATCCACTCTGGCCGTTCCATTCATAACCCTGGAAACCGTGGAAGGGGAAACACCAGCTATTCTGCTACGTCCCTGATACTCGCCATATATAATCACCATCCTGTCTAATCAATTCTGTCTAATGGTTGTAACTATCTCCTTATGAAACCCGTTTCAAATCTGTTTTCATTATATATTTTAACATTTTAAAAGTCAACATCGATCTCCTGTTTTTATTTTTTTCGGTATTCTTTACAATTTCACCTGCTTTTTACGAGAGATATTCCTAGCTTTTATATGCAAAACTCCCAATCATATATCCTGCATGTATTGCAGGTCCGCATGGAAACCGTTACGAAGCAGCGTATGAAACCGGGATGAAAAACAATCCTGTAAATCACAAAAGGGACCGGGAATTGTTGCATGCTGCAGCAATCCCCGGTCCGGTCATCCCTCTATCATATGTTTTAATTTTTCAAGCAGGTAATCGCCGTACTCTTTTCCGGTATTGCCCTCCTTTGTTCCCGTTACGATGACTGCGCCTTCTCTGTCACACGCCTCCATTGCCTCTGCCAGCCTGTCTGCCTGACCGGCCATGCCTATATGGCGGAGAAGCATTTCTTCTGCCTTTAGTATGCTTGACGGATTGGCGTATGCTCCCAATCCTTCTTCGATCATTCTGGGAGCGCTTCCGTGAATCGCCTCAAACATTCCATAACGGTTTCCTGTGTTTGCACTTCCTGCCGTACCGACTCCGCCCTGAATCTGAGCTGCTTCATCTGTTATAATATCTCCGTACAGATTCGGCATTAAAAACACCTGGAAGTTCTTCTGCATATCGGGATTAATCAGATTGGCGCAGATAATATCCACATACCAGTCCGTCATCGTAACTTCCGGGTAATCTTCAGCCACTTCACGGCAGATCGTAAGGAATTTCCCGTCTGTTTTCTTCATGATATTGGCCTTTGTGATTACTGCGACCTGTTTCTTACCATTATTTCTGGCGAATTCAAACGCTGCTTTGGCAATTCTTCTTGTTCCGGCGTCTGTAATCACCTTGAAGTCAAACGCCAGTTTTCCGGGAATTTCAAATCCTCTGCTTCCAAGAGCGTATTCACCCTCCGTATTTTCACGGAAGAACGTCCAGTCAATCCCTTTTTCGGGAACTTTAACCGGACGGATATTGGCAAAGAGATCCAGTTCTCTCCTCAGCGTGACATTCGCGCTCTCCAGGTTTTTCACACCGCCGCCTGCCTGCGGCGTCGTTGTCGGCCCCTTTAATATGACGTGGCATTCTTTCAGCTGGCTCAGCACCTCTTTTGGAATCGTCTCCCCGCTGGCAAGTCTGTTTTCCAAAGTCAGACCGTCAATTCTTCTGATCTCTACTTTTCCTGCAGCGATCTCCTTTTCCAAAAGGAACCTCAACGTTTTCTCCGCCTCTTCAAAAATGATTGGGCCTATCCCATCGCCGGGACACGTCCCTATGATGATCGGGCTGATGGAATTAAAATCAAGGGCCTGTTCTTCCCGTTCCAGGCGTTCTGCACGTTCCATCTGTTCTGAAACTAATTGTTTAAACTGTTCTGCGGCTTCTTCCAGATACTTCATCTCCATTAAACTTCTTTCCCCTTATCTTATTCCTGTGGTTTATTTGTCTTTTCTGTTTTTTCTTTTTCCCTGGTGTGAACGTCCAGCCTGTGCAGTGTACTCTGTTTTGCATTCTCCACATGGCGGATCGTAAGCTCCTCTGCCAGGTCTCCGTTTCGTTCGAGAATTGCTTTATATATCTCCCTGTGTTCCTTAATCGCCAGTCTGGCCCGTTCCATATCAGTCACAGACAGCTCCTGTATCTCGTAATCCTGTGATGCAGCGTCTTCAGCACTTCGTAGAGCAGTCGTTTTCCGGAAAATTCATAAACCATCTCATGAAAGCGGGAATCGAATGCCTCCTGCTCCTCAGGATCGTTTTTCTCCACATAAAATTCCTGCAGGTCCAGCACTTCTTTCATATCCTTCAACTGCTCTTGCGTTATTGCTTTAGCCGCCTCTTTCGCAGCCAAACCTTCCAGGCGTATTCTCATATCATAAATAACTTCCAGGTCGTCTTTCGTAATTCCAAGGATAACGGCCCCCCTGTTGGGGCGTATTTCTACCAAATTTTCCTGCTCAAGGCGCTGGAGCGCCTCTCTGATTGGAGTCCTGCTGACTCCCAGTGTCTTTGAAAGCTTGAGTTCTGTAATCACATCTCCAGGCTTTATTTTCCCCTGAAGAATTTCTTCCTCCAGCACCATGAAAACCTGTTCGGCCAGCGGCGCTCCCTTCTCCTGTATCACTTTCTCCATTTCAGCTCCTAAAAGAAGGGTTTGAATCTGCCAGGCGCTATCTTCTGCAGCTGTTCATCCAGTTCTGCATCACTGACAGCCGTCTGACGTCCTTCGTTATATTGTTCGTCCACCCACTCTTTCAGCTTCACGGCGGCTTCGTCTTCCTTATTCACCGCGTCCTTCGGTGAAAGCTCATAGTAATTATTGATCCAATATACGATTCCTGCCACGCCCGACGTATTGCTGATCGCTACTTCCGGCGCTCTCCCAAGAAGGCGGGATGTGTCGAAGATGTTGTAGATTTCCTCATCCTTCATCAGGCCGTCCGCATGAATTCCCGCCCGTGTGACATTGAAATTCCTTCCAACAAACGGCGTCATCGCTGGAATCTTGTATCCGATTTCCCTCTGATAATACCTGGCTATTTCTGTAATTACGGTCGGTTCCATTCCATCGAGAGAACCTCTTAAAGAAGCATATTCAAATACCATCGCCTCCAGAGGAATATTCCCTGTTCTCTCGCCGATTCCAAGAAGGGAACAGTTAACTGCAGACGCACCATACAGCCATGCACAGGAAGCATTTGAAACTGCCTTATAGAAATCATTGTGTCCATGCCATTCCAGCTGTTCACTCTTCACATCTGAATAATGCTGAAGTCCATAAATGATTCCCGGCACGCTCCTTGGAAGAGCCACGCCTGTATACGGAATCCCATAGCCCATGGTATCACATGCCCTGATCTTGACTGGAATTCCGGCCTGTCTCGACTTATCCATCAGCGCGTTGACAAATGGTACGACAAAACCGTAAAAATCTGCTCTAGTGATATCTTCCAGATGGCATCTGGGGACGATTCCTGCTGCAAAAGCGTCGTCCACCGTTGACAGATATTCATCCATCGCCTGCTTTCTGGTAAGCCTTCTCTTCTTAAAAATATGATAGTCGGAACAGCTCATCAAAATGCCTGTTTCCTTGATCCCCAAATCCTTTACCATCTGGAAATCCTTTTTATTCGCCCGGATCCATGTGGTGATCTCCGGGAACTTAAGGCCGAGGTCCATACACTCCAGAAGAGCTTCCTTATCTTTTCTGTCATATACAAAAAACTCAGTCTGGCGGATAATTCCGTTGGGACCGGACAGCCGTGACATCATTTTATAGAGGTCTACCATCTGTTTCTTCGTATAAGGAACTCTGGACTGCTGCCCGTCACGGAACGTAGTATCTGTCATCCAGATGTGCTCCGGCATACCGATCGGACACTGGCGGAAGTTAAAGGAGACCTCGGGACTTCATCATAAGGAAAGAATTCACGGTACAGATGCGGTTCTGATATGTTCTGGAGGGAATAACGGTAAGGGTCCTGTTCCAGTAAGTTACTGTTCTTTGAAATAACCAGCATTGGTAAACACTCCTGTTCTCTTTTATTTTTTATGTCATGACTGCTGGATAATCCGGTTTTAAAAACCAGAGCGCAGCGCAAGTGCCATACTTGTATACAAGTATACATTCACTTTTAAAATTGTCAAGCATTTTTTTCAAATAAAAGAATTACCCCGCTGCCAGATTCCGTTCTATGGCGGCAGCCAAGTCCTTCCTCTGATAGCGGGGCATATATGTATCGTCATATCGGTCCGTCGTACAAATACCGTTCTAAAATTCTGTTCATCCGCTCGATGTCCAGCGGTTTAGCCAGGTGGTCATTCATCCCGGCTTCCTTTGCTGCACGCACATCTTCTTCCAATGCATTGGCAGTCATTGCTACGATAGGAATTCTGCACGCATCCGGCCGGCTCTGGGCCCGTATAGTACGGACAGCTTCCAAACCGTTCATCACAGGCATCTGCATATCCATAAAAATAAGATCATAAAATCCCATGGGAAACGTCAGAAATGCCTGGACAGCCTCCTGTCCGTTCTGCGCCACATCGACAACGGCTCCTGTCTGGCCAAGAAGTTCTGCTGCGATCTCCTGATTGAGCAGATTATCTTCTACCAGAAGCAGGCGTTTCCCCTCGAATGATCTCACTCTGCGTTCAGCAAAGCTCGCCGGCTTTCTGCTATTCTGGTTCAGAACGTATTTCTTTACTGCACAAACCAGACTGGATTTCAGAAGGGGCTTTACAATGCAACCGCTGACACCTGCTTTTGCAGCGGCCTCCTCATACTCCGTCCAGTCATACGCCGACAGCAGAATAATAGGCACGTCCGGCCCCACCAGGGTACGGATCGCTTTCGCCGTTTCAATTCCATTCATTTCCGGCATCTTCAAATCGATAATTATGGCTATGAATTCCTCTCCTGTTCCGTGAGCCTTAGTCACCCTGCTTACCGCTTCTTTTCCTGACGTTACCCACCGGCCGTCCAGTCCGATTTCGTCCAGCCTTTCACAAACCGTTTCGCATGTAACCGGATCATCGTCTACAACCAGGACCGGCAGCCTTTCCGGCAGAAAGAACTCCGTATTCTCTTCATCCCGGTACTGCAGGCTCAGGCTGATGGTAAATGTCGACCCTTTTCCGTACGTACTCTCTGCCTTGATGTCTCCATCCATCATACGCACGATATTACGGCTGATCGCCATTCCCAGACCGGTTCCCTGTATTCCGCGAATATCCGGATCTTCCGCCCGTTCGAAGGGCATAAAAAGTTTTTCCATAAACTCAGGCTTCATACCATAGCCATTGTCCCGGCATATGAATTCATATCTGCCGTATCCTTTCGTCTTATGAGGCAGTTCCCGAATATCAAACTGAATTCTTCCATAATCAGGAGTGTACTTGACTGCATTGGAAAGGATATTAAGAAATACCTGCTGGAGATGCTGGAGATCCCCGACGATATATTCATGTTCCAAGTCAAATGCATGTACATCAAAGGTATGGTGTTTTGCCTCTATGGAAGGCTGGATAATTGTGATAATATCATGGATCATCCCGCCCATACTGAATTCTTCCTCCGTCAGAGCCACTCTCCCGCTCTCAATTCTGGACATGTCCAGCACCTCGTTAATCAGACCGAGCAGAAGTCTGGATGAGACATTGATTTTTTCCAGGCAGTCCATAACACGCTCCTGATTGTCAATATGAGAAGCAGCAATCGCCGTCATACCTATAATGGCATTCATCGGCGTACGGATGTCATGACTCATACGCGATAAAAATTCCGACTTTGCCCTGTTGGCCTCTTCCGCCGCTTCCAGAGCATTGTGAAGCAGTTCCGACCGCTCTTCCAGCTGCTTCTGCAGAAGCCTCTGTTCTGTCAAGTCCGTTATATCAATGTAAATAACAAGATAAACCGGATTGTCGTCCTGCCAGCTGATACAGTCCGCATTAATCTGAAGCCATACATCTCTCCCGTCCTGATCCTTTGCCTGCAAAGTAAAATGGACAGGATTTCCCCTGCGCATCGCCAGAAAGTTCCGGTCATACGCCATTCGATTACTTTCCGAATAATAATTAGACAGGCCATAGGAAAGTTCCTGGCCTTTTGTGCAGCCAAAAAACTTTATAAATTTATCATTTGCGCTGAGAAAAACAAAGTTGTCCACATCGATGCGGAACCTGGCTGCAAAGCCGGGAAGATTATCATATGTTATCGTCCGCTCCCTCCGCACTTCTACTACATCCGTAATATCCGTAAACACCGTATACACAACAGGATATCCGTCGACGAATTCATTGGTAAACGTGCCCACAAGACGGGTCCATGCTGTAGTGCCGCCCTTTTGGGGCATTTCGCATATACATTCATATCCGGGACGCCCTTCGGCAAGTGCCTTCTCTACCTCTTCTCTGATTCTCTGAAAACGATCAGGCATATGTTTATAGAATTCATCCGCGTGATTGTGAAACAGCGCTTCATATTCGTCTTTCGGATACTTGATTATTTCATAATAAAAATCGTTCGCCCATATCATGGTAAAATGTTCATCAAGCAGGTGTTTGCTGACACTTACTTTTAGCGAACTCATCAGGGCATTATATTCGTCAAATTGTTTTCCGCCAGCCGCCATTTCCTCACTCTTTTCCTTCTCCTTCTGCATGTTTCCCTTTCCTCTTTTCACAAAGCAGTCTTTGCTGATTCTCTGTACTGATTACAGAGACATTTTCTCATACAGTCTTTATCTTAATATCACATATGTACTGTTATCATATTATCACATGATGATAAATTTGTCTATGCGCCGGATTTGAGGACACTTCACGTCCAATGTTTCTTTCCTTTCTGCCCCATCTGCAACCCGGGAATGGCATTTCTGTCGATTTTATGGTATAATGTCCGCAAAGTAGGAATACCCGGCAGGTAATTGAATCCTGCAGCAGGTAAAACCGGCTCCCTTAACGAAAAGTTATACGAGTTCGGCGAACACGGTATCCTAATGGAAATTGTTTTGGAGGTGGATAAATGGAGAAAAAGAATCTCTATTTTTCAATGTATGGTTTTCTGCTGGCACGCATTCATTTTAAATATTATCCCGAAGGGGAGTATCTCCCATCCATTCATAAGCTCAGCGAACTGTTCGGCGTATCTACGATGACAGTACGCGGTGCGCTCAAGCTTCTGGAGCAGGATGGATATATCTCAGGGGCCAAAAATAAACGGTCCGTTATTCTTTCTCAATCCGAAGATTCTCATAGGGAACTGCCGAATGAGATCATAGTACAGGAGGCCGTCCTAGAGGACCTGTATAAGAGCCTGGAAATCATTTTTCCGAATGCAGTTTATTATAGTCTTTCTTTATGCAGTGAGGAGGATATTCTGATGCAGCAGCAGATTCTGGACAAGCCTGCCTATGCATGGGATGAACCGACCGTTCATTTTCTGGCACAGCTTATTAAACGTCTGCACAATTCCCTGCTGATGGACTTATATTACGACGCTATGCTGTTTTCTTACCCGTCTTATCTGGCCTCACTTGCCAAAGACCAGACCAGGTGGCAGAACGTCTACCATATGCTTCACGATAAGCTTCATAACATGCTGCGAATGCAGGAGGAAGGCGAGACAGACGCTCTGCGTAATCTTATCGAACAGGTATATCAGAATTTCAATCCATATTCTGTTTCTGTCGATAAAGATACCGTTCATGACAGACCTTATCGTTGGGGAAAGCCGCATGTCTGCTTTTCTGTTGCAAGCGAACTGATCCGCAGAATTTATCTTGAAAATTACCCGGCCGGAACCTTTCTCCCTTCTGCGCGAAAACTTGCAGAAGAATTTTCCATCCCGATCATTACGGTGCGCAGGGCAATTGTTCTGCTCAATAACCTGGGTGTCACCGAATCCATAAATGGAAAGGGAACCCGATCACTCCTGCCGGAGGAAGGTGTAAAACAGGTCAAATGGAGCGATCCGATCGTCAGGAAAAATATCATGTCCTATCTGGAGTCCCTTCATGTCCTGGCTCTCACATGCCGTTCCATGGCCGCGGCCTGCTTTTCTCTGATCAGCAAAAACGAGCGCCAACGGATGAAGGCAGAAATCATTATGGCTGTAAATGGAAATCATTATGGAGTTATCAACTACATATGCACGAATGCCTTAATTTTAGCTTCCGACAGAGCTGCGCTGAAGACCATATACGACCAGCTCTTCAGCCTCCTGATATGGGGATATCCGTTCTCCACTCTGGAGCCATATCTTCAGATGGACGATTACGCCAATCGGCTGATTCAAAGCCTGGATGACGGAGATTCTTCCCTATTTGAAGATACTCTGGAACAACTTATCACTAAAATATTTCTTTCATCAAGAGAAAAAGCTGTTTCTGTAGGCATTGAGGAAGCCCGTGTACTGACGCTGCCCTTCTGTGAAACGCAATCAGTTCCAATCTTCTGTAAAAAAATCGAAATTAACGATCATAAAAAGAGGGTGTTGCAAAAGTCGAATCCGCATTGCCGCCGATACCAGATTCCGTTCCAGGCAGTGGCCAAGTCACTCCATCTGGTATCGGCGGCAATGCTCTATTCCTTTTTGCAACATCCTCTTTTACCTTTTCTATTCCTGTTATATGATATTTGCCTTTTCTAATCGATCATATTTCTGATCGTTTTCGGCTTTCTGTAGTTCCACGTAGAAATCTTAATACCGCTTCTTCGGCTGGCTGCATGAACAATCTGGCCGTTTCCTATATACATCGCTACGTGGTTTACAACTCCACGGCTGTTTGTATAGAAAATCAAATCTCCCGGCCTCATATTCTTGGATGAAACTTCTTTTCCCATCTTCGCCTGAGAACCGGAGTAATGCGGAAGCGAAATTCCGAAATGTCCCAATACCTGCATAGTAAATCCGGAACAGTCTACACCCTTTGTAAGGCTTGTACCGCCCCATACATATGGATTTCCGACAAACTGAAGCGCATAGTTGACAATCTGTGCCCTTCTGGATGCTTCTTTATTCGCCTTCTCTTCCAGCGGTGAGAATTTGATCGCTTCATTCAGAGCGTACCGTACTTCTACGTTATTGTCTCTGGTCGAAATGAACGCCTCATCACTGTCTTCTGTATCCAGCTCGATCTGCACCCAGCCGTCCAGCTGTGCCAGAACCGGGTACCGCTCTTCCTTGGATATTTGGGTCCATGCCTTGCTGTCCGTATTGGGCTCTGTACGGACGTTTAATTTATCCGTACGCACTACGGCCATCAGGGACGCCGACTGCAGCGCAAGATCTCTGGCTTCCTGTCCCACAGCCGTATACTGCGGGTCTGCCGTCACATAGCCTGTAATATTGCCTGATTTAATCTTGTACCATCCGTCCAGCGTTTCCAGAATCTCTCCTGCCGCCCTGCTTGGGAACTTTCCGATCACATTCTCATTTCCCTTATCTTCCGGTGAACTTCTGACATTCAGATAGTTGTCTACCTTGGAAATGACGATATTGTCATACTGATTCACGGCCATAGCCTTCAGATCCATCTTCCTGGCTTCATTCAGACACATTTTCACTTCCACATAATCGGCAGAAAGATAACCAGTATCAATCTTCACCCAGCCTTCCTGCTGTTCCAGCACCTCGTATCTCTCATTAATCAAAGCCTGTCCTACCACATTGGCCGCATCGATCACCGGCTCCTGACGGATATTCAGTTTGTCAGCAGTCACAATCGCTCTCTCTTTGATATTCTCTTTTGCCAGAGCCTTGGCCTCGTCTCCAGTCAGCACGTACTGGCTGCTTACATATCCTTCAAACCCTCCGGAGGATATCTTATACCATCCCTCCAGGGTCTCCAGAATATCAAAGCCGCTGCCTCCCATCAGTTTTCCGATAATCTTGCCGTTTGCTTCTGCGGTTTCCCTGATATTCAGATAACCGGATACCTGCGCCACGCCCAGGTTACCGTAGGAATCAATTACCTGTTGGATCTCTTCTTCCTGTTTCTGTCTGGCCAGTTCTTCCTCTGAAAGAGTCGGCTCCTCTCCCTGTGACGGCTGCTGCTGTTCTTCTCCCTGCCGGTTTTCCGCCTCGCCGGAAGCAGGCTTGTTCCATGTCTTTCCGATAATAACGGCCAGAAGGATTACAATGACTGCCACTCCTGCGATCAGGAGGTACTTCTCGTATTTTCCACGATTTCTGCGCCTCCTGGCTTTATTTATGCTCGTTCTGTAATCTATTTTTCCAGGCATTCTTCTCGTCTCCAATTAGTCCTTATTCATGCGGTCCCTGTTGTAATTAATCAGGCAGCCTGCCTTTACGATCTCACGTTCTTCCGGAGTCATATCTGCAATGCTCAAAGTAATCTCTGTTACCGTGCTGCCGATCACGTAAGCTGATATACGGCTCATATCGCCGTCAAGAATCTTTCTGATTCCAGGGACATAGATGTAAGCGCCCACCTCGAATTCAGGCGTTTCTTCCATAAGAAACGGAATCATGCCCCAGTTCATTACGTTGGAGCGGTATCTCTTTGTCGCATACTCCAGAGCAATATTGGCAAGGCCTCCGATCACTCTCTGACAGCTGGCGGCCTGTTCTCTGGCAGAGCCGTCTCCCGGCCTTACTGCATAGATCACGCTGCCGATTTCCGTATTGAACGCCGTAGCCTCTTCGCTCCCTGATATCGTACGTATCCTGTCAAAGATGTCATTCAGTTCCGGACACTCTGCCGCAGGATCTTTGCCGGCTGCACGCGCCTTCTCCAGCTTATCTACATCCTTTGTACGGCCAACGTATGCCGGATCCCTTCTGGAAAGTGTAAATTCAGCAAGTCCCAGCGGATTGGAACGGTAAGCGGAAGTCTCTCCCGATGGGATCAGCTCGTCTGTTGTCGTTACAGGATCCATGATCTTGGAGCAGACTTTCAAAAGAATGTTGTCTGCCAGCGCGCTCATCTGAGGCCAGTCCTTAATGTTCGGACCGTATACGAGTTCTTTCGCCTTATCACCCTTGCCGAATCCCTGATAGACTCTGTTTTCATAAACAGTTCCGTCGAAATGATATGCCGGAATCTCATAAGCTTCTGCAATCTCTTCTGCTGATGTGAGAACGCCGCCGTTAGCTGCTGTAGCTGCAATCGAACGCGCATCCATAAGTGCAACCGATGCAATCTGACCGTTTCCAGGTTTGGAGCCTTCACGGTTCGGGAAGTTTCTCGTCGTATGGCGTACGGAAAGCCCCTTATTTGACGGAGTATCGCCTGCACCGAAGCATGGACCGCAGAATGCACTTCTTACAGTTGCGCCTGCTACCATAAGGTCTGCGATTACGCCTTTATTTACCAGGTCGATAAATACAGCCTGAGAAGACGGATATACGGAAAGCGCAAATTCATCACAACCGCAGGACCTGCCTTTGAGGATGTGGGCCGCTTCCATGATATTCGTATAAGTACCGCCTGCACAGCCGGCAATTACGCCCTGCTCTACCTGCAGCCTGCCATTTACAATCTTGTCCGTTAAGGTGAACTGGATCGCCGGATTATCGATCGTCTTTGCCGCTTCTGTCTCTACCTTTCTCAGAATATCGGAAAGGTTGCTGTTCAGTTCATCGATCTCATATGTGTTGCTCGGATGGAACGGAAGGGCGATCATCGGCTTCACCGTGCTCAGATCTACATAGACCATTCCATCATAGTATGCCACTTCTGCCGGATTCAGCTCTTTATAGTCCCCGCCGCGGCCATGAAGCGTCAGATATTCCTTTGTATCCTCATCTGTTCTCCAGATGGATGTCAGGCAAGTCGTTTCCGTCGTCATGACGTCTACACCGTTTCTGTAGTCTGTCGTCATGGATGCAACACCAGGTCCTACAAATTCCATTACCTTATTCTTTACATAGCCGTTCTTATATACGGCGCCGATAATAGCAAGTGCAATGTCCTGCGGTCCTACATAAGGAGCCGGACGGCCTGTCAGGTATACGCCGACTACATCCGGATAAGAAATGTCATAGGTATCACGAAGCAGCTGTTTTACCAGTTCTCCACCGCCTTCACCAACGGCCATGGTGCCGAGAGCTCCGTATCTCGTATGGCTGTCGGAGCCAAGGATCATCTTTCCGCAGCCGGCCATCATTTCACGCATATACTGATGAATAACGCCAATGTGAGGAGGAACAAAGATTCCGCCGTATTTCTTACAGGCAGAAAGGCCGAACAGATGGTCATCTTCATTGATCGTTCCGCCTACCGCACAGAGCGTATTGTGACAGTTCGTCAGCACATATGGAATCGGGAACTCTTCCATTCCGGAAGCCTTTGCGGTCTGAACGATTCCCACATATGTAATGTCATGGGATGTCATTGCGTCAAATCGAATCTTTAACTTGTCCATGTTTTCGGATGTATTGTGTTCCTCTAATATGGAATAGGCCATTGTACCCTTTTTAGCTGCTTCCTTGTATGAACATTCCGTGCCGTCAGCTTCAACGGCCGGCATGCTTCCCTCGGCTGCTCTTCTCACAGCCTCCTCTTCTGTAACGATCTCAGTTCCATTCAGCAGATATACTCCGCCGTCATATAATTTCACCATTGGTCCATCCTCCTGTTTTTCTTTTCTTATCCTTTGTAAAACCGGGTCAGATCTCATACCCTCTGATTCTGATATAACATTTTACAAGCTCAGCCAGCTGGTCCAGATCGATCTTTGTCGTGTTGATCGGAAGATCGTAGTTCGTCATGTCTTCCCAGTCCAGGCCCGTGAAATACTTATGATATCCCTTTCTTTCCCGGTCAATCTTCCTGATTCTCTTCTGGGCCTCTTCGCTGTCCACTCCGTCCACTTCCATTACACGGCGGATCCGCGTCGGCATATCGGCATAGACGAACAGCTTAATCACATCCATTCCAGCAGACTCCAGAACATAATCTGCACATCTTCCAGCAATAATACATGATTCTTCTTTCGCCAGGTCACGTATTACCGAAGACTGGAAACGGAACAGATTGTCCGGGGATGTGATGTCAAACTTCGTGGACGGTGCCGACAGACTGTCCTTCAGGCCTCCCACAATCTTATAGAGCAGGTTATTCCCGGCCTTTTCATCTGCAAGGCGGAAATACTGTTCACCAATAGCGCTGACTTCGGAAGTCATCTTCAGAATCTCCTCATCGTAAAAATGGATTCCCAATTCCTTTGCAAGCCGTTCACCTGTCATACGGCCGCCGCTTCCGTACTGTCTTCCTATCGTTATTACCAAGTTCTTTTCACTCATGGCTTACGCCTCCCCATCATAATTTGGTATCCGCGTTTCGCAGATATAATATCCACTTTGATCCACTTTGCGGATATTATATCATATTTTTTATATCAGGTAAATTATTTTTCAAATTCGTTACAAAGTTTAACAAACTTTTATGTTTTTTTTATAAAACAATTTATATTTTCTGGAATAACAATTGACAAAAACTACCTTTATTTATTAGGATAAATATAACAAACACTTAGCGAGGTCTTTTCGAGCTTAGTGCGGATTATCGCACCTGGCAAGATCTTACACGAGCTCAGTACAATCTGTATACCACACGACAAGAGAGGAGATTTCAATGAAACCATCCGATTCCAAAGTACACAAGGCTCAGTTAATGATTGCCGCTGCATCCAACTGGTTTGAAATACTGGTTGCCGCAATCGTTATCATCGCAATTCTCATTTCCCTTATCCATGTTCCTGACAAAATCACCTTCCTTTACCAGGAAGGCGGTTTCAACGAATTTTTGATATCGATCTTTGATATTGTCATCGGAATTGAGCTGCTGAAGATGTTCTGCCGCCACAACCTGGATTCCGTTGTTGAGGTAATGATCTTCACCGTTTCCAGGGAAATGATTATTGAGCACATGCCCATCCTGGACACGCTGATCGGCATAGCCGCGATTGCCCTGCTGTTCGTGATCAGAAAATTCCTGTTCGTCTCCGCTTTGGATAAGCAGGATCCTCCTATAAACTCCAAACCGGACGACAGAGGCTGACATTGGCATCGGAATACATAATGTCCTGATGCCGCTGCAGCTGGGTCCGAAATGAAACGGATTCTGCAAATTTAAAACCACACATTGCCCCGATATCAGATCTCGTCACCTGGCCGCTGCTCTGGAACGTGATCTGGTATCGGGGCAATTCTATATCCTTTTTGCAGCTCTGATTTCATCATTATTTTTACAGTACATCCCTGTAAAGGCGCAGTACGTTTTTGCAGAAAACCGCCTCGATTTCCCGTTCCGTAAAGCCGGCTTTCCTCATCTCATGTTCCAGCAGAGGGAGTTTATCGGGACCGTCGATTTCCAACTGCCCATCGATTCCGTCGAAATCTGATCCAAGGCCTATACATTCGATTCCACCGATATTTTTTATATACTTCATATGACGGATCATATCAGAAATCCTGCTTTTTTCCTCCTCTTTTTCCTTCCAGTCACGAAGGAAGGCACTGTAATAATTAATTCCCATGACCCCGCCACGATCAGAAAGTGCTTTTATCATCTCATCGGTAAGATTTCGCGGATGAGAGGCAAGCGCTCTTGCATTGGAATGGCTGGCCACGAATGGTTTCTTCGTATGCCGAAACACATCCCATATACCGGCGTCCGACAAATGTGAAATATCGGGAATCATACCAATTCGCTCCATTTCCTCCACAATCACAATCCCTTTGTCCGTCAGCCCCCGCTCCGTATCCGGCACGTATCTGCCCGCCTGGGGCCCTTCTGTTATCTTTCGGTTTGGAAAGCCCAGACAGTTTTCGAAGTTCCATGTGAGCGTCATCATCCTGGCGCCCATCCTGTACAAATCCCTGAGCAGGAACACCTCTCCTTCACAGGCGGCTCCTTCTTCAATTGTCAGCAACGCTGATATCTTTCCCTGTCTGCGGTTCTTTTCGATGTCATCAAAAGACGTTGCAACTCCGATTCTGTCCGCAAACAATTCCATCTCCTGGTAAAAGACATCGATCAGCTCCATACAGAAGCGGAACGGCTGTTTTTCCCTTCCCAGATGGACGAACATTCCAAAGTTCTGTACGAGATAATCCCCCTTTTCCAGTCGTTCCAGATTGATCTGAAGAGGACTGTCCAAAAGGGAAATATTTCCACCGTTTTTATGGTCTTTCTGTATTTCCAGTATAGTATCGCAATGCATATCTGCAACTTTCATCCGTTCCTCCTGTTTTACATTCACCGCTTTTTGTATCGCTCGTAATACCAGCGGATTCCTGTGCACTTTATGCTCCTGGTACCATTATATTGAACGTTTACCGGAAAATGCAAGCATTATTCGCTTCTTAACGCATCGATAGGATTCAGCTTTGCAGCTCTGTTCGCCGGCATATATCCGAAAATCAGTCCGATTCCGACCGAAACGCTGAAAGAGATCAGCACCGCCGCAAAAGTAGGAGGTGAGGAAATTCCCATCGCCTTGCCAACTGCTATACTCGCCGCAGAACCCAGAATAATTCCCATAATCCCTCCTATGGAACTGGTCACGGCGGCTTCTATGACAAACTGCTGTAGAATCGTACGTTTTTTGGCCCCCAATGATTTTCTGATTCCGATTTCCCTCGTACGTTCCGTTACGGATACAAGCATGATATTCATTACGCCTACTCCTGCCACGAGAAGGGAGATACCTGCGATTCCTCCCAGCATGGCCGACATCATGGCGATCTGCTCATTCAGCTGATCCAGCATTTCACTGTTGGCATTTACCTTGTAAAGGTCTTCATTTTTAAACTGTTCATATAAAAATGACTCCAGAAGCGTCCTGCACTCTGTCGTATTTTCCACATCCTTCGTTGTAAAAATGTAGCTGCTGACGCTGCCGTTTCTGGAAAATTTCATCGCCGTTGTATAGGGAATCCATACGAAATCATCTGTTCCGCCTTCTTTCAGGCTCTCTTTATCCTGACGTTCCACCACGCCAACCACTTTAAAAGCAGAACCTCCCACTTTCAGCGTCTGCCCCACGGCTTTCTCAGGCCCGCCGTAGAGCTCATTTGACACATAGTATCCGATGACGCAGACCTTCTGTCTCGTCTCCAGGTCCGAATACTGAATGTTTCTCCCCGTTTCCAGATCGTAATCCTTGATCGCCAGATAGTCCTCACTGTATCCGCCGACGCTGGTGGAATCCATACTGTCGCTGCCGCTTTTTATAGTCGTAGAAATGCCGACCACCGGCGTCATCTGACCGAATTCATCCAGGTGTTCTTCATAAAAATCATATGTATCCTCCACATCCAGAGAACGAGACGGGATATTCACGACGCTTACGGATATCTGATTGACTCCCATACTAGCAAAACTCTCCACGACAGAAGACATATATCCGTTTACAAGGCTTACCAGGATGATTACGGAGGCGACACCGATGATGATTCCCAGCATGGTCAGAAATGACCGCATTTTATTTCCCCATATACTTTTTAAAGCCATTTTAAACGATTGCAGCATAATCCTCCACATCCCCGTCAAAATTTATTTTTCCATCGTGAATTCTCACAACACGGTTCGCTTCCACTGCGATTCCGTTGTCATGGGTGATCATAACGATCGTATTCCCCTCTTCATTCAGCTGCTTCAAAAAATCCAGCACATCCCGGCTCGTTCTGGAATCCAGAGCGCCTGTCGGTTCGTCTGCCAGAATCAGAGAAGGGCTTCCCGCCAGTGCTCTCGCTATGGAAACTCTTTGCTGCTGCCCGCCGGACAGCTGATTCGGCATGTTTTTCCACTTTTCTTCGAGTCCGACGCGTTTCAGGGACTCCATGGCCCGCTCTTTTCTTTCTTCCGCTCCCAGTCCTGCATAAAGCAGGGGAAGCTCTACGTTTTCCAGGAGGTTCAGTTTTGGAAGCAGGTTGTACTGCTGAAAAATAAAACCGATCATTTTATTGCGGATTTCCGCCAGTTCGTCATCGCTCATGTCGCTTACATCTTCACCGCCCAGATAATAAGAACCGCTTGTCGGCACATCCAGGGCACCGATGATATTCATCAGGGTGGATTTTCCGCTTCCTGACTTGCCTACGATCGCTACGAATTCTCCACGGCAGATCGTCAGGGTAATTCCGTCATTTGCCCGGACCTGTTCATCGCCCATGTGATAAATCTTGTCTATATTTTTCAGTTCAATTAATGGTTCCGCCATAATCAGCCTTTCCTTCCCGATCTGTTCTGTGCACACATTCCTGTCCCGGTCAGCTTCCTTAACGCTGCCTGCTTCCGCTTCCACTGCCTGACTGGCGGCCGCTCCCTCTGTTACCACTGCCGTCCGGCGCGCCGCCTTCAGCCGGAAAGCCTCCCATACCTCCGCTTTGGATCATAAACGTGCTCGTAGATGAATTTTTGCTGGACTGGTTTATGTAAATTTCATCCCCCTCAGAAAGGCCGCTTTTAATTTCCACATAAGAGTCATTCGTAAGGCCGGTTTCCACTACCGCCGCCCGGAATCCGGCCGGTACACCTTCTGCCTGCGTTCCTTCCACGGAAGCAGAATCCCTGACATAGACGCGGTTGCCCCGCATGAGTGCGTCTACCGGTATAGCCAGTACGTCGTTTGCCTCTTCCAGAACGATTGTTCCGTCTACGTTCATTCCGGGAAGCAGTCCGCCGGTCTCATCCAGAGTTACTGTGACCGGGTAATTCGTGACACCGTTAGAATAGGAACCTTCCAGACTGACATTCGTTACCGTACCTGTAAAGCTCTGATCTTCAAAGGCGTCTGCTTTAATATTCACTTTCTGCCCCACTTTCACGTTCCGAATATCCAGTTCGTCGATGGACATCTCAAAGGTCAGGCTGGACAAGTCGTAAATAATCGCCAGTGTCGTATCCGACGATCCTGAGTTCCTGCTGATTTTCTCTCCCACTTTCACATTCTTTGCGATTACCTGGCCGGAAATAGGAGCCGTAATTGTATAGTTATCGTAAGAATCCTGTGTTGTCTCCAGTTTGTTCTCTGCGGATTCCACCTGTTCTTCGGCCTTATCCATGCTGGTTTTATAGGAACGCATCATCTTGTCTGCAGAATTGGAAGTCATCTGGAAGAGAGCCGTCCCTTTATTTACATAGTCACCTTCTGAAATGAGAAGCGTCTGAATTTCCACATCCGAAGACAGGTCTTCTGCTGTCATTGTCGTTTCCGTCGTCGGTTCAAAACTGCCTTCCTCACTGCATGTCAAATCTCCATATGTAACCGTCGCACTGTGACTGATGGTGAGCCCTCCCGGATTTTCCACCTCCACATATACATAACGGACTACCCGGCCTCCCGTCATCGTCTCATCCATGTTGGCAACTGATTTCACCGTTCCCATAAGCACCTCACCTGTATCCGTAAGTGTACGGTCACCTGTGCCCCGGCAGGAACCGCCGCCGCTTCCTCAGCCAGAAAAGGAACCTTCAGCTTCATGATTTTATCATTGTAAATGTCTGCAATTTTCGTCTGAGCACTCACTTTGTCTCCGTCTTTGATATAAAGCGTTTTTATATATCCTGTTTCTGTTGACTTGTATGTATTGCCGCTGAATTTGCTCACGGCCTCCTGATAATCCTCCACCGCCGTATTATAATCCTCCTTGGCCCTCTCCAGAGAGTTGCCGGAAGATTTCAGTTCTGATTCTATGGAAGAATTGTCAATCGTATAGAGCACCTGACCTTTTTCGACTTCATCTCCTTCTTCAAAATCAGCCGTCAGCACCTCGCCTTCTACCAGGGACGTGATATTGTAGGAATCTTTTGCCGCCAAACTGCCGGAGGCTGAAAGTTCGGAGGCAATGTCTCTTTTTTCAACCTTTGCCGTATTCTGCACCACTGCTTCTGCCCCTGTTTTTTTGGACTTTCTGCTGAAAACCAGCAACGCAAGAGCAGCCGCAAAAATCAGGGCGAGAATCAAAATATGTTTTCTGGTCAGTTTTCTTTTCCTGCTTTTTTTCGCCATAATGGAAACTCCTTAATACATCATTTTTATGAAGAATGGTCTTAATCCTCTATTATGTAGTCCAGAATTTTTCTGGTTACGCTGTCGTCGTCACCTTCCCCTGATTTGCTGTAAATAACCGTGATCATATCACCGATTTCCACGGTTCCGTATACGGAAAATGCGAACTGCATTTCGGAATTATCAATCTGGTATTCTGTATCATCATTCAGTTCGATTGCACTCGGTGTCATAACATCTGTGGATTTGTAGTAAATATGGGTCACTTCGCCTCTTGCCATGCAGCGGTCGGAGTCATCGCTGTCATTTGGCGTATATCCCCAAATCGTCTTACTGGCCGAGTTATAATATATGACGAGATAGCTGTCTGCTGCACTGTAAAGTGACTTGGCGCTGCTGGGATCCCCATTCAGATATACGTTGGCGTCTTCCATCTTAAAGGGAACTGCCCTGTCCAGCTCATTTTCACTAGTAATCAGTTTCGGTCCCTGGAGCGTTACGTCTGCCATGGCCAGCGGGCTGATTTCCCCGTCAGATGCCAGTTCGCATCCAAGCACCGATCCATAAATGCCGTTTCCAGATTTTGGTTTTGCCTTCAAAAGATTGTAAAACAGATTGATGCAGTCCCCTTTTGTCATCGGATCGCCGGCTGACAGGCCAATTTCTTCTTTTAGATCCAGATATTCAAATTTAGCCATTCTGGCTCCTATCTGATCCCCTTTAAAGTCTTCATTGGTGTATCCCAGAAGAGTAAGTGCGGCCTTTGCTCCTTCCTGAAGTGTCACATACTGGTCCGGTCGGAAAACGCCTCCCAGATAGCCGTTCATCCACTCATTTTGCACGGCTACGCGCACAAAAGAAGCATATTGATTGTCCTTCTTTACATCTGAAAACACGGAAACCGAACTGTTTTCACCCACAATTTCCCTGTATTCAGAAGCTTTTACGAGCATTTCAGCAAATTCTGCCCTGGTCACATACTGATCGGCATTATTTACTGTCATAATTCCCGACAGGCTGATTACTTTTTTTCTGAAATCAAAATTTGTAGCGGCCTCTGCGGACATCACAGGCTCCGGCACTGCTGTGATTACCGCAGTCACCATGGCCATCATTCCTGCCTGCCATCTCTTATCCATAAACAGACTCCTTCCATATCATACTTTTTCCCACTTTTCTTTGAATTTAATTCACTTTATCAATAAATTGTGTTCATTTTGTGATTAAAAAGTGGAAATTCAGCGTTCAAAAAGGGGGGATGCAAAAACGAGACTGTTTCTTCTCCTGCCATGCGTCAGAGATGAAACAGCCTCGTTAAGCTTTATATATTATTTCGGATTTCTCCGTCATTCTTTAAGTTCCAGATATTGCTTCAGCGCCTCCAGATGGTTGGCTCCCACTTTCCGTCCCTCCTGGTACAGTTCCTCCAGTTTTTTGAAATCCCGCTCTACTCGTGACACTCTTACAGGACAATCTGGACGGATGATAAAAATACGGCCTTCCGCCTCAAGCCGCGATAGCTCTTCCTGCATCCGGTTATAGCGGTCCGGTACGTCGTACAAGGATTTTCTCAAGTTGGGAAGGGGCGCGAAATAGTGTTCATATGCTCTCTTTGTCAACGGTTTCACCGGTTTTTTTCTGTAGCCTTCATTCCTTGTCAATACCACCACAACCTTTTCATATCCCAGATCCATTGCCCTTCTGTAGGCAATCGGCATGGATATTCCGCCGTCTAAATATTTTCTTCCATCCACTCTGATCATCCGCGACAGCACAGGCATGCTGGCGGACGCCTGTACGGCCGTCATAATGTCCGGGCATACGCCCTTTTCAAAGTATTCCGGTCTGCCCGTCCTGCACCTGGTAGCAACCGCTTCAAATCTCTGTTCCGATCGCTGAACGTTTCAAAATCGAATGGAATCAGTGTACTGCTCAATTCTCCGAACAGAAACTCAAAGTTAAAAATCTGTCTGTTCTTAACCAGATTATGCAGACTGATATATCTTTTATCTCTGAGGTATCTTTTATTTATTTCATACATTCTTCCCTTCTGTTTTGCCACGTAGTTGATACCGCACATAGAACCGGCGGACACGCCGTTTACATAGGATAGTTCAATCTCATTTTCCATCAGCACATCCAGTACGCCTGCCGTAAACAGGCAGCGCAGAGATCCGCCTTCTAATACGAGTGCTCCTTCTGTCATACACACATCTCCTTTATTAAACGCTTTACATCAGGGGGGCAAACAGCCTCAGTACGCTGCCGGCTATTTTTTTGTAAACAGGGTACCGGCGGCAGTCTTCCAGAGTAATCTCCTGACACTTTTTCAGCGTATTCTGATAATCGTCTTCGACCTGCCCGACTGCCGTGTTGCGGTACAGATACGCAGCACATTCAAAATGCAGATACAGACTCCTGTAGTCCATGTTAATGGTGCCTACAACTGCTTTCTCATCATCGCTTACGTATACCTTGGCATGGACAAATCCCGGCGTAAATTCAAAAATCCGGACGCCTGCATCCAGCAGCTCCCAGTAATAGGAACGCGCCAGCAGATATGCATATTTTTTGTCCGGTATGTGAGGCATGATAATAATCGTCTCAATTCCTCTTTTCGCTGCGTATGTGAGCGCCGTTACCATATCATTATCCAGAATCAGATACGGAGTCATAATATGCACGTATTTCTTCGCCTGATACAGAATGTCCAGATAAACATGCTCTCCAACCGTTTCATGATCAAGTGGGCTGTCTCCATAAGGCATCACATATCCGCTGCCGGACGGAACGATGTCCCTGTATTCCTCTCTGGACGGAATGTACCTGTCATAAATCTCTTTCTGCTTTTCCGTAATATTCCACAACTGGAGAAACATCATGGTAAAACTCTTGACCGCATCCCCTTTCACCATCACGGCTACATCCTTCCAGTAACCAAATCTTTTCTTCTCATTGATATACTCATCTGCCAGATTTATTCCTCCTGTAAATGCAGTATGGCCGTCGATCACCGTGATCTTTCTGTGGTCCCTGTTGTTCTGGTAAGTGGAAAGGGCCGGTTTTACAGGAGCAAACATCTTGCATCGTATTCCTTTTTTCTCCAATTCATCCGGATAATGATATGGAAGCAGGGTCAGCCAGCACATTCCGTCATACATAACGCGTACTTCCACGCCTTCCTTTGCTTTTTCTTCCAGGATATCGAGAATCGAGTTCCACATCATACCACGTTCTACTATAAAGTATTCCATAAAAATGAATTTTTCAGCCGCTTTCAGCTGTTTTTTCATTTCTTCAAACATTTCTTCCCCAGACGGGAAGTATTCTGCATGGGTATTCTGATAAATGGGGTATCCGCCGTATTCGTTCATATAGTGGGCAAGACTCCCGATTCTGCCGCTTTCCTGCTTTAAGTTATGTTTCACGTTCTCGTCCTGCAGCAGATAAACTTTTGTTTCCTCCAGTATATGTTTCAGCCTTCCTGCAATCAGCCTGGTTCCAACTTCCAACTCCACAAATACAAAAAACAGCGTGCCGAAAATAGGAAATGTCAAAATCGGGATAATCCAGGCCAGCTTGTAATTTGGCTCTTCTTTCTTGTTCAGGATATAGATGACTACAAGGACCGTTAATCCCGTAAATCCTCCATATACATAGATAATGTATTCACTCAGCCACTGAAAACAGCCGAATAAAATCGCCAGCTGAATCAGCACGAACAGGACTACAAAAGTCGTCCGTCCAAATATAATCCTCAAAAGGCTTCTCAGACGCTTCATCCGTCTCTACTCCTTTCCAAAAGGCATTCAGCCCTATGATAAAACAGAGGATGGCCAGGAGCTGAACGCCCCTCTTACCATCCCCTCATTGTGACTCATCTCTTCGCCGGAACTCAGTCGTCCAGCGCCTGTCTCAAATCTTCAATAATGTCGTCCACATTTTCGATGCCCACACTCAGACGGATTAAGGACGGATCAACACCTGCCTCAATCAGCTGTTCGTTGCTTAACTGCCTGTGGGTATGGCTTGCAGGATGAAGAACAGAAGTTCTCGCATCTGCTACATGGGTTACGATTGCCGCCAGCTTCAGCTTATCCATAAATACTCCCGCTGCCGATCTTCCGCCCTTCAGTCCGAAGGAAATTACGCCGCAGGTGCCGTTCGGCATGTATTTTTTCGCCAGGTCGAAATATCTATCACCCTCTAATCCCGGGTAATTCACCCACGCCACATCTTCTCTGCTCTTTAAATACTGAGCTACCTTTAATGCGTTTTCACAGTGTCGCGGCATTCTCAGGTGAAGTGTCTCCAGACCGATATTTAAGAGGAACGCATTCTGAGGCGCCTGAATCGATCCCAGGTCTCTCATCAGCTGAGCTGTTGCTTTCATTATGTATGCGGCCTTTCCAAACTTCTCCGTATAAACGATGCCGTGATAGGATCATCCGGAGTCGTAAGGCCAGGGAACTTATCCGCATGGGCCGTCCAATCAAAATTTCCGCTGTCAACGACGCAGCCGCCAACCGTCAGGGCGTGGCCGTCCATATATTTCGTTGTGGAATGGGTAATGATATCCGCTCCCCACTCGAACGGCCGGCAGTTAATCGGCGTTGCGAACGTATTGTCTACAATCAGCGGTACGCCGTGCTCATGAGCCAGCGCAGCAAATTTTTCTATATCCAGCACAGACAGGGCCGGATTCGCGATCGTCTCTGCAAAAACTGCCTTTGTATTCTCGCGGAATGCTTTGGAAATTTCATCATCAGGAGCGTCCTGATCCACCAGTGTAACTTCGATTCCAAAACGCTTGATTGTAACGGTAAAGAGGTTAAAGGTTCCTCCATATATAGAAGAGGAACAAACGATATGATCGCCTTCGCTGCAGATATTCAGAACTGCAAAAAGGTTGGCCGCCTGTCCGGAAGAAGTCAGCATTGCCGCCGTTCCTCCCTCCAGCTCACAGATTTTTGCTGCGACAGCATCGTTGGTGGGATTCGCCAGCCTCGTATAGAAATAGCCGCTTTCTTCCAAATCAAAAAGGCGGCCCATCTGGTCACTTGTCTCGTATTTGAATGTGGTACTCTGATAAATCGGGAGCACTCTCGGCTCTCCATTCTTAGGCTGCCAGCCCCCCTGAATACACACTGTCTCTGCAGAACGTGTCTTACTCATATGTTTATCCTCCTATAGTAATTCTTATAGCTTCCAATTCTAACACACATCCTGCATGAAAATCAAGTTGAATGCCAGGGAAATTTAAGATATAATGACTGCAGAGCGGCTGTCATGTAATGGCTGCAGGAATGCATTACATCTGTGCATGCAGGTTTATGCCGCGCAGAGTAATTTTTAAGGAGGACATCATGAGCAAGTCAAAGGTATTTTTTACGAATTTCAGAACCTCTCCCACTGAGAATCAGCTTCAGAAACTGGCACGTCTTGTAAAGAAAGCCGGAATGCTGGAGAACATCGATTTTAATAATCGCTACACGGCCATTAAAATCCATTTCGGCGAACCTGGAAACCTGGCATTTCTTCGCCCCAACTATTCGAAAGTAATCGTGGATTTAATCCGGGAAGCGGGAGGCAAAGCATTTCTGACAGACTGCAATACCCTTTATGTGGGCGGACGAAAAAACGCACTGGATCATCTGGACGCTGCATATGAGAACGGTTACAGCCCATTTTCCACCGGCTGCCACGTTCTGATTGCCGATGGCCTGAAGGGAACGGATGAGATGCTGGTGCCTGTAGAGAACGGAGAATATGTAAAAGAGGCCAAAATCGGCCGCGCTATTATGGACGCCGATATCTTTATCTCCCTGACGCATTTCAAGGGCCACGAGCTGACTGGCTTCGGCGGCGCGTTAAAGAATATCGGTATGGGCTGCGGTTCGCGTGCCGGCAAGATGGAAATGCACAGCGCAGGCAAACCGCGTGTACATAGATCGAAATGTGTCGGCTGCGGTTTCTGCCAGAAAAACTGCGCTCACAGCGCAATTACAATTACGGATAGAAAAGCTTCCATCGATCACAGCAAGTGTGTCGGCTGCGGACGCTGTATCGGCGCCTGTCCAGTGGATGCCGTACTGGCCGGAAATGATGAATCCAACGATATTCTGAATAAGAAAATCGCTGAGTACAGCTGGGCCGTTCTTCACAACCGCCCTCATTTCCATATCAGCCTCGTTGTAGACGTCTCTCCTTACTGCGACTGTCACAGTGAAAATGATGTTCCGATTGTACCCGATGTCGGTATGTTCGCTTCCTTTGATCCTGTCGCCCTCGATATGGCATGCGCGGATGCGGTCAACAGACAGTCTGCCATTTCCGGAAGCATCATGGATGAAAGGGAACACGTTCATCACGATCATTTTACAGACGTGCATCCTGAAACGAACTGGGAAGTCTGTATCGACCATTCTGAAAAGCTCGGACTCGGAAGCAGGGAATACGAACTGATCACCATATGATTAAAAAGCGATAATGGGCTGCGTGAAATAAGTTGACAGAGGCCCGCTGATACCAGAATCCTTTCCGATGCGGTGGCAAGTCACTTCACCTGGTATCAGCGGGCCTCTGCTTTTCTTTTTTCGCAGCACCCTGACCGTTTTTTATAATTATTGTTTCGCGCTGTTAAGTACGCCTTGTTCTCCGTCTCCTTCCATAATGGGAATTGTCTCAGGTTCACGGATTTTTTCCGTCCACCTGCCCTCCTTGATCCTGTCGGCTTTCATTTCCGCCTCTCCCAGAGGCACTTTATCTTTTCCCGTCTGCCAGACGGATATGTCTCCTATCTCCAGTTTCTCCAGCTTTTTCCCGGATATCTCCTTTACAAGAATCAGTTCCGGCCATACATACATGGTCTCTTCCGCTTTTCCGCTGAGATACACTTTCGAATACTGGTTAAAACCGCTTCCATAGATAAGCAGCGTGTCGTCGTTCCGTACTGCTGCGTCGACTATGACCGGGCGTATGCCCATTTCCAGTTCAGTCGCACGAAAAGGCAGTTCCCCGCCATATATCTCATGATCTCCATAGAGCATATCGTACTGAAGGGCTTTCATATCCTCCTGGTACTTCTTTCTGATTTTCTGTCTGGCAATCCTCAAGCGTTCCGTCCGCAGGAGGCTTCCCTGTATGCCGATAGCCAGATCTCTCTCCATCCATGCCTGATGAAACCGTATCATAGTCCCCTCATGGATTCCCAGCATATCCAGAACATGCGCGCCCAGCTGGTAAGCTTCTACATTCTTTTTAATATTTTCCAATCCCAGATTGTTCCACATCACATACTGGGTCTGGTACAGTGAACCGCCTGCCATCTCACTGGCATCCCATGAAAATCCCGGAAGATGATCCCCGTACATGATTACTACGGACGGTTCGCTTCTGGCATTCATCGTGCGGATCAGCTCCCGGATAAAATCGTCCATCTCTTTAATCTGGCTGCAGTAATATTCAAAATCAGGATACGCTCCATGACCCTGAACGGAAATCGTATAGATGAAATCAGGACCTTTTGTGGAATCCAGCGTATCTGTGATTTCTCCGGTAAGAATTTTATCCCTGCACCAGCCAATGGGATTCTTTTCGATGTTGTACATATATTCAATCGGTGTAAACGTATCAAAACCCAACTGGGAAAACACCTTATTTCTGTCATAGAAGGTCGCTTCATTATTGTGAATTGCATGTGTGGCATATCCAAGCCTGGACAGATCAAAGGGGATACTCTCACAGGCGGTTTTTCTGAGAACGGTCTTATAAGGGTATTCTCCCGGCCCGAAGAAATCCAGATTCATTCCGGTAATACATTCAAATTCTGTATTCGCCGTTCCTGCCCCCACCGAAGGGACTTTCAGATAGCCGGAAGGATAGTTTCTTCTGAGATACTGGAAAAAGGGTACGACATTTTCCTTAACCGGGCTTTCCGACCATAAGGACGGATCGAAAAAAGACTCCAGCTGGATCATCACAATGTTAGGGAGTTCTTCCTCTGAAAGAGTATATGTATGAGCAGGAATCATCTCTTTTTCGATCTGTTTCATCGTCTCCTCGTCATACTCCCTGGGTTTTGATATGCCCGTATTGACAAGCGAATTGGCAAATCCATAAGGAAATCCATATTCCTTGAATGCCTGTCCGATATTTCCGAAATGGACCGCCACAATTCCCGATTCAATGCAGTATTTCGTATATCCCATTCCGCCGGCTGCAGTCACTGCACAGATCAGAACGGCGGTCAAATAAGGGGTTCCCTTCTCTTCAGCTGGGGCCTTCTTCCATAAAAATGCAAGCAGAACTCCGGCTCCGGCCAGTCCGGCCAACGCGAGTATGATCTCCGGCCAGCTCATATATGTAGTCAGCATACCCATCGCATACTTTACAAGTCTGAAATCAGCCGCTGTAAAGGGCGTCGTTCGAAAGGCGAGAAGAACCCCGTTGACAACACCTGCAAACAGCCAGATCACAGCCGCCAGGATAAACAGAAACCATTTTCTCCTTGTCAGAAATACTGGCAGAAACAGAATCATGATAATTGCGGTATTCAAAAGGAAAACCTGAGGATTTCCTACTATATACTTCCATGTCCCGGCAAACGATTTTCTTCCCAGGACTTCAATCACACTGTTTACGGCAAATGACGCCAGAATAATTTTCAGATACCAGTTCCACCAGCATCGTTTCATTTATTTCCTCCCCGCCCTTGGCGCAGGCACTCGTTCAGACTGCTGACTTAATATGCTTCGTTTTTACCTTCCGGTTCAATCGCAACGGTTCGGATCTTTCGGGGAATCGATAAGTACTGTCCGAACAATTACGTAAAATCGGCTTTAGTCTACCATATCCGTTCCCTTTTTTCAACGGTTTTATAACACCTTTATAACCCTTTCTCCGCTTGACATCTGTTCCTTCCGCCCATATAATTATCCCTGAGGTTTACGAATAACGATTAACTATGAAATGAGGACTGTTTTATGACATTTATTTTCGACATTATCAAAGGGATGTTTATCGGCATCGCCAATGTCATTCCAGGCGTAAGCGGTGGAACGATGGCACTCTCTCTTGGTATTTATGACAAATTGATCGGCTCTGTGTCCGGCCTCTTTAAAGATTTCAAGAAGAGCGTACTGACCCTTCTGCCAATTGTAATCGGCTGCTTTATCGGGCTCGTAGGCTTTACGTTTGCCATCGAATATCTGTTGAGCCAGCACACCTTCGTCACCTGTATGACTTTTGTCGGATTGATTTTAGGCGGCATTCCCGTACTTTTGCGCTCCCTGAAAAACAAGATGAGGGAAACCTCTTCTTCCATCGGAATTTCCGGCGCTCTCGCCTTTCTGATCCTCTTCGTCGTAGCGGTAGGACTTCCCCTTCTCCAGTCGGATAAGGAGATGATGACATCGCTGTCCGCAGCTCCCGGCACTATGATCCTTCTGTTTTTTATCGGAATCATAGCTTCCGCAACCATGGTTGTTCCAGGCGTAAGCGGTTCCATGGTTCTTATGATTTTAGGGTACTATTATGGAATTATCGATTCCGTCAAAACCTTTATGGAAGGACTAAAAGCCTTTGATATGGCAGTTCTCATTGACCGCGGGCTTGTCCTGTTCCCTTTCGGCATTGGCGTTCTGCTTGGAATTTTCCTGATTGCCAAGCTGATTACCTTCCTGTTTGAAACATATGGGGTACAGACGTACTGCGCCATATTCGGCCTGATTCTGGCTTCCCCTTTCGCGATCTTCTACAATACGGGGTTGTTCAGTCAGCTCTCCTCTCTGGGATTGATGACCGTACTCCTCGGAATCATTCTTGCAGCAGCGGGCGGTTTTATCACCTACATTATGGGTGAGCGGTAGCCTTTAGCCTGCGGTGGTCCGGTTCATAGCAGAGAATTCATACCGCAAGGCTCATGCCCGCTTGCAGTTATGAGTCTCTGCGTTTTTATTACATAGAAAAGTCAACCTATGTAACAAAAACGCTCTGCGAGGACCGCCCTGAACCAATCCGCTTTCTTCTATTTTCTGTATTCAGATTTTATAATTTCAAACACCTCCTCCGGACTCAGGACACAGCCGCCTTTCAGCCATCTTTTAATGACAGCCGTTATGCCGGCCCTGAAAAACTCCATGTGGTACTCGATATTTTCAAGATCATAGTATTTTTCAGCAAGGGCTTTGTCGTAATTCGTGATCTGAACATTCAGGTCAAAATTCAATTTAAAATAGGTGTTATAAAAAAGCTGATTTTCTCTTATATGATAAAAAAGTTTTAAAAAATCATTGGAATTATATCCGTTCGCCTCTTCGTCTGCATACAACGTCTGAAAGTCTTCCATCATTTTCATTTCCAGCTTCTCCACCAAATCGTATACATCGATATAATTGGCATAAAATGTGGAGCGATTTAACTGTGCCAATTTACACAGGTCCGTCACCGTGATTTCATCCACATTCTTTGTCTGAAGCAGCTGAATAAATGCCCGTTCTATTTTTTGTATGGAGGTTCTTCTCCTCTGATTATTCTTCGTATTCATTCTTTTGTTTCCTCCCTATTATTCCAACAAATGTTGCTTTATTGATGATTGAATTTCATGTCTGATCTAATTATACTAAAAGAGAACAAATCCAACAAGTGTTGAAATAATAGGAGGAATTTATGGCTAAATCAAAACTGATTCTTGCAAACAAAAAAATTGCCAGGATGGTGACAGACAACTTTCAAAAAATTGAAGACTGCGCAGTCGGCACTTTCCAAAAAATTGAAGACCAATTCATAGACCAGTATCTGACGTGCGGTAATGAATCCGCTGAAGACGCAAAAGAACGGCTGCGTAAAGAAAAATGGGATAAAAAGCAGATAAAAGGAGGATATAAACGATGAAAAAAAGTCATTTTACTGCGTTAATTTTAGGTACGACCGGTGTCCTTTTTCTGGGCGTGGGAATGTGTATGTCTATGCTTCCGGAATGGAATCTCTTTCGAGAAGGAATTGCCGCCGGCTGTTTCGGACTGTTCCTGCTTTTGATTATGGCTCTCGTTTACCGGCGGATGGAACATAAGACGCCGGTGCATATCACATTTAAAACCGTAATGGCAGTGCTATTGGGTATTGCAGGCGTACTTATATTAGGAGCTGGTATGTGTTTTACCATGGTGTTCAATCAGATGCTGCTGGGCATTGCCGCCGGAATCTCTGGAATTCTGTTGTTGTTCTGTCTAATTCCTTTATGTGTCGGTCTGAAATAGCAGATATCTAAAATTACTTAGGGAGGCCATGAAACGATAAAGGGTGCTGCAAGAGCAAATCAGACATCCCAGTCAGCCTGATTTTGATCAGAGGCCCAGCCAGGTCATAAAATCCGGCCCGGCCTCTTTGTTTGCTTTTGCATCACCCTTATCGTTGTTTCGCTCATCTCCCGTTGTCTCACTCTAAGCAGCAGTAAACCACAGAATTTCATCTAGTCGTAATAATCCTCTGCTGTCTTTATCGCTTCGGTTGTCTCATTGTAGGAAAGCAGCTCCACATATTTTTCCGGCAAATCATTCAGTTTGATGATAAACTGCTGCCGTTCATACTCTCTCTCATCGTCTGCATCATCAGTTATCACTTCTGCATCTACTGTCAATTCTCTGTTAAAATTAAACTCATTGTAGGACAAGTATTCCGTGGAAATCAGAACCGGAGCCAGTTCTTCAATTTCTTCTCTTTTAAATATTTTTGCCTCTTCTCCTGATATCCAGATTCCATTTTTATAATAGGAACGCCTGTCATTAAGAATCATTTCCTCTACTGCTTCCGTATCGATATAGTCTGACAGACGGCTGTCTTCTTCAGCCAGAAGAGCGATTACATCTGTGAAACATTCATAGACCGGATATCGTTCCTTATTGCCGTAAGACCGGTAATAATAGTTGGTTCCTCCGTTCCTTTTATAGCTTTCTTCCCAATCGAGCATGGCCTTTTTATCCTCTGTGAGGAATCGAATTGTACCGATTGGGCAGAGATCTGTGATCTGCTCCTGGCTCATTCCTCTCAAAGCTTCCTGATATGCTTCCAGAAGTTCTCCCATTTTCTCTCCGTCAATCTTAACCACGTCTCCATGTTTCTCCAGCTGAACTTCAACAACATCTTCTTTCTGAAGCGCCAGCAGCGGGTATGCACCTTCCTTATATTCCTGTCCTTTGAAAATGCTTCTGATATCCTCTTCTACCACTGCCTTATTGACCCTGTAATACCGGTGCACAGTTCTGCCGTTTTTCATATTGTACTGAAAAGCTACATTTATGTATGTCGTTCCCTTTTCCTGCCACGGTCTGCGGCTCCATAGAGAGCTTCCCCCCATTTCCGACTTTTTTCTTGCCTCTGTAAGGTCTACTCCGTTCTGCGCAATCCTCAGAACTGTCGGAATATCGGTCAGCTTCATTTCTCTGACAGATGGTCGTCCCTCGATTCAGACTCCCACATAAACGGCCGGCCCGGAAACTGCTCAACTCCAAGCCACTGATTCAGAATCAGCTCTTCATAGTCTTCTTCCGGTTTATGAAACGGTGCAAGTTCTCCATAGTCCAGCCAGTCATCCAGATCGGATATGCTGACAGCAGCGGAAGCCACCTGGCTTTCCTTTGGAATGTACCTGTCGAACCCGACCAGATCATATCGGAATACACAGAGTACAATCAGAGAAACCACAAAACAGCCGATCATCTGCTTATAATGAGAAAACAGCTTCTTAAAATCAAAATTGTAAATAATCTCGATTACACAGTGAGCGATCAGACAGCCGGTAATCAGCCCGAACACGGCCCATCCGATATTTCCTCTCATTCCCCAGAAAAACAGTGCGCCGCCCAGAGCGCTCAGCATTACGATCAGAATGCGGATGATCGGTTTGCTTATGGAAAATGCCATTGCCTTTCCTGCTGCTTCCGAAGGCCTTTTTCTGTAAAGCAAAAGAGCAATAACCGACAAAATCAGTCCTGCCGCCAGGTGGGACGCAAAAAATGTCCATGTTGGCGTTCCTCCTATGCAGTAATTGATAAATGGAGAAACATTTCCTACATGTTCGATAAACTGGCCGCTGTCATAATAGGAATAAAACCACGTAGAAAAATATCCTTCGGTCAACAGGAGAACCATCGGTCCATAAAAGAAAAATACACCAGTTCCCAGCAGACCTACGATCAGATTGCCCGTCATGACGACAGCAATTACTACCGTGGCATAAATCATCAGGTAATATGTCATAAAATAGGCCCATCCCTTAAACGCTTCTCCGAAGATTGCCGGCGATACCCCCTGGGTAACGGCTACCGCAGCGCTGATCATCACGTTGATAAAATAAGGAGCCGCTACGATCAGAATACCGTTTAAATAATTGACTGCAAAAATCTTTTCCCTTTTAATCGGGATACTGTGGTAAAAATCCACCTTTTTCTTGGAATCCAGGTAAGAGAATCCTGATACGCCGCATACAATAGCCAGCACTACTATGATAAATGCCACCCAAAGGTTTTGCTTAGACACAAAGGTGAGCATAATCCTGGAAAATGACCTCAGCCATTCGATTCTGTCCTGAGAATATCTCGTACCGGCCACAAATACCGTCGCTACCGGAAAGGAGAAGAAAAACAGAAGGGTTACGAGAGCCACTGCCCACAGACGCCGCTTTGTATCTTCTATCATGAATTTAGAGAACCAGTTTTTTAACGTCATAGCCGACCACCTCCGTTTCGCTGATAAATATTTCTTCAAGAGATAATGGAATCAGTTCGAAAAAGACTGGCCGGTACGATTCCATTATTTTTTCGATCTCTTCTCGTTTTCCCCTGACTGTCAGGGTAATAAGCCGTCCCCTCTTCTCCAGCTTCATCCTGTCGAAAGCGACCAGATCCTCTGCCTCCATGCCGGGCTGAAGTACGCACTGAATTTTATGTATATTCATTTTCATGTCATCCAGATCCTTTGACAGAAGAATTCCGCCTTTATGGAGGAGTCCGACATGATCGCAGATATCTTCCAGCTCCCTCAGGTTATGAGATGCAATAATCGGCGTCATCCCACGCTCAGCCATGTCATTGGCAAACAGGCTCTTTACTGTCTGGCGCATAACAGGATCCAGTCCGTCAAATGTCTCATCGCAGAACAGGTAATCCGTTCCGGCACAGATTCCCAGTATGACGGAAAGCTGTTTTTTCATTCCCTTGGAAAACGTGTTTACTTTTCTTCTCTTATTCAGCTCAAAGCTTTCAAGCAGGTGGTAAAACCTCTTTTCATCGAATTTCGGATATGCCTTCCGGTAGAAGCGCATCATGTCCTCTGGCGACGCATTGCTCAAAAAAAACTGATCATCGGAAATATAGAAAAAGCGGGACTTAACCGCCTCATTTTCATAAACAGAAACGCCGTCGATCATAATACTTCCCTCATCCGGTTTCAATACGCCGCATGCCATTCTCAGGAATGTGCTCTTTCCCGCCCCATTCGTTCCGATCAGCCCAAAAACGCTGCCATCCTTGATCTGTGCGTTCAGATGATCCACTGCCGTAATATCATCAAATCTCTTTGTCAGATTGATTGCCTCTATCATTCATATTCCCTCCTTTTTCATAGGCTCCTTTTGCATCCAGCAGAAATTCTTCTCTGGATATCCCGCTGATTCTGGCCTGTCTGGCCGCTTCATTCAGCTGTTTTCTCACATCCTCCCGCCTTACATCCACCAATTTTCCAATATCAGCCACAAAACTTCCCTTTCCTTTTACAGAATAGATGTATCCCTGGCGTTCCAGCTCTGCATATGCGCGCTGTACGGTATTCGGATTAATGGATAAATCGGCCGCAACCGACCGGACCGACGGGAGCTTCTCGTCTGATTCCAACACTTTCAGCATCATAAGCTCCTGCAATTTCTCAACGATCTGTTCATAAATGGGACGTCTGTCTCGAAAGTCTAATATGATCATTCGCCTCCTCCTTTCTGACTGTATTAATTCTCTTAATACAATTATAGTCCACGATCCCCTATTATACAATTACTTATTTCTTAACATTTTCTGAATCATTCATCTGTCATCACAAATGACCGGCTGTCTCTGGCTCTCATCGTTGCCAGTATGCCGTCCAGGTGATCGTACTCATGCTGAAGCAGCTCTGCCAGATCTCCTTCCAGCTCCATGCTGTATTCCTTCCAATCCAGGTCTCTGTAATGAATACGGCATCGCCCGTACCGTTCTACCCATACGCGAAGGCCCGGGAAGGACATGCAGTCGTCCAGCACCTCCATTTTTTCCATATCCGGGAATTCCAGCACAGGATTGATAAACAGCACAGGTTGTCCCGTATTCATATAAAGTACACGTTTTCTTACGCCGATCTGAGGAGCGGCTATCGCCCTTCCGGCGTGATGAACACGCCGATATTCCATCATCGTATCGTGAAGGTCCTGCTGAAGGACCTTCATCTGCTCCGTTTCTTCCTGTTTTACTTCTTTACTGACTTCATACAGCCGGGGATCGCCCAGCAGGCATATTTTTTTAATCATATGGATCTCCCCTTTATCTTCTGTCAAATTCATCTTCCGCCAAATTTATTATCAATCAAATGCCAAGTGTACCGAATGCTTATTCGTACCGCAGTGCATCGATCGGGTCCGCCTTAGCCGCCTTGGAAGCCGGATACAGTCCAAAAAAGATTCCGACCACAGCAGAAAATGTCACTGCTACGATAATAACACTTGGTTTGATTACGACCGCCATGCCGAGGACAGCTCCTCCTGCAGATACAAGTCCGACTCCGATCAATATTCCAATGATACCGCCGCAGGCGGAAAGAATCGCCGACTCCGTCAAAAACTGGATCAGTACATCCCGCGTTCTTGCCCCAAGAGCCTTTCTGATACCAATTTCTCTCGTTCTCTCCGTAACAGACACAAGCATAATATTCATAATTCCAATGCCTCCAACCAGAAGAGAAATCGCTGCAATACCGCCTACCGCAATGGAAAGGCCTCCCATCATCGTATCGACACTGGTCATTTCTTCCATGGCCGTATACATATACATGTCTTCCGGTTCTCTCCCATGCATTTTGGCCACGTATGCTTTAAACTGGGTGAAAAATTCATCCAGATTCACATCGTCCTCTGCATATACATGAAGGTTGTAAAAGTAATCGTTCGGCCATGTAAGAATGGTATATGGAATAAATGCAGCGCCCTTATCTGAGGTTTTTCCCATCATCAGCGCCTGAAATGCATTGAGGTTTTTTCTGTAGACACCTACAACGGTATAGTCTTCTGTAGAACCGTAAATCGTGGTGCGGAAGGTCTTTCCCACTGCATTTTCTACACCGAACAGCATCATAGCACTGTCCGTGTCCATCACCACATTTTTTTTCCGTCCTAAAATATCACCTTCATTCAAATATCGTCCGTATACAATATTAACAGGCTGCACATTCTGATAGTCGTAATCAATTCCCTGAAAATCAAAACTTACCTTTGTACGCTTATATGAGGCCTCGTTACTTGTAAATGCATTGCTGTCAATATATGCGATCTCATCGGAAAAAGCCTGTCTTGCCCGCTCCATCTCATCCAATGTAAAATAGTCGCTCTGCCTCACGTCGTCCACCCAGTATCCGATGGAAATATACGCCTGTGTAATTCCCACATCCTTATATAGATCTGCAAACAGGCTTCTCATCGTGTCGCCGATGGATACGATGGAAATTACGGAACCTATACCTATGATGATTCCAAGCATGGTAAGAACAGACCGCATTTTATTGGCCCGGATCGCCGCAAAAGCCATCATCATATTTTCAATCAGCATGGTCTGTCTCCTCCTTAGGCTGGTGATCATTCATTTTATCGCTCAAAATTTTTCCGTCTCCAAAGCGGATGATCCTGTCGGCGAAGGCAGCGATATCTTCTTCATGCGTTACCACTACGACCGTCGCCCCTTCTCTGTGAAGCTGTTCAAATAGCTCCATAATTTCAATTGAAGAAGCAGTATCCAGGTTTCCTGTAGGCTCATCTGCCAGTATCAGCGGCGGTTCATTCGCCAGAGCCCTGGCAATGGCAACTCTCTGGCGCTGGCCTCCGGACAGCTCATTTGGCATATGATCTTTTCTCTCCCCCAGTCCGACGCGTTCCAGAAGTTCCTGGGCTCTTTCGATTCTCTTTGACTTATTTAAGCGGGCATATGTCATTGGAAGTTCTACATTTTTTAACGCAGAGGTTCTGGATATCAGATTAAAGGACTGAAACACAAATCCGATCTTTTTATTTCTTATTTCCGATAGCTGGTCCGGCGTCAAATTTGCCGTATCCTGTCCGTCCAGGTAGTAATGGCCCATCGTCGGCCGGTCCAGACAGCCCAGAATATTCATCAAAGTCGATTTTCCGGAACCGGAATGTCCCATAATCGCCACAAATTCGCCTCGTTCTATCGTAAGGTTTATTTTCTTTAATCCTAGAACGCGAATAGCTCCCGTATCATAAACCTTGACTAGATTTTCCAGCTGAAGGAGCGGACCGTCCCATACAGGATTTTCGCTTTTCTTCTTCCTTCCAAATGCCAGACGGCCTTTCATATCCTTAATTTTTATCATACGGCCTCCTACTTCTGCGGAAGAATTGTCACTGCCATTCCATCCGTGATCTGAGGACCTGCATTGGTGATCACCTGCATTCCCTCGGTCAGTTCAGCACCCTCAGCCGGAATTACTTCTACGTTGACGTCCCCGTCCACTCCTAAGGTGACCGGTATCAGTCTCGCATTCCCGTTCTCAACCACGCCTATGCTGGCAGTTGTCCCGTCGTCGATCAGAGCTGTTACCGGCACGACAAAGGCATCCTGGGATTCACGGATCAGAATTTCCGCCTTTGCCGTAATTCCTGCAATCAGCTTTATGTCTTTCCCATCGATTCTGATTGTAATTGGAATTACCCGCTCTGTTGATCCTCCGCCTTTTTCTTCTCCTGTCGGGGATATCTTGATTACTTCTCCTTCTACGGTTTTACCATTTAAAATATCCGCACTGATCACGGCTTTCTGACCTACCTGTACCTTTCCGATCGAGTATTCGCTGACCTTAATTTCCATCTCCAGCTGATCCAGATTCTCGATACTGAAAATAGGTTTGTCATCTTCTACTTTATCGGCAAACTGTCCGACCTTTGAGTTGACCCTGACTACCGTTCCGTCTATAGTGCTTTTAATTTCTGCATTTTCCAGCTCTTCCTTCTTCTTTTCCAGTTCATAAGCCGCATTTTCAATCTGAAGTTCGTAGGACGGGTCGGCAGCGCCGCGGCCGTTTACGACCGTATACCCTTCCATCAGACGCTTTGCATCCTTTAATGCATTCGCAGCCTGTTCCATTTCCACCTGAGTGATTCCTCCGCTGGCAAATAGCATGCTGCTTCTGTTATAATCCGCCTGCGCTTTCTGAAAGTCCTGTACTGCCTTTTCATAGCCCAAGGCTTCGCTTTTATCTTTTTCCCGTTTATTAACAACGGCCAGGTCATATGCATTCTGTGCAATCTCCACTTCACGTTTCAGATCGGTGTTGTCAACTACTGCCAGAATATCTCCCTTTTTCACCGTATCTCCCTCTTTTACATTCATAGCCGTAATCTCAGCATGAATATTCGAAACGACATCGACGCTGTCTGTTCCCGAAACAGGACCGTTGACTGTCAGCTTCTCCTGGATCGGCTGCCTGGCCAGATCCATAACGGTAACTACAGGACCTGTGTCTTTTTTACTCTGCCCACCGCATTTTGACAGCAAAAACAGAGCACATGCAAGGATAATCAAGATTGTGACTACTTTTCGCCTGCGGCTGAAGCCTTTCCATTTTTCTCTAAAAGGAGTTCCGGATCTCTTCTTTTTTCTCTTTTTCTTACCTCCGTCCTCCTCGTTATCACTTTCCATTATTTCCTGAATCTTCTCATCAATCTTTTCAGATTCAGTCTTTTCCAATCTCTCCTCGTTCATTCAATCCTCCTGCCGTTATAATGTGTATTATTTGGACTAATACAGTTATATCACATATTCTCCCCAAATACAAGATATCTCCTGTGGCATATGTAAAATGCAGGACGGTCTGCCTCATCGCAGCCAATCCTGCATCTTTATGCAATTCCATCATTTTATTTCTTCATCTTGGCTCATTTCTGTCCGAATTCATTCCTGCTCACTTTTATCTGATTCTCTGCTGTTCTCATTCTCCACTGTTCTCACCGCCAGGTATACCTGTCAGATCGACATTGCGCTTTACCTTTACAGCATATGTATCTGCCAATACCTTTCCCCCTTTGCTTATACAATTGTCTTTATTATATCACTCTCCTCCTTTGTATTTCTTACTTTTTTCTTGCATTTTTCCGTTAATTTCCAAAATAACTTATTTTTCATCCACTTTCTGTTAAATTTTATGAACGATTTGTTAAATTTCATATACTGGGTTGACCTGACCAACGCAGTATATTATTATTTATTACACAGGATGGAATTTACGATTCCGTATCCGCTTTTTATATGCTGCCATGCAGCTGATTACGTATGAATATATAAGACAAAAAAGGAGGACAATTATTATGCGTGCAGTATTTGATGATTCCTTATTGACGGGAAATAAAATGATTGATGCACAGCACAAAGAGCTGATCGATAAGATCAACAGCCTGCTGATAAGCTGTGAGAATAAAAATGACAAGCAGGGCGCTGTAAACATGCTGAATTACCTTGCTGACTATGTAGACTTCCACTTTGCTGAGGAGGAACAGCTACAGAAAGAAATGGAGTATCCGGGTATTCGCGAACACAAGATAAAACACAGGGAACTCCGCCTTGTTGTGGAAGACCTTCATGCCATGCTGGAGGAAGAAGAAGGTCCTTCTGAGCGCTTTGTGGAACAGGTTCAAAAGAATGTCGTCGATTGGCTTTACTACCATATCAAAACCTTTGACCGTTCTGTTGCCGAATATAAATTCTTGAAAGATAATACAGAAAGGATCTGACCCGGGAACTGGGCCGCCGGCAGGAAATTCATGATATCTGATTCATATGTTTTTATAAACAGAGAGGAATTTCGTTTTTCTTCCGTTATAATACCGATCATAGAGACCGATCATATTCAACAGATTCTTTTTGAAGTGCGTGAAAGCCATCTCCCTCAGCCTGGAGAAATCTGCTTTCCCGGAGGACGCATAGAAGCCGGTGAGTCCCCCAGGAAAGCGGCTGTTCGAGAGACCATGGAGGAACTTATGATCCGGAGGGAACAGATCAACGACATTTGTCCTCTCGGGCTTTTGTATACTCCCTCTGGTATGGTCATTCATGCCTTCACGGCAACGCTTTCCAATTACGAATGGACATTTTCAAAAAACGAGGTGGCGGAAGTATTCTCCGTTCCTCTCGATTTTCTGATTCATACAGTCCCGGAAGTCTATTCTGCAGATATCACTGTACGGCCGGATCCGGATTTCCCATTTGATCGCATTCCAGGAGGGAATGAATATTCCTGGCGGACGGGCAAGTATCCGATCTACTTTTATCAGTATAAAAACAGGACAATATGGGGGATGACAGCGAAAATATTAAGAGAATACATGATACGGCGAAAAGACAGCGAACCGCATTCTAAATATAGCTGAACGAAGACGAGGTGCTGCGATTTTTTCCATTCTGCAGCACCTCGTCTTCGTTCTTCGTTCTCTTATTTTTCTTATTTCTGCCTTTTCTTATTTCTGCCTTCTGTTTCTGTATGGTGTTCTTCTTTCAATGCCTCGACAATATTTTTGTCTGCATGCCTGAGCAGATAATTGCGTCCCGGTTTTGGAAGCCTTTCCCGTTCCTCTGCAAGCTGTCCGTTAATCCGCTCAATCTCTTCTTTAAGATCCGTTGCCGAAAGCAGCATACAGCCCTGTCCCCGTATAATCAACTGTTCCAATCCGTCTGATGTTGCCACAGTTACGTGATATTTCTTTCCCATTTCATGCGCCAGCTTTTCAATATACTGGTCCGCCGTCTCTGCTTCTTTCGTGTATACAACATGGATATTGTGATAGTCCAGTGCCTCTCCAGTATTTCCGGTTACCTTATAGGCATCGAAAACAACGATGAGCGTGCATTTTTTATACCCCTGGTAGTTGCAGAGAATATCCATCAATTTATGCCTTGCCCCATCAATGGTTGCCTTCGCCAGTTCCCGCAGCTCTTCCCATGCAAAAATAATGTTATAGCCGTCTACAAGGAGATACTCTTCCACTTTTTCCTGCGGTCCTGCACTTCTCTGTGCTCCGTAAGTAACAGTCCTTGGACCGTTCTGCGATGTCGTTTTCCGCTTGCTCTCCCCGTAAGTGCGGATAAAAATCTCCTCCAGTTCTTTATCATCAATCCCTGATGAGGCATACGCAGGAGGCAGCGCTGCCGCGGGCCTATTTTCCAATACGTTTATTTCACGTTCAAGGTATGTTCCCGCCTCTGAATTCACAGTCTTTTTCTGATCCAAAAGACAGCCTATATGCATGTGATTTTTCACTTCATTCCATGGAACGAGATAGCCGGCGCCATGAGAACAGAATACTGAGCCGGTCGGATAATCCAAGTCCGTTTCCGGATCATATCCGATAGACTCAATCACCTCCTGTTCATTATGGCACGGTTCATATCCTTCCACCGAACAGGTAAAGCGGCCTCTTCCCTTCGTATAAGAGACTATCTCTTTCTGATAATCACGCATGTTGATTACAGGCGCGCTTCCTTCCAGCACCGTCATTTCCCCCTCCGGCTGCGGCGGGTCAAACCGTCCCTGCATCCGTTCAATATCTGCCATAGCTCGTCCAACAGATTCTGAAGGAATTTCCAAGCGAAATTTATAATACGGTTCCAACAGCCGACAGGACGTTCCATAAGTCCCTGGCGGACAGCCCGGTACGTAGCCTGGCGGAAGTCTCCGCCCTCCGTATGTTTGATATGGGCTCTCCCGGAAACCAGAGTTATCTTCATATCTGTAATTTCGGCTCCTGTTAAAACTCCCTTATGACGCCGCTCCTCCAAATGGGTCAGAACAAGGCGCTGCCAGTTTCGATCCAGCATATCTTCACTGCAGCGCGCTTCAAACTGCAGTCCGCTTCCCTGCTCTCCCGGTTCCAGAAGAAGATGTACCTCAGCATAATGACGCAGTGGTTCAAAGTGGCCGACTCCCTCTACCGGTTCCAGAATCGTTTCTTTATACACGATATTTCCAGTTCCAAACTCTACGGATACCCCAAACCGCTCCTGGACCAGACTTTTCAAAATTTCTATCTGAACTTCACCCATTACCTGAGCCTGTATCTCTCCGAGAGTCTCATTCCAGACGATATGCAGCTGCGGTTCTTCTTCCTCCAACTGCCTTAAATTTTTCAACATGACCGAAACATCATATCCCGCAGGCAGGATCACCTGATACGTCAAAACAGGCTCGAGAACAGGTAACTCCGATTCCTCTTCCATTCCGATTCCCTGCCCTGCACAGGTAGTAAGAGGCCCAGTTACTGCACAGACGGTTCCTGCCTCCGCTTCGCTGACCGCCTCAAATTTGGCTCCGGAATAAATCCTGATCTGGTTTACCTTTTCTTCCTCACGGCCCGCCAGCATATCTCTCACTCTCAACGTTCCGCCAGTGATCTTTAAATGAGTCATGCGGCTGCCCTGTTCATCTCTGGAAATTTTAAATACCTTTGCGCCAAAACGATTCGAATAATCCGGGCATTCCGTGTAGTTCTCCATTCCTGCCAGAAATCCCTCCACTCCCTGGAGCTTCAATGCCGAACCAAAGTAGCAGGGGAATACGTTCCGTTTTCTTATTAGTTTTCTGATATCAGGAACTTCCACCGTACCACTTTCCAGGTAGGATTCCAGAGTATGATCTTCGCAAACAGCTATATTTTCCATAAGCTCTTCCTGATCAGCTCCAAAATCCACACAGTTTCCATCCAGGCGGCTTTTTACATCTTCCAATAAAGCGCCTTTATCCGTACCGTTCTGATCCATTTTATTGATGAACAGAAAGACAGGGATTCTGTATTTTTTCAGCAGGCGCCATAGCGTCTCTGTATGTCCCTGTACGCCATCCGCACCGCTGATTACAAGTATGGCATAATCCAGAATCTGGAGTGTCCGCTCCATTTCAGCTGAAAAATCCACATGGCCCGGTGTGTCCATCAGCGTGACAGACGTATCCCCAAGGGTAAAAACAGCCTGCTTGGAAAATATAGTGATTCCCCGGGCGCGTTCCAGTTCATACGTATCCAGGAACGCATCCCTGTTATCCACTCGTCCCAGCTTCCGGATGCTTCCAGTCAGATACAGAATACTTTCTGAAAGCGTTGTCTTTCCTGCATCTACATGGGCTAATATTCCAATTACTAATTTTTTCATCTTCATTTCCTAACTGTACTGCTGTTATAGTTCTGGTCCTCTATATTTCTAACATCCCTATTATAGCGAACATTCTGCTATTTGTCATCAGCAATCATATGTTGTATATAAACCTCTGCTCCCCTCACTCGTTCCGCCCGAATGCAAACAGAGCAGCGTTTCCTGGGCCGTTAATGCCGGAAACGCTGCTCCGCTATGGATTTTTTATATGTTATTGTATATCTCAGTCTCTCTTTACAACAGCTGCACAGCCCATGCCGCCGCCTACGCAAAGAGTTGCAAGACCTGTTTTAGCATCCCTCTTCTGCATTTCGTAAAGAAGGGTGACCAGGATCCGGCAGCCGGAGCAGCCTACAGGATGTCCGAGTGCAATCGCTCCGCCGTTTACGTTTAACTTATCCAGGTCAAATCCCAGGTCATGGCCTACCGCAACGGACTGTGCTGCAAATGCTTCATTCGCTTCGATCAAATCAAAATCACCGATTTCCATTCCTGTTTTCGCCATAACTTTTTTGGTTGCAGCTACTGGTCCGATGCCCATAATTGACGGTTCAACGCCAGCCAGTTCACCGCTTACCCATGTCGCCATAGGTGTCACACCCAGCTCTTTCGCTTTTTCTTCGCTCATAACAATAATAGCCGCAGCACCATCATTAATACCTGAGGAGTTTGCTGCTGTTACAATTCCATCCTTTTTGAATGCCGGACGCAGTTTGGAAATTCCTTCTGCTGTAACGCCTGGACGCGGGCCTTCATCTGTATCAAAAATAACGGTTTCCTTTTTCTTCTTGATTTCGACCGGAACAATTTCATCCTTGAATCTGCCTGCTTCAATTGCTGCACATGCTTTCTGCTGACTGTTTGCAGCGAATTCATCCAGCTGTTCTCTCGTCAGTCCCCACTGCTCACAGATATTCTCCGCTGTGATTCCCATATGGTATCCGCCGAATGCATCGGTCAGAGCGTCACGGATCATGGAATCCTCCAGAGCAGCATTTCCGAGACGATATCCGTATCTTCCCTGCTGCACGAGATACGGAGCCTTTGACATATTTTCAACGCCGCCTGCAATTATGATATCTGCATCCCCACTTGCAATCAGCTTTGCAGCCAGATTTACGCAGTGAAGTCCGGAACCGCACAGTACATTGACCGTCGTAGCCGGCACCTCTACAGGAAGTCCTGCATGAATAGCTGCCTGTCTTGCTACGTTCTGGCCCTGTCCTGCCTGGATTACGCAGCCCATATATACTTCATCAATCTGATCCGGCTTCACACCGGCTCTCTTCATAGCCTCTTTCAAAACAATTGTTCCTAGCTCTGCAGCCGGAACATTGCTTAACGCGCCGCCCATCACACCAATTGCTGTTCTACACGCACCTGCCAATACAACTTTTCTTCCCATTGTTCCAATACCTCTCTTTCCTTTTTCGTGAACTATATGTAATTGGAAATTTGTGCGCTTTTTTGCGCACACGGCAGAGTTTCACTATCGTTTCTGTGTTGCCTGCCTGTTGTGCATATTATATCATGACTGCTGTGCGGCCATATTCCTCCAGCAGAACTTCGCCCTCGAATTTCTGTGGCAAACGCTGAAAACAGTATATGATGATATAACGTCCACTTTGAGAACATTATATCATATTGATATTTTTTTCTCAATCTTTATTTTGGATATTTGTTAAACTTCAGGTCTTGCTCCTGGTTCGTCTCAGTTTAATTTGTCTGTGTCTGATTGCAATATACAAACCGGTTGATAAAATATGCCGTCCGTCGTATACTGAACCTGATAAAGGAGCGACTACATATGATAATTAAGCTGATACAGCCCAAAATGACACTGCGCCCTATGGATACCGGTCTGAAAATCCGCATGTCTCCTCCTCTGGGCCTCCTGACAATCGCAGCCATGTTTGAGCACGACCATACAATCATCATCGAAAATGAAAATGTGGAGAAGATCGACTATGAGAGCCCTGTCGATCTTGTAGGTATCTCCATTACCGTGGATATGCTGGACCGGGCTATTTTGATTGCCGAAAAATTCCGCAAACGCAATATCCCGGTCGTTGCCGGCGGTATTCACGTTACTGCCGTTCCTGAAGATGTATCCCCATTCTTTGATGCAGTCAGCGTAGGACTTGCTGAGAAAACATGGCCTTCCATTATAGCTGATATGCAAAAAGGTACTCTTAAAAAGGTATACCGCTGCGGCGATCCCATCAGGTCGAAGGATATCGTTCCGCCGGCTTACCATTTACTTGATAAACGAAAATACCTCTATACCAATATTATCAGTACCAGCAGAGGCTGCCCTTTTCAGTGTGACTTCTGTTACAACAGCTGCGAAGCCTGTAAAGATGTATATGTCAATCGTCCTGTCGCCCATGTGCTTGAAGACATCAAGGCTATCGGCCGCCGCCATATCATGTTTATCGACGACAATTTAATCGGAAATCCTCAGTGGACCCTGGAGCTTGTCAAAGCCCTAAAGCCCCTGCATATCAAATGGAACGCCGCCGTATCCGCAAATATTGTGCAAATGCCAAAGCTTCTGGATGAAATGCGTGAGTCTGGCTGTCAAAGTCTGTTTATCGGATTTGAAAGCATAAATGACAGCTCTCTGACCGGAGTACACAAGGTTCAGAATCACGTGAACCAGTTTGACCAGCTGGTTCACGAGCTCCACCGCAGGGGTATTATGATCAATGCCAGTTTCGTTTTCGGCCTTGACAGCGACGATCCGCAAACCTTTCAGAATACGCTCCAGTGGATCATTTCCCACAAGATTGAAACTGTCACATCCCATATTCTGACTCCGTATCCAGGTACGGCTCTGTATGAACGTATGGCTTCTGACGGCCGAATTACTACCTTCGATTACTCGCTTTACAATACGGCCAATGTTGTTTTCTCTCCTGCAAATATGACGCCGGAGGAACTGTTTCTGGGATATAAGAAAATTTATAAGGACATCTATTCCTGGAAAAACATATTCCGCCGTATGCCGAGGGCCAAATCTCAATGGCTCCCATACCTGATGTTCAATATTTTCTACCGTAAATACGGCCGATTCACGGACTGGCTCTGCCGCCATATCACATATGAGCGGATTGGGCGGATATCAGAAAAGGTATCTTACTGGATATAACAAGAACGGCGGTATATGGAAATATTATTGGATTTTGCTGATTATGATCCATAATATAACGTTTTCAGAGTTGTAAAACTCGTAGCTCCAAAGCCCCTTTCTATAAAAATTACTATGTGGTAATTTTTATGGAAAGGGGCTTTCTTAATTTCTTGTTTGTTGACTTTTCTAGAATATAATAATACAAATGAGCGAGAAATGGATGTGTCAGATATTGTCTTTTGAAAATGTCAGCTTACATATCTGGACAAAACAAAATTTCAGGAGCACTTTTAATCCATTTATTACCTTCGCAGGTGGTGACCGTATACCGGGCCCACATTCCCTACGGTATTGTCATTTCAATCCACACCACCTTCGCAGATGGTGACGAACAAACAAGCGGGTTACATTTTGCCGGTATGAGATTTCAATCCACACCACCTTCGCAGGTGGTGACATTATTTGCTGATCTTGGTATTGCTTTGATTTTATTTCAATCCACACCACCTTCGCAGGTGGTGACAGAAGGTCGTGATCGACTTATCAACTCCGGAATGGATTTCAATCCACACCACCTTCGCAGGTGGTGACGGCACGACGAGCTAAAAGCCAAATACG
>NZ_QSDR01000011.1 GCF_003464085.1 Clostridium sp. AM58-1XD
CCTCAACTGTCCGATCGAAGAAATTTCTCCGTTTCTGGCTGTCAGTGAACAGGATATTATAGACGGAATCAACAGTGAGCTGGGAACGGACGTAAAAACCATGGATGAGGCCAGAAAGCTGCTGGACAGGGAACGTTACCGCCGTTTGGACAGACTGATTGATCAAAAATTTAAAGATGGGGACCTGATCAGACTTTTGGGGCTATTCGAAGCCAGAGATAATGATGAAATCAACCGCCTCGTTACAGACAATGCTGATATCCCTACGATCTTTGAATATATTCTGGGAATTATATGGTATAAGACGAGTGAACGGGAGGGGAAGATTCTGGATTATATGAAGCTTTCTCTCGAAGCGGACCTGCTTCCAAAGACGCATGCTGCAGGCGGAGAAGCGGATATTGTCTATGAATATGAGGAGAAGCCGGGAATATATCCTGCACATACGCTGCTCCTGGAAGCTACGCTGGCGAATTCTACAAACCAGAGAACTATGGAGATGGAACCGGTGTCACGCCATCTCGGTCAGCATCTGCTGAGAACAGGAAATGGAAATTCTTACTGTGTGTTCAGTAGCAATAAGCTGAATATCAACGTAATGGCAGATTTCCGCTGCCGAAAGCATATGCAGTATTTTGATACGACGGATTACGGCAGGTGGGTGGAAGGGATGAAGATTATTCCTGTGGAAACGACGGAACTGAAACGAATCATTTCCTCTCATCTTACGTATAAAGAGCTTTATCCCATTTTTGAAGCGGCATATCAGTCAGATAAGAAGCTGCCTGAATGGTATAGGGAAGAAATTGCGGACAGGATATCCTAGTCCGCAATCTCTTCCCTGTTTTCTATATAGGCGATCTTTCTTATTTGGTTCTCTCAGCCGTGGTTTCCTCCGGAACATCCGGTATTTGGCGGCCTTCATGATCAAGATGATAATTGTCACGGTAGATCAGCTGGGAGATGGGGACGAGCTCATAACCTTTCTTCTGAAGGCCTGTGATCACATCCTCCAGGGCCTGAGGCGTGTACTTAGCTCCATTGTGCATGAGGATGATAGAACCGCCGGCAAGATGACTGTGATTAACCACCGTGTCAATAATGGACTGTGAGCCGTAATCCTTCCAGTCCAGGCTGTCCACATCCCATTCGATGGGATAATAACCGAGCTCTTTTGAAATGGAGATCACATCGTTGTCATAATCACCGTATGGCGGACGGAATAAGGACATTTCCTGCCCAGTCAGCGCTTTCACCTTTTCATGAGTACTGGTGATTTCAGAACGTATGGCGTCGCCGTCCAGCTGACTCATATTCTTATGGTTTTCACTGTGATTTCCAAGGTCATGCCCTTGAGAGGCGATGTATTTTACATCTTCCGGGTATTTTTCCACCCAACCTCCGGTCATAAAAAAGGTGGCCTTCACCCCGTGCTTTGATAGGATATCCATGATCTGTCTCGTGTCCTCATTCCCCCAGGCAGCGTCAAAACTGAGGGCGACTTTAGGTTTCTTGGTGCTGACACAATAAATTGGAAGTTCCCTGTCTTTATAACGGTGATTTCCCGCAGTCGGCGCAGAGAGTATGTGAAACGAACTTACGGACATGGCCAAACGGCCCTGTTCATAAAAAGTTACGGCGGCACCTGCGGTAAGGAGTATGAGAGCCATCCAGAATAAGGCATTTTCAGAAAAGCAATGGAAAGAAAATCGTTTCATGCGGTGCTCCACAATCGATATTAGTATTATTGTATGGGGCGGAAAATGGCATTATGACTGAATGGAACGATTAGGCTTGTGCCAGCCCGCAAGGAGAATTATAATGAAAATTAGTGACGAGCGAGAAAGCGCGGAACTATTTGCTACGGCTTGACTGAAAGATCAAGCTGGTTTTCCGTAAGTTATTTTATAAATTCGCAGGATATGGGAGGGACATCTATGGGAAAAATAAGGAGAATACTGATTATCATACTTTTACTGGCGGCATTAGCCAGCGGCGTCCTTGTAGCAGTTGATTATATAGGAAAAATGAAAGAAGCTAAGGAATATGAAAAGCTGGCTGAAATCGTACAGACGACGGACCAGGCAGGAGCAGCCGAAGGCAGTACGGAGGAAAAGGAAGACGACGGTGAGGAAGCATATGTTTCACCGATTGATTTTGACAAGCTTGCAGAAATGAATTCCGAAACGGTAGGATGGATTAAGATTCCGGATACACCGATTGACTACCCGATTGTTCAGACGGGAAATAACGACAAATATCTCCATACGGATTTTGAAGGCAGAGAAAGCGCAGGAGGATCAATATATCTGGATTTTGAAAGTTCATCCGATATGAAGGGAAAGAATAACATCCTCTATGGGCATCATATGAAAAACGGTTCTATGTTTAAGGCTCTTGTCAAATATAAAGACAGAGAGTATTTTGAAAGCCACCCGTATTTTACAATCTATACTCCGGAGGAGGAAATTCGTTTAAAAATTATATCTGCATATTACGGAGAAGCGGATCCGGAAGCGAGGCGTACCAGGTTTCAATCACAGGAAGCATTCGATGAATTTGTAAATCACATGATCTCTTTGTGCCCCTATGCGGTAAAACTGGAAGGCAGGGTCGAGTCCCTGTATACGCTCATCACTTGCAGCTATGAGTTTGATGACGCCAGGACGTTTGTATTTGCAGTTCCGGCAGATAAAGAAGGGAATATCATTTATTCGGAAGCCGGGGATGAGGCAGAGGCTCAATAATCAAAAAATAGAATTGAAAGGTGTCAGGCAGACAGGAGGTATTCTGCCCGGCACTTTTCTTTCATTGTATATACGAAGCGGTTGGAAAAAATGAGGGCCAAAAGAAACTACCGTACATGTGAACGTGAAGGCAAAAAAAATTTGCATTTAATTAGCACTCGACTATTGACAGTGCTAATAATATGTGATATGTTATAGTACGTATAGAACAAAAATAACTGGATTCATACAACCCGGTAAAGGAGGCGAACGTATGAATATTAATAAATTTACACAGAAATCCATGGAGGCTGTACAGAACTGTGAGAAGCTGGCATATGAACACGGCAACCAGCAGATTGAGCAGGAGCATCTGCTATTCAGCATGCTGACAATTGAGGACAGCCTGATATTAAAACTGATTACAAAAATGAACATTTCTCAGGAGATGTTTTTGAATGAGGTACAGCAGTCTGTCGAGAAACTACCTAAGGTGAGCGGAAACAGTCAGGTATATGTGAGCGGCGATCTAAATAAGGTCTTAATTAACGCAGAGGACGAGGCAAAGGCCATGGGAGACGAGTACGTTTCCGTCGAGCATCTGTTCTTATCCATGTTGAAGCAGCCGGACCGTACTATGAAAGAATTGTTCCGTCAGTACGGAATAACAAGAGAAACATTTCTCCAGGCGCTTTCTACAGTAAGGGGGAACCAGCGGGTGGTTAGCGACAACCCGGAAGCCACGTATGACACGCTTGAAAAATACGGCTATGATCTGGTGGAAAGGGCCAGGGACCAGAAGCTGGATCCCGTAATCGGCCGTGACAGTGAGATCAGGAATGTGATCCGCATTTTGTCCAGAAAGACGAAAAACAATCCGGTTTTAATCGGGGAACCTGGCGTCGGAAAGACGGCTGTCGTAGAAGGCCTGGCTCAGCGTATTGTACGCGGTGACGTACCGGAAGGGCTGAAGGACAGGAAGCTGTTTGCTCTGGACATGGGAGCGCTTGTGGCAGGAGCAAAATACAGAGGTGAATTCGAAGAGAGGCTGAAAGCCGTTCTGGAAGAGGTTAAAAAGAGCGAAGGACAGATCATCCTGTTTATCGATGAACTTCATACCATCGTGGGAGCCGGAAAGACGGAAGGCTCCATGGACGCGGGCAACCTCTTAAAGCCTATGCTGGCAAGAGGCGAACTCCACTGTATCGGTGCGACGACCCTGGACGAATACAGGAAGTATATTGAAAAAGATGCTGCTCTGGAACGCCGTTTTCAGCCTGTACTGGTAGATCAGCCTACGGTAGAAGATACGATTTCCATTCTCAGGGGGCTGAAGGAACGGTATGAGGTATACCACGGCGTCAAGATTACGGACTCCGCCCTTGTCTCGGCAGCCGTTCTTTCGGACCGGTATATTACAGATCGTTTCCTCCCTGATAAGGCCATTGACCTTGTGGATGAAGCATGTGCTCTGATAAAAACAGAATTGGATTCCATGCCGACGGAGCTGGATGAACTTTCCAGAAAAATTATGCAGATGGAAATTGAAGAGGCTGCTCTTAAAAAGGAGACGGATCATCTCAGCAAAGAACGCCTGGAAACCATTCAGAAGGATCTGGCAGAACTTCACGATAAATTTACATCTCAGAAAGCGCAGTGGGAGAATGAAAAAGCCAGTGTTGACAAACTCTCCGGTCTCAGGGAAGAAATTGAACTGCTGAACCGCCAGATTCAGGAGGCGCAGCAGAATTACGATCTGAATAAGGCTGCAGAGCTTCAGTATGGAAAGCTGCCTCAGCTTCAGAAACAGCTGGAGGAAGAGGAAGAAAAGATCAAGAGCCAGGATTTAAGCCTCGTTCACGAGAGCGTTACGGAAGATGAAATCGCTAAAATCATCTCCAGGTGGACGAATATTCCTGTGGCTAAGCTGACAGAAAGCGAGAGGAGCAAAACGCTTCATCTGGACGAAGTGCTTCACAAGAGGGTTGTCGGCCAGGATGAAGGTGTTGAAAAGGTGACAGAAGCGATCATCCGTTCCAAGGCAGGCATTAAAGACCCGACGAAACCGATCGGATCGTTTATGTTCCTCGGACCGACCGGCGTAGGTAAAACAGAGCTGGCCAAAGCGTTGGCAGAGTCTCTGTTTGACGACGAGTCCAATATGATTCGTATCGACATGAGCGAATATATGGAGAAATTCTCCGTATCACGTCTGATCGGAGCGCCTCCAGGATATGTGGGGTATGATGAAGGCGGCCAGCTGACAGAAGCAGTCCGCAGAAAACCGTATTCCGTAGTCCTTTTTGACGAGGTGGAGAAGGCTCATCCTGATGTGTTCAACATCCTTCTGCAGGTGCTGGACGACGGACGGATCACGGATTCCATGGGTAAAACGGTAGACTTTAAAAATACGATTCTGATTATGACTTCTAATATCGGTTCCCAGTATCTGCTGGATGGAATCGATGAAAACGGCGCCATAAGGCCGGAGGCAGAAGCGATGGTCATGAATGATCTGAGAAATCACTTCAGGCCTGAATTCCTCAACCGCCTGGATGAGATGATACTCTTTAAGCCTCTGACAAAGGAAAATATCGGCGGTATTATAGAACTTCTAATCGATGATCTGAACAGGCGACTTGCCGACAAGGAACTCTCGATTGCCATGACAGACAGTGCCAAGAGCTATGTTGTAGACCATGGATATGATCCGGTTTATGGAGCACGGCCGTTAAAACGATATGTGCAGAAATATGTGGAGACACTTGCGGCTAAGATGATCCTTGAAGATAAGGTACACACCGGCAATACGATTGTGATTGATACTTCAGAAGATGACAGCCGCCTGATCGGATATGCGGAGTAGTTGAACGTTACTGTTCATAAGGTAACGTTACGAAAACTGGTGATTGACAAAACATGATTTTCCGGCGTATAATAACCACGGGAATGAGGTTCTCCCATAGCATGAATAATTATAATTGCTAAAACTGCTTATAAGCTGATGACTTCTGTATAACAATACAGGGGTTATCAGCTTTTTTGTTACATTAGGAAAGTTCTCCGAACTATCCTATGTAACAAAAAATCCCTCCGGGCAGGGGCGCCCTGCTACGGTAAGGAATGATGTCGCTGAAGCGACCCGCCGCAGGCGGAGAATCCCGCGAGCGGGATTCATTCTTATCTTATAAGATAAGAGTGATCTGTAAAGACTGTAAGCCCCTCAACAAACGAACCGCAAAAGCGGAAAAAGAAAGGCAGGTAAATAACATGCTGAATAGTCTTGCTTACGTTTTTCTTATGGGAATGGCTCTTGGATGGCTGTTTAAAAAACTAAGGCTTCCGAGCCTGTTGGGAATGCTGCTTACGGGCATTCTCTTAGGGCCGTACGGATTGAATCTTCTGGACGGTTCCATTTTGGGAATATCAGCCGATTTGAGACAGCTGGCGCTGATTATTATTCTTATGAGAGCAGGTCTTGCACTGGATATAAGGGATCTTATAAAGGTGGGAAGGCCTGCAGTTCTGATGTGCTTTCTGCCTGCATGCTTTGAGATCGCAGGAATGCTGATCCTGGCTCCGCGCATTCTCGGGATATCTGTTCTGGAGGCGGCCGTAATGGGGTCTGTGATAGCTGCAGTTTCCCCTGCTGTTATTGTACCTAAATGCTGCATTTGATGGAAAATGGATATGGTACAAAACAGGGCATCCCTCAGCTGATTATGGCAGGGGCATCGGTAGACGATGTATTTGTAATCGTGATGTTTACGGCGTTTACGGGCCTGGCACAGGGAGAAGGAATTTCACCGGCTGGTTTCGTACAGATTCCAGTATCGATTCTTCTTGGCATGGCTGTGGGAATTCTGACGGGCAGCCTGGCGGCAGTGTATTTTAAGAAAGTACATATCCGCGATTCTATCAAGGTGGTTATTCTGCTCAGTATTGCATTTCTGATGGCGGCAGCGGAGAGCCGACTGAAAGGAGTGGTTCCATTTTCAGGGCTTCTGGCTGTTATGAGTATGGGTGCGGCTCTGGAGAAGAAAAGAGATGAGGTTGCGGTCCGCCTGGCGGCTAAATTTTCTAAGCTTTGGATCGCCGCCGAGGTGCTGCTGTTCGTTCTCGTGGGAGCGACTGTGGATATCAGCTATGCTGCAGCGGCAGGGCCGGCAGCAGTTGTACTGATTTTAGGTGTACTGGTGTTTCGAATGGCGGGAGTTTTCTGCTGTATGGCGGGATCGGGACTCAGCCGGAAAGAGCGTCTGTTTTGTATGATTGCGTACACGCCCAAGGCCACGGTACAGGCAGCGATCGGCTCCATGCCTCTCGCTATGGGGCTGCCCTGCGGAAAGATTGTTTTGACGGTGGCCGTTCTGGCAATTTTGATTACGGCGCCGCTGGGGGCATTTGGAATTGACATGACATATGGACGGCTTTTGAAAAAGTCTGTCTGAAACGGGAGAATCAGCGAATAATACAGCCTGTCTTTTCATATAATCATATAAGCATTAGATAGTCTCGCGGAAACAGGCAAAAGTCAAACGAGCCTGATTTTGGCCTGTTTTCTTCGGGAGAATAAAAGAGAAAGGACAGGTTGGAAATGGCAAGAGTCAGAAAGAGCAGCAGAGAAAAGCTCCAGGAAAAACTCATGGACGTACAGGAGGCAATAGAAAAATATGAAGAGTGTCTCCAGCGTATGAAAGAAGAGAAAAAAGAATATGAAAGAGAACTGAAAGCTTTGGAGCTGGAAGAACTGATTGGTCTGATGAATGAAAGAAATATGTCTGTGGAAGACGTAAAACGCGTCATTGAAGAGACAGGACAGGCAATGAGCGCCTGACCGGCGGAAAAACAGACAATAAAACAGACAATAAAACAGCAGAGATCACGTGATTTGCAGGAGGCAGCCGACTGCCATATGCAAATACGTATCTCTGCTTATTTTTTTTCTATGGAAATTATTCCTCAGTCTTCCGGATAAATCAGACGGGAATCATCAATTCCTGACAGGACTTCTTTTAAAAATTTATCGGCCAGCCAGTTTGCCATCGGAAGATTCATATCGCGGCAGTTGCCGCAGTCTCTTGCGGTTGCACCCGGAACCTCTTCGCTGAAATCACGGATAAACTCAAACATGGAGGTCAAAAGCGGAATGACGTCCCTGGATTCATAGTCACCGGTCATTAACAGGTAAAATCCGGTGCGACAGCCCATAGGGCCGAAATAGATGATTTGATTGCCGAAAGATGGATGATTTCTCAGATAAGTGGCAGCCAGATGTTCAATCGTATGCATCTCTGCCGTGTTCATGACCGGTTCACAGTTGGGACGCGTCATACGGATATCAAATGTTGTGATGACGGCGTTTCCGGCCCTGTCTTTTCTGGAAACATAAACTCCGGGAAGCAGCTTTAAATGATTGATTGTAAAACTCGTTATTTTATCCATAAAGATTCTCCTTTTCAATAAGATCTCATTTTAGCTCGATACTGTACATAGCGGTTTCATGCTTTTACAGCAGAAATCCGTGCAATGATTTCTTCCGAGGCGCTGTATCTGTCCGGCGGATATAGTATAAAGGATAACGATAAATTTTACAATAGGCAGAAAAAGACGAATTTTCAGAGCGGTTTCACCGGTTACTGCTTGACAATTACACCAAAATGTAACAATATAGAAGAATAATTTCAGGAGGAAAAAGCTATGTTAAACGGAAAAAAGATTTTATTCAGCGGAATGCAGGCAACCGGTAATCTGACATTGGGAAATTATCTGGGAGCTCTGAAAAACTGGGTGACAATCAGTGATGAATATGAAACTTTTTATAGCGTTGTGGATATGCATTCCATTACCGTACGTCAGGACCCGGCTGAATTGAGGAAGCGCGCCAGGACACTGCTTACACTTTACATTGCGGCCGGACTCGATCCGGAGAAAAACTGTATTTATTATCAGTCCCACGTATCAGGCCATGCGGAACTGGCCTGGATTCTCAACTGCTATACTTATATGGGAGAGCTTAACCGCATGACCCAGTTCAAGGATAAGGCTGCTAAACATTCCGATAATATCAATGCGGGCCTGTTTACTTATCCTGTACTTATGGCTGCAGATATTCTTCTTTATCAGAGTGATGTGGTTCCTGTAGGAATCGACCAGATGCAGCATCTGGAGCTTACGAGAGATATCGCACAGAGATTCAACAGCATTTACGGAGACGTATTTACGATTCCGGAGGCTTACATCGGCAAAGCCGGAGCTAAGATCATGAGCCTCCAGGACCCGTCAAAGAAGATGTCAAAATCCGACGAAAATATCAATGCCAGCATTTACCTGATGGATGATCCGGATACGATTATCCGCAAGTTTAAGCGTGCCGTAACGGATTCCGAGGCCTGCGTGCGCTACTGCGATGAACAGCCTGGTATAAAGAACCTGATTGATATTTACTGTGCATGCAACGGAAAATCCCCGGCTGATGCAGAGAAAGAATTTGAAGGAAAAGGATACGGAGATTTCAAACTGGCTGTAGGCGAGGAAGTAGTCAGCGTGCTGAAACCTCTTCAGGACCGTTTTGCAGAGCTTTCCGGCAATAAGGACTATATTGATCATGTAATCAAGGACAACTCTGAGAAGGCCAGCTATTTCGCGTCAAAGACGCTAAGAAAGGTACAGAAGAAAATCGGCTTTCCGGAGAGAATCCGTTAATAATATGTGAAGATGATGAAAATATGATTGACTTTTGGAATATTTTTGCATATCATACTGATATCAGATACACGAACGGAATATGGAAAAGGGAGTAGTTTTAATATCCTGTCAACATGCGCGGCCTGTTTAGGTCTGGTGGGATATACCGCTTTCGGTTACGAGACTTTTCATGTGTGAATGACAAATCATAAAGGTTTGTACAATTCATGCATGAAAAGTCTTTTTTCGTTCATAACATTAGATAGGGTGGCTTGACACGGATCAAATACATATTTCGTGCCTGCTTATCCCGGAGAGAGGAGTGTCCGAGATGAAAGAATGGTATCAATTGGAAGGAAAAGAGGCATTGGATCAGCTACAGGCCTCAATGAAAGGATTATCGTCCGGGCAGGCGGACGAGAGAGAAACTCAGTATGGGAAAAACGTACTGAAGGAGTCGAAGAAAAAGAGTACGCTTCAGGTGTTTCTGGAGCAGTTTAAGGATCTTCTTGTAATTATACTTATTGTGGCAGCAGTGATTTCCATGATATCCGGTAATGTGGAAAGTACGGTCGTCATTTTTGCAGTCATAATTTTAAACGCCATTCTGGGAACGGTCCAGCATGAAAAAGCGGAAAAATCTCTGGACAGTCTGAAAGCACTGTCTTCTCCTGTTGCCAGGGTAATGCGTGACGGCAGGAAAGTGGAAATCGATTCCAGACATGTGGTGCCGGGGGATATCCTTCTGCTGGAGGCGGGGGACCTCGTAGTGGCAGACGGCCGAATTCTGGAAAACTATTCTCTTCAGGTGAATGAAAGTTCCCTGACAGGAGAATCTACAAATGTAGAAAAGCAGTCGGGAGCAATCAGGCAGGGGCAGACAGCTCTTGCGGATCAGGTAAATATGGTGTTTTCCAGCTCGCTTGTAACGGGCGGCAGAGCCGTTATCCTCGTGACGGCTACCGGGATGGCTACGGAGATCGGAAAGATTGCTTCCCTCATGAATGAGACGAAGGAAAAGAAAACTCCGCTCCAGGTGAGCCTGGATCAGTTCAGCAGCCGTCTGGCAATTGTAATTATGGCTATTTCCGGCCTTGTATTTGCACTCAGCCTTTACAGGAAGATGCCGATCCTGGACTCCCTCATGTTTGCAGTGGCATTGGCCGTAGCGGCAATACCGGAAGCACTCAGTTCGATTGTGACGATCGTGCAGGCGATGGGAACTCAGAAAATGGCGAAAGAGCATGCGATTATTAAAGACCTAAAAGCCGTGGAAAGCCTTGGGTGTGTTTCGGTCATCTGCTCTGACAAGACAGGAACGCTGACGCAGAATAAAATGACGGTTCAGAAGGCATATTTTGACGGCCATACGGCTGGTGTAAACGAATTTAAAAGCCGTAATCCGGTGGCCCAGTACCTCCTGTATGCTGCTGTCCTGGCAAACGATGCGGTATTTACAGACGGAAAGATGATCGGTGACCCTACCGAATTTGCGCTTTTGGAACTGGCGCACAAGCTTGGCATCGATGAGGGTGTAATGAGAAAGGAAATGCCCCGCCTGGGAGAAATTCCATTTGATTCCGACAGAAAGCTGATGAGTACGAAGCACAAAATTTATGGAAAGCCCACCCTTCTTACAAAAGGGGCCGTCGATGTACTTCTGCCCAGGGCGACTCACATCATGACAACAGCGGGTGAACGCCCTATGCTGGAGTCAGACCGCCAGAAGATTCTGGCACAGAATCTGGAGTTCTCTCAAAATGGACTGAGAGTGCTTGCATTCGCATTCCGCAGTCTGGGGGAAAATGAAAACATATCTCTTGCAAGTGAAGACGGATATACATTTATCGGCCTGATCTCCATGATGGATCCGCCGAGAATCGAATCCAGAAATGCAGTAGCAAGTGCTGTAAGGGCAGGAATTAAACCAATTATGATTACAGGCGACCACAAGATCACAGCCTCGGCGATTGCCGGGAAAATAGGTATTCTGCAGGCAGACGATATGGCGGTAACAGGACCGGAATTGGATGCTATGGGCGACAGGGAGCTGAACGAGAAGCTGGAGAAGATTTCCGTTTATGCACGTGTATCGCCGGAGCATAAAATCAGAATCGTAAAAGCATGGCAGGACAGAGGCCATATTGTGGCCATGACGGGAGATGGAGTGAACGATGCCCCGGCGCTTAAAAAGGCCGATATCGGCGTGGCTATGGGAATTACGGGAACGGAAGTATCCAAGGATGCAGCCTCTATGATTCTGGCTGACGATAATTTTGCAACCATTATACAGGCTGTGGCAAATGGACGTAATGTTTACAGAAATATTAAAAATGCCATTCAGTTTCTGCTTTCTGGCAATATGGCTGGTATCCTGAGCGTTTTGTATACGTCCCTTCTGGCTCTTCCGGTTCCGTTTGCACCGGTACATCTGTTGTTCATCAACCTTCTTACGGATTCCCTTCCTGCGATCGCAATCGGGATGGAGGCTCCGGAAGACGGGCTTCTGGAACAGCCGCCGAGAGATCCAAAAGAAGGAATCTTACGAAAAAGTTTATGACGGCAATCTTTGTACAGGGAGGCTTGATTGCAGCCTGTACCATGATGGCATATTATACCGGCCTTAAAACTGGTTCCGGATTTGGAAATGTTCATGCTCTGGATGCGGCGGCAGGCCGGACTGCAGAGGCAGTAGCCAGCACGATGGCCTTTTCAACATTGACACTGGCCCGCCTTTTCCACGGATTCAACTGCAGAAGTGAGCATTCCATTATACGCCTGGGCCTGAAGAGCAATCTCTGGAGCATTATGGCATTCGAAGCGGGAGTAATCCTTCTGGCGGCTGTCCTGTTTGTACCGGGACTTCAGAACTTGTTCTCAGTGGCTGACCTGACCGTACGCCAGCTTATAACGATTGTAATCTTTGCCGTGATTCCGACAACGATTATCCAGGCATGGAAAACGATCAGGGAGAGTTTCAACTGATCCGGAAGGGAAACAACGGTGAGATAAATAATTATCTGGTGAAATCTGTCTTTTTGTGTTACAATTACCATAAAAATGAGGTTGAAATCCTTTTATTGGCGGAGGGCAGAATGAAATTACTGACATATGAAATTGAACACAAGAGCTTGCTGGGGGTGCTGAGCGGTGACGAACAATGGGTGTATCCGTTAAAATCCATGGGTATTGATTTTAAGGATATGCAAGAACTTGTTTTAGAAATGGGCGATTCAGAAAAGCAGCTGATCGATTACACGTTGACAAAGAATGAGGCAGAGCCGTATTCCATACCGGGAGCGGTCCGTCTGGAGGAAGTGAAGATCCTGGCGCCCATTCTTTGTCCGAGGCAGGATGTCATCTGCCTGGGGATCAATTATATGGCCCATGCGGAAGAGTCGGCCAGATATAAGCTGGAGACATTTGACGGACAGCGGGAATATCCCGTATATTTTTCGAAGCGGGTGAACCGTGCAGTGTCCTATGGGGAAAACATACCGTCCCACAGTGATATTACGGACAGGCTCGATTATGAAGTGGAGCTGGCCGTTATTATTGGAAAAGAGGCCAAAAATGTTTCTGCAGAAGAGGCAGAGGAATATGTATTTGGATATACAATCCTCAATGACGTCAGCGCCAGAGACATCCAGAACCGCCATAAGCAGTGGTACTTTGGGAAGAGCCTGGACGGAAGTACGCCGATGGGTCCCTGGATCGTAACGAGAGAGTCCCTGCCATATCCGCCGAAACTCTCGATTCAGTCCAGAATTAATGGTGAATTGAGACAGGACAGCAATACGGAGCTCTTGATCTTCGGGGTGAGCCATGTAATCAGTGATCTTTCAAAGGGAATGACTCTGCTTCCCGGCACGATTATTGCCATGGGAACGCCGTCTGGAGTAGGCATGGGATTTCAGCCGCCTAAATTCCTGAAACCAGGGGATGAGATCGAATGTACGATTGAAGGGATCGGAAGCCTGGTGAACACGGTATCCGAGAACTGAGTCCAGAAAGCCTCAGGATAAACTTATAAAAGAAAACGGCAGATACGCCGCCTCCCTAAATTGGGGAGTCAGAGCGTATCTGCCGTTTTATTATCTGGGTAAATTCCCTATGTAGGAGATTGATTTAATAATTCTCGCACTTTCTCTCAAAATATGCTTTTGGATGAGCACAGCATGGACATACTTCTGGCGCTTCTTCGCCTTCATGGATATATCCGCAGTTGCGGCATTTCCAGCCAAGAGGAGCGTCGCCCCTGAATGTATTGTTCTCCTTCATATGCTCGAGGAGGCGTAAATACCGTTTCTCATGAGCAGCTTCAACCTTGGCAACCAGTTCAAATTTAACAGCAAGCTCCTCAAAGCCTTCTTCTCTGGCTTCTTTTGCCATACGTGCATACATATCGGTCCACTCATAGTTTTCACCGGCAGCGGCGTCAGTCAGATTCTCAACAGGATCACTGATTCCGTGGAATTCTTTAAACCACATTTTTGCATGTTCTTTTTCCTGATCTGCAGTTTCCAGATATAAGGCAGCCAGCTGCTCATAACCTGCTTTTTTTGCAGCAGAAGCATAATAAGTATATTTATTTCTTGCCTGAGATTCTCCGGAAAATGCATCCTTTAAGTTCTGCTCTGTTTTTGTTCCTGCATACTTTGACATATTAAAATCCTCCTTTAATTAATTATACATATATAGTCTTTGCACTATATGATTAGAATACCATAAAATGGGAATAGAAACAAGAAGAGGGCGTTGCAAAAAGTCGAATCATCTGTACCATTGATACCAAATTCCATTCCAGGCGGTAGCCAAGTCACTACATTCGGTATCGGTGGCACAGCTTTATTTCTTTTTGCAACACCCTATTTTGAAATTTCAGAAACTATATAAAATTGATGGTCTCTTACAATTAGCCGAAGTATCTCTTTAATAAACCTTCGAAAGCCTTGCCGTGACGAGCTTCATCTCTTGCCATCTCATGTACCGTGTCATGGATTGCATCCAGATTAGCAGCCTTTGCACGTTTTGCCAGATCGAATTTACCAGCTGTAGCACCATTTTCTGCGTCTACACGCATTTCCAGGTTCTTCTTTGTGCTGTCTGTAACAACTTCGCCTAAGAGTTCAGCAAACTTTGCAGCATGCTCAGCCTCTTCGTAAGCTGCCTTCTCCCAGTATAAGCCGATCTCCGGATAGCCTTCTCTGTGAGCAACTCTTGCCATAGCCAGATACATACCAACTTCAGAACATTCTCCCTCAAAATTTGCTCTTAAATCTTTGATGATATCTTCGCTAACGCCCTGAGCAACGCCTACTACATGCTCAGCTGCCCATGTCTTATCGCCGGACTGCTCTTTGAACTTCTCTGCTGGTGCCTTACATACTGGACAGAACTCCGGTGCTGCATCTCCCTCATGAACATAACCACATACTGTACATACCCATTTTTTCATACTTATCAATCTCCTTTAATTTATAATATTTTTTTATTTGTTGTTATTAATAACAGTAATTGTTACTGATATTAATATAATACATCTTTTCTCTTTTGTCAATAGTTAGTTGAAAATTTTTATTGATTTCTTTTACTCAGGCAGTCTTTACATGTTCCGTAAAAATAAGTGATATGGCTGTCTATATGGCCGTCCGTATGCCTGGCAGCAAGCAGGTTCATATCATTTGAAATATCCATGGAAAGATCTGAGACGCTGCCGCATTCACGACAAATAAAGTGGTAATGCGGAGAAATATCTCCATCGAAGTGATCAGCTCCGTCTCCACAGCAAAGTTTCTGTATTTCCCCTAATTCAACAAGGAGGTTCAGATTGCGGTAAACAGTACCAAGGCTGATATTCGGGTATTCCTCACGGATACTCATATATAGAGCATCAGCTGTCGGATGATCGCGACGAGCCATCAGACATGTTTTAATTGATTCGCGCTGACGGCTGTATTTCAGGTTTTTCATGTCGCCTCCTTTCAGATAGACGATAATAATAATTGTTACTAACATTATAATATAAAAAAAAGAGGATTTTGTCAATCCCCTTTTTTCACAGAATCGATAGAATTTTTAGGAAGGCTGAGAACACCAAGTGTATACTGATGAAGGGCTTCCTTACGCAGCTGGTCGGAACGAAGAAAATGAGCATACAGGATGTCGGCCATCACAAGAAGTGGAAACTGGGGTGAGATGGCTTTCCCGTAATTCAGATATTCCTTTACCGCACAGAGCAGCACCTCGTCACAAAATTCCTGATAAGAAGTATTTTTCTGAGAGGTGATGAGAATCGTGAATGCGCCCTGCTTATAGGCATCCCTGAGGGAAACCATAACTTCCTCCGTCTGCCCGCTGACACTGATGCCGATTACGGCACAGTCCTCATTTAAGAGGACGGAGTTCATTTTCATAATGTGGCTGTCTGTGATCGCCTCCACGTTTACACCGAGCCGCATGAATCGGAGCTTCATTTCCATGCCTACAAAACCGGAACTTCCCCGGCCGTAAATATAAACCCGTTTTTTCGTTGAAAAAATTCCTACGATTCGTGCAATCTGCTGTTCGTCTACGAGAGAGTAGCTTTTATTCAGAAGCTCCTGATACGTATCCAGAACCTGCCTCGTGCTGTCGTCGGAGACAGGCAGGGAAGGGGCCTTTTCAAAATCCTCCTGATAGCGGAAGATAAATTCCCGGTATCCGGCAAACCCGCATTTCTTTGCAAATCTGGAGAGGGAAGCCTCAGAAACGAACAGAAGCCTGGAGATATTTTTGGAAGAGAAGTCCACCGCCTCCTTGTTATTGATAAAAAAGTCCGCAATTGTCTTTTCCAGGGAAGTAAAATTGCTGTAAATGGATTCGATAAAAGGAATGATAGTCTTCTCGTATTTTTCCAAAGTGTAATGCCTCCTTATAATATAATTGGATATTGCAGCAATTCAGGACGGCGGGAGTTCCTCATTTTTCGCCGTCCTGAACCGTTAATGGATGTTTCTGAAGTGATAATATGCGCCGAGCATACCGGCCTGATTCTGGTTTTCAGCAAATTTAAGCTGCGTATGGGAAGCTACGGTGGGAATCAGGTATTTATCCATAGCAGTGCGGATCGGGCCGTAAAGGTACTCTCTCTGGGCCATAATGCCGCCCCCCAGAACTACGACTTCCGGATTAATTACGTAGCAGATATTTGCGATTCCCATACCCAGAACGTCTGCCATTTCTTCAATGGCACGGATACAGTCAGGATCATTGTTTCTGGCCATATGAAAGATTACTTTTCCGTTCAGAGACTGAGGGGAAACGCCTTTATAAGCAGCCACCTTTTTGACCAGTATGCTGCTTGCCCCCATATCCTGGAATTCTCCTCCCGGAAGGTGCATATATCCGACTTCGCAGCCGCTGCCGGAGCTGCCATGAAATACGCTTCCGTCGATGATGATGGCGCCTCCGATTCCCGTCCCAATGGTCAGGCAGAGGCTTATGCGGCTCCCTTTCGAAGCACCGGCGTAATATTCTGCCAGTCCGGCACAGTTCACATCGTTTTCCACTTCGCAGGAAAGACAGAAATCACGTTCCAGAATCTCCTTAATCCTGGTTCCCGTATAGTTGGGTATCAGGGGAGATGCGTGGGTAATCATACCCTTTTCGCAGTCCACCATGCCTGCTGTGGAAATGCAAATACCGGCCGGCTTGTATTCTTTCAGGAATTCTGTGATAATCGCATGAGCTTTGTCCATGATGCCGGGACCACCGGATTCCTGGGCCTGGGTAGCCATTTCCCCTGTGACGAGAAAGGCGCTGTTTTCCCCGTAAATGCCGTATTTGATGGAAGTTCCTCCAATATCAATACAGATGTATTGTTTTTCTGAGCTCATAAGATGGAATCCTTTCAGATTTTGATTTTGAAAATTGCTTTTTTAATAGCAGCCGGACCGTTTACCGCAACGGCTGTGCGGTGGCCGTCCACGGGATAACAGACCAGAAAGTCGCCGTCGGTGAGTACGACATGGCTGTTCGGCTCCCCTTCCAGAGGAAGGAAGTCATCTTTTGGAACGAATTCGCCCTGAACCATATTATCAATGAAATTCAGATCGATCTGTTCCGGTCCGCGGAGCATAAGATGCAGGTCCAGATAATCCCTGTGTGCTTCCCAGAAACGATTGTCCGGAGAAGTGGTCTCATATTCTACAATATTAACAAATAATCGGTCGCCGTCAATAGGATGGCTGCCTTTTTCATAATTTATTAATTCATTTGCTGCTGCATAGTTAAAACATTCTTTAATTTTTTCCTCCAGCCAGGAAAAATCTCTTAAATCTCTGATGTTTCCAAAAATCATACAATACCTCCTTTTGGTATATTCTTACGCTGGCAAAATGGGAGAAGAATGCCAGGCCGTAAGAGGGGAAGATTATGACTGATCAGGAGGGCATATCAGAGGCTCTGACGCCTGAGTTTCGCCGTCCGAATCAGTTACATGTTATTTATGGTAAACGGTGGAGTCTGCGGCCGGTACGGAAGTATCGCCAGACATTTTTCTTGATATATAACTCACCGGAATACCTACTACTAAAGAAACTGCGATGGAAATAATGGAATAGGACCAGATTGATACCGATCCTGCCGGAGCCGCATATTTGATGGCTACCATGAGGATAGAAGCCACGATAAATGCTGCATAAGCGCCGGTCTTATTGGCAATCTTTGTAAATGTGCCGAGAACGAAGGTGCCGCCAAGGATTCCAAGAACGAGTCCCATAAAGCCGTTGAACCATTCGTAAGCGGATTTGATTTCACCGTTTGCAAGGATCATGGATACGACGATGGCAAAGATACCGACTCCCAGGGATACGAACTGAGCGATCCTTGTCTGAAGAGCAAAACTCATTTCCTTTTTGGAAAGGCGTTCCTGAATATCCAGGGTCCAGCTGGTAGCGACAGAGTTAAGTCCGGTAGAAAGTGTGGACTGGGAGGCTGCGTAGATTGCTGCCAGGAGAAGGCCTGTTACGCCGACAGGAAGCTGATAAGCAATATAGGAAGCGAAAATCTGATCCCTGTGTGCTGCCTGAAGGAGTTCAGGATTCTGACCGTAGAATACGTACAGCCCTGTACCGATCAAATAGAATACGGTTGCGATGAAAATGGACAGAGCACCATTGGTAAGCATCATCTTGGTAAGCTTTTTCATATCGGTCGTCGTGGTGAAACGCTGCACGATATCCTGACTGGAAATGTATGAAGAACATGTATTGAGGCCGGCGCCGACAATCAGAAGGAACACGCTGTCCTTTAAGATGTTCGGATTGAAGATCGGCTGGTCAACGGCCAGGAATTTGTGTTCAGCTGTAAATGTTGTAAAGATGGCTCCGAATCCGCCGTCGATACCGTGTACCAGATAGATCAGTGCAAAGGTAACGCCGATCAGAAGGACGCTTCCCTGGATAAAATCGGTCCACAGTACGGATTTCAGTCCGCCTGTATAGGAATAGATGATGGCGATAACGCCCATAACAATAATGAGGATGTTTACATTAATCCCTGTCAGATTGGAAAGAACCATGGACGGAAGATACATGATAATGGACATACGGCCGATCTGGTAAACGATGAACATGATGGCGCCCAGTATACGGAGCCCTTTGCTGTCAAAGCGGATTTCCAGGTAATGGTACGCCGTATCGATATCCAGTTTACTGTAAATAGGAAGAAAGAAACGGATCGTAATCGGAATTGCCACAATCATACCGAGCTGCGCGAACCACATGATCCATGTCCCGGCATACGAGTTGCCTGCCAGTGACAGGAAGGAAATCGGACTGAGAAGTGTCGCAAAGATGGATACGGAAGTTACCCACCATGGAATGGTGCCGTCTCCTTTGAAGAATTCCTTTCCCTTCATTTCCTTTTTGGAGAAATGAAGGCCGGCAAAAAGTACGGCTGCCAGATAGACAATGAGTATAACTAAATCAACTGTTGTAAAACCTTGCATAGAAGAACCTCCCCTTTTTATACGGACAAATTATTTGATAAAGGCTTCAGCTGCGGAACGGATCATGTCAGCTGCTTCCTGCGCGATCGGAAGATCTGTGCTGCACAGGCCGGTCAAAGGCTCGCGGACACTTCCGATGTTCAGGTTTTCATTGATACGAAGAATTTCCTTTGCAACTGCATACATATTTGCATGGCTGCTGCACATCTTGTAGATGATGGCATTGATCGAATGCTGGAGTTCACATGCCGTTTCGCGCTCTCCGCTGATTACAAGGTCATTCAGCTTCAGGAACAGTTCGGGCATTACGCCGTAAGTTCCGCCGATTCCGGCCGCTGCGCCGATTGCACGTCCGCCTACAAACTGCTCGTCAGGACCATTGAAAACAACGAAATCTTTTCCGCCGGCCGCTTTGAACATCTGGATGTCCTGAATCGGCATGGAGGAATTCTTTACGCCGATGACCCTTGGATTTTTCTTCATTTCTGCAAACAGGCTCATGGTCAGGGCTGTTCCTGCTAGCTGAGGAATGTTGTAAATGATGAAGTCGGTATTCGGAGCAGCAGCGCTGATTGAATTCCAGTAAGCTGCTATGGAATATTCCGGCAGATGGAAATAAATTGGAGGAATGGAAGCGATGGCGTCAACGCCGAGGCTTTCAGCGTGCTTTGCCAGTTCGATGCTGTCTTTCGTATTGTTGCATGCTACATGACAGATAATTACGAGATCGCCTTTGACAGCCATTACGTTTTCAAGAATTGTTTTGCGCTCTTCTACGCTCTGGTAGATACATTCTCCGGAAGAACCGTTCACATATAATCCCTGAACACCTTTTTTTACGAAATGTTCAGTAAGTGCCCTCACGCGTTCCGGACTTACGTTTCCCTCATCGTCATAACACGCGTAGAATGCAGGAATAATACCTCTGTACTTTTCAACTTTGCTCATAAAAATTCTCCTTTCCCGCCTTAGCGGACCTTTCGTTTCAATGAATATGTTTACTTGTGCTTTTATGTGGTTAATCTTCGAGTGCTTCTGTAAAAGATTTCGTTATGAGCTGCGGGCGGGTGATGATGGAACCTACGACCACGCTGTAGCAGCCTAGATCGATCACCCGTCTTGCCTTTTCAGGAGTGTTGATATTTCCTTCTGCAATGACATTGTGCTTCACTTTGGAAAGAATCGTACGGATGATTTCAAAATCGTTGGATTCGATCAAATCTCCGCGGCTCTGGTCCGTGTATCCTACAAGTGTAGTGCCTATGAAGTCAAAGCCGAGTTCATCCGCGTATACGGCTTCATCAATCGTGGAACAGTCTGCCATAAGGAGCTGGTCCGGATACTTTGACCGGACTGCCTGGTAAAATTCTTCCAGTCTCATGCCGCCGGGACGAAGATCGGATGTGGCGTCAACTGCGATTATTTCCGGTTTTACCTCCATCAGTTCATCAATCTCTTTCATGGTTGGAGTAATATACACTTTACTGTCTGCGTAATCTCGCTTTACAATTCCGATAACAGGCAGTTCCACATTTTTCCTGATTTCTGCGATATCTTCCTTCGTGTTGGCCCGGATTCCGTAAGCTCCGCCTTCTTTTGCAGCCAGAGCCATTCTCCCCATAATAAAGGAAGAGTGAAGCGGTTCGTGTGGGAGTGCCTGACATGAGACGATCAAGCGGCCTTTCAGCTTTTCTAAACGTTTGTCCATGGTGTGGCTCCTTTCTTTTTGTTCGTTCTGTTGTGATCTGGTGTCAGTATAGTCCTTTGTGAAAATAATTTCAATAAAAAATAAATTTAAGAAAATACTTTCAGAAGGATTGGAAAATTGAATAATTTATGAGAAAAATATTTCGAACGAAATTAGTGAATATGCATAAACGGGGAAAGTACTTTCCGGTAAAATAAAAAAGAGGATGTTGCAAAAAGGAATAGAGCATTGCCGCCGATAGCAGATGTAGTGACATTGGGCCACTTCCTGAAACGGAATCTGATATCGGCGGTAATGCGGATTCGAATTTTGCAACACCCTCTTGAACTGCTGTAAAACAGAGAGATTATTTCTTGTTTGCAAATAACTCCTGCGTCATTTTTATGAATTCTTTTGTGGCCTGGGACATATAATGGCTCTTGTGATAACCGATCGCCAGGGTACTGTGGGCCATGGGATGTTTCAGCGGACATAATGTAAGCGATTGGAACGGATGGGCGCTGTGTGGCTCCCCGGAAGGACCGGCGGCGAACATTTTTGGATAAAAGGTAATCCCCATTCCCTTTTCTGCCAGCGCCACGACCGTTTCAATGTTTTCCGCTTCCAGCACAATGTCCGGCGTGACCTGAGCTTCGGTCAGTACTTCGTTGGCAATCGTTCTAACCCGGTTGCCGGAACGGAGCATAACGAACGGACAGTTATTAAGAAGAGAAAGACCGCTGTTGTCCTGAAGCTTTTGACGGACATCTTCAATATGACCAGGAAAATAATTTTCCAGAATGGTGTCAGGGATTGCCAACAGTATTTCTTCACGGCAGATGGGCACGATTTCCACATCCTGGACGTGAAACGGGGGAAGGCCGATAATTAGATCCGCATCCCCGTGAAGCAGCAGCTTGTCCAGTTCATGGGAATTGCCTCGAAGAGCTTTAAATCGATATGCGGATATCGTTTTTTATAGGCGGGGAGAATCAGGGCAGGATAAAACGCCCGCGCGTATGTGAAACTCCTATGGAGAGCTGGCCGGTGGAGAAATCTTTGATGTCTTCCAGCTCGTGATACGTCTCTGCTTTGCAGTTTAAAATAATACGGGATCTTGCCAGCAGGCGTTGGCCTGCATATGTAAGGGTCAGCGGTGTAGTGCGGTTAAACAGAGTTACGCCAAATTCCTGTTCCATATGAGCAATATGGTTGCTGAGCGACTGCTGTGAAATATATAAACGTTTTGCTGCTTTTGTGAAATTCAGTTCTTCTGCAGCTACGACAAAATATTCCAAATTTAGAAAGTTTATCATAAATAGCCTCCGGTTTTTGAGTTGTTTTCAATATAGCACACTTTTTTTCGGAAAACTATAGAAATATAAACCAGAATATGATAAATTTAAGTATTAAGAAGGCATCTAAAATGGTATGGCCGAAGGAAAAGGAGAAGGTATTATGGAAGATTTAAAGAAAACGATGGAAGAAGCAGAAGAGACGATGGCGGTAGAGTCCGGTGAGACAATGGAAGATTATGCGGCAGAACTGGAAGCTTCTTATAAAACACTGAATAAACAGGAAAGATTTTATGAAGAAGATGAGAATCCAGATGCAGAGAAGTGGCAGGCAGTAAAACTGCTTATGGAATCTAAGGAAGTAGTTAAGGTCAAGGTGAAAGAAGCCGTTAAGGGCGGTCTTGTTACTTATCTGGAAGAATTAAGAGCGTTTATTCCGGCTTCCCAGATTTCTACAGAATATATTGAAAAACTGGAAGATATGCAGGGAAAGACCCTGGAGGTTGTAGTCATTACAGCGGATCCGGAAGCTAAGAAGCTGGTGCTCTCCGGAAGAGAAGTGATGAAAATGAAGAAGGATGCAGAGAAGGCAGAAAAGCTTTCCGCATGCCATGCAGGCGATGTGGTGGATGGCACGGTAGACAGCTTAAAGCCTTACGGGGCGTTTATCAATCTGGATAACGGCCTTTCCGGGCTGCTTCATATCTCTCAGATCAGCAATCAGAGAATCAAACACCCGGGCGCTGTATTAAAGGAAGGACAGAAGGTTACGGTTAAAATTATCAGCGTGGCCGACGGTAAGCTGAGCCTCAGTATGAAAGCTCTTGCAACAGAAGAAAAAGAAGAGCCGGAGCACATGGAATACAAGGCGGCCGGCGAGGCTGTAACAGGGCTCGGTTCCCTTTTAAGAGGGCTGAAATTATAATACGATAACCGGTAATACGGAACCAGAAGGAGGGGAGTATATGGCGAATATCCCCAAAAACAATCAGATTGACCAATGGCGTTCCATTATGTTTCTGTATGAGTCGGCATTAAAGGAAATCAATACAAAAATCGAGATTATTAATAATGAGTTTGTTCAGATTAATAATTACAATCCGATTGAACATGTGAAATCGCGTCTGAAAACACCGGAAAGCATAGTGAAAAAGCTGAAACGGTCCGGCTATGACGTAACCATTGACAATATGGTTGATATGCTGAATGATATTGCAGGAATCAGGATTATCTGTTCGTTCCGTTCGGATATTTATCTGATTGCGGATATGATATCGCGTCAGAGAGACGTGACGGTGCTCTACGTAAAGGATTATATAAGGAATCCGAAATCGAACGGCTACAGAAGCTACCACATGGTAGTTACTATACCGGTTTATCTGAATTCTGGGCCGGTAGAGACGAAGGTGGAGATACAGATACGAACGATTGCCATGGATTTCTGGGCCAGTCTGGAACATAAGATATATTACAAATTTGAGGGTGATGCACCAGAGAATCTGCAGCAGGAGCTGAAGGCATGTGCAGACATGGTGGATATGCTGGATGCAAAAATGTTCTCACTGAATGAGAGAATCATCCTTGCAAGCAAAAAGGCAAAGAATATGCAGAATCAGGAATGACGGAAATGTTATGGAGGGTGTTGTAAAAAAGAAATAGGGACAGTCTCGATCCGGTATCGAAGATGTGCCTGATTTCATTTTGACAGCGCCCTTCCTTTCTTTTCTCCAGGAAGGACGAAATGGAAAAACTTACGAGAGAAGTAAGGCAGGTGATAAGGCTGGAGGGTTGGAACCTCCTGCTTTTTGAGCTGTTTTACAGACTGCTTACAGTGCCCATCTATCTGTGGCTTCTTGACAAAATAATTAAATTCACTTTGAGAATGGCCGGTTACAGTTTCCTGACAACAGAAAATATAGGCGCGTATTTCCTGAAACCGTGGACAATTCTGAGCGTTATTCTGCTGATCGCAGCGGCGGCTGTTTTCCTTATGGTGGAAATGGGAAGTCTGATCAGCGCATTTCAGGCCGCAGCCTATTATAGAAGGCTGAGCGTGCTTGAGATGTTTGCCGGAGGCGTAAAAAAAACGGCTGATGAGCTTGCAAAGAAGAACTGGAGACTGTTCGGTCTGATTCTCATACAGACATTTTTGGGAAATATGCTGTTTTTATACCGCATTTTGATCCGCGTTCGGCCGATTAATTTTATCCTGGACGAATTTTTTAACGTATGGCCCGGGAGAGTCTGCACGGCAGCAGCTATACTGGTTCTGGCCGCCGCCGCACTTCCGGGGGTCTTTACGTTCCACGGCTGTATGGTGGAACAAAAGAATTTTACGGACAGCTACAGGAAAAGCAGGCGAATCCTGATGGGACGGTGGAAAGAAACGTTTCTGCCTCTAGCAGGATATCACATGGCTGTTATATGTTTGTTTACGGCTGCATATCTGGCTTTTGTATTCTGCCTGGCAGTACTGGTCATTAATCTGTCGGACAGCACACTTTCCAGGGCAATTCTTTTTGCTGTGCGAGACAGGGCGGAGCTTCTGTGGCTGTTTATGGCGGGGATCGGGACAATTTTAGTGTACTGTGCCGCATCCACGGTGGAATATTATCAATATACAAGCCAGATCGCGAGGAAAAAAAGCTGGAATTTTGAATATCCTGCCGGAAGGCTTCTGGAAAGGAAGAAAGTGCTGCTGGCGGTGATCGGCGTTGGGCTGGTCAGTACTCTGATTACGTATGATGCCTTCCGCAACGGCTTGGGACTGGCGGAAGAGGTTCTGGTAGAGATTCCCGTCACGGCCCATCGCGGCAGTTCCAGGGAGGCGCCTGAAAATACCATGGCTGCGATTGAGAAGGCAGTGGAAAATATGGCGGAGTTCGCGGAAATTGATGTCCAGATGACGAAGGATGGAGAGATCGTTCTGGCGCATGATAAAACACTGCGCAGAACGGCGGGAGTTAACAGAAAAATACAGACCATGAACTTTGAAGAAATCAAACGGCTGGACGTGGGCAGATGGTTCTCGGAAGAATTTGAAGGCGAACGAGTGCCTGCTCTGAGAGAGGTTATGGAGTACGCCAAGGGCAGGATTAAATTAAATATAGAAGTAAAAGACGAAGGAAGGCTGAGTACACTTCCGGAGGAGACGGCCATGCTGATTGAAGAGTATGATATGGCGGATCAGTGCGTTGTATCGTCAGTCAGCATGAACTACTTAAAGAGAATGAAAGAGAAGATGCCGGAAATCACGGCAGGTTATATTGTTTCTGCAGCCTACGGTGATTATTACTCCGATGAGGCTGTGGATTTTATCAGTATCCGTTCGTCCCTTGTGGATAAGAGGCTGATGAACCGCGTCCATGAAAAAGGAAAGGCGGTTCATGTGTGGACAGTCAATACAAAGAACGAGCTGCAGCGGATGAAATTCCTGCGGGCAGATAATATTATTACAGACAGGCCCGTCCTGGCAAAGGAAGTTATTTACGGAGAGGCGGAGGCGGACTCCGTTATGGAATGTATGAGACTGCTCCTGAAATAGCGCAGGGTAAAAACAGAAAGAAGGAAAAGGAAAATTATGAGGATCGTACTACAGCGAGTATCTCGTGCTTCTGTAACGGTAGACGGAAAAAAGACAGGAGAGATCGGAAAGGGATTTCTGCTCCTTGTAGGCGCGGCGGATACAGATACGAAGGAAGTGGCAGACCGTCTTGTGAATAAGATCGGTAAGCTGCGTATATTTGAGGATGAGAATGGAAAGACCAATCTGTCTCTGGCAGACGTCGGCGGTGAAATTCTGGTGGTCAGCCAGTTTACGCTGTATGCGGACTGCCGGAAAGGCAACAGGCCCAGCTTTATTAAGGCGGGAAGCCCGAAGATGGCAGAAGAACTTTATGAATACGTTGCAGACCGCTGCGGCGCGTATGTGAGCCGGGTGGAAAAGGGAGTATTCGGAGCCGACATGAAGGTAGAGCTTCTTAACGACGGACCTTTTACGCTCGTGCTCGACAGTGATACGATGTAAAAAATAAGGCAGGAGGATGAGTGAAATGAGTGAGAAATTAAAAGAAATGCAGGAAAAACTGACATGGAAATTTCCTCATATAGCAAAGAAATATCCGGATCAGACCGTACAGGCAGAACAGTTTTGTGAGGAATATAAGAAATATCTCGATGAGGGAAAAACAGAGCGGGAATGTGTGGCAGCGTCTGTAAAGATGCTCGCGAAAGCAGGATATGAACCTTTTGATGAAAGAAAAACGTATTGCCCCGGAGACAAGGTATATTATGTTAACCGGAGTAAGGCGGTGATAGCAGCTACGATCGGATCCGAGCCTATCGAAAATGGAGTCCGCATGAATGGTGCGCATATCGATTCCCCAAGACTCGACTTAAAACCGACGCCTGTCTATGAGAAAAATGAACTCGCATATTTTAAGACTCATTATTACGGCGGGCTAAGAAAATATCAGTGGAGCGCTGTACCACTTTCCCTCCATGGCGTTGTGATTATGGAGAATGGGGAGAAGAGGGAGATATCTATAGGAGAAGAGGAAGGCGATCCTGTATTCTGTGTTACCGATCTCCTGCCTCATTTGTCAGGAGAGCAGAATAAACGGCCTTTAAACGAAGGGATTAAGGGAGAAGAGCTGAATATCATTATAGGTTCTGTTCCTTATATGGATGAGGATGAATCAGAAGATGTTAAAGATGCTGTAAAGCTGAATGTGCTTTCATTGCTTTACGATAAATACGGCATGACGGAAAAAGACTTTATTCGTGCGGAGATCGAGATGGTACCTGCTTTCAAATCCAGAGATGTGGGCTTTGACAGGAGCATGATAGGGGCATATGGACAGGATGACCGCGTCTGCGCTTATACGGCGCTGAAGGCGGAGATTGAGACCAGATATCCAAAGTTCACAACGGTCACTGTCCTGACGGACAAAGAAGAAATCGGCTCCGACGGAAATACGGGACTGAATTCAGATTACCTTGGCCATTTCATATCTTATTTGGCCGACAGCCAGGGAGCTGATGTGAAAAAGGTGATGGCGCGCTCCATCTGTCTGTCGTCTGACGTTAATGCGGCATTTGACCCAACATTTGCCGCCGTTTATGACGGAACCAATTCCTGTTACATGAATAAAGGCTGTGTGCTGACAAAATATACGGGTGCAAGAGGCAAATCTTCTTCCAGCGATGCCAGTGCAGAGCTGATGGCCAGAGTCATTAAAATGATGGATGATGCGGGAGTTTGCTGGCAGATCGGTGAGCTGGGGGCCGTAGATGCAGGCGGCGGCGGAACGATTGCCAAATACGTGGCTTCCATGAATGTGGATGTCGTAGATCTGGGCGTTCCGATTCTTTCCATGCATTCGCCGTTTGAGCTGGCATCTAAGCTGGATATCTATCATACATATCTGGCATTCCGGGCTTTTTACGAGGCGAAGTAATTGAAGGAAAAACTGAAAAATTTATGAATTTTAAGTAAAAGCTTTTTTTTATCAGGCTGATATGATATAACTAATCAACAGTGGAAGTTAAAATTCTTTCATTGAAGACGGTGACCTGTGGGCAAAGCATACGGGTGATCGTTGAGCGGCACAAAGTAACAGTTCGGATTGTTACGTAAAAATATTCTGAGAAAGAAGAAAAGGTATTCATTTATGAAAAAGTATGCAGTGTTATGCGCGTGCGGACTGGCTGCAGCCATGGTGTTCTCCGGATGCGGAAAAAAGGATGATACGAAGGACACGACTCCAGCCCAGACGGAGGCAACATCAGAGGCGGAAACATCAGAGGATTTAGAGATCAAGGGTGATGTAAAGCTGGGTGAGTATAAAAACATTGAAGTGACAAAACAGAATACAACAGTAACCGATGAAGAGCTTCAGACGACAGTTGACAGCTATATTAAGGCAAATCCTGACTATGTTGAGGTAGACCGTCCGGCGAAAGAGGGGGATACGGTCAACATCGATTATGTGGGAATGAAAGATGGAGTAGCCTTTGAAGGCGGCACCGCAGAAGGACAGGATCTGGTGCTCGGTTCAGGCAGTTTTATCGACGGTTTTGAAGAGGGCCTGATCGGAGCGACAAAGGGACAGGAACTGAGTCTGGACCTTACGTTTCCTGAGGAATATCCCAACAACCCGGACCTCGCAGGCAAGGCAGTTGTATTCGATGTAACAGTAAATACGATAGAAGAAAAGCACGATGCAGTTCTGAATGACGATTTTGTTAAAAAAGTTTCCAACGAAGAATTTACAGATGTTGATTCATGGAAAGAAGATCTCAGATCTCAGCTGGTACAGCAGAAAGAGGATGAGGCAAAGACCATGAAGCAGTCCGAAATTCTCCAGGCAGTTGTGGAAGGCTCTGAATTCTCAGGAATCGAGGAGTCTGTAAAAGCCCAGTATGAACAGCAGCTGTCCCAGTCAGAGAATATGGCGGCTATATATGGTATGAAACTGGCCGATATCGCAGCTATGTACCAGATGGAAGAGCAGGAATATAAAGATTTTCTTTATACTCAGGTGGAGAACAGCGTGAAGATTCAGCTTGTCTTAAAGGAAATCGCAAAGCAGGAGAACATCCAGGTTACCGACGAGGACAGACAGAAGGTAGCGGAAGAGAATCAGGCTGAGAGCGTGGAACAGCTTCTGGAGCAGCTTGGCGAAGGCGGAGAAAAGGCTCTGGATGACTACGCTTTAAATGAAAAAGTTCTGGAATTCCTTGAGAGCAGTGCAGTAGAAAAATAGGCAAAATAAGCGTCCATAAACAGGAGGATAATCATGCAGTTACTGAAAGACAAAATCCGCGAAAAAGGAAAGGTTGGGGCGGGAAACGTCCTGAAGGTAGACAGTTTTCTAAATCACCAGATGGATATTGAACTGTTCAATGAGTTCGGCAGGGAATTTAAAAAACGCTTTGCAGATGCTGAGATTAATAAGATTCTGACGATTGAAGCCTCAGGAATCGGGATAGCCTGTATCGTAGCCCAGTCATTTGGCGTTCCGGTGCTCTTTGCCAAGAAGAACAAGACAAAGAATATCGCCGGTGAGGTTTATACGAGCCGTGTGGAGTCCTTTACTCATGGCCGTGTTTACGATATCATCGTAGCGAAAGAGTTTCTGGGAAAGGGCGACAAGGTCCTGATTATCGATGACTTCCTGGCGAACGGAGCTGCACTTGAGGGGCTCATATCTCTTGTTAAGGATTCGGAAGCTGAATTTGTAGGAGCAGGTATTATCATCGAAAAGGGATTCCAGGGAGGCGGGGACAGGCTCCGCCAGTCAGGAATTCGCGTAGAATCTCTGGCAATTGTAGAGAGCATGGATGACAAGAATGGGACAATTGTGTTCCGTGGAGATGAGTAAGGTGGAACGAAAAGCTTTATTTTTTGATGTAGATGGAACTTTATTAAGTGAAACAAACCGGACTGTGCCAGAGAGCGCAGTCCGGGCTGTTTCAAGGGCCAGAAAGCTTGGGCATCTTGTATTTATCAATTCCGGGCGTGTGTACTGCATGCTGGATTTTCTGAATGAGCTAATAGAAACGGACGGATTTCTGTGCGGCTGCGGAACGAGAATTATAGCGGGAGGCAGGACGGAATATTCTTATACGATTCCCCGCGAAAGAGGAATCCGGATAAGGGAGGATATCATACGTTTTAATCTGGATGGCTGGTTGGAAGGCACAGACTGCGCTTATTTTCAAAATCATGTTTCCAGGATTCCCCACGTAGAAGGTGTAAAACAGGCGCTGCGGGCAGAAAACGGCTGTATTTCTTCGTACGGATGGGAGGAAGACTGCTATGATTTTGATAAGTTCTGTGTAGTGACGGATGAAAAGAGTGACAAAGAAGGATTTTTCCGTACGATTCCGGATTTTCATATCATAGACAGGGGCGGCGGCTTCTACGAATGTGTGCCGGAAGGTCATTCGAAGGCAACAGCCATCGAATGGGTGCTGAAGCATTATGATATCCCCCTGGAACAGGCCTACGTTTTCGGTGACAGCACCAATGATCTCCCCATGTTTGAATATGCGGTAAACGGTGTAGTGATGGGCTGCCATGCGAAAGAGCTGGAGCCATATGCTACTTTTATAACAAAAAGGGTGGAAGAAGACGGGGTGGCCCATGCTATGAAGAGCCTTGGAATTATATAAGTTAAAAAAGTGACAATAGTTGACAAAAATATAAAGTAAATCTAAAAAAATCATAAACTAATCAAAGATAATCGAATAGACATTGTGTATTATAGCTGTTATGATATATCCAGTGACAGCAAAATAAGGTAAAATGCACAAGATAGCTAATATGAAGGGCAGCCCTGAGTTCCACGTGCAAGATGGAATCAGGGCTTTTTATATCCTTAGAAATGAGTCACTGGTATTATTGGCCTGGTGCGGGCCTTTAATATAAAAGGGAATTGAAGTATTCATGAAAAAGGAGAAGGAGGAAACGCACTATGATGAAATATCTTCAGAGATTAGGAAAGTCATTGATGCTTCCGGTAGCTTGTCTTCCGGTTGCGAGTATCCTGATGGGAATCGGTTACTGGATCGATCCTGTTGGTTGGGGAGCAAATAACGTATTTGCTGCCTTCCTTTTAAAAGCAGGCGGAGCGCTCATTGACAATATGGCGATCCTGTTTGCAATAGGTGTTGCCGTAGGTATGGCTGACGATGGGGACGGTGCAGCCGGTCTTGCAGGCCTTGTATCATGGCTGACTATAACGACTCTGCTTTCGACAGGAGCAGTCGCATTCTTTAAGGGAGTTCCGGTAGAAGAGGTTCCGGCGGCATTCTCAAAGATTCAGACACAGTTTATCGGTATTGTTTCCGGTTTAATTGGTGCTTCCTGTTATAACCGTTTTAAAGGAACAAAGCTTCCTGATTTCCTCGGTTTCTTCAGTGGAAAACGAAGCGTTGCCATTGTAACGGCAGCGGCATCTCTTGTCGCATCCCTGATTCTGTTCTTTATCTGGCCGGTTGTTTACGGCGGCCTCGTATCATTCGGTGAAATGATCATGAAGACAGGATCTATCGGAGCAGGAATTTATGGATTCTTTAACCGTCTGCTCATTCCGTTTGGCCTTCACCATGCATTAAACTCCGTATTCTGGTTTGATGTTGCAGGTATCAACGATATCGCAAAATTCTGGGGTACAAATGGAGCTCAGGGTGTTCTTGGACAGACAGGTATGTACATGTCAGGTTTCTTCCCGGTAATGATGTTTGGTCTTCCGGCAGGCGCACTGGCTATGTATCACACGGCAAAAGACAGCAAGAAAAAGGCGGCATACGGCCTTCTGCTTGCAGCAGCACTTTCTTCATTCTTTACAGGCGTTACAGAACCGCTGGAATTCGCATTTATGTTCCTGGCACCAGGACTTTATGTAGTTCATGCACTTTTAACAGGCGTTTCTATGGCAGTTGTAGCAGCGCTTCCTGTAAGAGCAGGCTTTAACTTCAGCGCCGGTTTCGTAGACTGGTTCCTGAGCTTTAAGGCTCCAATGGCACAGAATCCGCTGTGGATTATTCCGATCGGACTCGTTGTAGCAGTTATTTATTACTTTGTATTCCGTTTCGTAATCAAGACATTCAACCTCAAGACTCCAGGCCGTGAGGACGACGATATTGATGAGAATAAGGCAGTTCTTGGAAACAGCGATTACGCAGCAGTTGCGGCAGCAATCCTGGCAGGCGTAGGCGGCAAGGAAAACGTAACAAGTATTGACAACTGTATTACAAGACTTCGTCTTGAAATCTCAGATTATACAAAGGTTAACGATAAGGCGATTAAGGCAGCAGGTGCAGCCGGCGTCATCAGACCAGGAAAGAACAGCGTCCAGGTCATCATCGGAACCCAGGTACAGTTCGTCGCAGACGAGTTCAAACGTTTGTGCAAATAAAAAATAGTGACGCGCATGGAAAGCGCGGAACTAACTGTTATAGAATATTACGTGAACATATTTAAAGAGCCCCGCGGCAACCGCGGGGCCTTTTTTTTGTTGTATAGAACATTTTTATGAAGCTCCTGTAAAATAAACATAATGAAATACAGAATCATAATGATCGAAAATATTACGGAAGTACAGGATCAGAATAGAGCTATGGAGGCAAAGGGGCTGGATAACACAATAAATAACGCCTGGGATGATTAAGCTGATTACCAATTGGAAAAATCTTAATTTTATTTTTTTCGAGAGGTGTGGTATAATGACCGCAGAAGCTGCTGTATCCGCGTATAGGATATGGCAGAATACACTTGATAAAATTCAGCTGCGGGAGGCGGATAGAGATAAAATGTCCTGGAAAGAAGAATGCACACATGCCTTGTTGGAAAAACGTATATTTTTGTCGTCGATGCACTGCGGGAAATTCCGCATGCTTCACGAAGAATTCTGTAATGAGCCTTTTTATTCAAAGGGGCTGTGTAAATGTATATTTATTGCGTCATGGAATTCCAGATTTTTTCTGCGCATGCAGAATGATCTCAGGCTGTTGGCGGAAAAAGAGGCTGTGAATACGGAGTATATGATGGTACTGGGGGAGAAGCTTATGAAGAATCTGCCTGCCAGTGAGAGAGCTCTATGTCAGATGATGTATGACTTTCTTAAATATCCGGGAAAAAATCCGGATGAAAGCATGCTTATGTGCCTGTCGTCCCCATGGGTGCCCATAGCAGATAATGCAATTGATGCAAGCAATGTAATCGACAGCCTTGAATAGGTAAGATATGGTAAGGAGAGAAGAGGCACATGACGGCGGATCAGCTGAAGGATAACGGAGTAATTTACTTTGAACATGTGAGACAGGGCCTGGAAGATTATCATTCAGAAATCAGGAAAATGGATGCGGCAGAAGCGTGCCGGTTGTTTCTTGACATGTGGAATAGACGAGGCGGAAACGAAGCTTTTCTGGACTTCTATTATTACAGGCTGGATCGGGAAGCCAGACTTACAGCAGAGTCGGTGCTTACAGATAAGGAAAAGGAATACCTGAAAAAGATAGAACCAGACAATGATATCGTTATTTTTCCTATGGATGAACTGCTTCTCAGGATTGCCACAAGGCTGAATGAGACGGCAATGTTGTTTTCTACCGTCTACTTTTCAGGCAGCGCCGCTGGCAGCAGAAGCACCTGGTGGGGAAATTATAATCAGGAGTACATAGTGTTTACAGACAAATGATAAAAGGATTCTACGGCCCGTGCAAAGAAGCAGGAACGACCATGGAATCCTTTCGTTGTCTGCGGAAAGAAAAGGCAGATTGTGTCTGAATTGTGAAATTTAAGGAAAATATGTTGACAGAGCAATATTCATTTGTTATGATAACAGCAAGAAATGTAACTAAAAAAAATACAGTTAGGAGACAGATGAATTATGGGATTTTCTTTCGACATAAGTATACCGGCCGCGACCGTGTTCTTTCAGGGGCTGATCAGCTTCTTCTCACCATGTGTGCTGCCGCTTCTGCCGTTGTATATCGGATATTTGTCAGGCGGAACAGGAACCAGGGGGGAAGACGGCAGGATCTATTATAAGCGCAGTAAAGTTATGCTCCATACCTTGTTTTTCGTAATTGGCGTCAGCTTTGCGTTCTTCCTTTTGGGCTTGGGAGTGTCCGCAGTGGGCACATTTTTCAAAACGAACCAGATGATGTTTGCCAGAATCGGAGGCATTCTGGTAATGCTGTTTGGTGTGTATCAGCTTGGGATTCTGGGGCCTTCCTCGTTCCTGGGAAAAGAAAGACGCCTTCCGTTTAAACTGGACGTGCTGGCGATGTCGCCGGTGACTGCACTTTTAATGGGATTCACATTCAGCTTTGCATGGACTCCCTGCGTCGGGCCGGCACTTGCAAGCGTGCTTCTTATGGCCGCTTCCGCCGGAACAAAGACAGCGGGATTTGCGCTGATTGCCGTTTATACGATCGGTTTTGTACTGCCGTTTCTGGCAGTTGGACTTTTTACAACGTCCCTTTTGGAATTCTTTAAAAAACATGTCAGCCTTGTCAAGTATACGGTAAAAGCGGGAGCTGCCCTGATGATTTTTATGGGATTTCTTATGTTTACGGGAAAGATGAACGATGTTACAGGATATCTTTCCAGAGTATCGCCGCCTCCTGGTACGGAACAGAGCGCGGCAGCAGGAGAGACACAGGAATCTGACGAGAAAGAAGAAACCGCGGAAGAATCCGTGACAGAATCAGAACCGGTTTCTGATGAACCTTTGGCAGGCGAACAGAGCGAAGGGAGCACAGCAGCAGGTAATGCGGAAACAGGATCAGGCGAGACAGCCGCTCCGGAAGAGAGTACACAAGCCCAGATTCTGCCTGCAATTGATTTTGAATTAAAAGACCAGTATGGAAATACCCATAAACTGGAAGACTATAAAGGAAAGACCATATTCCTTAACTTCTGGGCGACATGGTGTCCGCCGTGCAGGGCGGAGATGCCCGATATCCAGAAAATCTATGAGAGTTATGATACGGAAGGCGACGATGCGCTGATTGTGCTTGGAGTTGCGGCTCCTCTGATGGGAAGAGAAAAATCAGAAGCGGAGATCAAGGAATTTCTGGATGAAAACGGATATACCTATCCTGTGCTCATGGATACGGATGGCGAATTATTCACAGCTTACGGAATCTATTCGTTCCCGACTACATTTATGATCGACAGGGACGGAAACGTATTCGGCTATGCCAGCGGGCAGCTGAATGAAGAAATTATGGAAAATATAATCAGACAGACGATGGAAGGAAAAAGAGATTAAAAATGAGCAGGAGCAGAAAGACATATAGCAGAAGGGCCGCAAAGCGGCCCGGATATCTGCGGCCTCTGGCAGTTGCGGCAGTGGGTACTGCTGTCATTATTACCACAGCAGTGATCGGTATGAAGGGCAAACGGCAGGAAACTTCAGATATGCAGTATGTTCAGACGGCTGCTGAGGAACAGACAAAGGAAGAAAAGGAGAAAACACTTCCCAAATTACAGGCAGGAATTGCAGATTTAACTGGTCTTACAGTCAGTCAGGCAGAGGAAACACTAAAACAGGCGTATGATTGGAATATGATCGTCTCGGACGGAACGGAGCAGGTATCCGTTCCAGATGTGACAAGTGCATGGACAGATCAGGTTATCAATGACATGAAAGCAGGAAAGCTGCCTTGGGAAGGTGTGCTGGAACCGGATTATGCCTCTGCGGAAGAGGCTTTCCGCAGCTTTGCCGAAAAATTAAGTGGTCAGTGGAATAAAAAGCCGATTGATTCACAGGTAGAATCCTATGATAAAGCTTCAGGAGTCTATACGTATACTAAAGAAAAGTACGGGCGGTCCCTAAACCAGGAAGAGCTGGTTCAAGACATGATGGAAGCTCTGCGTTCCGGAAACCTGAAGGAAGAAATTGTAGCTGATTTTACGGATGAAGCTCCATCCAGAACACAAAAACAGGCGAAGGAGCAGTATAAGGTAATCGGAACTTTTACTACCAAGACGACGGACAATAAAAACAGGAATCAGAATATACGGCTGGCAGCAGAAGCTATTGACGGAACCGTGCTGAAACCGGGAGAAGAATTTTCTTTTAATACAGCTACAGGAAACCGTACAAGTGAAAAGGGTTATCAACCTGCAGGAGCTTATAAAAACGGAGTACTGATTGAGGAACCGGGAGGAGGCGTCTGCCAGGTTTCTACGACGTTATACCATGCCATTATCGGTTCTGGTTTCAAGACGACTGAGCGCAATGCGCACAGCTATGCTCCGACGTATGTAGAATTTGGCCAGGACGCTATGGTGAGCTTTGACGGATACGCCGGTCCGGATTTAAAATTCGTTAATTCAGGAAAGGCCGCCGTAGTGATTCGCGCTTCCCTAAGCGGCAAGGATTTAAAAATGTCAATCGTAGGCCTTCCGGTACTGGAAGAAGGCGTCCAGGTAAAAATACGGTCTGAGAAAGTTCGTGATGTGGCGGCAGCAGAACCAGTTTACGAAGAAAATCCGACTCTCCCGGCAGGCGTTGAAAAGACGATTGAGAGCGGGAAGGACGGATCCGTATGGAAAAGTTACCGTATATTGATGAAAAACGGCGAAGTTCTGAAGGAAGAGCCTCTTCACAACAGCACTTATAAAGCGAAGACTGCGGTAATACAGAGAAATTCATCGGCTGTGCCGGAGGAGACGGCACCTCAGGAAACCGCTCCTTCTCAGAGCGGGGGAGAGAGCCTTCCCGAAGCGGAGACTCCATCCATGACTGTGGAAAGCCCTGAACATACTACTGTCCCTGAAAGCATACCGGCGCCGACGAAAGCACCAGATGTTTCTGAGAATTCCGCACAGGAGCCGAAGGGGCCTGGAGTTGAATAGTGTTTGAATAATCAAAAAGTTAAAATAAAAGATGAAAAATCTCTAAAATATGGTATTACTATTCTAAGAATAAATATAATATTTTTTTATGATATGTAAGAGGGAGAAAGAGAGACCATGACAAGCGAATTTACAGTAGCTGTGCATGCACTGGTGTTCTTAAATCATAAGAAAGCGATTACATCCAGTGAAGCATTAGCTAAAAATGTCTGCACGAATCCAGCCAGAATTCGTAAAATTATGTCACGTTTAAAAAAAGCAGGCCTGACAGAGACAAAGGAAGGAATTGACGGAGGATATCTCTTTTCGAAGGATGCAGAGAAGGTAAATCTCTGTATGGTTGCCGATGCCTTAGATATTCCCTTTGTATCCGCCTCATGGAAAAGCGGAGATCCCCATATGGAATGCCTGATCGCTTCCGGAATGGATGGGGTGATGACAGACATCTACCATACGTTAGACTGCTGCTGTAGGGAAAAGCTGAAGCAGATTACCGTGGCAGATATTGACAGAAAGTTATTTAATTCGAAATCTGCTTAGACAGAAGGGGTAAAGAAGGTTAAAAAACCAGCCGTCAGGCTGGTTTTTTACTTTTCAGGAAAGAACGTTTTCCGGGCAGAAATTCCTTGTGATTTTTCCAAACTGATATATTATATGAAACAGCGATGGAGGAACAGAAGGATTTATAAACCTGCCGTAAAGATGTTAATTGTGCTGAAACAATTCTTTAAAAGAAGAATATAAGGAATGGCAATAGCCCGAATCCAAAACAGGCTGCTTGGACATGATCTGCTGCAGTATTTTTGTATAGGATTCGAGTACATTTTCTGCGCATTTCATATATAGGGTAAAATCATTAATACTTAACGCAGCCAGTTCATCGTTCAATTTCAGGCTCAATACATTCGTAATCGTTTTTGTAACCAGATAGGTTACCTTATTGTTCAGACATTTAGCCAAAGCAATCTGCAGTGAAGTGATGTCTGTATTGAAGTCAGAAGGAGAATTAATATGGCCTTCGGCTGTGCTGAGAAGATTTCGAAGATAATCGATATCCTGGTTACTTCTTCGTACAGGCGCAATACGAAGAATATAGGAAAATAATACGAAAAATATTTCTTCCAATTCACAGATATAACGGCTATTATTCCGTACAAGAAGCCACAATGGGGTTTCCACTGTCGAAGTTGAAATTTTATTTACAATGGAGTGAGTGCCGGGCTGTATGGTAATGAGGCCGTCGCTTTCCAACATCCGCAGCGCCTCTCGTATGGTCGGTCGGCTTCTGTTGAATACTTCGATCAGCTCCCTTTCCGACGGAAGGCAGTCTCCTGGTTTCAATTCCTGGCTTATAATTTTCTCAAGGATCTGGTTATATACAACTTTGCTTGCTTTTACCGTATTGAACGGAGTAAACATCACCTGACGGTCCTTTTGATGAAACGTTTTAGCCTCCGGAAGCGTGACATACATATTGTGATTGCCTTTGCTCTTAAAAAACCAGGAGCTGAAATCCCTGATGGAATCATATACGTAGCCTGGCAAATCTTCAACATTTCTTTCTTCCAACAATTCAATAATATGCAGATGACTTGCATTTAACTGCCTGCATCCGGCAGCCTTTCCGGCAATATCTCTCAAATCATAAGTATGTTCGATATCTTCCAGGAAAAAATGGCATAGTGTTTCGCTGATTAACTGCATCAACTCGTTATGGTTTGCAATAATCAAGTTTGTAAAAAAAGACACGCAGACCTGAATATAATCAATATAATTTATGGGATTTTCAGATACAATCTCAGATTCTTTTAAATAACAGTTTCGGAGCGCTTCGATATCTTCAGGCGTATGCCTTTGCGATGCATATAAAGTGAATAGACTGTCAACCCAGGCAAAGAACTCGTTATATTCATAAGAGTCCACCTGGCGAAGAACCAGAAGTGTTTCCAGCGTTCTTCTGATCGTATCTGTATTTAATTTTGAAACGACAATTCCGCTGCCTGGTTTAACGGTTATAAGGCCAACCTGTTCAAGCTTTCTTAAGGCTTCCCGCACGGTGGGGTGGCTCACTCCAAACTGGGCTGCCAAAGTCCGCTCCGGTGGAAGCTTTTCACCGTAGGGGATAGTTCCGTCTAATATTTTGGAGCTAATACTGTTATAAACGGCATCGACCGCTTTGAGCGTATTAATTTGTGGAAAAAGTTGATCCATATCTATGGTATTTTTCATTTTAACGATCCTCATTTACGATAATCTTTTATATTGAGCATAATAAGATATCCGCTCTGCGGTGTACGCAGAAACCGATATGCGCGGATATAATGTCTGCTTTGCAAACATTATACCATAATTTCATGCGAAAGTGATATTACTTTGTTAAATATATAATAACTATAAGATGTACGTATCTATATTATATAACTGGTAAGAACAATCTTGACAAGAACAATAATCTATTTTATAATGAGTCTATCAAGCAGCTGTGAAGTAAAAAATGAAAGGAAAGGAGGTAGCTTCATGCTGATTATTATGACTCATGGGGATTTTGCAGAAGGGATTTTGAACAGTGCCCGCATGATCTTAGGGGAAATACCTGATGTTTATACGATCTGTATCCAGCCTGAGATGGGACCAAGCCAGATAAAAGATGAATTTTTATCTATTGCGAATCAAGCAAAGGATGGAGAACATCTTACGGTAATGGTGGATATCGTATCCGGTACGCCATGCAATGTATCTGTACAGATGTCAGAACAATTTGAGAACTACACGGTATTGTCTGGCTTAAACTTGGCGATGCTGATTCAATTCATCATGAATGATGATGCACCAAGTCAACAGATTCGGGCTGAGGACGCGCTGACTGAGGCAAGACGGCAGACGATCAATGTGCTCGAAGCGTTCAGGCAACGATGAATGTAACGTGAAGGTAAAGGTGAATTGGAGGGAAACAAATGTTAGTAAATATGGCTGAAATTCTTGAAAAGGCAGTAAGAGATCATTATGCAGTAGCGGCGGTTAATGTATGGAACGGTGAAAGCGTACAGAAGTGTTTTGAGGCTGCCTCCGAGCTGAGAGCGCCGACAATTATCAATGTCTCAGGTTTTGTGAAGGATATGGAATGGATTGCAGGAGCGGCAAAGTATTGGGAAAGAAAGTATCCGGAAGTGCCGGCGGCTTTGAATCTGGATCATGGCTTTGGCTATGAGATGGCGGCGCAGATGATTCATTATGGATATACATCCGTTATGATCGATAAGTCCAGTCTTCCATTTGAGGAAAATGTCCGCCTGACGAAAGAAGTGGTAAAGATGGCACACTCCTGCAATGTCAGCGTAGAAGGAGAGATCGGACATGTGGGAGGACTTGGATTCTGTGCGCCGGATGAGAAAGGGAATATTAATTTCACCTATTCTGAAGATGACGAGCAGCTGACGACGCCGGAAGAGGCCGTTGAATTTATCAAACAGACAGGAGTGGACTGCCTGGCCGTTTCGGTCGGCACCGTACATGGCACCTATAAGAAGGAGCCTAAAATGGATTTTGAACGATTGGCTCAGATTAAAACTGCGGTCGATAAACCATTAGTCATTCACGGCGCATCTTATAGCGGCGATGAAAACCTCAGGAAGTTCGTAGAAGGCGGCGCTGCAAAAATTAATATCTTTTCGGAACTGGCGGAAGCGGGGCTGAACGCATCCGTAAATTATCTGGAAAACGAAGAGAGCCCTAAGATTTTCGTAATGGAAACACAAGGTCTGGAAGGCTATAAAGCGAAAATGATTCATTTTATGAAATTATTCGGGCAGGCAAACCGGTGGTAACAGGAGGAAGGTAAAATGAGCAAAAAAATTTTATGTATCAGCGATGTGGGAATCAACAGCGATCATATGAAAAATGGTTTTTCTTTCTTAGAGCAGTATGACGCAAAGCTGGAAATTGTAGAGGATCTATTCAATCACAGCCGTGGGGAATTGCAGGCCTTCTTCAGAAAGATGGAAGCGGAAGGGCCGGACGCGCTTCCGGAAAATAAGGAGGTCTTGCAAAAGATAAAGGACGCGGATATCCTGATAGGACATTTAAATCCGATCTGCAGCAGCTATCTGGATGCGGCGGAGCATTTAGAAGTGGTTGCACTGCTTCGAAGCGGTATGGAAAATATTGACCGGAATAAAGCCAAGGAAGCCGGTATCCGCCTCGTATTGACGCCGGGACGGATATCTGCTCCTGTTGCGGATTATACCGTTGGACTCATGCTGGCGGAAACAAGAAATATTGTACGTGGAGACAGAGGTATGAGGTCGGGTATTTGGGAAGCATCCTATCCGAACGACGGGAGAATACATACGTTGAGGAATGCGGTAATCGGCCTGATCGGATATGGGCAGGTAGGGAAAAAGGTGGCAGCCAGACTTGTACCATTCGGCGCAAAGATCATTGTTTACGACCCATACTGCAGGCCGGAAGATATTGAGGCTGACGGCTTCCAGCCCGTGTCACTGGAGGAACTGTTAAAAACCTGTGATATTATGTCCATGCATTTCCGCCTTACGGAAGATACGGCAAAGATGATCGGGAAAAAAGAGCTGGATATGATGAAGCCCAGCGCATATATCATTAATACGGCGCGGGCGGGTCTGATTGACGAAGAAGCATTGGTGAAAGCGCTGGAAGAAAAGAGGATTACAGGCGCGGCACTGGATGTATATATGGAAGAACCGCTTCCGGCAGAGCATCCGTTAAGAAAGCTGGACAACGTCACTCTGAGTCCCCATCTGGCAGGGGTATGCTGTGAATTAGAGGAGCTGTCCATGGAGATATTGGCGGCCGATCTGGAGCGATACTTAAAAGGAGAAGTTATGGTAAACGAAGTGAAGCTATAGAACCGGGAAGGAGGTTTACGTATATGAACAATCTGGCTATTGCAATTGGCGTCGGATTTATCTATTATCTGGCATACATCGAGATGCACTGGGCGCAGAACTTTTTTAAAGAGGCGATTGTCATTGGGGCGGCAATCGGCTTGATTATGGGAGATTTTAAGATGGGAATTATTATGGGAGGAAATTTCCAGCTTTTATACATTGCAGGAGTTATGGCTCCGGGAGGAAATTTATCCATTGATTCCCAGTTGGCCTGCTGCGTCGCAATTCCCATCGCAATTGCGACCGGCATGGATGTGGAAGCGGCGATGGTGCTTTCCATACCTTTCGGCCTGTTAGGAGTATTCCTGGATAATTTCAGGAGAACAGTTATGGGATACTGGACCAGAAAAGCGGACAAACATGCGGCGGAGGGCAATGTAAACGCCATTTTGTTTGACGGTATTGGCGGGCCGCTTATCTTTAATGTGTTTCTCCGGTGGATTCCGGTGGCGCTTATCGTCTATTTAGGCGCTGACGCGGCTAACGCTATTGTTGAAATGCTGCCGGTATGGCTGACGAATGGATTTAAAGTCGCGGGTGGAATGCTCCCGGCTACGGGATTAGCGATGATATTGGTTATGCTGAATAAACAATTCCTGCTAATTTATTATATTCTTGCGGTTATTTTGACACAGATGCGTTCTATGCCAATTGTAGTCGCGGCACTATTCGCGTTTGTTATGGCAGCGTTACATATTATGTTCACCAAGTCCGACAATGCTGCAGCAGAGTCATAAGGGGGGAAAACCATGGCGGAGAAGGAGAAAAGAATAGAGTTAACAAAAAAAGATATCACGAAGACCTGGGCGTTTTGGATGCTTTTTCAGAGGATGTCACAGTGCTTTGAACGTTACTATGGTTTAGGCGTATGTATCACACTGATTCCTGTTTTGAAAAAACTGTATCCCCGCAAAAGCGATCTGAGTCAGGCATTGACGCGTCATATGGTTACATTCATGACAGATCCGGGTTTTGGAGCGGGAATTATCGGTTTGATTGTTGCAATGGAGGAAGAAAAAGCAAATGGAGCCGAAATACCTGACGAGATGATTAACAGTATCAAGACAGGACTGATGGGGCCGTCGGCCGGATTCGGAGATGCATTGAATTCTGCGACTATGGCTTCCATTTTCCGGGCGCTGTTTATTCCGTTTGCCTTAGCCGGAAGCATTGCCGGCTTGCTGGGAGCTGTCTGCATCTTTTTATGGTTTCATGGAGTCGCTTTCGTATCCATGCATTTTGGTTACAGCAAAGGGAAAGAGTCTATTGCTTCTATATTGAGTTCAGGTAAGATGGGGAACTTAATGACGGGAGCCGGAATCTTAGGAGCTTTCATGATGGGCGTCATGACGACAAACTATGTAAAGCTGGGCGTAGCGCCGGAATGGACGCTGGCGACCGGTTCGGTATTAAATTTACAGAATACATTGGATGGAATCATGCCGGGCCTGCTTCCAACAGCCTTAGTATTAGGGTGTTATATGTATTTACGTAAAGGCGGCAAAATCGTACATTCCATATTGGCTATTATTGTAATTGCAATTATCGGCTGCATTTTGGGAATTTTTTAACCGAAAGGAGAGGCATATGGCAGAATTAGTATTAGTCCGAATTGATTCAAGAATGATCCATGGTCAGGTTACAACCAGGTGGAACGCTTTAGTTCATGCTACAAAAATTATAGTTATCGATAATGAGGTTGCAGGGAATGCAATTGTGGCGTCATCATTACAATTCGCGGCGCCTCAAGGAGTAAAAGCTTTGGCCTATACGGTGGGACAAGCGGCAGAGGCATGGAAAAAGAATCAGTTTGGTGACGGAAGGGTCATGGTTCTGTTCCGCGATGCGAAAAGCGCGTATGAGTCGTGGAAAGAAGGATTTACTTATAAAAAATTAAATATCGGCAATATCCCAATTTCACCAGGCAGAACAGCCGTCTTTAAAACATGCTACATGAGTCAGGAAGAGGGAGCTATGTTAAAGGAATTAAAAGATTCAGGGGTAGAAGTAGAACTGCAGTTCATGCCTCAGGAACAGAAAATTCCTCTGGAAAGATTATTGGAAAAGTTAAACAAATAGCGGAGGTGAAGGAAATGATACCGAAATTACAATATGCCCTGGATACGAAAACGATAGAAGAAACGTTAACGTGTCTTAGCGGGGGCATTGGTGAGCAGGCAGATGTCATTGAGATCGGAACGAGCGCCATATTTTCAGAAGGAAACAAGGTCATTAAATGCGTGAAGGCCCTCTATCCGGATAAGGAGATCGTAGCGGATGTAAAGATGCTGATGCCTACGGCGAGGGGAAGTGTACCTCCCCTTCTGGATGCAGGAGCCGACGCAGTCATAGCGATTGGAAGTACGGATGAGACAATGATTGCTACGGCGGTTGATGAAATTTGCGTAAAGAGAAACAAAAAGATGTATACATATATTCACGTGGAAAATCAGGAGCCTGTTCAAGATCAGGTGCTGGACAAATGGAAGCGGGCGGGAATCACCAATGTAATTTACCATTCGGTAAATCCTGGCTTTATGTGGAATGAGAATGATACAAACATGGTAGAGCGGCTATGCGGCTATGGATTTCTGGTGACGGTAACCGGTAAGCTCCAGTTAGAGAGAATCAAGGATTTTAAAGGACTTCCGATCTATTCCTTTATCGTTGGAACAGCGATACGCAATGCAGAGAATCCGCTGAATGCTGTAAAAGAGTTTAAAGAAATGATTCGAAATGTATTTTCATAAGAAATGAATGCACCGATAGAAATGTTTTAACGGCAAATCAAAGATAAAATAGATAGAGTTGTCCTTGTGATTTGTGAGGCTGTACGGAGAGAAGGGATGATTTGACAGCAGATTTAGTGATTAAAAATGGATTGGTTTGCACAGAGTGCGGTACGATCAGGGGAGGACTGGCAGTAAAAGACGGCATCATCGTATCCATAGGAGCAGACGTATCGCTTCCGGAGGGAACAGACGTATATGATGCGAAAGGAAATTTCATTTTTCCAGGTATTATTGAGCCGCATTGTCATTTTGGCGTAAATAGGGAGTATTTTGACAGAGACATTTATACAGAGACGAGAACCGCGGCTCAGGGAGGTATCACGACCGTATGCAGCACCACCAGCCAGAGCGGATTATCAATGAAAAAACGTCTGGAAGAGGCAAAGAAACCATTAACACAGGCATTTACAGACGTCCGTTACCATATTTCCCCCTTTACCGATGAAAATCTGGAAGAGATCCCCGGGATGCTGGAAGAAGGCGTCACCAGCTTTAAGTTTTTGCTGGCGTACCGTGGAGAAGGGGCGAGGGTACTGGATATCGATGAGCGGGGCATCGATTCCACCTATATTTACCGTGGATTTGAACAGATCGCAAAGGCAGGAAAACCGGCTTTGGCAATGCTGCACTGCGAAGATCCGGAGATCTTCGAATATACGGAGAAAAAGGTGCAGGCGGAGGGAATCCCGCCCTATCAAAACTATATTGACGCCATGAACCGGTCAAGGCCGGCGATTGCGGAGGCAGTCGACCTGTGTAAGGCCGCGCTGATTGCGAAAGAATTACAGGTGCCCATTTATATGGTTCATGTGAGCGCAAAAGAAAGTGTGGACCTCATTCAGTATTTTAAGCAGAAGGGATGCGAAATCGTTGCCGAGACATGTCCTCATTACCTGTTATTTGCTGCAGAAGATCGGATATGCATAGAAAATGAAGAGTGGACACGGTTTGCTAAAGTAAATCCCCCTATCCGGAACCGGGCAGACAGGGAACGGCTGTGGCAGGGCTTGAGAGAAGGAACCATTACTACAATCGGAACAGACCACACCCATTATGACTTGAACATGAAGAAAGACGGCTCCTTCTGGGAGATTCCTCCGGGAACGGGAGACGGGATGAGTGCATCCCTGTCCATTATGCTGACAGAAGGAGTGAACAAAGGGAGGATTTCCATGGAAACTCTCAGAAAAGTAATGTCGGAAAACATTGCGAAAGCTATGGGAATGTATCCTCAAAAGGGGGTATTAGCAGTAGGATCGGATGCGGACGTGACGATCATTGACCTGAACAAAGAGTGGACATTTACAAATAAATGCTGCGAAACTGCTCACAGGTACAGCCTTTATGAAGGGATGAAGATGAAGGGGGCGCCGGTGGCAACTTTCGTAAGGGGCAGTCTGGTGGCCGAGAATTTTCAAATCGTATCAGATACGCCAACAGGACGTTTTGTGGATTCCCATATTCCATGGAGGCCTGAAATAAAGTAGGGGGTAGTAGAGATGTCGGACAGAAAAAAGGCGTATCAGCAGGCGCTGATGGGAGGTCGGATGGGATTTGGGGCCCGTCCGGCCCTGGCAGTCATAGATTTCCAAAAAAAGTATACCCGCTGTGAAGATTATGTTGCTCGAGCGGAAGTCGATCAGGTAAACAGGCTGATTGCGCTGGCAAGACGAACAGGCATGAAAGTGGTATTTATGAATCAGATGAGCACATGCAGAGGAACGGAGGACCAATTAGATGATCAGATTCACTATGAATTACAGGATACAGTCATTTACAAGCAGTGGCCTTCTATTTTTTTTGGAACGGGCCTGATACAGGAGCTGATTAAAAATAAAATCGATACGATGATTTTATGCGGATATTCTGCCAGCGGCAGCATTTATGCCTCCGCCATGTACAGCACATTTTATGGTATGAAAACGATTGTAGCAAAAGATACGGTCTGGGACCCCGACGATAAAAAGGGAAAGCTGTTCCTGTGGAATATAGAGCAGAAATTTGCGGACGTCATGTATACTCATGAAATTCTGGAGCATTATGAGTCGGTGGCTCTGCCAAAGACAGAAAATGCAGTGGAAGGGGGTATGTTGTTTGAGACTGGTAAGTGAAGTAACCAAGAATCGGATCTGATATTCGGCAGCCGCCCTGCCGTTGTAGTGATTGATTTCCAGAAGGGATTTACGCATGCAGGTTTTCCTGGAGGAAGCGATATGAGAGGGCCATGCAGATGCGCCAGAGCTGTCATCGATGCAGCAAGAGAAAAGGAAATCAAAATATTTTATGTCAGGATGGGATACCGCCGGGATGGGGTTGACTTGCTGGAGTTTGGAAAAAAATGCACAGGCTTGAAACAATTGTATCCAGATACCTGGGAATTTGATATTGACGAAGACCTGGAGGTGACAGAGAACGATATTCTGATCCATAAGCATTGGTGTACCGCTTTTTTTGATACGCCGCTGGTTCAGATGCTTCATGGCCTTCAGATTGATACGGTAATATTTTGCGGGTGTTCAGTCGGCGGCTGCTTATATGCTTCAGCGATGGAAAGCAGCTGTTACGGCTTTCACACGGTGATTGTAAAGGAAGCGGTTGCAGACAGGAGCGAAGAAATATATGAAACATTTCTTGACGATCTGGGACAAAAATATGCAGATATCGAGACGATGGAGAGCGTAATTGAAAAAATAGGTAAATTGAATCAGATCCCCTATCATATGCTGGACGAGATGAGGAACGAGCGCAATGAAAAATAGTGACGCGCCGGAAAAGCGCGGAACTATTTGCTACGGCTTGACCGTAAGGTCAAGGCGGTTCCCGTGTGATTTTTATGGAGCGAGGAACGAGCGCAATAAAAAATAGTGACGCGCCGGAAAAGCGCGGAATAAGAAAAACTTTTTGGAGGTAAAAATGAAATTTCAGTTTCAAAATAATCAAATATGGAATACGATTCGCAGTGGAAAACCGGCGATCGGAACTCAATTATACACGATCTGCCCATCGATTGTAGAGATTCTTGCCTATAATGACTGGGATTATGTAATGCTCGACATGGAACACACATTAATCAACAAGGAAACATTAGCTAATCTGGTACGTACTGCAGACGCGGCTGGGATTACAACATTGGTGCGTCCTCCACAGAATGATTTAGAATATTACATAAGATATATTTGTGAATCTGGCGCTCAGGGGATCATTGCCCCTCATATGAAATGCAGGGAAGATGTAAAAAGAATTCTGAATTGGATGCATTATCCGCCCAATGGCGAGATGGGGATGTGTCCGGCGAACCGGGCGGCAAGATATTGTTACAGCAGTTGGAATGATTACGTAAAAGCAAACGATGACCTGATGCTCTGTGCATTAATTGAAGACGTGGAAGCAGCAGACAACATAGAGGAAATTTTAGCCGAACTGAAGCCCGGCAGAGATATTATCTGGTTTGGCCGGGGAGATTTTGCGATGTCTGTTTTGAAATTTCACCCGGAATTGGAAAATGACCTGGATTCAGGAATTATGAAGGAGTACCAGAAGAAGATTACCGAAGCTGCAATCAGGGCACACATTCCAGTTATGTCTATGCCGTATGGGTATTGTTCTGCTGAAAGTGCACAGGAGCAGTTGGAAATAGGTTCCAAGATCGTCATGTGGAGCGTCGATCAGCTGGTTTTGTCTGATTATTTCGGCAAGGTTGCCTCTGATATAAAAGGAAAACAGCATTCGTAAAGGAAGCTCTTTACCAATCTTAAACCGCCCGCTGGACAGGTGCGAGGCGGGGGCGATCCTTGCGGTCCTGTACTGGACGCAGAACCGGAAGAAGGAAGCGGAAGCCGAGCTTATCGAAACGCTGGAGGTTTTGCAGCCCTATGGCTTTGTTCGGGTGGTTGCCGATGAGGGCGAGGACGTTGTTCCTGTCCTGAAACGCATCCTCTCAAAAGTGTGCGGCAAAGAATATACCGGCCCCCTTACCCGCGCCTATGTAAATGCCGTCATGCTGGCGGCGCACAGCTTCGGCGTCGGCCACAAGGGATACATGACGGAAGCAGGCGGGAAAACGGATAAGCCTGTCAAGCTTTCAAAGCAGCAGACGCTTATGCTCACACTGCTTGCTCAGGGCTACAAGAACGCGGAGATTTCGGAAATGACGGGCCTCAGCATTCCCACCATCAAATCCCATACGTCCCTTGCCTATAAAAAGCTGGGGGTGAACAGCTCAATGGATGCTGTACTGAAAGCAAAGGAGTTGGGGCTGATCAAGTAGGATACCGCCCTTTACCAACGTTTCCATTCGCTATAAATAAGCCGCTGTTTCTGTATGTATTTTGTGAGGATGCCCTCATCCTTTCCTACATACATCTGTTGAAAATTTGTTATATGCTCGACGTTTTTTTGTGATCCTGCAGCTATGGTTGACTTTTGTATCGCAAAAAATGATTTATCTCACACATTGCCGTTTCACATTGATGTTTGTGATATACTTACCACAAATATTCTCGAGATTAAAGGAGGAGACGGTGTATGAGAAAGTCTGATGTAAAATTGAAAGGTATCAAGCGTCTGGGGCCGAAGGCTGCAGCTTATGCGGCTGCAATCTGCCTCGCATCCAGCAGTGCTCCATTTCCGGCGTTAGCTGGGCAGAATAGTGAAGGTACAGAACAAGCCGGCGAAAACGAGGGAACAGAAGGAAGCGGAAGCACGGAAGAAGGCGGAACGACGAACGAAGGCGAAAGTACGGAAGGAAGCGGAAGCACAGAAGAAGGCGGAAAGCCGGAAGGAAGCGGAAGCACGGAAGAAAGCGAAAGTACGGAAGGAAGCGGAAGCACGGAAGAAGGCGAAAGTACGGAAGAAGGCGGAAGCACGGAAGAAGGCGGAAACACGGAAGAAGGCAGTACGGAAGACGATGTGGAAGCAAATGAGGATGAAGTTGTTCAGGAAGAAAATAAGACAGAAGACGGCCTGACCGTTGACAGCGATAAGAAAGAGAAAGACGGGGAAGAGCCGGATGAAGTGGCGCAGGATATGATGCAGACTCCAATGCTTATGGCTGCTGTTTTAAACATAGAAGAACAAGAATACAGTATCATACCGCTGAAAAAGAGTGATGATAACGGCAGGATGGCGTATGAACTAGGAAGCAATTCGGGATTTGATGTATATGGTTATAATAATGGGAAAAAAGTCAGAAGCAGTTTGACCGGTTATAGTATTCATATAAAGATTGGAGAGGAGGAAAATAGTTCTTTATTCTCCAACAATGACGGCGAATACACATTTGAGAATCTGAAATTAACCATGAGAGCCAGTATCGTTGAGATTGATGATCTTTCCTATGTACGTGTTTTATACTATGTCGAAAATACTGGGGGCGAAGAGCTGCAGTTTTCAATATGTACCGATGCGGATACATCGGTCGGCACTGATGATCGTGCAACGGTAAAACGGACAGATAACGGAATCCTGATGCTGGGAAGAGAGGCGTGGTATGATCCAGAAGCTCCTTACGAAAATGCCTTTTCTGTCATTGACGATGAAGAAAGTGCTGCCCCTATAGACAGATGGTGGTATGGATATTACTCCGAACGGTATAGTAACTATTTTAAAGGAGAACTGCCGACAGAGGATCTGGATGATGGAACCGACAGCGGAATCGCAATTACATGGTCAGACAAGATCCTGGGAGCAGGAGAGTCGGAAGCCTACTCCATTTTGTTTGGAATCGGAAGTGTTGGGGATTATGGCGATGATGAACTGTTACCAGATGATGAACCATTGCCGGATGATGAACCATTGCCAGATCCGGAACCATTACCAGATCTTGTTCCAGAACCGGTAAAGCATGGCAGCGACAGCAACAGAGACCACGATGACACGGAATATTGGACAAAGGACGGCGATAAATGGACGTTTAATAACGGTTCTTCTTATATCAGTGAATGGGGATATCTGTATTATAAGGGATCATACGACTGGTATTTCTTTGACGAAGACGGTTATGTTGAAACCGGCTGGTATACGGACGGAGACGGAAATAAATATTATCTGAATCCGAATTCGGACGGCAGACAGGGAGCAATGTGTACCGGATGGGTTCAGATCGACGGAAGATGGTATTATTTCAGCCAGGATACCGTGTCAGGGCGAGGGAAACTTATGACAGGAACAACTACCCCTGATGGATATACGGTGAATGAGAATGGTGAATGGACAGAGTAGATTTCAAAAGGAATGTTTTTTGCCTTTACAGGAGGAGTTTGGACAAAGAGTACGATATCACTTAAGACACGTGTAAAAAACAGGCGGGAAAATCTTAAACGTAAGGTTTTCCCGCCTGTTCTATATGGAAAATCAAGAATACAGAGTATATTAAGGTGAATCGGTCATATTTGATTCCATAATACAATAGAAACTTCAAATTCTTCTTTATCTGGATTCAGATAGAACTGCCCGCCGGTTTTTTCTACCAGACTTCGGACGCTGGAAAGACCGGTTCCCTTTCCTTCGTGTTTAGTGGAATAAATCTGGTCGCCTGATATGGAAAATTCGCCGTTCCAGCTGTTTTTTACTGTGAGAAGCAGATTTCCTTTAGAAATTTTAGAATAGACTTTAACGGTTCTCCATTCTTTTGGCAGCTTTTCAGAAGCATCAATAGCATTTTCCAGAAGATTACCAAACAGAACGCCGAGATTCCAGCCTTCCAGTTTCAGGTCAGACGGCAGGGATACCTTTAAATCGACCGGGACATCCTTTTGGAAAGCCAGCTGCAGATAATAGTTCAGGACCGCGTTAGCGGCATGATTTTCGCAGAGCGTTGGGCGGACGGCTTGTTCTGTGCTTTCTTCGCATCCTTTTATATACCGTTCTAATTCATCATATTGATGCTGGTTGGAGAGCTCCATTATTGTATAGAGATGGTGGCGAAGATCATGACGCATCTGGCGTATTTCTTCAAAATTATCGGATATAATACGGTAATTTTCTTCCTGGAGAAGGAACTGTTTTTTCATCAGGCGCATATTTTCAGTAAGTGCTGCACGCCCCGCATAGGCGCTGACCGTATCAAACCACAGGCCCCCGCCTAAAAGAAGGATAAAGACAAAGCCGGCATTTTCTGTCTGCCATCCAAAACGGACCGGTTCAAATACAGGAGCGACCGCCTGAAACAGGAGGGAGACGGCGAGGATACACAGCCCTGCCAGCAGCGGGCCATTCATCGCCTCTCCATGTTCTCTGTTCAGCAGTGCGGTAATAATAAGCCAGCTGAAGAAAACCAGCTTATAGCTGTCAATGAAAGCAGAATAGATCAGCATTCTGGTTACTCCGCTGCCGGTTAACAAAGACGGAACCATAAATGAGAGAAGCGCCGCCGCTGCGCCGAATCCAAGCACAATCTGACGCCATCTGCCGCCAATTTTGCAAAGGCTGCAGTGAAGTGCGGCAATCATCAGAAGAAACAGGTAAAAGCTCACATCTTCAAAACGGTAAGTCCAGTATCCTGCTCCAAGCAGATGGAAGAGCGGATACATGACATGGAGGGAGAACAGGAGGCTTGTCAGAGCGAAGAGGATCATTCGATGACGTTCTTCTCCGGTTCTTAATCCAATCAAAAGATACATGATACCTATAGTGAATGATGATATGACCATAATACATGTGCGCAGCAATCGAAATGAGATTAAATCGGATACGGCTTTTGGTGTGCCAAAAGCGGGAGGATACACCATCCCGCTGTAGTAATGACTGTAATCGGAAGCTTGGACCACGATTTCAGTGCTGCCCGCAGCCTGGAAAGTAACGATACCAGTACGCACGGCCGGTTCGGCCCCTTTGTCGGATACATCGCCCAGATTGCTGACGAGTCTGCTGTCCACCCAGATACGGGAAGCCGTATAGATTTCAGGAAGTTCCAGTGCATATTCTGCTGCTTCTTGAGGAAGCAGGATTTGAAGGCGGTACGTGGCGCAGCCATGAGGGGAGTTAGCCAGGCTTCCATTTTCAAAACCGCCATACTGTCCGAGAAAAATAAAATTAGGCTCAGATCCATCGAATTCGCCGGGGGCAATCAGTTCCTGAGGATAGAATTCCCATTCATATGCCAGAATAGAAAGCGGCTGAAAATCCTTTACTGAACTTAAATCCATAATGCCATTGTGTGCTCGTACGCCAGGAAAATTATATTTGTTATCGAACCTGTACTGGAGTATAAATAGGAGAGAAGCAAATAATACGGCACACAGCAGCCATATCATACGTTTCCAATAATAACTGATTATGATATTACCGCCTCCTTATCATATAAAAACCGGCGGCGCCGCCGAGTGATATGGCTGAAACGCTGGCAATTATTCTGAGAATTTGGTATTTGTATTTCTGATCAGACAGCTGCGAGAGTGATGACGCGGACACGGTCTCTTCGTTTTGTTCAGCTGGACTTTTTGTACCTTCTGCCCGATCATCAGAAAACGTAGCAGGATGGGAAGAGGATTCCGAATCAATTCCCGGCTCGCTGTTCATGGTATTCTGACGTGATCTGTCTTGTCCGGCAGCAGAATGATCCAATGACGGCAACCCGGCAGGAAGTGAAAATTCTTCTGCAAAAGGCGGTGCGGAGGAATCTGACGGCAGAAGGGCTTCTGATTCTCCTGGGCTGCCAACTGGATGATCAGAAGGAGGTTCTGTGGTATCAGGAACATCCGGTTGCTCCGATGGATGGGTAACGTCTGGGACCGTTGATTCCTTGGAAGGCTGAGCGGCATCCGAGCCAGATGTTTCCTCAGGTGGTATTTCCTCTTCGGAATCACCTTCGGAACCTGCATGATCGAACAATCCTTCCGGAGGTTTGTCCTGACGGTTTCCGCCGCCGCGGTCGCCTCCCGCTCCATCCCCGAAATAGATGCCCATGGAACTATGATATACATTTAATGAAGAGGAGAACTGTTCGTGGCCTGGGAGAACGGTCTGTTCGATCTGAAATGTATACCCTTTTGCCCTCAGATATTTTTCTTTTATAGCCGATATGGTCAGAGTATCGGCGGATAAACTCACATTTGATTCCCCTGTAATATCATACCAGGTTAAGTCGCCGTCTACAGAACACCAGACCTTTAAAAGGGAAGGAGAAGAAAAAGCCAGAGGCGTATCGTCTTCGCCGAAAAACTGGATTTGAACCGTGTTGTTTTCAAAGGGACGTTCCTCTTTGGCATAGAGGTTAAATGGTGCTCTCGGAGAACGGATGGATATCGTCAGGGTGAGTTCCGGCATATCGTTAAAATTCAGACGATATTCGTTCTTTTCTATTACTTCCGGAGTAAATACTCCATGGATGACAGTGTCCCCTTCCTGATTCCAGTCCATGCTGTCAACAGGCGTCCACTCCCACTGCACGGGCAGAACGGCTTCTTTGTGCCAGAATCCCTGCGGTGCGTCCCCATAATAAACGTAGATTCTGTCAAAATATTCGCGCCTGAATGAATCCTGATCGCCCGGTGTAAATTCCAGAATCATTGGCTGCTTTCTTGGAATATAAGTTTTATATTCCAGGATTGGGTAGGGACCATCCGCTATGGGATCATCATTCCAGGTACCGACAGCTTGTGTACCTCCGGAATCGATTATATCTGCCGAAAGAATTGCTTCCGATGATATGATCTTTACGATATCTGAGTAATCGCTGGTGAACTCGGGATCGTCAAATCCAGTGGCCTGAAACAGAAAGCTGGATGGGAACTCTGTGTTAGAAGTAATTTCTGAAACAGATAGGTGGTCATCATAGATTCGTACCCTTGTACTTTCACTGATGTTGTACCAGCTGGCTCCATCATCCTGACTTTCATACAGTGCGATTGAACCAAAAGGCAATTGGTAAGGCCGGCCGTTCATTTCATAATTCAAAGTCAGCGTCGTGCCATGATACTCTGGGCGAAATGATACCGTTCCATAATTTATGATCTCTATCGTGAGAGACGGTGGCGGCGTATTGTCCCAATCGATAACATATTCACATGAACTGGTATCCAGAATGCCTGTAACCCGATAGGAACCTTCTTTTTCAAAGTCTACCTGAGTTAAATCCCATTCGACGGGGAGAGATAAATAATCTTCCACATGTCCGTCCGGGCCGTCCAGATATACGTCAACAGAGTCCGAAAGCTCCATATATGGATCGAATTCATTCCCCATGCGCCATTGGATAGGCCGGTCGCACATCCAGAAATAATATTCACAGAGCGTATAGGCATAGTCCGTAACCGTTGATAACAGCATATCCGTCTGCTCTTCGGCTGTGCTTTCTGTGTTATTCTCTGATTCCAGGGTGTTATAGGCAGCAGAACTGTCATTTTGTGCCGGTTCGTCGATGCATACTTCATCATCGATGACGTTGCCGCCAGATGTCTCATCATTATTTTCCGGGATTTCACCCCCATCGTTTCCCCGGCCGCCGGACTCGCTTCCGGTCGCGAACTCGCTGGGGGTTGCAGTGCTTAGCCGTGAACTGGTGTAAATGCGGTTCTGAGCAGAGGCCAGGGAACAGATAGATATACCACCAGCAGCTATAAAAAGAGAGGCCAGCGTCGCTGCTGCAGTCAAAAGTATATTTTTCTTTTTCATAAATCACCGCCTGCCATTGAATTCATGAGAAAAATTCCATATTCTTTTTCAAAAGATTTTTCACATGCGCGGCTCAGCGGCACACGTTCACCTGTTTTCAATATGATATCATTTCCGCATCTGGACTCAATGTAGTCCATGTTTATCAGAAAGCTTCGGTGGGTGCGTAAGAAGTGCGGGTCAGAAAGCTGTTTGATTACGGCTTCCAGTGTACAGCGAAGAGAAATATCGCTGGAGGCATGAATGATGGTTTGATTGCGGAACACTTCTACAAAACGAATCTGCCGCAGCGGTATGTTGATTTCCCGGCGGCCCGCTGTAAAGGAAACGTATCGGGCAGCATCCGCAAGCAGCTGTTCACATCTGGAAAGAGCTTTTTCCACCCGATCATATGTAATTGGCTTGACAAGATAATGTTCGGCATTCACCTCATAGCTTCTGGCATAGTGATCTGTGCTGATGGTGACAAATATAATGGCGCATTCGTTCCCTTCTTTCCGCAGCGTTTCAGCTAAATCCATTCCGGAGAGCGGAGACATATATATATCTAAAAACATAATCTGGATATCCGGATCATGGCGGGCGGCTTCTAAAAGCGGAACGCCATGATCGAATTTAAGAATTGTATAATCGAGCATATGATCGGCAGCATACTGCTGAATAAATATTCGCAGCTGATTCAGTACTGTACGATCATCGTCGCAAATTGCAATTTTCACGGAAATTCCTCCTGTACAGCTATGGTGTCGTTTCTATTTAATCATAATAGAAGTTTGGTTGCAAGGATATAACAAGCCTTTTGTCCCGATTTTTGACAGTTCGTCCCGAAAGGCTTACGGAAAGGAGGCTTATGATTTATTTTAAGCTTAAACAGCAGTACACATAAGCGGCTTTGGATGGGGAGGGAATATTTATGCGGGTTGCAATTTGCGATGATGAAAAGAGAGATGGAGAGAGAATTGGTGAACTGCTTACAGCGAAGATGAAAAAGCGGGGAGAAGTTCTTCGGATTACATATTTTGACGGGGGAGAAGATTTGATTGAGCAGTATGAGAGCGAATATCCGGGATATGATCTTATTTTTATGGATATTTTCTTAAAGCGCCTGAACGGAATGGATACTGTCCGCAGAATACGACAGTATGATCGAAAAGTGACGGTAATTTTTCTGACCTTCAGCGCAGATTATGCAATGGAAGGGTATGAAGTCAATGCTTTTTGCTACCTTCTGAAACCAATTAATCCGGAAAAAGTGGAAGGTGTTATAAACCGGTTTATGGAAGAGCGGCATCCGAGAGTACAGCAGAGCCTTCTGATGGTAAATGGCAGCTCCGGCAGAAGAATCGCTTATGATGATATTATGTACATTGAAAGTCAGAGAATGAAACTGAGGATCGTCTGCAGCGGCGGAGTGGTTCATATCATACGAAAAAAACTGGCAGAAATTCAGGCGGAATTGCCGGAAAAAAGATTTCTCAGATGTAACCAGAGTTTTATCGTCAATATGGATTATGTTACCTGCGCCGATGTAGACTTTACAATGGATAACGGGGACAGAGTACCCATTAAGGTACGGGAAAGAAAAAAGATCCGGGAAACGTATTTCGCATATACGTTAAAACAGGGATGGGAAGGCGCCTGAATTCATTGAATGGGAATTGACTGAAACTGTGACCGGCTTCCTGGCATATTCAATTTTGCCCTTGCATACATTGTAAAAATAATGATTTCAGGGGGCAACCTTTTGAAAGAATATATCGAGGAGCGGGCGGTAGCGATCGCGAACTATATCATCGACTACAATGCCACAGTACGGCAGACAGCGAAAAAATTTGGTATCAGCAAAAGTACAGTACATAAGGATGTGACAGACAGACTGGAACATATCAATCCGTCGCTGGCGGCCAGAGCCAGGGTGGTACTGGACATCAATAAGTCGGAACGCCATATACGTGGGGGGATGGCTACAAAAGAAAAATATCAGCATCGGCTGCAGATATGCAGTAAAGAGTAATGTGTTAAGGGCAGAATCATGAAATGGAAAAGGGCCTTTCCTGTATTGGAGAGGCTCTTTTTTCCTGCTTTCTTTTAAAATGGTATGATAATAAAGGAAAAAGAAAGTGTGTATTGTGCATATTTGCGCGAGAAGCCGTTATGCGCCTGATTTGTTTGTGAATAAGTTGTAAATATTCAGATAAATTGTGTTGACATTTGGTAAACGTGATGGTAATGTATAATTAACAGCAAACCTGTAATACAACTGTCAGCATAAGAGTATCAGCTAACGACAATGCGGCTGAAAAAATAAAGCGGACAGACTGGCAGGAAAAAGAGATGGTGACATTGTTCAGACAGGAGGTTAGGTAATTATGAAGGCAATTGTATTCCATGCACCGAGAAAGGTCAGTATTGAGGAAGTTCCTATGCCTGTGTACGGAAAGGACGAGGCGCTGATCAAAGTGATTCAGGTGGGAATTTGCGGCGGAGATGTCCATTTTTACGATGGGTCCCAGCCATATGCAAATTATCCGCAAATTTATGGACACGAAATGGTGGGAACCATTGAGGCGCTGCCGGAAGGAGCGGACACCGAATTAAAAACAGGAGATCTGGTGGTAACCGAGATTCTCAGCCCCTGCGGCCGTTGTTATCCCTGCAGGCATGGAAAACCGAACTGCTGCGCCAATTTAAAGGTGATCGGGGCCCACAGTCAGGGGGCGTTTGCAGAATATGCGGTCTATCCGATTCGCAATCTCCACAAGGTACCGGATAATCTGGATATTGATTCCGCTGTAGTGACAGAACCTTATACAATCGGATATCATTGTGTACAACGTTCTGAAATTGGCGAAGGTGAGACTGCACTGGTACTCGGCGCAGGGGCGATTGGACTTACGATTGTGGACATCCTCAAGTCAAGAGGCATCCGTGTGATAGCGGCAGACCTATCTGAATTCCGCTTGAATAAGGCAAAGGTTATGGGAGCCGATGAGGTCATTGACAGCGGCAGGGAAGATTTGCTTTCCCGCACGCTGGAGCTGACACAGGGAGAAGGAGCCGGCGTAGTATTTGAAGCTACGGGAGTCAGTACGATTATGGGACAGACTCAGGATCTGGTTGCCGCGGGCGGTATGATTGTAATTGTGGGACTTACGACAAAGGAAGTTACCTTTAACGGTCTTAACTTCACGAAGAAGGAGATGACCATTCATGGATCGCGAAATTCTGTTGGGGCATTTGGCCCGGTTCTGAAGCTGATGAGTGAAGGCAGACTACATGAAAAGGAATTGCTGACGAAAAAGATTGCCTTTGAAGATGCGGTAGAAGGATTCCGGTATGTTACAGACCATTTGACGTCAGAAGGCAAAGTGGTTATCGAGGTAAATGTGTAAGGGGCCTATGCAGGGCTGCCGGAAAAATGTACTGCACGCAGCAGGCCGGAAGGCGTCCGCTGTGCGCACAATAAGGAGGTAAAATTATGATGAAGCCGTCACTGTTTATTGCAACCCCGGAGTTTCCTCCGGATTCGAAATTTGTACATTTGTATCGGGATACGGTTGACAAAAATATAAAACGAGCCGCCGATCAGGGATTTCCGGCGGTCGAATTCCTGATCAACGATCCCGACGAGTGTGACGTTGATCTGCTGGAAGAGTCCATAAAAGAGAATGGGATTGAACTGGCGTGTCTGAATACCGGTTATCTGGCTTCCGTGCTGAAGTATACTATGATATCAGAAGATAAACAGATTATGGAAAAGGCGATGCAGAAGCTGAAAAAGTGTATTGATATCGCGCAGAGAATGCACTGCTTCGTGGGCATCGGTCTGTTTCGGGGAGCATGTATTCCAGATAAGCCGGTCCGCTATTCGAAGGACCTGTTGGTGGATGCACTGAGGGAGGCGGCCGCATACGCAAAGGAGCGGGACGTAGACCTGTCCTTTGAACCTACGAACCGGTTTGAAATCAATTTCATTAATTCGACGGCAGAAGGAGTCGAAATTGTAGAACGCGTAGGATACGATAATCTGGGAATGACGCTGGACCTTTTCCACATCTATCTGGAAGACCGGAACATGTATGAATCCATTGTTATGGCAAAGGATCATGTAAAACATATGCATTTCAGCGATTCGGACCGGTGGCCTGCCGGATTTTCCCACGGGGAAATCAATTTTCCTGCGTTGATCCAGCTGCTGCATGCCATTGGCTATGACGGTTACCTATCAGAAGGACTTGTACGTGCGGAGAACGCAGATGAGTGTGCCAGGGTGACGGCCCGCTATTTAAAAGATTTAATTCAAAAGTATACGATATGACAAATGTTTGATATGAGAAAATGAAAAGTGAGATGTTTCTTATGCAGATAAATAAAATTCAAGAAAGCCAATGGCTGGGAGCTCCAGAAAATAGAAAGAAACCGTGCCGGTTCCGTGCAGGAAAAATCACGTTGGAGTTTTTAGACGGCCGTATACTCAATATTCGTGCCGGTGGAATCAGGCTGATCGACGAGGTTTATTTCGCGTTGAGAGATTACAACTGGGGGACCATTCCATACCGTATGGAAGGCCTGCAGTTTGAAGAAAAAGAAGATTTCTTCCGCATTTCTTTTAAAGCAATCCACGACAGCGGGAATATACGGTTTGAATGGGAGGGGATTATTACCGGAAATTCGGAATCTTCCGTTAAATATGAGTTCTATGGACAGGCTGACAGCGATTTTTTAAGAAACCGGATTGGTTTATGCGTTCTGCATCCGGCTGCATGCGGAGGAATGGACTGCGAAGTAGAGCATTTTTCGTCTGCTCCTGAAAAGGGAAGGTTTCCGGAACTGATTTCGCCTCACCAGCCGTTTGCCGACATGAAATCCATCACTCACCGGCCGAAAAAAGGGATGGCTCTGAAGGTTGCATTCCAGGGCGACGTATTTGAGATGGAAGATCAGCGGAATTGGACGGACGCCTCCTTTAAAACATATTGTACGCCGCTGTCTATTCCGTTTCCGGTACAGGTGCATAAGGGGGAGCGCATCAGCCAATCTGTGGAAATCAGTCTTCTTGAGGCAGAAAATGTGGATTCAGAAGAAGTGGGGGAACAGGAAGAGACCATTGTTTCTATCAGAGAGTTTCCTATGATGGAGAGGAGATGTTCCCTTGGCAGCTGTATAACACGGCCGCTGACGAGGCTGCAGTTTGAGCGCATTGCGGTACTGGAGATGTCTCATCTCAGGGTAGATTACCATTTTATTGATGGGGAAGAGGGAGATATTCAGGAGATCTTTTGCCAGGCAAAAGATCTGGGACTGAATGTGCTGCTGGCCGTATTTTTTACGGAACGCTGGAACGATGAGATTTTATCTCTGAAGAGACTGCTTTCAGACCTGGAAAAACAGCTGTTGGGCCTGCTTATATTCCAGGAAGGAGTTACGGTTATGCCGGGAAAGAGACTGGAATGCATTCGTTCTGAACTTACAGAATGGAATGTCCCGGTAGGATCGGGAACCGATGCCTTTTTTACCCAGATTAACCGTCAGAAACCGGAGCGTGACAGTATGGATTTTGTAAGTTATTCCAACAATCCTCAGGTGCATGCCTTTGACAACGATTCGATTATGTCCACGACAGAGGGACAGGCGGCAAACTTGAGAAGCTGTGCCGCTCTGTATCCCGGCCTGCCGGTTTGGGTGTCTCCCATTACCCTTAAAATGCGGTGGAATCCGGATGCAACGGGAAGGGAGCCTGTGAAGAAAGGGGAACTTCCCAAAGATGTAGATCCCAGGCAGATGTCGTTGTTTGCGGCATCCTGGTTCCTGCGTTCAGCGGCGGCCTGTATGGCCGGAGGAGCTGCCGGTATGACTTACTTTGAGCTTACAGGAGCAAAGGGCTGATGGAAGAAACATTGCCTGAACGGGACTATCCGTTTCCGGCTGCGCCCGATATGCTGTTTCCGCTTTATTTTGCCTTTTTCGGTCTGCGAAGTCTGGCTTCCTTCCGCACAGGCGTAATGGACAGCGGCTTAGTAACGGCCGTTCTTTTAGAGGGCAAACAAGGCAGGCGGCTGATTCTGGCAAATCCAAAAGTAATCCCTGTTCAGATTCGGATCGTAAATGACATTGCTGCTGCGACAGTGAGAGCTTTTGTCATGGATCAGGATCATGTGGCTCAGATGGCTCAGAAAGAAAACTTCTCTGTGACGGATCAGGCGTGGTATGATTTGGATTTGACGAAACCGGTTGTTTTGAAACCATATGCATTCCTGATTGCCGAATTTTTGGATGACTAATTAAAGCGTATGAAACCGATTGTAAGAAATGTTGCTTATAGCTGTACTTACAGCAGAAGGAGCGTTGGTTATGAAAAAAAATGTAGTCCTGTTGGGAGCGGGCGGTAAAATGGGCTGTCGTCTGACCGCCAATTTGAAGGATGAGTCTGATTTAAATATCTCTTACGTGGAGATCAGTGAACAGGGACGCAGACGCCTGAAAGATACATATGGTGTGGAGGCTGTGGGAGATTACGGCCCGCTTGAAAATGCCGATACCGTTGTTTTTGCAGTGCCGGATATTTTGATTCAGAATGTATCCAGAAGCGTTATACCGCTGTTAAAAAGCGGAGCTACAGTAATAGGCCTGGATCCGGCGGCTCACTATGGGAAAGTGATGCAGATGCGGGAAGACCTGAAATATTTTGTCGTTCATCCGTGTCATCCCCCGCTGTTCGCTTTTGAAGATAACCTGAGTCTGGCGGCTCAGAAGGATTGGTTCGGCGGTGTAGGAGCGGCCAGAATGGATCTGGCATGCTCCATCCATCAGGGAAGCGACGAGGATTATGAAGAGAATGAAGACTTTGCACGCAGGATGTTCCGTCCGGTAAACCGTTGCTTCCGGCTGACGATCGACCAGATGATAATGCTGGAACCGGCGCTGGTGGAGTCGATTACGGCTCCTCTTGTAAAGGGGATGCGTATGGCGGTGGACGCCTGTGTAGAACAGGGAGTTCCCAGAGATGCAGTTATGGCATTCGTAATGGGGCATTTGAAGGTGCAGTTCGGCGTATTGTTTGATTTCGCCGGTTTCCCGTTTTCAGACGGGGCAAATCTGGCGCTCCGAAATGCTATGGATGTAATTTTTAAGCCGGATTGGATTGAAAATATAATGAGCCGTAAGGCCGTGGACCAGAGTGTTTATGAAATAACTCATGAATTAAATAAGGAAAAGTGATGAAAAAGACAAAAATTGGAATCAGCTCATATTCATATTCTTATGCAGTGGGATTTCCCGGGTTTACGCCGCCATCTCCGTTGGACGCGTTCGGGCTGGTGGATAAGGCGGCGGAGCTGGAGGTGCCCGTTCTTCAGATCGGAGACAACTGTCCGCTGGACGGGCTGGGCCAGGAGCGGCTGGCGGCCCTGGGAGATTACGCGAAGCGGCGCGGTATATCAATAGAAGTGGGCACGCGCGGAATAAAGACGGATAATCTATTGCGCTACATACAGATCGCTGCCGCTTTACATGCCCCCTTGCTGCGGGTGGTGCTGGATACAAAGGACAGCCGGCCGGATTTTGATGAAATCATCCAACTGCTCAGATGTGTTCTTCCGGAACTGGAAAAAACAGATATTGTGCTGGGGATTGAGAACCATGACCGTTTTCCGGCCAGGGTATTTGCTCAGATTGTAAAGACGCTGGATCATCCAAATGTAGGGATTGTGCTGGATACGGTAAATTCCTTCGCCTGTGAGGAAACGACATGGCAGGTGGTGGACGAGCTGGCAAAGTACACCGTTAATTTCCACGTGAAGGATTTTAAAATTCAGAGAGTAGAAAACAGTATGGGCTGCTGGTGACAGGAACGCCGGCAGGAATGGGATTTCTGGATATACCCGCTGTTGAGAAGCGGTTGAGACAGGAAGCGCGCCAGGACTACAGTTCGATTTTGGAGCTGTGGATGGCGCCGGAACCTGATGTGGAAGCAACTCTTGCAAAAGAAGACCGCTGGGTAAGAGAAAGCATCGCTTATCTGAAAAACATGCTTTGACAGGCCCGGCCAGAAAAGGAGGATAATAATTTATGAAGAAAACAGTTGTAATGTTACTCGCTTTGACCGCATCCCTGAGCCTGATGGCAGGGTGCAGCAATGCACAGGAACAGAAGCAGACGGAAGCGCCGGCCCAGGAAACAAAAGCACCTGAAACAACAGCGGCTCCGTCTGAGGCTTCAGAAAAGCCGGCAGAGACAGAAGAGACAGAGGCAAAGGAAGCAGAAGGCGGCTCTTCTTCGTATGAGATCCCTCAGGGGGACTGGGTAATCGGCCTCTCCAATTCCTACTATGGAAACACATGGCGCAAGGAGATGGTGGATTCCTTTACAAACGTAGCGGAAGAAGCCAAAGAAAAGGGCTACATCAAAGATTATATTATCCAGAACGGCGACGGAACGGTGAACGCCCAGATTGCCCAGATTAACAGCTTTATACTGGAAGGCGTGGATGCGATCTGTATTAACGCAGCTTCATCAACTGCGCTGAACAGCGTAATTGACAAGGCGGTTGCGGCCGGTATCCCCGTCATTGCATTCGACTCGACGGTCGATAATGAGAACGCCTACTGCATGGATTTTGACAACTACAGCTTCTATTATAAGATGGGCGATTATATGGCAAAAAACTGTGGGTATAAGGGAAATGTAGTAGTCGTACGCGGAGTATCAGGATCCAAGCCGGAAGAGATTATGTACAATGCCTATATGAAAGTGGTGGAAGAGCATCCGGATCTGAAGGTAGTCGCTACAATTGTAGGGGAGGCAGATGCTACCGTTGCACAGGAAGAACTGACGAAGATTCTTCCGAGTCTGGATAAGGTAGACATGGTATTTAACCAGGGCGGCGATACATGGGGAATCATCAGGGCCTTCGAACAGGCTGGAATGGAAGTTCCGCTAATGTCGGGCGATAACTCCGGCGAATTTATCAAATGGTGGGTGGAGCAGGAGAATTACGACACCCTGAGTATGCGCTGCGCTCCTGTCTGCGGTTCAGCTGCACTGTGGACTGCTGTCAATATTCTGAACGGCGAGGATGTCCCTAAGAAGCTGCCGCTTGGACTGTCGGTGATTACCCGTGACGAAGCTGACCAGTATACGGATCTGGAAGCCGGACAGATTGCCGGCGAGGACTGGACCAACGATAAGGTTATGAATGAGATTATCATTCCGGCCAGAAATAAGTAACAATTGCTGACGACGCCTGCGCGCAGCGGGATGATTACAGGATATGGAAAGGGCGGTTTCTGCACCTTCCATATCCTCCCCCTGCAGAGCGAATTATAGAAGGAAGTACTGTAAATGGAAAATACTTTGAATCAGACGGCTGCCGGTCAGACAGCGTTTTTAAAGCTGGAAGATATTGTTAAAATTTACGGCACTACGATTGCAAATCAGAATATCAGCATACAGATCGATAAAGGGGATATTCTGGGACTGGTAGGGGCAAACGGAGCGGGAAAAAGTACATTAATGCGTATTATATCCGGCGTATCCACCCCGGATCAGGGAGAGATGTATTTTGATGGTGAAAAGATTGACTGGAAAACATTTTCACCCTTTGGTGCCAGCCGAAAAGGTATTCGTGTGGCATATCAGGAGCTTTCCTTATGCGATAATTTAAAGGTATATGAGAACTTTTATGTAGAACTGCGCCAGCTATTTAAAGGAACCCTGAACTGGCGCAAAAAAGCCGCCGAACTGGCAAAGGAACAGCTGGAGCTCGTTTTTCCCGAAAATGGGATCGATGTTAAAAAAGAACTATCAGAACTGTCCATTGCTCAACAGCAAATGGTGGAAATAGCACGCGCTTTTATGGACCCGGAATTAAAACTGCTCATACTGGATGAGCCGACCTCGTCCCTGCCTGTGGAACAGACGAAGCAGCTTCTCTCTTATATTAAAAAAAAGGCTGCCGACGGTGTTACCTTCATTTATATTACTCATCGGTTATTTGAAATTATTGAAGTCACCAATAAAGTTTATATACTGAGAAATGGGGCGGTGGTGTCCAGCTGCCTGACAAAGGAAACAGATGAAGACATGCTCATAGAGCTGATGAGCGGAGAAGTAAAATCGGAAAAAGCGGAAGGATCGGAAGGAGCGTCTGCAGAAACAGGACGGCAGGGCGGTACCGTAAATCAAAACGTGTGCGTTCAGTGCCGAGATATTACAAAAGCGGCTCTTCATCATGTTTCCTGCAGCATGTATGGCGGTGAAATCATCGGTATCGCAGGGCTGGAAGGAAACGGTCAAAAGGATCTGCTTCACGCAATTTTTAATGTACCGCTGAGCATTCGAAAAAAAATACAGCGGAAAGGCACGATTGCATATGTGACTGGGGACAGGAAAGCAGAAGGTAATTTCCCGCTGTGGTCCATTGCCGATAATATGGCAATTACGTCTCTGATGCGCAAACCGCTGCTGGCAGTCAATTCTCCCAAAAATATTGTGGAGAAGACAAGCGAATGGTATGACCAGCTGCGAATCAAGGGGGAGAGTCCGAAAGCAGATATGATAAGCCTGAGCGGAGGGAACCAGCAAAAGGTCCTGATCGCCCGTGCGCTGTTGTCAAATGCCGACATTATCATATTGGATGATCCTACCCGCGGCGTAGACGTGGAGACAAAGCGGCAGCTTTACGAAGTGTTTCAGAATGCGGCGAAAGAAGGAAAGCTTGTCCTCTGGTACAGCTCCGATGAATCTGAATTAGGAATCTGTTCCAGGGTGTTTGTAATGCGCTACGGCACCATTGTTGCGGCCCTGGATCACGAGCATATCGATAAGGACAGCATAATTGAAGCCTCATTTAAAGCGGAGGAACATAAAAGCAAAAAGCTGGAAGGAAATTCCAAAGTCCGGCTGAATACGACTCTTTTCATGCCGGTGCTGGCCATGATTACGGTGTACGTCATCTGCGGACTGATTCGCCCAAATACCTTTACCCTGTTTGGAATCGAGCTGCTGATCAGCGGCTCCATGCCCCTTATTCTGGCAGCGTTGAGCCAGACCTACATTATAGGCCTTAGTCACGTAAATCTGGGCCTGGGTAATTTCATGGGACTGGTCAGCGTTCTGGCGGCCACGATCCTTTGCGAAAATACGGCTCTTGGCCTGCTCCTTATTCTGACAGCATGGCTGGTCTATGGTTTTATGGGGCTTTTGATCAGGAAACTGGATATTCCGGCAGTCATTGTGACCCTGGGATTCTCCTTTGTATGGTATGGAATTGCCCTGGTTCTACAAAGTATTCCGGGCGGAAGTTCACCTCAGTGGCTGAGTTCCATGTTTAATGATGCGCCCTTTGGAGTTCAGAATGTATTGATCGTTTTAGTGATAGCAATTGTCAGCGCTGCAATGATCTACCGTTCCCGTTATGGCACTGTACTGCGTGGTTTTGGAAACCGTGAGGAAGCCATGGTGCGCAGTGGCTGGGGAAAATACCGGGCCGTATTCAGTATTTATATGCTTTCCGGTTTTTTTGCAGCCTGGGGCGGATTATCCTTTACTGCTTTGACCTATTCTGCAGATGCAGGATCTATGGATTCCTATACCCTTTTGACGGTTGCCTCGGTCGTATTGGGCGGCGGCGCACTGAACGGGGGCAGGGTGAGCCATATGGGAGCGGCTTTCGGAGCGATCACTCTGTCGTTTGTAACGATTTTATTAGGTTTCCTGCATGTCAGCTCTGACTTTACGGCGGCGGTACAGGGACTGATGCTGATTGTTATACTTTCTTTGCGGCTGTTAAAGAAAGGAGCGGAGCAATGAACAAATTTAACTCTTTTGCAAAAAAACATCACTGGCTCTGGGCGGCAATCGGCTCTTTGCTGATGTTCCTTACCATGTCGCTTATTTCCGGAAAGATATCCTTCTCCAGCTTCAGCGCCAACTTCACGATTGCATGTTACGTAACACTCTGTGCTCTGGGGCAGATGATCGTTATGACGACAGGACGCGGGGCTTTCGACCTCTCGATCCCCAATATGATCACCCTGTCGGCCTTCCTGACAATGGGCCTGATTAACGGAGAAAACGGAAAGTTCTTTCCTGTTTTGCTGCTGGTGATTGCTGTGGGTGCACTGATTGGATTCATTAACAGCCTGCTAGTAATCCGATTAAAGATCACTCCAATGATCGCTACGCTGGCAGTGGGATACATTCTGTCCACGATGACGTCTATTTACAACCGCACGTTCAACTGTATGGAAGTATGCGGGATTATGCAGGCCGTCATTGGAAAGAAAATTCTGGGACTCCCCATTATCTGCTATCTGGTTCTTCTGATTGTAGCAGGAATATACGGCATGTTCCGTTCCGTTACTCTGGGAAGGGCCCTGCTGGCGCTGGGGCAGAATAAAAAAGCGGCGCAGCTGGCTGGTATTAAGGTCAACCTGGTTGAGACATTTGCATATATGATAAGCGCCGTACTGGCTGCGCTCTGCGGATTCTTCCTTTCAGGACGCGTAGGTGGAGCGTTTCTGGGAATGGGTGATTCCTATCTGATGGATACGGTGGGCAGTGTAGTAATTGGCGGAACTCTTGCTTCCGGCGGCCGTGCCGTTGCTGTGGGCACCCTGTTCGGCGCCTTGTTTTTAGGATTTGTAGTTGCTGCAATGCAGGTGGCGAATTTTTCCATCGGGGTGCAGAATATTATTAAGGGCATTATCATTGTACTGGTGCTTGCTCTGAGTTCTTCACGAAAGGGAAAAACAGATTAAAGACATTGACCGCGGGCATGGGAAAGCAAATCGGCATCTGGTCAGTTCTGTCCCCGACTGTTTTTTGAAAATAAAAGCCCGTAATCCTGAATGGAAGGTTTGCGGGCTTTTATTCGATTCATCGGATGAACGCCGGATTCTTATTCGAGATTTTGACAGGAGGAAAACATGATAGACAACAAAGAATTAATACATGATTTAAAGGAGAAAGCGAAAGTTCTCAGAAGGGATGTAGTCCTCAGCATGGGCGTTGGAGTAGCCGGCCATCTGGGAGGCTCCTGTTCTTCAGCGGATATCGTAGCGGCCCTGTACTTTTATAAAATGAAATATGACCCTCAAAATCCACGTATGGAGGATCGCGACCGGTTTTTACTGAGTAAAGGCCATGTAGCGATCCTGCAGTACGCTGCTCTGGCGGAAGCCGGTTATTTTCCAAAAGAGGACTTAAAAACGGTTAAGGCCATCGGCTCTTATCTCCAAGGCCATCCGGACAGGCTAAAAACGCCGGGAATTGAAGCAGGAACGGGCTCTTTGGGGCAGGGCCTGTCAATCGGTCTTGGCATGGCTCTGGGAATGAAGCTGGATAAAATCCAAAGAAAGGTATATGTGCTCATCGGTGACGGCGAAGTGGAGGAAGGACAGATCTGGGAAGCGGCCATGGCGGCCAGCCATTATAAAACAGATAATCTGATTGCAATCGTAGACCGGAATGGACTGCAGGCGAACGGCAAGACGGCGGACAGAATGAACAGCGCTCCCATGGAGGAAAAATGGAAAAGCTTTGGCTGGCACGTGATTGAGATCGACGGTCACAGTATGGAGGAAATTGTGGATGCGTTAGATATTGCGGATCTGGTAAAAAATAAGCCGACAGTCATCATTGCCGATACGGTTAAGGGAAAGGGAATCAGCTTTGCGGAAAATGTGGTAGCTTTCACAACGGGGCGCTGACAGAAGAAACTTATGGAAAAGCACTGAGGGAGTTATCGTAAGGGGGAGACACAGTATGAGCTATACAAATCAAAGAACGGCATATGGGAACACTTTGGTGGAGCTGGGCAGTGAAAATAGAAATATTGTAGTTCTGGACGCAGATCTGGGAGGCTCGACTATGGGAAAGATGTTCGAAGAAGCATTCCCGGAGAGACATTTTGAGATGGGGATCGCTGAGGCGAATATGACGTCAGTCGCAGCCGGACTGGCCCAGTCTGGTAAAATCCCGTTTACCAACAGTTTTGCAGTGTTTTCGGGAGGAAGAGCGTTTGACCAGATTCGCCAGACAATCGCCATCGGCCGGTTAAATGTTAAAATATGTGGCTCTTCTTCCGGATTATCGGATTTTGGAGATGGGGCGACTCACCAGTCGGTAGAAGATATGGCGATTATGAGAGCGCTGCCGAATATGACAGTACTATGCCCTGCAGATGCAAATGAAACGGTAGAAGCTGTAAAAGCGATGGCGGAGTTGGACGGTCCCTGTTATATAAGGCTCAACAGGAATAATTATCCAAATGTCACAGAGGAAGGAAGGAAATTTGAGATAGGAACGCCTTCTGTTCTGCGGCAGGGTGAGGAAATCGCAGTTTTAGCTACGGGCTACATGGTGGGACTTGCGCTGGAAGCCGCAGAACAGCTGAAGGACGAAATATCCGTAAGGGTGATTAATGTGTCTACCATCAAACCGATGAACCCGGATGCCCTGAAAAAGGCGGTTGCAGGCTGCCGTGCCATTGTGACAGCAGAAGAACACAGCATCGTGGGTGGATTGGGGAGCGCTGTCATGGAGGTCTTGAGGAATGAGCCGAAACCTGCAGAATTCGTAGGTATCAATGATGTCTTTGGCTGCAGTTCCCACAGCTACGAAGATGTACTAAAGTATTATGGACTAACGACGGAACGCGTGATTGAAGCAGTCAGAAAGGCTGCCGGCTTTTAATAAGGGAAACCCCAGCGGACAGGAGGGACAGAGTGATGAGATTTGGCTGCTGCTTAAATATGGTTGCATCCCGAGCGGATGGAACGGGTATTGAAGCCATAAAAAAGCTGGCTGATGCCGGCTATGATTATGCGGAACTGCCTTTGGCCGAAATGATGGCAATGGATGAAAGAGAATTTGACCGTCTGGCCGGGCAGGTGGAACGTTCAGGAATATCCTGTGACGTATGCAATAACTTTTTTCCTGGAACCATGCGCCTGACGGGGAATAAAGCCAGGCCCGGGGAGGCAGTTAGATATGCGGAGAAGGCTCTGACTCGCGCCGGCATACTGGGGGCGCAGGCGGTGGTATTTGGAAGCGGAAAGGCGAAAAATGTGCCGCCGGGATTTTCTTTAGCAGAAGGCTATACCCAGGTGGTCCGGCTGCTGAAGGAAATAAACAGGTCTGCAAAAAAGAGAAGGATCATGATTTTGATCGAACCGCTGAGGAAGGCCGAATGCAACCTGATCAATACATATGAGGAAGGCTGTTGGCTGGCAGAAGACGTACATGAAGAAAATGTAAAGGTTCTTGTGGATTATTATCATCTGACAGAAGAAAATGAATCTCTTGATCACATTATACGTGGAAAGAGCTATCTGGAACATGTCCATTTTGCCAATCCGTCGGGGCGTAAGTTTCCTCTCGGCCGGGAAGAAAGGGATTATAGCGCTTTTTTCCGAACATTGAAGGAATGTGGATATGACAATAGAATCAGCTGTGAGGCGTATACGGCGGATTTTGAAAAAGATGTTATAAAAACCCTGGAATTTTTCCGGCAGATTACGAGATGAGAACTTTTTGACAGGGAAGGTTTTATGTGTAACGCATGGACTCTCTTTGAGATTTCAGATGTCTGTAGTGGAAACTTTGTTGAAGCTATGATGTTGTACATAGGAGAATTATAAAAAATTCTTTCGATACTATATCGACATTTTTGTGTAAATAGAGTAATCTTTTAGAAGACAGTTTTAAAGAGAGGTATAGCAGAAATGGAAATCAAACCAATTCAAAAAGTACATGTAGGGGAGCAGGTTTTCCAGCAGATGAAACGGATGCTGATCCTGGGAGAATGGATGCCTGGTGATAAGCTGCCGTCGGAGAATGAATTAGCTTCCATGTTTAACGTAAGCAGAATTACGGTCCGGCAGGCTTTGCAGAAGCTGGTTGCGCTTAATCTGATAGAGACGAGGCTGGGAGAAGGCTCCTTTGTAAGAACCATCGAGATTGAACAGACTCTGGACAGGCTTATGCCTACGATGTATCTGGGAGAAAAGACCAATATCCAGGTGTGTGAATTCCGTGAGCTCATGGATGTGGAAAGCGCCCGTCTGGCGGCGAAACGGCGGACGGAGGAAGATATAGAGCGGTTAAATGAAATCATATCCGAGATGAAAAAGGCAGAAAAAATAAAGGATTCCAACGAGTTTGCAAGACTGGATCTGGAGTTCCATTTTGAGATTGGAAGGATTACCGGGAATCCTCTGATTATTAAAACAAATGATATTTTAAAAGATATACTGGAAGTGTCTATGGCTGACGTGATTAACCGTATGGGATATAAAACTGCTATCGATTATCACAGCAGAATCTTGGAGGCAGTTAAGAGGCAGGATTCTGTACAGGCGATGGATTTAATGCGGGAACACATTGAGAAAAACATGGATTATTTCAGGGAAAACCCATAACAGCACGGAATACATTGTATTTTTGCGGTCATATTTTTCCCGCTCTCTCATAAAATAGTAATAATCGAATATGGGGGAGGTTGCAATGAAAAGAGTTGTTAATGGAAAAATTGTATTATTGGGAATTATTCTTGCATGGGTACTTCTGGTGCGCTTTTTAACTGGCTGCAGCGCAGACAGCAGACAGGAAGAAAAAGTCAGAGATCTGGATTTTACAGTAACAGCAGAAAATGAAATTCCGGAAGAGCTAAAACAGATTATTCAGGAAAAACAGAAGGCTCCTTTTAAGCTGACTTACAGTGATGAACAGAGCCTGTACATAGCAGTCGGTTACGGAGAACAGGCTACCGGAGGATACAGCATTGCAGTAAAGGCCCTTTATCTGACACCGAATTCCATCATATATGACACCGAACTTTTGGGACCGGAAAAGAGTGAAGAATCCGGATCGGAAAAGTCCTATCCGTATATCGTGGTTAAAACGGAATTTCTGGAAGAACCGGTAGTATTTGAGTAACGAAAGGATCTTGACAACTGAAAAGGTATCTTTTACAATAAATGAATGAAAAGTGTGTAGGGATACCATGAGGACAGGGGTGCTCATCCATAATTGTGGGGATGAGTGCCTCCTTTTTTTTCAAAGAAAGGTTGAACGGATGCTTAAAGAGGAAAGGACAGGAGAGGTAAATGATAGAAACGGGCAGCTGGAAGGGCATGCCGAAATACAGAAAAGCGATATCATAAACGGAGCAGAAACGAAACATAAGGGAAGTGTTTTCAGAACAACGGCAGGATGTCTGGTCTTAGCGCTGACGCCGGCTGCGGTTTATATGATATTTGAAGGAATTACGGGAAATCTGGGTGTGATATCCATACGGTACACTCTGCTGAATCTGGCGGCGTATTACCTGATTTATATCCTTCTGTTTGCAGTAGCGGGCACAACGAGAATTGCATATCCTCTGCTGAATACGATTATGACAGCGATCGCACTGGCCGAACATTTCGTAGTGGAATTTCGCGGAAGGCCGATCATGCTTGGGGATGTCATGGCGCTGCGGACGGCTATGACGGTATCGGGCAATTATCATTATGTTTTTACTGCCGTATTGATTATAGGAATTATGATGTCTTTGCTGCTGAGCGGCCTGGCAGTCCTCTGGCCTGTAAGAGTTGCGGGATGGAAGTATCATGGGGGAGCGTTTGTGGCAGCGGCAGCTGTGACACTGATTAGCGGCTGGTGGTTTTACGGAAAAGGAATTGCCGAAAACAGCATCGAGATCAATATGTGGGATCCGGCAAATTCCTACAGGGAAAACGGATACGTCCTGAGCACGCTGTATGCCTTTTCCTATATATCCACAGAACCTCCGGAAGGGTACTCTGTAAAAGAAGTGCAGAATATCGGGCGGACGATCAGCGATGAGTACAGGAATGACGAATATTTCTGGAACAGCAGTGATTCGGATGTCGTCCCTGTCAACATGATCTGTATCATGAACGAGAGCTTTGCCGATCTGAGTGTAATCGGTGATTTCCAGACAGATAAGCCGTATCTGGAAAATTACTATGAGCTGTCCGATAATTGTATAAAGGGAAATCTCTATATGCCCGTATTCGGTGCGATGACATGTAATTCAGAATATGAATTTTTGACGGGCAACGCGATGTCATTTGCACCGCCTGGCAGTGTGCCCTATCAGGTATATGCGAACCAGACGGTATATGGCCTGCCCTTGACGCTGAAAAATCAGGGTTACAGGACAGTAGCCATGCATCCATATCCCGCACAGAATTGGAACAGGAACCAGGTATTTGCTCAGATGGGCTTTGACGAATTTCTGGCGGAGGAGTATTTTGATGATTCACCCAGAATCAGGGGATATGTGAGCGACAGAGGAACCTATGATAAAATTATCGGCTTAACAGAGGAAAAGGAACCGGGGGAACGTTTATTTATCTTTGATGTTACGATGCAGAATCACGGCGGTTATACGGCAGAAGGCTACGAAAGCCAGGTCCATCTGGAAGATTTTGATGATATGCCGAAGACGGAACAGTACCTTTCCCTCATCCGCGAATCAGATGAGGCGCTTAAGTATCTTCTGGACTATTATGAGGAGTGTGAAGAGCCTACTATGATCGTCATGTTTGGTGATCACCAGCCGGGAATCGAAGAAGAATTTTATGAAGCGGTCTACGGTATGCCATTATATGAAGTGAGCAGTGAAGATTACATCAGGCGGTATATTACCCCATTCCTTGTATGGACCAACTATGATATGCCGTCAGAGACGATTGAAGGCATGAGTGCTGCCTACCTTTCCAGCATGGTAGTAGAACGGGCGAATCTGGAACCAACCGATTTTCAGGTATTTCTCGATAAGATGTACCAGCAGGCGCCCGTCATTCATCCGCTGGGGTATTATTCGGCAGACGGCATATGGTCAGACTGGATAGACTGGAAGGAAAAGAAGGAATATCCCATATTCAAAAACTATTATATCCTCCAGTATAACAATATGATGGGGAAAAAAAGAAGAGTGGATGATATTTTCAGGATTGCGCCTGTTTCTTGACAAAATTTGTGAAATATCTTTTTAAATGGAAAATCATATGATATACTAATACCCAAAAATATTTTGTTTCATAGGAAATTCCTGCGTTATTCCCTATGGAATGGAAATCATTCCGCGAAAAAGTGTCCTGAGGCGGAACGGATGCTGCTGCCGAAGCGGCTTCTACAGGAACCGTACAGGAAATGTTTTGCAGACTGTGTCATATCATAATCGTATAAAAGAAGATGTACACGCAGTGGAAAAGGGGAAAAATATGATTTTTAAGGATATTTGGCTTGATATTAAGGCTGTTCAGGAAAGGGACCCGGCGGCCAGGAGCGCGCTGGAGGTCCTGCTTTTGTATCAGGGGATTCATGCTCTGATCTGGCACCGGTTTGCCCACTGGTTTTACAGACATAAGATGTTTTTCATAGCCAGGCTGATTTCTCAGATCGCCAGATTTTTTACGCTGATTGAAATCCATCCCGGCGCTCAGCTGGGACATGGAATCCTGATTGACCATGGCTGCGGCGTCGTCATTGGCGAGACAGCCGTTGTAGGAGATAACTGTACGATTTACCAGGGAGTTACGCTGGGAGGCGTAGGAACGCAGAAGGGCAAGCGCCATCCCACTTTGGGCAGCAACGTTATGGTAGGCGCAGGCGCAAAGATCCTGGGCGCTTTCGAGGTGGGCGATAACTGCAACATCGCGGCAAATGCCGTTCTTTTAAAGCCGCTCGAGGAAAATATTACAGCGGCAGGAATTCCGGCGCGCCCTGTCAGAATAGACGGAGTCAGAGTACCGGAACCTCAGGCGGTGACACAAGAACATGTCTGCATGATGGAAGCAAGAATCAGAGAACTGGAAGAAACCGTACAGATGCTGAAAAAAGAGCTGGAAGGACAGAACAGAATATAAAGATGAAGACGCGTTGTCAGGAAATTGAGAGCAGTATCATAAAGCGGTTCCGGAAGGAAATCTGGAGACCATTTGTCAGAGGGCTTCAGGAATACGAAATGTTGAAGGCGGGAGACCGCGTCGCCGTATGCATATCAGGAGGAAAGGATTCCATGCTCCTGGCGAAATGCATGCAGGAGATCAAGCGCCATGGAAATGTGGAGTTTGAAGCAGAGTACCTTGTAATGGATCCGGGCTATCACCCGGCGAACCGCAGGATGATCGAAGAGAATGCCAGGCTGATGGAAATTCCCATTACGATCGTAGAATCAGATATTTTTAATATAGTGGTAAAGGAAGACGACTCTCCATGCTATCTGTGTGCCAGGATGAGAAGAGGCTGTCTGTATGACAGCGCCAGAAAACTGGGCTGCAATAAAATAGCTCTTGGCCATCATTTTGACGATGTGATCGAGACAACTCTCATGAGTATGCTGTACGGCGGTCAGGTGAATACGATGATGCCAAAACTTCACAGCCGGAATTTTAAAGGGATGGAGTTAATCCGTCCCTTGTATTTCGTCAAAGAAGCGGATATCCTCGCATGGAAAGAAGCCAACAGCCTTACCTTTCTTCAGTGCGCCTGCCGCTTTACGGAAAAGATAAAAGAGGAGCAGGATGCAGGAGAAGAGGTGAAGTCCTCAAAGCGCCAGGAGATGAAAGAGCTGATTTCTTATTTCAGGAGACAAAATCCCAACATTGAAAATAACATTTTTAAAAGTACGGAAAACGTAAACCTGGATGTGTGCCTCGGCTATGTAAAGAACGGAGAACGCCATCATTTTATGGAGGAATATGAAGACAGAGAGTGAGAAAAGGAATATCCTTTCTGCATAAAAGACTGTAAAAACGCATACATTTTCTTATAATATCAGGTAAGGAAGGTGTATGCTTCGATGGAGCTGAGTAAAAAAAATATCCATATGAACCGTTGGAAAACACATGCGACCACTCAGGTGACTCTGGATGATGATTTTATCGTGCCGGATACCATGGATGATGCAGAGCAGGTGGTTTTAAGTACGGGAGACATACAGATTGAATCATCCAGGGCACAGGGAGAAAAAGTTGTTGTAAAGGGAAAGCTGGATTTCAGGATTCTGTACAGAAAGGCTGGAGGAGGGCTTCAGGCACTTGCAGGTTCCATGCCTTTTGAAGAGACGATCAATGTGCCGGGATTGGAAGACCGGGATTATACGGCGACGTCCTGGGAGCTGGACGATCTGAATGCCGGTATGATAAATTCCAGAAAAATGAGCGTGAAAGCTCTGATTACCCTGGATGTATCGGCAGAGACACTTTATGATGTGGAAGCGGCTGTCGATGTTGCAGAGGGTAGCACCGGCGCAGAAGTGAAGGCCCTCCGCCAGAATATGGAAGTGGCGGCCATTGCGGTGCGCAGAAAAGATACATACCGGGTGAAAGAAACAATTGCTCTTTCAGGAAACAAACCGAATATTGACAATATCCTGTGGAGCGAGATGCGCCTCTGCTCATCCGCATGCCGGCCTATGGACGGAAAGGTGAGGTTGGAAGGAGAACTGATCGTATTCGTCATTTATGACGGCGAGGGAGAAAATGATACGATTCAGTGGCTGGAGGAAAGCGTTCCGTTTTCAGGGGAACTGGAGCTTGCTGAAGCTGTAGAAGAAATGATACCACAGATTTCCATGCGCCTTGTACATAAAGACATTGAGGCAAAGCCGGATTATGACGGCGAGATGAGAGAGCTGGAAATCGACGCCGTAGTAGAACTGGACATGAAGCTGTATGAAGAAGAGGAAGTAGAGCTGCTGAGCGATCTGTACTCCACGAACAGGGAAATCGTCCTGGAAACAGAAGAAGCCTGTTTTGACAAGATCCTTACAAAAAACCTGTGTAAATGCAAGGTGGCTGAAAAAGTAGAGGTCAGCCATTCCGACAGAATTCTTCAGATTTGCCACAGCGAAGGCAACGTAAAGATTGATGAAACGGAAATCAGCAATGACGAACTGAACATTGAAGGCGTTCTCGAGGTTAAGCTTCTGTATCTGACTGCTGATGACAGCGAACCCATCCAGTCATCCACAGAAGTGGTGCCGTTTCATTATACGGCAGAAGCAAAGGGAATTACTCCGGAAAGCATTTATCAGATGAATACTGGGCTGGATCAGATGACTGCCGTTATGATCGGCGGAGATATGGTGGAGATTAAAGCGGTGATCAACCTGGACCTTCTCGTACTGCAGCCGGTCTGCCAGCCGGTGATTGCCAGCGCCTCCGAAGAGCCCATGGATCTACAGAAGCTGCAGAAGATGCCGGGAATTGTGGGATATATTGTGCAGCCGGGCGATTCTCTGTGGAAAATTGCAAAAAAATTCCATACGACTGTGGAAAACATTATGGAAACAAATGGTTTAACTTCAGATATCATCAAGCCAGGGGATAAATTGATACTTGTAAAAGAGATTGCAAGGGGATAAAAGAAAAAACCCTGCACATAATAGGATTCAGGCCATATTATAAGATATGAGCACCTGGCGGACTTCAATTGGCCCGGTGCCAGTGTGTAAGCAATAAGCCCTGGGACAGCGCAGACAAATACTGCATCCAGCTGGTGCTTCATATAGATGACAGGGAATCCTGGGCGGTAGTGGCGTGATTGCAAGACGTTATTACCGTTTACATAGAAAAACGGAGCAGGAAATATGAACTATACTTATCTGGTTGAGTGTGCCGACAAAAGCCTTTATTGCGGCTGGACAAACCATCTGGAGCAGAGAATAAGGGCGCATAATGATGGAAAGGGCGCGAAATATACAAAGTGCAGAAGACCTGTCCGCCTTGTCTATATGGAAGTGTTTGAAACAAAGGAAGAAGCGATGAGACGGGAAGCGGCAATTAAAAAGATGAGCCGCAGACAGAAGGAACAGCTGATTAAGGAAAGACCAGTTGGAGAAAATAAAAAGGCATTGGCAGCGGAGAAGGAATGATCGGTCACCGTTTTCCAATGCCTTTTTCGATATACGAGAAATGACAGGGAATCTTTCCGGGATTTTTATGCCACAAACTGGTACATCATGATATAATGACAGAAACTTCCGCCCATTACAAAGAGGTGGAAAATTTCATGAGAACCGAAGTTCTTATGACGGGAATTAAAAATCGGGAGTTTCAGAGCATATATGATTCCTCCCACCGTGTAAATTACGCCGCCTGCAACGAGCCAGAGAAAGGCCGGATAAGGGAGCGCCCGTATAATCTTTGTAATAGCCAGAACGCATACCCACCCCATTGCGATGTAGACGACAGAGGAAAACCATTTCGGACATGTAATCCAGAACGCCATGATGGCAATTCCGGCTGCTGCGATCCCCCATACGAGGGCCAGGAGTCCCCAGCCGGTCCGGTTTCCAAGGACGATCAGGCAGACAGGGGTATAAGTACCGGCGATCAATATGAAAATCATCATGTGATCGATCTTGCGCAGGATCTGGTTTACTTTCGGTGAAATATCCAGCGTATGATAGATGGTACTGGCAGCATACAGCAAGATCATGCTGATGATAAAAATAGTAAGAGAAGTTACATGCAGGTATCCAGGTTCTCCGGCCGCCTTTAATATAAGAGGGAAGGCCGCGATAAATGCCAGAAGCATGGCTATAAAATGGGTAATTGCACTGCCCGGGTTGCGAAGTTTTTGAATCATAATTTTACCTCCTTTGATAAAATAAGGAATCTATATCAGTTACTATCATATGTAGTTTTGAAAACTATATGCTGTATTTTATTAAACTATAACTCATAGAAGGAAAGATGTCAAGAGGATTGAGAAATGTTATCTGTTTTGTTTGAAGATCAAAGTATTATAGTTGTGGAAAAACCTTCCGGTCTGGAATCTCAGGTTTCGAGAGGGTTTGGGGCGGATATGGTCAGTGAGATTAGAAAACATATCCACAAGTTATCCCCTGAGGGATGTGAATTATATGTGGGAGTTATCCACAGGCTGGATAAACCGGTACAGGGGGTCATGGTCTATGCAAAGACGAAAAAAGCGGCGGCTTCCTTGAGTAAACAGGTTCAGAATGGGGATATGAAAAAAATATACCAGGCGGTCGTCTGTGGAAAACCTGTGGATAATGTGGGTAACTATGTGGATTATCTGTTGAAAGACGATAAGATGAACCATACGAAAATTGTTGATAAGGGGATAAACGGGGCGAAACGTGCAGAATTAAGGTATAAGTTAATGAAATCTGTCGTTTTTGAAGGCAGGGAATACTCGCTTATGGAGATTGAACTAATGACTGGCCGCCATCATCAGATCAGAGTTCAGATGGCCGGCACGGTACGCCGGTTCTGGGCGATACAAAGTATGGAGAAAAAGAAGGGGAGAAAAGAAGAGAACTTTGCCTCTGCGCTTGTACCCTGTCATTGATCCATCCGGATACAGGAAAACGAATGGCGTTTTCCATAAGACCGAAATGGAGATCCCTGCGGCTGTTTGACGCAGCAGATCGGGAGGAAAGATTGAAATAATTCGATATCTACTATATTAAATGAAAGATTTGGCAATTCTGAAATCAAGAATATTTTCGGTCTTACTGTTTCATAATAGAAATGTACAAATGAAGTACAAAACAGAAACAGGTGAGATCCATGGTAAAACCGAGTAAGAAACAGAAGAAAGTATTTTTAATATTGGGAATTACGGGTGTGGTGTATGCGGGATTCAAGTATCTGCTCCCCCTCGTAATTCCCTTTTTGGCTGCATATATAATTGCTCTCGGTTTAAGACTGTCAGCTTTGTGGATTCATAAAAAATTATCGATTGAATTAAGAGGAAAGAAGTTCCGGGTACCGGTAGGCGTGATAGGAGGCGTTGAATTTATCGTACTTCTGGCAGTGCTTGGAACCGGGCTGTACCTTGGAATATGGAAAATAGGAAAAGAACTGACGATGATTTCAAATCAGCTGCCGGCGTGGATAGAGGCGACGGATCAGTGGCTGACCGGGCGCTGCCATACGGTGGAGGATTTCTTCCGGCTGGAACCGGACTGCCTTGTCCGTCTTGTCAGAGACATGCTGGTTCATTTGAGGGATACGGTAAAAGAAGCGGCTATGCCTTTTTTGATGATGAATTCCATGAATCTTGTAAAGGGACTTCTTCAATCCGCAGTAATCGGCGTAATTGTTTTTCTGGGGACGATATTATCTCTTCAGGAGATGGATAGTCTGAAAAGGCGAAGAGAAAATTCCATCTTCTGGAGAGAGTATGAGATCATCGGCAACAGACTTGTCCAGGCAGGAAAAGCATGGCTGAAAACCCAGGGCAGTATTTTGATTATGACGGTTGTGATCTGCATTACGGGCCTGTGGATTTTGAAAAATCCTTATTATATTCTGCTGGGAATTATAATCGGTCTTCTGGACGCCCTTCCCATACTCGGAACGGGAACCGTTTTTGTCCCCTGGGGTATTATCTGTATGATTCAGGGAGAATGGGGGCGGGGCGTTCTGCTCTTTCTGATCTATCTCATCTGCTACCTGCTGAGGGAATTTATGGAGGCCAGGATTATGGGAAACCAGATGGGGCTCACGCCGCTGGAATCTCTGGTTTCTCTGTATGTAGGCTGGAAACTGTTCGGTGTTCTCGGATTTATTCTGGGACCGGTAGGCCTCATTCTGATTGAGGATATTGTAGAAGCATATGATGAAGGCGTCAAAAATGAGGAAACCGTTACCAGGTGACGATTTTGTCAATCAGTTCCTGCTGTTCCTGCGTGGAACGCGTCAGATAAATCCGGGTCGTCTCGATGCTTTCGTGGCCCATTAGGTCAGCGAGCAGAGAGATGTCGTTGAACTTCTCGAGAAAATTTTTAGCAAAACGATGGCGGAAGGAATGGGGATATACGGTTTCAGGCGGAATGTGATACCTGGCGGCCAGCTGCTTTAAACGGAGGCTGATTCCTCTTGGAGACATGGGAACGCCATGAGAGTTGAGAAACAAAAAACCGGCCGTAATTCCTTGTGACTGAAACCATTCCACAGCTTCCCGGCACAGGGAATCCGGAAAGTAAATGCGCCTGACTTTGCCGCCCTTGGAACAGAGATCCATATAGCCCAGCATTAGATGTTCAGCTTTGATCTGAATGAGTTCACTGATGCGCGCTCCTGTGGCGGCCAGAAACCGGACCACAAAATACCAGAACATTTTATCATGATCTTTTAATGCCCTTTTGAAGCGGCAGTAATCTTTATTTGAAATAATGTTGTCTAGAAAGGAGCGCTGCTGTTCCCGTACGGTGGGCAGGCGGTAGGAGTCCAGCTTTTTTAGGGAGGTATCGGAAGCGGAGCCGGTAAGGCTTCCAAGATACCGGTTCATGCCGAGAATGCGGGCATTCACCGTATGAGGCTTGTAGCTGGCCACCAGATAGTTTTTATAAGCCTGGAGATTTCCCGGAGTAAGTTCATCATATATCGTAAAATACTGGCGTACTGCAGATAGATAGGAAATGACCGTGTTATCTGCAAGCCCTTGTCTGATTAAATATTTTTTAAATTCTGCAAGCAATTCACTTTTCTTATCCATAATATCACCAGTTAACCACTTTATTTACGATCTGCTTTTGCTCCGTACTCGTTCTTCGCAGATAGATCCTGGTAGTTTCCAGGCTTTCGTGTCCGAGAAGATCCGATAGAAGAGAGATATCGGAACATCGTTCAATAAAGTTTTTGGCAAAACGATGGCGGAAGGAATGAGGATATACAACAAGGGGGTCCAGACCGTACCGGATCGCTGCCTTTTTCAGCTGGGCCCGTATACCTCCGGTGGTAATCCGGCTTCCGAAACGGTTCAGAAAGATATCGCCTTTTGATATTCCTTCATATTTCAACCACCTGATTGAGGCCTCACGCAGCAGCTTCGGTATGTAAATACGGCGGTGTTTGCTGCCTTTGGAATAGATATCCCTGTATCCTTTGTAAACATCTTCTACCTGGATTTCCACCAGTTCGCTTACGCGGACTCCGGTTGCAGCCATATAACGGATAATAAAATAATAAAGATATTTTTCATCGCGTATCAGGCATGCTTTTAAATATTCATAATCAGCTTCACTGATGATGCATTCCGCATACATTTTCTGCTGAACCTTCAGCATGGTGATTTTATTATCTGTAAGCCGGCATGCCTCCATATAACAGTTGAGGGCTCTGATCCGGAGATTTACGGTCTGAGGCCTGTAATGCTCCAAAAGATAGACTTTATACAGCTGAAGGCTGGACGCAGTCACTCGGCCGTAGAGCCTGAAAAATTGTTTGACCGCGAATACATAAGAAAGAATTGTATTTGGCGCCATGTTGCCAAACTGAAGATATTCCTGAAAGGATTCAGGAGACATCGGCAGCAGAGCGGATTGCGAGGAAATGTCGTTCGAGTTAACAAGCAGCATAATAATACCTCCTTTTTGTAGTGCTCAAAATGTATCACATAAACAAATAAGTAGCAAGGCGGCAAAAATGGGGTATAATACGGAACGAAAACGGCTCATCTGTAAATAAACCGATTGTTTATGACAAAAAAATACCCGGGCAGATGCTTTTAACACCTGAACCGGGTATGATTGTATCCTTGTTATGCTGTCTGCGATGTTTGCTGTCAGCGCGTTTTTGTCCATTTACCATCTGTGCTGACATAATAGTTATCAATCCATGTATCGCATGCCATGGTTCCGTCCTCATTGAAATAGTACCAGCAGCGGTCGGCCTTCGTCCAGCCGGTTTTCATATAGCCGTTGCTGTCCGTATAATACTTGTTGCCGTCCTCCTCAATCCAACCGGACACGGGAGCGCCGTCATTGTTGTAATATCTCAATTTTCCGTTCTCTTCGACCCAGGAGCCTGCAAAGGCCGGAAATGCACTCATGATAAATAAAACGCAGGACAGAAGAAAAATTAATATGGACTTATGTTTCATGTATTTTCATCTCCTTCGCTTTTATTTAAAATAATTATAGCATTCATATTATATATTTTCTATAGATAAAACGTTACGAATTTATTACGTTTTTCTATTAACAGTGGCGAAAAAAGATTTCAGAAATTATTGCAAAATATCGATACAATGTCGAAAAATGCGGTTGATTTTGCTTTCCAAATATTGGAAAAGGCTTTATAGTATAAACATCGGTCGGGTATTAACTAAAAAGGGGGAAAATTTTGATGGGAGAGACTGAAAGAATTGCGATGCTTGAGCAGGAGAATGCGAAACTGAAAGAGGAAAACAGAGTTCTTCTTTCGATTGTTACCCAGATGAAGGTGACGCTGGACAGACTGCTTGATCGTTACATTATTTCTGAAAAGGCAGAATAAGACAACTAATCACGCTGCAGTAATTTGTTCTTTCGAATGAGATCCCAGATTGTTTCGTGCATCCAGGAAACGGTATCGTTTAAATGCTTGTTTTCATCCTCGAGTGCTTGGATTTTCTGGGTCAGCGCAGCAATAATCTCACGGTTGTTCGGCATATTCTGTGAGGTCGTAAGGCGTTTGCTCATGGAGAGACCTGTAGGGCAGCTGGTGGAAAGAATTTCAAAGGATAATAAATCATCCCGTTCTTCGCGGGTAAGATTCATAAAGTCCTGGAATCTCATATCCAGAACCTGCATGGGAATTTCACATTTGGGGCAGACGGCGTGACGCGCCAGTTGATAGTAAGCATAGTGGCCGCAGTGTGGGCAGTAATAGACAGAAAGTTCTCTCATAGAAAAAGGTCTCCTTTGGTGAACCGAATTCCAGATAAGATTCAGTGCACAATTTGTCGAAAATCAGCTTATATAATGTATAACGTAAAAGAGATGAAATTGTTGCGGAAAAAATTTAAATATTCGAAAAATTATTTTTTTTATAAAAAATAATAGAAAAATAAAAAGGGCCTGCAAAGAAAAATCTTTGTAAGCCCTTTTAAAATAGCCGTTAACGCAAACTAATCCAGAGTTGCAATTGCTTCAATCTCAACGAGAACGTCTTTTGGAAGTCTTGCTACTTCTACACAGGAACGGGATGGGAAATCGCCGTTGAAGTATGTAGCGTACACTTCGTTGATCTGTCCGAAGTCATCCATATTTTTAATGAATACAGTCGTCTTGAATACGTTGTCCATGCTGGAACCGGCAGCTTCAAGAACGGCTTTTACATTATTTAAGGACTGTGCGGCCTGAGACTTTACGTCAGCAGGAATCGTTCCGTCGGCAGGATTAATCGGTACCATGCCGGAAGTAAATACCAGATTGCCAACGATATTTGCCTGGGAGTATGGTCCTAATGCAGCAGGAGCTTTTTCTGTAGAAACTACTTTTTTCATGATGTTATCCCTCCATATTATAAATGATGTGGGAGTCAAACGATCGTTTGACTCCATAGATACCGGATTGCTCACTTTTTGACCATGGTATCATATAAATTGACTGCAGCCAATTAAGGCTGTACATGAAATCTCTTTTATTATAAAGGATGTGATTCTAAAAGGCAACTTTTTCTCATACCCTAGAAGTAGCCGGATGGGAGGCAGTTTTTCCTGTCATAGAAAGGTGCGCCTGTTTTGGGACTGGAAGTTTCCTTAATGGAAAAAGGCTGAAAAATAGTAGATATGTGGAGGGGTGGCCGTGAACGAAAAATATACTGAAGTGCTGGAACAGTATGATCTGGAGCTGATTTCTGCGCGTCGTGGGCGCGGAGCCTGGATTTGTGAGACAAATCAGGGATTAAAGCTGGTACGTGAATATAAGGGGACGGTCAAACGCCTGGAATTTGAGGAACAGGTCCTTACATTTGTTCAGGATAACGGATATGCTCTCGTGGACCGATATGTCCGAAACAGAGAAGGTTATCTCGTTTCACCGGCAGAGGATGGAACGAGATATATTGTGAAGGACTGGTTTGCAGATAAGGAGTGCAATCTGAGGGACTCAGGGGAAGTCCTGAAGGCTGTTGGACAGATTGCAAAACTTCACAGGATTTTGAAAGAAATTCCCTTTGAAGAAGAGTGGAATATGGGATCGATTCTGGCAGAACCGGCAGAGCAGGAGATGGAACGCCATAATAGAGAGATGAAACGGGCAAAGAATTTCATCAGGGGAAAAAGGAAAAAAACGGAGTTTGAGTTGTGCGTAATCGGAAACTTCGAGCATTTTTATAAACAGGCTCAGGAAGCTTCTCAAGGCATGGAAGACATCGGTAAGAGAGGGGAGCCGGAGCTGTTTCTGAGCCATGGAGATGTAAACCAGCATCATGTCCTGATGGGAAATCAGGGGATTGCAATCATTGAATTCAACAAGCTGCATTTCGGTCTGCAGATTGAAGACCTCTATCACTTTATGAGGAAGGCCATGGAAAAACATGACTGGAATATAAGCCTGGGACTTTCCATACTGGACGTATATGACCGGGTCCTTCCAATCACGTCTGAGGACAGGGAGCGGCTCTATTATCTCCTGCTGTATCCTGAAAAATACTGGAAGCAGATTAACTTCTATTATAATGCAAACAAAGCCTGGATTCCGTCTAAGAATGTCGAAAAATTAAAAAATCTGGAAGAACAGGAAGAAAATAAAAGCAAATTTTTGGACAGAATTCACTAAGGATAGCTTTCCTTTTTGGGCGGTTTGAGGTATAATATCACTAAAAAAGGAGGGAGCAGCATAATTATGAAGGATTATAAGAAAATTTATGAAGAATGGCTTTCCAACCCATATTTTGATGAACAGACAAAGGCAGAATTGAGAGCAATCGCGAATGATGAGAATGAAATCAAAGAGCGCTTCTATATGGACCTGGAATTCGGTACGGCCGGTTTGAGGGGAATCATTGGAGCAGGTATCAACCGAATGAATATTTATGTAGTGCGCAGGGCTACACAAGGTCTGGCAAATTACATTATTAAACAGGGGGGCGCAGACAAGGGAGTTGCAATCGCTTACGATTCCCGCCGCATGTCTCCGGAATTTGCAGAAGAGGCGGCGCTTACCCTGGCGGCTAACGGGATTAAAGCATATAAATTCGAATCCTTAAGACCTACGCCGGAACTGTCATTTGCCGTACGTGAACTGGGCTGCATTGCAGGAATTAATATAACGGCAAGCCATAATCCGCCGGAATACAACGGATATAAGGTATATTGGGAAGACGGCGCACAGTTTACCCCTCCTCATGATAAAGGCGTAACCGAAGAGGTGCTGGCAATTGAAGACCTCTCCACAGTTAAGACAACGACGGTGGAAGAGGCTGAAAAGGCAGGAAAATATCAGATTATCGGCGCCGATATCGATGATAAATATATTGCCCATGTAAAAGCTCAGGTCGTGAATCAGGAAGCAATTGACAAGATGCAGGACAGCATTAAGATCGTCTATACGCCTCTTCATGGAACAGGTAATATTCCGGCCAGAAGAGCGCTCAAAGAGATCGGCTTCACACATGTATATGTCGTTCCGGAACAGGAACTGCCGGATGGGAATTTCCCGACTGTCAGCTATCCGAATCCGGAAGCAGAAGAGGCATTCGACCTGGGACTTAAAATGGCCAGGGAGCTGGATGCGGACCTGGTGCTTGCGACGGATCCGGATGCAGACCGTCTCGGTGTATATGTAAAGGATACAAAATCAGGGGGATATATCCCGCTGACAGGCAACATGTCTGGTTCCCTTCTCTGTGAGTATGTATTAAGCCAGAAAAAAGAACGCGGCCTGATTCCGGCAGACGGACAAGTCGTGAAATCCATCGTATCCACGAACCTGATCGATGAGATCGCAAAAGGTTACGGCGTAGAGCTGATCGAAGTTCTCACCGGTTTCAAGTGGATCGGCCAGCAGATACTGAAGAATGAGAATACGGGAAAAGGCCATTATCTCTTTGGAATGGAAGAGAGCTACGGCTGCCTGATCGGTACATATGCCCGTGATAAGGACGCAATTTCTGCTACGGTAGCGCTCTGCGAAGCAGCAGCGTATTACAAGGCGAAAGACATGACCCTTTGGGATGCCATGATTGAGATGTATGAGAAATACGGCTACTGCAAAGACGCAGTGAAATCCATTGGACTGTCTGGAATTGAAGGGCTTGCCAAGATTCAGTCGATTATGGAAACTCTGAGAAAGAATACACCGGATGAAATCGGCGGATATAAGGTTCTTTCTGCAAGAGATTACAAGGAAGACACGATAAAGGACATGGCTTCCGGAGAAGTGAAGCCTACAGGACTTCCGGCTTCAAATGTGCTTTATTATGATATGGAAGACGGAGCATGGGTATGCGTAAGGCCTTCCGGAACAGAGCCTAAGATCAAGTTCTACTATGGTGTTAAGGGAACCTCCCTGGAGGATGGCGATAAGAAATCAGAAGAACTTGGCGCTGCTGTAATGGCTATGGTTGACAAGATGATGTAATTGCCGGATCAGACCGGTTTTAACTGCCCGTATAGCGGGACGGCGGCGGGGAGTGCTGCAGAATCATCGTATTTTGCGGACTCCCCGCCGTTTTGTGGCTGATAATGATGAATCGTTTGCAGGATAAGAATGATGGACAGAAATTTACAGATCGATAATACAAAAGGAGTTTTGATCATACTGGTAGTAATCGGACATTTTCTGCTTCCGGCTGCCTCCACGCGCCTGACTACAAATATTGTATACCTGATTTATGCATTCCATATGCCGGCATTTATCCTGATTTCCGGATTTTTTGCCAAGGGGATATACAGAAACGGAAGGCTTAGATGGGATCGAATCTTAAAAATGGCCTGGCTCTATGTACTTTACAAGCTGGCGGTTCATGTGACGGAAGGATTGCTGGCAGGAAGCATCCCACCACGGGTCGATTTCTTCCATGAGGCGGGAGCGCCATGGTATCTCCTTGCTCTTGTAATCTGGTACATGTTCCTCCCTGCAGCAGACCGCTTGAAAAAGCTGCTGGGATTGAAAAACACAATGCTGTTTCTGACAGCGGCAGCACTTTTAAGCGGTTACGGAAAAGGGATTGGAGAATTTCTGGCGCTTGACCGTGTGCTGGCTTTTATGCCTTTTTTTTATCTGGGATACTTCAGCATGGAACAGGATTGGAAAAAGCTTGTGAGAGAAAAGCCGGGGAGAAATATCGTGCTGACTGCCGCCGTATTGGTTGCTGCCATTCTATTTCTGGGCATGTATGACTATCTGATTGCTTTTCGGAGAGTCGTTTACGGAGCGGCATACTGGCGGTTTTCTGAGGCAATATATCCATGGGCATGGCTGGTCCGCCTTGTGGAATATGGGATTGCATTTACACTTTCCATGGGATTAATGGCCGCTCTGCCGGACAGGAGGGTGCGGTTTCTCACGAAGCTGGGAGAAAGAACACTTCCGATCTATATTCTTCACAGAATTGTTCGTGATCTCTTTCAGATTTTTGGATTTTATAACTATTATAATCCGGCGTCAAAGATTCAGGTGATCCTGGTGATCTGCGGCTGTGTATGCCTGACGGGAATTCTGGGAAATGAATGGATTAACCGGCTGTTTCAGCAGGTGGCGGCGGTCCCTCAGAATGTATTTCGCCGGCTCAAATGAAAAGACAACTGAATCGTGCGCTGAAGAAAAACGCAGCCTTTGATACCGGATTCCTGTATCAAAGGCTGTATCTGATTAGGTATGTGCTTGTACGGCTTTTTTTCTGTGAGAGTCTGAGCAGCTTTTAGTTAGGAAAAAGTAAGAAATATTTCCTTGTGTCATGTGGTCTATTATGATAGACTAAAGAAAAGGACTATTATAATAGACCATATGGATATTGCGGCAGGAAGGGGAGGAATATGGAAGAACTAAAGTTATACGAGAGCGAATACCGGTTTATGGATTTAATATGGGAAATGGAGCCGGTCCGTTCCATGGATCTGGCCAGAGAAGCCCTGAAAGAGCTGGGATGGAAGAAGTCCACGTGTTATACGGTGTTGAAAAAACTTGGCGAGCGGGGATTTGTAAAGAATGAGGAGGCAGTCGTACGTGCTCTTGTTACGAGAGAACAGGTACAGAAGTATGAGAGCGAGGAGCTTCTGAAAAAGAGCTTTGATAATTCTCTTCCGGCGTTTCTGACCTCCTTTCTGAAAGACAGGAAACTGTCAAAGAGTGAGGCGGAAGAAATTATGAAAATGATAGAGGAGGCGGCCAGATGAGAGAAGAGATTCTGATCACGATATTAAATATGACTTTTACAGGCAGCGTTGTCGCTCTGGTGATTATGGCGGCCAGACTTCTGATCAGAAGGCTTCCGGGAAAGTATGCATATATTCTTTGGGCGGCGGTTGGAATCCGCCTGCTCTGTCCCGTGGTGATGGAAACGAATTTCAGCGCGTTCTTTGTCCATCCGGAGCCGATTGCACAGCACATTGTCTATGAACAGAAGCCGGCTGTTGATTCGGGGGTGTTTTTTCTGGATGAGCCGGTGAATCAAATGCTGGGGCAGATGTCCGCTCCTGATTTAACAGCATCGGTAAATCCCATTCAGATATGGATTGCCCTGGGTACGGCCCTGTGGGCAGCTGGCTGCGTTCTGTTCATTACAATCAATTTTCTGAGATATGCAGGCCTGAAAAGAAGGCTGAAGACAGCAATTCTGTCCACGAAACAGGAGAAGGGACCGCGCGTTTATGAATCCGACATGATTTCATCCCCCATTGCGGCCGGATTTCTCAGGCCTTCCGTTTATATTCCTTTTGGAATGAACGAAGAGGAGAAGGAATACGTAGTTCTTCACGAATGCGTCCATATCAGGAGAAAGGATCATATCGTGAAGCTGGCCGCATTTCTGGCGCTGGCCGTACACTGGTTCAATCCAATCGTATGGCTGAGCTACTGCCTGATGTGTGAAGATATGGAACGGTCATGTGATGAGAAGGTCCTGGATCTGAAAGGGGATCATGCAGGGACAGCTTATTCAGCCATACTGCTTAAGTTCGCCGTGAAGCAAAACAGGCTTCTTCTGCCGCTGGCATTTGGAGAAAGTCATACAAAAATCAGGGTGAAGAATATTCTGCGCTATAGAAAACCGACGGGCCGAATTGGCGCGATTCTTACGGTTGCAGCTGTACTGGCAGGCTGTACGCTGTCTACAAATCCGAAAGAATCAGGAGAGGTCTCAATCATCGGTGGCGCAGACGGACCGACGTCCATTTTTATTGCGGGAAAGTTTGATCCCGATGAACGGACGGTCGACTGTCCGCCTGTGAATCTGGAAGAACTGGCGAATGAAACGCTGGATCCGGACCGGAAAAACCTTCACCTCGACTACGCTTCCAGAGTGCAGGGCATGCTCGTATTCCATGGCCCATGGGGGATTTTAGTCTATGAAAATAAACAGGGGAAGTGGACAATGACCCATTCCATTGACATGGAGAAGGTGGATGATTCTTACATGGCAGAAGGAAAGGACACGAGAGTTCTGGCTTCCTCCGGGGGGATTCTGATTGGAAATAAAATAGACGGAGGATGGGAAGGGGAACCATATTACTATGATTTTGAAACGGGGGAGCTGCTCAGAGACGAGGCCTTTGGATCGCTGATGGATATTCTGCCCGATGAAGGCCGGATCGGCCCGGACCAAAAAATCAGCATCATCAATAACGAAGAGGTAAAAGAAAAAGGAAATCCATATGATTACGGCTTATATCAGATGGAGGAAAATCATCTGGCAATGCTCAATTCCTATACAAACCGGGTGACGGATCTGTGGTTTGCCGATGTGAATTCGGAAACCCAGAGCATGACTCAGGCATATCTCTTCCATGGAGACGGAGAAGAGACGGTATATCAGGAAGAGATAAGACAATTCCTGTTCTACAGAAACGGATACGATTACTATGTGAGCGTTCCGACGGAAACCCTTGAATTCGAGAAAAACGATTCAGGGGAGGACGGATGGCATATACCGGGCAGGAGGGAACTGATCCGTGTGGACAGCCGGGGAAAAAGGGAGCTCCTCGATCCGCTCATGATATCGTGGGAGTCGTCGGAGACGCTGAAAACGCCAGTTATCATGGCAGGAGACCGGCTGATTTACCGCGGAGCCGAAAAAGCAGATACCATTTATTTTAAAACAGAGAGCCTGATCAGTATCGCTCTCGACGGAAGTGACAGGCAGACAGCGGGTAGGGACCGGGTACCGTACAGCACATGGAAGGGATTGTCTCTGGACACGTCAAATAACCAGCTGTATTTTGAAGGCTGGACAAATGACGGGGCGTTTCCAAGGCCGATATACAGGGCCGACACGCGGCTTCAGAATATTGAGAAGATCGGTGAAATTGACGGAACGCTGATTACGGTCAGAGACGGTAATTTTTATTTCCTGCATAAGGATGAACAAAAACAGGCAATCGCAGTTGCCCGTATGGAAGAAGGAGAAGGATATTATTTTTACGATAAATGCGGTTACAATGCAAGTGAATACGCCTGTGAGAAGGCTTATATCGCAGATGGAGAAATCCATGTGACATTCATCAGCCTGAGCGAACCTGATAAAAAGGCGGAATACCGGCTCAGATGTGAAGATACAGAGAAGGCCGATTAAAGCGCAGAAAAAAAGCAATGGGATCGATACCGGATGCAGTGACTTGGCCACCGCCTTGGAACGGAATCCGGTATCGATCCCATTGCTAAACTAACTTTTGCAGTACTTTAGATTTAGTCAAATGCTAATCCACAGTGTGAGAACGCGCCAGCTCACGAAGCTCCTTTAATGCATCGTTGAAACGGCGGGAAACGGCCGTCGGGTTGCCAAGAAGCAGGCCTTTTCGGTAGAAACCGATATGGTGGGTGATCGTTTCACGCTTTTCCATAAGGGATTTCAAACTTTCAGAAAGTACCTGTTCTTTCCTGGCGCGCAGTTCAGCCAGCTTTAATTCCTTGTCCTCCAGGAATTCATCGATGCGCTGTTCTGCCTCCGCCTTGAGAAGAGCCAGCTGCACCTGCATGTCGTCTAAGTCAGCGCGCAGTTTCGTCATTGTTTCCAGGACCTTGCCTAAGGCAAGAGCCTCTCTTGTGGACTGTACGACATCACAGACGAAGAAGATGCTGATTACGGCAGTTCCGGACAGAAGCCATACGGGCCGTACGGAAGTTACAAAGGCGGATATGGGCCGATGGATCACTTCTGTGAGAAAGATTGTAAGGAATCCCCAGGCAATAGAAGAACTGAGGCAGATATATCCCTGAAACTGAAATTTCTGATTGCTGTAGTCCCAATATTTGATTTTAAACAGCCGTTCCATGACATAACCGGTAACGTATTCCAGCAGCGTTGCGGCGATAACACCGGAAATATATACGAGAATGATACTGCCCTTTACAGGGAGAGAGACCCAGAGCATCATGACAGCTCCTGTTCCGTAGAGAGGGAGCATGGGAAGGCGGAGAAAACCGCGGTTCACGAGGCGGTGCTCCCGCACGGATACGTAAACGGATTCAAAAATCCACCCAAAGAAACAATATATATAGAAGAAAGCCATCCATTCATACCAGGTGTAGGTGTACATAAAAACCTCCTTATTGCTGATATTCGTATCATACGCGGTATTGGCCGGAAATGCAATGAAAAAGATAAGATTCTTTTGCTTGCGTTAATTGCTTATGTCATGTAGAATGGTGATGTTTGAAAGGAGTTTTTTCGATGAGTATATTAAATGTTGAACATCTGAGCCATGGATTTGGGGACAGAGCGATCTTTCAGGACGTGTCCTTTAGGCTTTTAAAGGGAGAACATATTGGGCTGATCGGTGCGAATGGAGAGGGAAAATCTACATTTATGAGTATTATTACCGATAAACTGCAGCCGGACGAGGGAAAAGTAGAGTGGGCAAAAAATGTGAGAGCCGGCTATCTGGATCAGCATGCCGTGCTGGATAAGGGAATGACGATCCGTGACGTGCTGAAAAGTGCATTCTCATTTCTTTTTGAGATGGAAGAGCAGATGAACAATATCTGCGAGAAAATGGGAGAAGCGTCAGAAGATGAAATGACAGCCATGATGGAGGAACTCGGAACAATTCAGGACCTTTTAATGGCTCATGATTTTTATATTATCGATTCTAAGGTGGAAGAGGTGGGACGCGCCCTTGGGCTTCAGGAGATTGGGCTGGACAAAGATGTTTCAGAGCTTTCCGGAGGTCAGAGGACAAAAGTTCTTCTGGGCAAGCTGCTTTTGGAGAAACCGGATATCCTGCTTTTGGACGAGCCGACCAACTATCTGGATACAGAGCATATCGAATGGCTGAAACGGTATCTGCAGGAATATGAAAATGCGTTTATCCTCATCTCTCACGATATTCCGTTCCTGAACAGCGTAGTCAATTTGATTTACCACATGGAAAACAGAGGCTGGACCGCTATGTGGGCGATTATGAGAAGTTTCAGGAGGTTTATGAGGTTAAAAAGTCTCAGCTGGAGGCCGCATACCGCAGGCAGCAGCAGGAAATTGCAGAGCTGACGGATTTTGTGGCGCGCAATAAAGCGCGTGTCGCCACCAGGAATATGGCCATGTCACGGCAGAAGAAGCTGGATAAAATGGAAGTAATCGAACTGGCCAGAGAGAAACCGAAGCCGGAATTTCACTTCATGGAAGCCAGAACGGCGGGGAAATATATTTTTGAAACAAACGATCTGGTAATCGGATATGAGGAACCTCTTTCAAAGCCGCTGAACCTGGTGATGGAACGTGGTGATAAGATCGTGCTCAGAGGCGCCAACGGAATCGGCAAGACAACTCTGCTGAAAAGTATTCTGGGATTAATTCCAAGCCTGGAAGGTTCTGTAGAGCTGGGAGATTATCTGCATATTGGATATTTCGAACAGGAGATGGCGCCGGGAAATACGACTACATGTATAGAGGAAATCTGGAAGGAATTCCCTTCTTACACTCAGTATCAGGTGCGTTCCGCTCTGGCCAAGTGCGGCCTTACAACGAAACACATTGAGAGCCAAGTCAGGGTGCTGAGCGGTGGAGAACAGGCAAAAGTGCGCCTGTGCAAACTGATAAACAGGGAAACGAACGTGCTTCTGCTGGATGAGCCGACCAACCATCTGGACGCAGATGCGAAAGAAGAGCTGAAAAGGGCGCTGAAGGAATACAAGGGAAGTATTTTGCTGATCTGCCATGAGCCGGAATTTTATGAAGGCCTGGCGACAAAGGTGTGGGACTGTAAGGAATGGAGTCTGAGGATATAAAAAATAGAGGATAATGCAAGAAGTTGAGCGATACGCAGACACGAAGATACCCGCTGCCTGGGGGAGGCGCGGGTATCATCTTTTCGTTATTTGGGAATGGTAGGTATATAAATAAGAAAATGTTATAGGGGGGCCGGACGGTTGCCCGTCCGGTATGAGTATGAAAAAGCTTTCTGATTTCAAGTTATTACTTGAAACAAAGGCCTGCTATCCTTTCGGATAACATGTTTAAAGTATAGCCGGTAATTGTGACAGAAATATGTCCCCTCTATAAAAAAACCATAAAGATAATAAAAAATAAAAAAAGCCTTTAAAAAAACAGGTGGATTGTATATAATAAAGAAAGCAAAGACAGGAGGAATCAAACATATGATGATGTCAAATGACATTGGAATTGATTTGGGAACAGCCAGCATCCTTGTGTATATTAAAGGAAAAGGCGTTGTGTTAAAAGAACCGTCTGTAGTGGCCATTGACCGCGATACGAATAAAATAATGGAAATCGGTGAAGCAGCAAGACTTATGATTGGACGAACTCCAGGTAATATCGTTGCTGTGAGGCCGCTGCGTCAGGGAGTGATCTCCGATTATACGATTACGGAGAAGATGCTTAAATACTTTATAAATAAGGCTGTCGGAAAGCGTACATTAAGAAAGCCCCGCATCAGTGTCTGTATCCCAAGCGGTGCGACTGAGGTAGAGAGAAAGGCAGTAGAAGATGCGACGTATCAGGCAGGAGCCAGAGAGGTTACGATTATTGAAGAACCGGTTGCAGCGGCGATCGGAGCAGGGATCGACATCTCCAAGGCGTGCGGAAACATGATCGTAGACATCGGAGGCGGTACTGCAGATATTGCAGTTATTTCTCTGGGAGGAACCGTTGTCAGCACGTCTATCAAGGTTGCAGGAGACGACTTTGACGAAGCGCTTGTACGGTACATGAGAAAGAAACATAATCTTCTGATTGGTGAGAGAACAGCTGAGGAGATTAAGATCAATATCGGCGCGGCATATAAGAGGCCGGAGACGCTCACTATGGAAGTGAGAGGGCGTAACCTGGTAACGGGTCTGCCGAAAACGATTGTTGTGACCTCTGACGAGACGCTGGAAGCGCTGCGCGAACCGGCTATGCAGATTGTGGATGCGGTACACAACGTTTTGGAAAGAACTCCTCCGGAGCTGGCCGCCGATATTTATGACAGAGGAATCGTGCTGACAGGCGGAGGTTCCCTTCTGAGCGGGCTGGATTCCCTGATTGAGGAGAAGACAGGCATTACAACGATGGTGGCGGAAGACCCGCTGACTGCAGTTGCAATCGGTACGGGCAAGTTCATTGAATTTACCCATGGCGGAGATGGAAAGCAGCAGGAGTATTAATGATTCACGAATTGGACAGGCAGGGGCCGCTGACAGCGGCCCTTTTTCATTACATAGGATAGTTCTCCGAACTATCCTATGTAATGAAAAAGCCCTCTGGCGCGGGAGTTCGGCTTCGAAAGCAAATGAAAAAGGTGGGTTGGAAATTGGCTACGATCAGCGGTTTTGTGGAAAAAATAAAATATCGCAATGAAGACAACGGTTATACGGTGCTCAATGTTGTTGCCGAGGAGGATGAGTATATTCTGGTAGGAACGTTCCACTACATATCGGAAGGAGAGATGCTGGAAGCGACAGGAACTATGACCGATCATCCGATTTATGGAGAACAGCTTCAGGTAGAGAGCTATGAGATCAAGGTGCCGGAGGACATTCATTCTGTAGAACGCTATCTGGCCTCAGGGGCGGTTAAGGGAATCGGGGCGGCCCTGGCGGCCAGAATCGTGCGCCATTTTAAAGCAGATACATTCCGCATCATGGAAGAAGAACCAGAACGGCTTTCCGAGGTAAAGGGCATAAGTGAGAAAATGGCAATGGCAATTTCGGAGCAGGTGGAAGAGAAAAAAGAGATGCGCCAGGCTATGATGTATCTTCAGAAATATGGAATTTCCATGAATCTGGCCCTCAAAATCTATAACGAATATGGCTCCAGGCTGTATGGGATCATCGAAGAGAATCCATATAGGCTTGCAGATGATATTCCCGGCGTAGGATTTAAGATGGCGGATGAGATTGCCCGCCAGGCCGGTATTTTTACGGATTCGGATTACCGTATCCAATGCGGACTTTTATATACGCTTCTGCAGGCGCTGAACAACGGCCATACATATCTGCCTGAGCAGGAACTCCTTGCAAACGCGTCAGAGCTTCTCAAAGTCCGCCCGGAAGATATGGAGAAGCATCTGATGGATATGCAGATCGATAAGAAGCTGGTGGTAAAAGAGGTTGACGGCGTCCGCATTGTCTACGCCTCCCAGTATTATTACCTGGAAATGAACACGGCCAGGATGTTGTTTGACTTGAATATTAAAGGCAGTGTAGCAGAAGAAGCGGTCTATAAACGTTTGGATGCCATACAGGCCGAGGAAGGGATCGAACTGGATCCCCTTCAGGCCAGAGCTGTAGCAGAAGCGGTTAACAGCGGACTTTTAATTATAACAGGCGGGCCGGGAACGGGAAAAACGACGATAATCAATACGATCCTCAAGTATTTTGAAGGAGAGGGGATGGAAATATTCCTTGCGGCCCCGACGGGGAGGGCGGCGAAGAGGATGACGGAAGCTACGGGATGGGAAGCCAAAACGATACACCGCCTTCTGGAGCTGAACGGGGTGCCTGGTGAAAAGGACAGTACCGGGATGCATTTTGAAAAAAATGAGGAAAATCCTCTGGAAGCAGATGTGGTCATTATCGATGAGATGTCCATGGTGGATATTCATCTGATGCATTCCCTGTTAAAAGCGGTCAATGTGGGCACGCGGCTCATTCTTGTGGGCGATGTGAACCAGCTGCCGTCCGTAGGACCTGGAAGTGTGCTGAAGGATATTATCGATTCCGGCTGTTTCAACGTAGTGAAACTGACCAGGATATTCCGTCAGGCATCTCAAAGTGACATCGTTGTCAATGCCCACAAGATCCATGCAGGAGAACAGATTCCTCTGGGTAAGAGGAGCAATGATTTCCTGTTTATAAAAAGGGATCATCCGGATGCCATAATCAGCGCCATGATCACCCTGATCAAAGAAAAACTGCCGGGATACGTACATGCGGAGCCATTTGATATCCAGATTATGACGCCCATGAGAAAAGGGGCCCTCGGAGTGGAGAGGATCAACGGGATTCTTCAGGAGTTCTTAAATCCGCCGGATAAGTCCAAGGAGGAAAGGGAGTCAGGAGGCGTTACATACCGGGTCGGCGATAAGGTGATGCAGATTAAAAACAATTATCAGTTGGAGTGGGAGACTCGCAGCCGATACGGAATTCCCATGGAGAGCGGACTCGGTGTCTTCAACGGCGATATGGGGATCATACGTGAAATTAATTCTTTTGCCGAAACCATGACCGTGGAGTTCGATGAAGGGAAGATGGTCGAGTACAGTTTCAAGCAGCTGGAAGAACTGGAACTGGCCTATGCAATTACAATTCATAAATCTCAGGGCAGTGAATATCCTGCAGTAATCATTCCCGTTTACAGCGGTCCACGCATGCTGATGACAAGGAATCTGATTTATACGGCAGTGACGAGAGCAAAGAACTGCGTATGCCTGGTGGGCCTGCCTGAAACATTTCAGTCCATGGTCAATAATGAAACGGAGCAGAGGCGGTATACGGGACTCAGGGCCCGGATAGAAGAGATCGCCCAGCTGTAAAGCGGCAGATTCTAAAAGGCAGGCGCACAGGTACGATACAAAAATACAACATATAAATACAACATACAAATACAACATATAGTAAACATGCAAATCCAACACACATCACATTATGAAAGAGAGCGCTGTAGAAAGAAGTAAAGAATTGCCGCCGATTTCAGATGAAGCGACTCGGCTGCCGCCTGGAACGGAATCTGGCATCGGCGGCAATTCTGGCTCGACTCTTTCATCGCTCTGCGTTCACCTAAAATCATATGAAGAAAATTCTTAAAAAATCTGCGTCTTTTTTGACAGACGCATTATTTCCAAGACGCTGCCCCGTCTGTGAAGGCATCGTCTCATCTGGGGGCAGTCTGATCTGCCCGTCATGTTTTTCTAAATTATCTTTTGTGAAATCCCCAACGTGTAAAAAATGTGGAAAAGAAGTTATGAACGACAGAATAGAATACTGCTATGACTGTACCAGGCATCTTCGTACGTTTGAAGCCGGAATGGCTCTTCTCAATTACAATGATGCCGCAGCCGGATCCATGGCTCAGATAAAATATCATAATAAAAGGGAATATCTGGATTTCTATGGGGAGGCCATCGTCAGGAGATACGGAAAAAGAATCTTCCGTATCCATCCGGATGCGCTGATTCCCGTACCGGTTCATCCGTCCAAGATGAGGACGCGGGGCTACAATCAGGCAGAGCTGCTGGCGGACCGAATCGGCAGACAGCTTGGCCTGCCGGTAAATTCAGACATTCTTTTGAGGAGCAGAAAGACAGAACCTCAGAAAGACCTTTCACCTCAGGAGCGGTTTAAAAATCTGGAAAAGGCGTTTACGGCAGTGCATGTGCCGGAAAGCATGCATAAGGTCCTGCTGGTTGATGATATTTATACGACCGGAAGTACGGCAGAGGCGTGTACAAGGGCCCTGAAACAACAGGGAATTGAGCGGGTTTATTTTCTGACAATATGTATTGGATATGGCAAATGACAGTTAGTTCAGAATTTTGGATAATTGTACTGTTATTAGGATGGTGTGAAAAAAGGAAGTTCGGTATAATGAAGTCAGTTGGAACGAAGGATGATCTGACAGAAAAAAGGGAGGGATTTTATGACAAACCAGGAGATCCTCTCTCATGTAGACCATACGTTGCTGAAAGCAGTATCTACATGGGACGAGATTCAGAAAATATGTGAGGAGGCGCTGGAAAATCATACGGCGTCCGTATGTGTACCGCCCAGCTATATCAAGAGAATCGCAGATACATATGGCAATAAGATCAACATTTGTACGGTGATCGGTTTTCCTCTGGGGTATAACACGACTGCGGTGAAAGTATTTGAGGTACAGCAGGCTATCGCCGACGGAGCTGGGGAAGTCGATATGGTCGTTAATATCGGCGACGTAAAGAACGGGGATTTTGACAAAGTCACGAAAGAAATTGAAGCTTTGAAAAAGGCTGCCGGAGATCATGTTCTGAAGGTGATTATAGAGACGTGTTATCTGACAGAAGAAGAAAAAATCAGGCTTTGCCAATGTGTTACAGATGGCGGAGCTGATTATATCAAGACATCCACCGGTTTTGGAACAGCTGGAGCAAAAATTGAGGATGTGCGCCTTTTCAAACAGTACATCGGTCCGAACGTAAAGATTAAGGCCGCCGGCGGCGTAAAGACAAAGGCCGACCTGGAACTGTTTCTGGAGGAAGGCTGTGACAGAATTGGTACAAGTTCCGCACTTATGCTGCTGAAAGGGGAAGCAGCCGGACAGTATTGATCTGATGGGAAGAGTTTCATATATTTTCATATAAAGAGGAGGAGTTTACAATGAAAAAAAGAATGTTATCCGTATTATGCATTTCAGCAATGGCATTGGGCCTGACGGCCTGCGGAGGCGGAAAGGAAGCAGCTCCGGCTGACAATGGAGCGAAAGAAGAAGTGAAATCTGAGGCTGCCGACACAGGCGATAAGAAAGATGATAAGGCCGGAGGAGGAAAACTGATTATTTACAGCCCTCTGACAGAGTCCATGATTGATTCCATGCTATCCAAGTTTGAAGAAGATACGGGAATTGACGCCGAGTGCCTGGCAATGGGAACAGGAGACGCCTTAAAGAGAATCCAGACAGAGGCCGACAGCCCGCAGGCGGATGTTCTCTGGTCAGGAACAATCGGAACCGTTAAGAACAAAAGTGAGTATTTTGCCGATTATACCTGCGTAAATGAAGATGCATTCTACGACGAGTACAAGAATACGGAAGGAAACCTGACGAGATTCGATACCATTCCGTCCGTTATTATGGTAAACACCGATCTGATCGGCGATATCGAAATTAAAGGCTATGAAGACCTCCTGAATCCGGAGCTGAAAGGAAAGATTGCATTTGCAGATCCTGCGGCGTCCTCTTCATCCTTTGAGCACCTGGTAAATATGCTTTACGCAATGGGAGAGGGAAATCCTGAGAATGGATGGGATTATGTGAAACAGTTCTGCGCACAGCTGGATGGAAAACTCCTCGGCGGATCATCCGCAGTGTACAAGGGCGTTGCAGACGGCGAGTATACAGTTGGACTTACATTTGAGCAGGGATCTGCACAGTATGTAGGAGCCGGCGCTCCTGTTAAGACGGTCTATATGGAAGAAGGCGTAATCTTCCGTGGTGACGGCGTTTATATTATCAAGGGCTGCCCGAACGAAGAAAATGCCCAGAAGTTTGTAGACTGGCTGACAAGTCAGGAAGTTCAGGAATATATGAACAATACTCAGTACAGAAGAACCATCCGCAAAGACGTTCCGGCAGGCGATTCCATGGAACCAATGGAAAACATCAGTGTGATCCAGGATGACGAAACGGATACGGCAGAACATAAATCTGAGTGGCTGGAAGCTTTCAAGGATATCTTTACAGAATAATTATGTAACTGAAAATGGACTGAAAAGAGGGTGCTGCAAAAGTGAAGTCAGCGTGCCGCCGATACCAGATTCCGTTCCAGGCGGTGGCCAAGTCACTACATCTGGTATCGGTGGCAATGCTTTATTCTTTTTGCGGCGCCCTTTTCTTAATAGGCAGAGGGTGAAAAAATGAGTGTTTCGATAGGAATAGATAATGTAGTAAAAAAATATGGGGATCTGACAATCATTCCGGATTTGTCAGCACAGATTAAAAATGGGGAGTTTTTTACGCTGCTCGGCCCGTCCGGCTGCGGCAAGACAACGCTGCTTCGTATGATTGCAGGATTTAACAGTATTGAAGGCGGTACGATCAAGTTTGAAGACCAGGTAATTAATGATATACCGGCTCAGAAGAGAAACATCGGCATGGTTTTTCAGAGCTACGCTATTTTTCCTCATCTGACCGTAAGACAGAACGTGGAGTATGGACTCAAGATCCGCAAGACGCCAGGGATGAGATGAAACAGAGGTCGATGAAATATTAAAAGTCGTGAAGATCGATGAATACCAGGACCGTCTTCCTGAAAGGCTGTCCGGAGGCCAGCAGCAGCGTGTGGCCCTGGCCCGCGCCATTGTGATTCATCCTCAGGTGCTTCTGATGGATGAGCCGCTTTCCAACCTGGATGCAAAGCTGCGTATCGAGATGAGGAGCGCAATCCGTGACGTACAGAAACAGGTCGGCATTACTACTGTATATGTAACACACGATCAGGAAGAGGCCCTGGCGATTTCAGACAGGATTGCAGTTATGAAGCTAGGAGTGATTCAGCAGATCGGTACGCCGCAGAGCATATATGCCCGTCCTTACAATGCATTCGTATCCACATTTATCGGCCATTCCAATCTGTTCTATGCAAATATAAAGAAAGACGGAGATAAGAAACTGGTTGTATTCCGCAATGGCTACAAGGCTGAGATGCCGAATCTTATGGATACGGTGGAAGACGGACAGGAAGTTGTCGTATCTGTCAGACCGGAAGAATTTTCATTAAATGAAAATGGCATGGAATGCGAAATCATCAGCAGGACATTCCTTGGAAAATATACGAATTACTTCCTGAAATTCGATGATAATATCATCGTGGAAAATCAGCCCAGTATTGAGTACTCTCAGGATCTGGGCCATGTAGACCGGATCTTTGACGTAGGGGAGAAGATACGCCTCCGCGCAAATCCAAACAAGATCAATGTATTCACAAAGGATATGGAACAGAGTCTGATAAAGGATGTGAAGAGATATGAATAAAAGAAAATTTAGATGGGACTTCTGGAATGTCGTCACTCTGGCGATCATCGTTCTGTTTATTATATGTCTGATTTATCCTCTTTTAAATCTGTTCCTGAGCGGATTTAAAGAGACGACGAGAGTGGACGGTCAGGACATCTCTGTGTGGACCATGGCAAACTATGCGAAGTTTTTTGCCAAGAAATATTACACCAGTGCGCTGCTCAATTCATTTAAGCTGACGATTTCAGTAACTGCAGTTGCGATTCTTCTTGGAGTCCCGCTGGCGTACTTTATGTCATTTTATAAGATTAAGGGAAAAGGACTTCTGGAGATCATGTTCATTATTTCCATGATGAGCCCTAACTTCATCGGCGCGTATTCCTGGATTCTTCTCCTTGGAAGAAGCGGAAGCGTTACGCAGTTTCTGAAAGGATTTGGAATTCATGTTCCGTCTATTTACGGATTCGGAGGCATGCTTCTCGTATTTTCCCTGAAATTGTATCCGTTTATTTACATGTATGTTTCGGGAGCTTTAAAGAAAATCGACGTGGCTCTTTCAGAAGCGGCAGAGAGCCTTGGCTGCGGCGGGATTAAAAAAGTATTCACTGTCATCATGCCGCTCGTTACGCCGACTCTTGTAGCTGCATCTCTTCTGGTATTTATGAACTGTATGGCGGATTTTGGTACTCCCGCCCTGATCGGTGAGGGCTACCGCGTCATGCCTACACTCGTATACTCTGAATTCGTAGGCGAGACCGGCGGATCTGCTAACTTCGCCGCATGCATGGCCACCATCATGGTTGTCGTCACAGCAGCCGTATTTCTGATTCAGAATGGTATGTAAATACGAAATCATTTGCGATGAGCTCCATGCGCCCGATTCAGCCGAAGGCAGCCGGTGGAGTCAAAGGTGTCCTGATCCATTTATACATCTATCTCCTTGCAGGATTTTCCATCATTCCTCAGTGCATGGTCGTATATACCTCCTTTAAGGCAACCAAGATGCAGGTATTTGTGGAAGGATTCTCCCTGGAAAGCTATCAGAAGATTTTCTCTACAGCGATTCAGTCCATTAAAAATACATATTTGTATTGTTTCATAGCAATTTTGATTATCGTAGTACTCGGCATGCTGATCGCCTATCTGGCGGTGAGAAGAAAGAACTGGCTGACGAACCTGATCGATACGATCGCAATGTTCCCATATATTGTACCAGGTTCCGTACTCGGTATTACTCTTATGATCGCGTTTAACAGACCGCCTGTCATGCTGGCAGGAACAGCAATTATTATGATTATTTCACTCGTCATCAGGCGCCAGGCATATACGCTACGCTCCAGCTCCGCAATCCTTTATCAGATCAGTCCGAGCATGGAAGAGGCGGCAATCAGCCTGGGCGATTCTCCGGCCAAATCATTTGTGAAGGTGACGGCCAAGATGATGATGCCAGGCGTTCTTTCCGGAGCGATCTTAAGCTGGATTACTCTGATTAATGAACTTAGTTCGTCCGTTATGCTCTATACGGCGAATACGAGAACCATGTCGGTCGCTATTTATAATGAAGTAATCCGGGCAAGCTACGGAACGGCTGCCGCGCTGGCTACCATACTGACGGCCACCACAGTTATATCCCTGCTCATCTTCTTCAAAGTTTCCGGAAGCAAGGATGTTACCATGTAGGGAATGTCTGAATGTATGAGATTACATGATTGCGAGTTTCATAGGTACGATTTGAGGCCTGCCCGGGCATATGCTGCCCGGGGGGCTTTTGGCCGTTAAAAAGCTATGGTGGTGACAGGGAATAAAAAGCATGATATACTGCCCATAAGTATGATGATCATGGAGGAAAGCCTTGAAAAAGCAGACCAGTTTTAAAGAAGAAATCAGGAAAAGTTTAATCAGCCATGCCCTGATTCCGTGTATTCTGTCCATATTTGTGCTGATTATCGCATTTACGGTTGTCGGCCTGCATCTGATTGCAAAAAAGAATATCAGGACATGCAAGGAATTTGCCGCGGGCTTTACGGAACTGATTGAAGGTTATTCCAAAAAGGCAGAAGAAATAAGTGGAAAGATTTCAATATCAGACTTTCGGGATCGGACACGCTACAGAGTAGAGGAAGTTTCAGAGATCTATCAGTTTCTGAACAGACAGGAAATCAGAGGCGAGTATTATCTTTTTGACAGCGAGTACAACCTCCTCTTTTCTACAGCGAATGATTCTGTCGTAGAAGGATATGTGAGGAATCATCTGCAGGGAAACCGAAATGATGATGAATCCTGGAACAAGATGGTGTTTATGTATGACAATTATAATCTGAGAAGAAAGACGCCTCCTTCCTGCGTGATTTTTAAAAAGATCGGCGGGAAATCAGTGACTGCCGGATATGGAGGCTTTGTACTGTCTGCGGACTGTTTTGAAGGCAGTCAGGGGACGCAGGACCTGTCTTTGATCGTAACAAACCGTTTTGAACGGGTGTTCACGGGAGGGCCGGCTAAATTTATAAATGAAAGAGGAAAACTGGAGGAGGGCGTTAAAAAAGAGAAGGGCATTTTCAGGATGGACGGCCGGTGGTATTTTATGGCTCCGAACGCAGTGTTTGACGGGGAAGCCAAGGTGTTTGCAGTGTCTGACTGTACGGCATTTATACAGCTGATTGTCATATCCTCTGTGATTGTGGTGGTTCTGGCGGCAGTTATGATATGTTCCATCTACATGAGCGCAAGAACGATTGCCACGAAGAAAACGGATATCATGTATGACCTTATATCCGCGCTAGAACAGGTGGAAAAGGGAAACTTCGATGTGAAGCTGAACATACAGTCCAGTGATGAATTTGAGACAATTGGCAATACGTTCAATATCATGCTTGGCAGCATTAAGCATCTGATCAGCCGTCACCAGGAGCTGGCGAGAGAAAATACGCTGGCAACCGTTCAGGCGCTGGAATCCCAGTTCAATCCCCACTTCCTTTTTAACACGCTGGAATCCATCCGGTATATGATTAAATTTGAGCCCAAAACGGCAGAAAAGATGATCGTCAGCCTGTCAAGACTTCTGAGATACAGCATACAGCAGGGAGAGGAAACGGCAACTTTAAAGGAAGAAGCGGGATTCGCCGACAGGTACCTTCAAATTATGCTTTATCGCTATGGGGAGCGGCTGAAGTACAGGATCGATGTGGACGAGAGTGTGAAAGATATCGAGGTACCCAGAATGATCCTTCAGCCTATCGTGGAAAATTCCATAAAATATGGATTCGGAGATGAGGAGAATCTGGAAATTACGATTACGGCGGGAATCAAAGAGGGAGAGCTGGAGATTGTGGTTCGCGATGACGGAAAGGGAATCGAAGAAGAGCTGCTTGAGAACCTGAAGGAAAATCTGACACACCGTCATAACCGTTCTGAACACATCGGACTATATAATGTGCACAGACGAGTTCATCTGTTATATGGAGGAAAGTACGGAGCGTACATAGAGAGTGTTCCGGGAAAAGGTACGGCGGTAAAGCTGATTATACCGGCAGATGAAATATAAAGGGGGAGGAACGATTGCTTCTGAAAGTACTGATTGTAGAGGATGAAGAAATTATAAGAAAAGGCCTTCTGTTCGCTATTAACTGGCTGGACATGGGCTGTATTGTAGCCGGGGCGGCAAAGGATGGGGCGGAAGGGCTGAAAATGATAGAAAAAGAAAGCCCGGATGTAGTGCTTACGGATATCCGGATGCCTAAAATGTCGGGCCTCAGATGATTGAAGAGGGCCTGAAAATCCGAAGCTTTCGAAGCATCATACTGACAAGCTATTCGGAATTCAGCCTGGCCCGGCAGGCGCTTCATATCGGAGTGGCCGATTATCTGCTGAAACCGGTGGATGAAGACGAGCTGAAGGAAGTCCTGGAAAAGGTTCGGAAACAGCTTGAGGAGGCGAACAAGTTTAAAAAGATCGAACAGATTTCACAGGACAGAGTTTTGACGGAAAATACGGACTGGAAAATTTTCGAGATTGCGGAAAACAGCATGGATACATATGTAAAACAGACATATGAAATTATTAAAGAGCACTATACGGAGAAACTGAGCATTAATTCTGTAGCGGAGCAGCTGGGGATCAGTCCGAGCTTTCTGAGCAGGAGGCTGAAATCCAACCTGAACGCCACTTTTGTGGATGTTCTGAATCAGTACAGGGTGAAGCGGTCTATCCATCTTTTGAAAAAAGGGACAATGAGGATATATGAAATTTCCGACAATTTGGGATTCAGCGAATACAAGTATTTCTGCAGCGTATTTAAACGGTATACGGGTACAAGCCCTACGGAGTTTGTAAAAAACGGCGGCAGCGCAGTCGTCATGGATAAAAAAGAAGAGAGCATTTCATATAAATAATTCATGAAATGATTGACAAACAAAAAGAATCTGGTATGATAAATTTGTATAACGCAGATCATTTGCATATAGGGAGGAAAAAATGAAAAAACGTTTAGTGTTATTAGTGGCAGCCATTACAGCAGTGTCCATGTGGGCTCAGGGATGTTCCAAGCCGGCAGAGAAGGCTGAGACAACAGAAGCAGTTACGACAGAGGCAGCTTCCGCAGAAGAGACAACAGCAGAAGAGACAACAGAAGCAGAAGAAACAGAAGCAGCAGAAGCAGCAGCTTCCGAGAGCGCAATTCCGGCAGAATATGAGAAATATTTATCCTGGACAAGTAACGAGTGGTCTTCCGCATCGGATGAAGAGAAGAGCGAGGGCGTCGTTGCATACGTTCTGTATGATGCAATCGTATACCAGGGGGTGAAAGGCCTGACAGCAGAAGAAGTAAAGAAAGAACCACAGCTGGCTCAGATTAGGCCGATGCTTGAAAACTCTTTCGCTAACATGGGCGATAGGACAATGAAGGAAATCTGTGATTTAGGCCATTCTACTACAGTTTCTCTGGATGATATCGATCTTCCTGCTGACGTAAAGGAAAAATTACAGGTCACGGCATCAAAATGGGCAGCAGCTTCCGACGATGAAAGGGTAGAAATTGCGAAGTGCATGGTACTGGCAGTAGGCCTGATGACAGGTCAGGAAATTACCATGGAACAGGTCGATGGACTTGGAGATGAGATTTTAAGCCAGGTGACAACGATCGACGGTCTGTTCTCATCAGGACTTTACGGAGAGGCTACTCTCTACGAAATCCTCGGTTCAGCATAAACAGACAGAAAGAGCAGTTTCATAAGACTGAAAGACTTTAAACAATACCATGCTGTGGAAAGAAGCCGTATATGGCGTAGAAAAACGTCCCGGCAGCCTCGCAGAACGAGGCTTTCCGCAGCATGGAAAATTGATGAAAACCCTTGACGTAGCTGAATAATTGTGATACAGTGGACTGGCGAATGGAAGAGCTTAGGTCTTTTTTTTTATGCTTAAAATTAAAGAAAGACCGGAAAACGAAAATTTAAGTGGAGGTGGAAGTCGTGCGCACAAAGATTACACTGGCATGTACAGAATGCAAACAACGTAACTACAACATGACCAAGGATAAGAAGACTCATCCTGACAGAATGGAAACAAAAAAGTATTGTAGATTCTGTAAGACACATACTTTACACAAAGAAACCAAATAATAAGGTTCAGTAAAGGATGTGAGATTATGGGTGATACAGTAAAAAATGGAGAAACTCCGAAGAAGAGTTTCATCGAGGGGTTGCGCTCCGAGTACAAGAAGATTGTCTGGCCAGATCAGGATACTTTAAAGAAGCAGACCGTTGCAGTTTTAATTTCATCTGTGGCACTGGGACTTATCATTGCAATCCTGGATTTCATTATCAAATTTGGCATCGATCGTGTCTTGATTCGATAAGATAAGGCGAGGGTGGACGATATGGCAGAAGCACATTGGTATGTAGTGCATACTTATTCAGGCTACGAGAACAAGGTAAAAGTCGATATTGAAAAAACGATTGAAAACAGAAACCTTCAGGATCAGATTTTAGAAGTATCAGTTCCGATGCTTCCCGTTGTTGAAGTGAAGAACGGCATTGAGAAACAGGCAGATAAGAAGATGTTTCCCGGCTACGTTCTCATTAAGATGGTGATGAATGATGATACCTGGTACGTTGTAAGGAATACCCGTGGTGTGACAGGATTTGTCGGTCCGGGTTCCAAGCCTGTGCCGCTGACAGAGGAAGAGATTCAGAGTCTTGGATTCCAGATGCAGCAGGAGGTCGCTGTTGATTTCGAGGTAGGCGACCTGATCGTCGTTACCGCAGGTGCATGGAAAGATACCGTTGGAGCGATCAAAGCGATCAATGAGGCTAAGAAATCCATCACAATCAGTGTCGAGATGTTTGGCCGTGAGACCCCGGTTGAACTTAATTTCACAGAAGTGAAGAAGATGTAACGAGAGAATCGGCCTTTATCCGTTAAAGGCTGGTGGGAGGGAAATCCCCGACAATACCACATTATGTAGGAGGTGCCTAATTATGGCAAAGAAAGTAACAGGTTATATTAAATTACAGATTCCTGCTGGAAAGGCTACACCAGCACCGCCAGTTGGTCCTGCACTTGGACAGCATGGCGTTAATATTGTTCAGTTTACAAAGGAATTTAATGCAAGAACAGCAGACCAGGGAGATTTAGTAATCCCGGTTGTTATTACCGTTTATGCTGACAGAAGCTTCAGCTTCATCACAAAGACTCCGCCAGCTGCTGTTTTGTTAAAGAAGGCTTGCAAGATTAAATCTGGATCTGCAGTACCGAACAAGACAAAAGTAGCTACCATTTCCAAGGATGAGGTTCGCAAGATTGCTGAACTGAAGATGCCAGACTTAAATGCTGCAAGCGTTGAAGCTGCTATGAGCATGATCGCTGGTACAGCAAGAAGTATGGGTATCACTGTAGAAGAATAAGGAATGGTTTCTTTAAAAACGTGGGAGGGAAATCCCCGACAATACCACTAGGAGGTTATTTAGAATGAAAAGAGGAAAAAGATATATCGAGGCTGCTAAATTAGTAGATCGTACAACTCTTTATGATGTACCAGAAGCAATTTCTATCGTTAAGAAGACTGCTGGTGCAAAATTTGATGAGACAATCGAAGCTCACTTAAGAACCGGCTGTGACGGACGTCACGCAGATCAGCAGATCCGTGGTGCAGTTGTACTGCCTCATGGAACTGGAAAAACTGTTAGAATCCTTGTATTTGCAAAGGGACCGAAGGCTGACGAGGCTCAGGCTGCAGGTGCAGATTTCGTAGGAGCAGAGGAACTGATCCCGAAGATCCAGAACGAAGGCTGGTTAGACTTTGACGTAGTTGTTGCTACACCTGACATGATGGGTGTTGTTGGACGTCTCGGACGTGTACTCGGACCGAAGGGCTTAATGCCAAACCCGAAGGCTGGTACGGTTACGATGGACGTTGCAAAAGCAATCAACGAGATCAAAGCTGGTAAGATTGAGTACAGACTCGATAAAACAAACATTATCCACGTGCCAGTTGGAAAAGCTTCTTTCACAGAAGAACAGTTAGCGGACAACTTCCAGACGCTTGTTGATGCAATCATGAAGGCTAGACCAAGTGCATTAAAGGGAACGTTCTTAAAGAGCATCACTTTAACATCCACTATGGGTCCTGGCGTAAAGCTGAATGTAGCTAAGTTAGGCAACTAATCCTGCACAGGATTGTATCAGATATAAGAAATATATGAAGAAGAGAGCCGATGCGGGAAACAGCCTGTAGCGGCTCTCTTCTTCCTTTCAGAGAAACATCTTGCCACTGCAAAGTTTAAATATTAAAATGTTTGATTCCTGGAAATTAAAAAGCTCTTCTCTATGAACAGCGTGCGCCGCATGATCGGGCAGGCATTCCCGCAGTTTTTATGAGAGGAACGAGCGTAATAAAAATTTACAGTTGACATGCAGTAAAAAAGATGATATACTACGTCAGTATTGACTGCCGAAGACAGTAGGTGCCGCAAGGCTTAAGGTGTTAACGCCTACCGAGGAACATACAACTCATAATGAGAATTGTAGACCTCTCTGTCTTTTTGCAGAGAGGTTTTTTTCGCAGGTGATACTTCATACTAAGATAGGAGGTAAACCATTCATGGCAAAAGTTGAATTAAAACAACCAGTTGTAGCTGAAATCTCTGAACTTTTGAACGGTGCACAGTCTGCAGTAGTTGTTGACTATCGTGGACTTACTGTAGAACAGGATACTGCTCTTCGTAAGAAGTTAAGAGAAGCCGGAGTTACTTACAAAGTATACAAGAATACAATGATCCGGTTCGCAGCAAAGGGAACAGAATTCGAAGCTTTAGAGCCAAATCTGGAAGGACCTACAGCATTAGCTGTATCCAAGGATGACGCAACAGCTCCGGCAAGAATTCTGGCTGAATTCGCAAAGACAGCTGATGCTCTGGAATTAAAGGCAGGCGTTGTAGAGGGAACTTACTACGACCAGGCCGGAATCCAGGTAATCGCTACAATCCCATCCAGAGAAGTTCTTCTTGGAAAACTGCTTGGAAGCATCCAGTCTCCAATTACAAACTTCGCCCGCGTTATCAATCAGATCGCAGAAGCAAAGGAAGCTTAATTCCTTTCGAGGGACAGGGAAACGTATTATATTTATCTGCGGCCGCTTAAGGACCGCATAACAGAACAATTCATATTGTTTCAGATTAAGAAATCGAATATATCACAGGAGGAATAAAAAATGGCAAAGTTAACAACCGCTGAGTTTATCGAAGCTATCAAGGAATTATCTGTATTAGAATTAAATGATTTAGTAAAAGCATGTGAAGAAGAATTTGGTGTATCTGCAGCAGCAGGCGTTGTTGTAGCAGCAGCAGGCGCTGGCGCAGCAGCAGCAGAAGAGAAGACAGAATTCGATGTTGAATTAACAGAAGTAGGCGCTAACAAGGTTAAGGTTATCAAGGTTGTTCGTGAAGTAACTGGCTTAGGCTTAAAGGAAGCTAAGGAAGTAGTTGATGGAGCACCAAAGGTAGTTAAGGCTGGCGCTTCTAAAGAAGAAGCTGAAGACATCAAGACAAAACTTGAAGCAGAAGGTGCAAAAGTTACTCTTAAATAATTCGGCTGTTTTACAGATTTATCAACCGCTGCGGTTATCCGCAGCGGTTTTTTACTTTCCGGGTAAGAACTTATTTTTGTAAAGTGTTAAAGTACTTGATTCATTCTGCAATTGGATTTGATAAGAATGTGCCGCCTTTCAGGGAAAATTATATCGTTCACATTTTGTTCACAATATTTTGAGGGATTGCGTTCATAAATTGTTTACAATATTTGGAAAATTTTGAATTTACTGTTAAATGTGCACAACGATAATTGATTATTGAGGAAACGTGTTGTAGAATTGGACATACACAAAGACGGCGGCCGAAAAAATGGAATGCGGCTATTGCTGGGATATAGGTTTATACTATGCAGGAGGGATAATAAGTATGGAAAAGAAGAAAATTAAAATTGGCCTTGTGCCGCGCCTGATTATAGGCATTATCTTAGGTGTGATTGTAGGATCATTCTGTCCGGAATGGTTTTGTCGCCTGATCGTTACCTTATCATCGATTTTCAGTTCCTATTTGAAATTTGTAATTCCGCTGATGATTCTTTCATTTGTAACGATGGGAATTGCCGACCTTACACAGGGGGCCGGAAAACTTCTGGGGATTACAGCGCTGATTGCCTATGGTTCAACACTGATCGGAGGTTCCATGGGATATGGAGTTGCGGTCAGCCTGTTCCCGGGATTTATGAATCCGGCAGATCTGCAGAAGATTGCAGACACAGCAGACAAGTCCCTAGCTGCGTATTTCAGCATTTCGATTACCCCAATTATGGATACGATCTCAGCAGTTGTCCTGGCATTTATTCTGGGGCTCTGCCTGTCCGTTACAGGCGCAAAATCAAAGAATTCCGTAATTTATAACGGCATGAATGAATTTTCGGGATTTATCGGCAAGGTGCTGAACATGACGATTATTCCATTGCTTCCTCTGTATATCTGCGGTACATTTACCGATATGACATATTCGGGAAAAACATTTGTCATCCTGGGCATCCTCTGGAAGGTCTTCCTCGTAGTGATTATCCTCCACTGGATCTATATGATTTTACAATTTACAGTAGCAGGTTCCGTTACAAAGAAGAACCCGTTCAGCCTTCTCAGAAAACAGCTGCCTGGATATACGACGGCGCTTGGCACACAGTCCTCGGCTGCTACGATTCCGGTCAACCTGATCTGTGCGGAAAATGAAGGTGTTTCTCAGGAAATTCGAAATTTTGTCGTGCCTCTCTGTGCGAATATACATATGTGTGGTTCCATGATTACGATCACCTGCTGTTCCGTAGCCGTACTACTGATGAACGGACTTCCTGTATCATTTACAACCGTGTTCCCATTCATGTGTACGCTGGGAATCGCAATGGTGGCATCACCAGGTGCGCCGGGCGGTTCCATTATGACGGCTCTTCCGTTCCTGCCTATGGTAGGTCTTGGAACAGAAGCTCTGCAGGCGCTCATGATCGCCCTGTATATCACGCAGGACAGCTTCGGTACAGCCTGCAACGTATCGGGAGACAATGCGATCGGCCTTATTGTAGATAAAATTAATGACCGTTTTATCAAAAAAGCGGTATAATAGATAAGAGCAACACGACAACAAAAAATTGCTTTCATAACATTTGCCTGAAGGGGGATTTGAATGAATGTTTTTGATATTATAGGACCGGTGATGATAGGCCCGTCATCTTCACACACAGCCGGAGCCGTCAGACTCGGCAGAGTGGCTTGGAAGATTCTTGGAGAAGAACCTGTAAAGGCAGAGATCGAGCTTTCCGGCTCGTTTGCACAAACGTATAAGGGGCATGGAACGGACAAGGCCCTTATTGCGGGAATCATGGGTATGCATTCTTATGACGAGAATATCAAATGCTCTCTCGAGATTGCTAAAAAACAGGGACTCGTATATGGATTTAAAAAGGCCAATATTCCGGATTCTCATCCGAATACAGCCAGGATTACATTGTACGGAAAGGACGGCGCAACAGCCGTTGTAGAGGGAGCGTCCATCGGAGGAGGGAATATCCTCGTGGCTAAGGTCAATGGAATGGATGTGACATTTACCGGCCAGTATAATACAATTCTGGTCCGTCACTATGACAGGCCGGGTACAATAGCGGCCGTTACAAACTTTATGGCATACTCCGATGTAAATATAGGGAATTTCCGCCTGTCCAGGCCGAAAAAGGGCGGCGAAGCCATCATGACGATCGAAATCGACGGAAATCCTCCTGAGAATCTTATGGAACAGCTGAAGCTGCTTCCCCATGTAATCGGTGTTATTTTGCTAAGGGCTATGTAAGGAGGATTATGTTGGACTACAATTCAATAAAAGAGCTGGTCGATGCGGCTGAATGCGCCCACGATAATATTGGCGCAATGGTGATGAGCGATCAGGCGAATCAGATGGAGATTCCGGAATACGAAGTTTATAAACGCATGTCTGAAAGCCTTCAGGTTATGGAGGAGTCTGTAAAGAGCGGAATTGATAAGGATTTAAAATCCACGTCCGGACTGACGGGGGGCGACGCATTTCAGATGATGCAATATGCGCAGACTGGCGGTATTACCGGGGAATTTATGACGAGAGCCATGGCAAGAGCGCTTGCAGTTTCTGAGTATAACGCTGCTATGGGAAGGATCGTTGCAGCCCCTACGGCAGGATCGTGCGGAATCATGCCGGGCTGCCTTGTCAGTATGATTGAGGACAAAAAGGCGGACCGCAAAAAAGTGGTCAGTGCCATGTTTACGGCGGCTGGATTTGGTATGGTCATCGCAAAAAGAGCGAGTATTGCAGGCGCACAGGGAGGCTGCCAGGCAGAATGCGGTTCTGCGGCAGGAATGACGGCGGCCGCTCTGGTGGAAATTATGGGGGGCACGCCTTCTCAGGCAGCGGATGCCTGTGCGATCGCCCTGAAAAACCAGCTTGGTCTTGTTTGCGACCCCGTTGCCGGTCTTGTGGAAATTCCATGTATCAAGCGTAACGTAGCGGGAATTATGATTGCCTTTTCAGCGGCGGACATGGCGCTTGCAGGTATTAAATCCAATATACCGGTGGATGAGGTGATCGATGCCATGAAGGAAGTAGGAGATGCCATGCCGTGCTCCCTGAGGGAAACGGCTCAGGGCGGACTTGCGAATACGCCTACTGCAAAAAAACTGACAGAACAGCTTTTTGGAAAAAAGGCAAATAAATAAAATTAAGATTTTAATCCAAGGGAATTATGGAGAACCGGATACGATGGGAAAATGCCTGTCTGTCCGGTTTTTCTGTTACATAAGAAAGTTCTCCAAACTATCCTGTGTAACAAAAAACCTTCCGGGCAGGGTCGCCCTGCGGCGGTAAGGAATGGTGTCGCTGAAGTGATTCAATCCCATTTATAATTTCTTGACAGGGCGGACGGTAATTTACGATGGAATCTTTACGTTCTCTGATGATAGAATATAGACAGAAGGATGAGAAGGAGAGTGAGTGGTATGCGGAAACGATTGTTGACGGCAGGATCGGGAATCGCTGAATCCAGCGAAGGGATAGCCAGTGGGCATCCGATCATTTCCATGTTTTTTATACAGATTTTAACGTCATTGGCAATGCTCCTGGCGGTAGCAGGAACTGCTCTGGGCGTAGGCACCATCATATATATGATAGAAAATGTATTAGGAATCCTCTGATTAAAAGGAATAGGGCTGCTGTGCTGACTGATTGTCGGCCGGCAGTTTTTTATTACATAGGAAAGCGATTGATGATATAAAGCCCTCCAAGCAGGAGGACAGAGGATGGCCCAGTGACCTGCCTGCCTTAAAAAGAAGGCTTAAGGGATATGCCGTTTTCTGTCAAGGGAAAAAGATGACAGATAGTGACAAATTGTCACCAAAAAAATAAGGAAGAACTAAGGTAAATTTCAGCAAAGTGACAAATTGTCATTTTTAACACAAAAAAAACAGAAGTTTACTTGAAAAGGATTTTTAACTATAGTATAATCGCAAACATGACAGTGTGTCAGCATATACGGAAGGTGAGGGGAAGAGATGCCAACACAACGATTTTTTAACTTGAAGGAGGAAAAGCGTGACATTATAAAACAGGCAGCAATGGAAGAATGTTCCAGAGTACCGTACATAGAAATTTCGATTAATAAGATTATAAAGACGGCGGACATATCCAGAGGAAGTTTTTACACGTACTTCGAAGATAAAGATGACATGATAAAATATCTTCTGAATGATTTCAGAATTGCATGTATGAACCATATTTACATGGAAATTGAGAAAGCAGACGGAGACATTATTAAAGCGACAGAGAATATGACATTCGATCTCATGGATCACGGGCAGGATTATCCAAATGCAAATGTATACAGAAATCTTTTGCTGAATGTAGGTTCAATGACAAATATGAAGAGTTTTGGATTCGGCACGTTCCTGTATGACAGCGTAGAATATCAAGAATTTGTCGATCACTGCTATAAGCTGAATAATCTCGAGAAATGTCCTTTCAGGGATAAACACCAGCTGGCATGCGTATTGGAGCTTCTCATTTCCGATGCGCTCAAGCATGTGGCCATGTATCATATGATGCCTCTTACAGAGAGGGAAAATGTAAAGGAAATTGTGCATGAACAGCTGGAAATTATCCGGCGGGGACTGCAGTAGATAAGGAAAAGGAGAGCAGTTATGAAAAAGGGAGTAAAAATTATGATCGGCCTCGTTGTTGTAGGCCTGGCAGCCGGAGGGCTATATGCGAAGTTTGGCATTAAAAAAACAGTGGAGGAAGAGGATGTAAGACCCGCAGTTACGGCGCAGCAGCCGCAGATGGGAGATATCACCCTCTATACGAACGTGATCGGGACGATTGAACCTTCCGAGACAGTTTCGGTTGCACCAAAGATGAGCGGAGAAGTGCTGGAAGTGCTTTTTGAAGCGGGCCAGTACGTAGAGGCAGGCCAGCCTCTCTGCCGGATCGACTCCGATGCACTTACGGCTCTGAGAATTCAGGTGGACAGCGCGCAGGTTGCCATGAACGACGCAAATAATTCCCTTCAGAGAATGCAGGCGCTGTTTGCAGGAGGAACGATTTCTCAGCAGGCTTTCGAGCAGGCGCAGAGCGCAGCGACTGGCGCAAGACTTCAGTATGAAGCGGCGAAGAACCAGTATGATCTTCAGGTAAAATATACGACTGTTACAGCCCCAATCAGCGGCGTGATCGAATCGAGAGGAATTGATCCCCATGACATGATATCACCGGCTACTGCCGTATGCGTAATTTCAGCAAAGGACCAGATCATGGTAAAATTCAGTGTTCCGGAACGTGTTATGAAAAACCTTCAGACGGGCATGCCTGTTTCCCTGGATAAATACGGAACGGAATACGATGGAAGCATTACTGAAATCGCGTCTATCGTAGATTCCGGCAGCGGCCTGTATCAGGTAAAAGCCAGCATAGCAAATGGCGAATCACTGACTACAGGTTCCAGAGTTAAAGTCAATGTTATGAAGGATAAGGTGGAAAACGTCCTTAAAATTCCGCTGGGAGCCGTTTCTTATGATGAAGGAAACCCGTTTGTATATACATATAAAGATGGAAAAGCCAATCGTATCGACATTGACAGCGGTATTTATGATACGGAAGAGATGGAAGTGAAAAGCGGTCTGAGTACAGATGACCAGGTAATTGTTACCTGGAGCAACGAGCTTACGGACGGCGTGGAGGTTCTTTTTGTGGATGAAAGCCAGGAAGCAGAGACAGAGGCGGCTGCAGGAGAAGAATCGGAAGCTGCAGGCGAGAGCGCAGCAGAATAGTGGAAGCAGAAGGTGAGGAACTGATATGATTAACTTTACAAAATTTGCGTTAAAACGCCCGGTCACCGTACTGCTCGCCCTTGTCACACTGATTTTCTTCGGCATGCAGTCCGTGCTCGGTTCCAAAGTAGAGCTTACACCGGAAATGGAAATGCCCATGATGCTTGTAGCGACTGTTTACGCAGGCGCCAGCCCGGAAGATGCCAATGAACTGATCGGTAAAAAGGTTGAGGACGCCGTTGCATCGCTGAGCGGTATTAAAGAAGTTGATACATTTGCTATGGAAAACGTATCCATCGCACTGATCCAGTATAACTATGGAACGGATATGGATACGGCATATCTCGATTTGAAAAAGGCGGTAGACGGCATAAAGAGCGATCTTCCGGAAGCTGCAGAAGAATCAAATATTCTGGAAATGGATATGAACGCACAGCCGGTTGTTATGATGGCAATCAGCGGTGGTACGGAAGGTAACCTATATAACTATGTAGACAATGAGATTGTTCCGGAGTTGGAGAAGCTTTCCAGCGTTGGCGAGATTTCCCTGGCAGGCGGCCGTGAAAGCTATGTTAGAATAGAATTGCTTCCGGAGCAGCTGAACCAGTACCATCTGGACATGACGACGGTAGCGAAGCTGGTAGGAGCCGCAGATTTTGCAATTCCTGCAGGTAAGACAAAAGTAGGTAAGGAATCACTGAGCGTCAGCGTAGGTAACGATTATGACGATATAGAAAGCCTGAAATCGATTCCGATTCCTCTTGCAGACGGAAATACCATTCATCTTTCTGATATAGCCAATGTGTATGAAGCACTGGAGGATGCCAACAGTATCGGCCGCTACAACGGCCAGGATGTCGTTTCTTTGAGCGTTAAGAAACAGCAGAGTGCCAGTGCCGTAGAAGTATCAAAACAGGTTAACAAGGAAATCGAGGTTCTTCAGAAGAAGAATCCGGCCCTTCAGGTGGAGATGATTTACGATTCCAGTGATATGATTCTGGATTCCATTAAGAACGTACTGCAGACACTCGTTATGGCTATTATACTTTCGATGATCGTACTGTTCCTGTTCTTCGGTGACATTAAAGCATCATTGATCGTAGGCAGTTCCATTCCTGTTTCTGTGGTAGTATCCCTGATTCTTATGAACGCCATGGGATTTTCCCTGAACGTTATTTCTCTGGGCGCCCTGGTACTGGGCGTTGGTATGATGGTTGACAACTCAATCGTTATGCTGGAAAGCTGCTTCCGAGGAAAAGAAGGAAGGAATTATTACGACGCCGCAATCAGCGGAGCCAAAATGGTTATCAATTCCCTGATCGGTTCGACGGCGACCACCTGTGTCGTTTTCCTGCCGCTGGCACTTCTGCAGGGACTTTCGGGACAGCTGTTTAAGCCCCTTGGATTTACGATTGTATTCTGTATGACGGCTTCCCTGTTTTCAGCTATCATTATTGTGCCGCTCATGTATCTGTTCATGCACCCGCAGGAACGTACGGAGACGCCGGTCAATCAGATGGTATCCGCCCTGCAGGACGCATACAGAAAAGCTGTAGTTAAGATTCTTCCAAAGAAGAAGACTGTTCTTTTTACGGCGTTCATCCTTCTCGTGTTCTCATTCCTCATGGCGGCTAAACTGGGAATGGAACTTATGCCCCAGGTGGATGAAGGTATTGTCAATATGACGATTACTACGAAACCGGGCCTGACGATTGAAGCGAATAATGATATATTAGGAAAACTGGAAGATATGGTCATGTCTGATGAGGACGTGGATCATTACCTCCTTACATACGGCGCCAGCGGCCTTAGCATTTCTGCCGGCGACTCTTCTACGCTTACCGCCTATCTGAAAGATGACAGAAAGCTTTCCACGGCGGAAGTAATGAAAAAATGGAGAAAAGAAACTCAGAAGATGACGGACTGTACGGTTACACTGGAGAACGGAAGCAGTTCCGGTTCCAGCAGCATGCAGTCAGACAATATTGAAATTGATATCTCCAGCGTTGACTATGAGGCGGCCAAGGCGGTTGCAAAAGATATGGTAGCCCAGCTGAAACAGCGGCCGGATGTAACAAAGGTGCATTCTTCTGTAGAAAACGCGGCTCCTGTTGTCAAGGTAAAGATTGATCCCATCAAGGCGCAGGCAGAAGGCCTGACACCGGCCAGCGTGGGAAGCGTAATTTATTCCACTCTCAGCGGAGTGGAAGCGATGAAGCTGAATTCTACAGGCGAAGATATCACGGTAAAAGTGGAGTTCGCCCCTGACGAATATGATACGATTGATAAGATGGAAGGGCTTCTGCTTTCAACTCCGATGGGAAGCCAGGTTCCTCTGTCCGATATCGCCGAAGTATCTTACGCTGACAGCCCGCTGACGATTACGCGAATGGATAAACAGTATAAAGTATCCATAACATGTGAAGCAGTGGAGGGGTATGAGAAAACTGCAGAGACGGAAGTAAAGAAGTTTGCCGCTGAATATCAATTCCCTCTGGCGTATCAAATACGGCCAACTCAATGGATGAACAGATGATGGATGAGATGACGGCTCTTCTGGGAGCAATCGGTACGGCTGTATTCCTGATTTTCGTAGTTATGGCAATGCAGTTTGAATCTCCGAAATTTTCACTCATGGTTATGTTTACGATCCCGTTCAGTTTGATCGGTGCGTTCGGCCTTCTGTTTATAGCCAGATGTAAGATCAATATGGTATCCATGCTTGGATTCCTGATGATGATCGGTACGGTAGTTAACAACGGTATTCTGTATGTGGATACGGTAAATCAGCTGCGAGGGGAACTGGGACTTCAGAAAGCCCTTGTAGAAGGCGGCGCCATCCGTATGCGTCCGATCATGATGACGACGCTCACAACAGTCCTTTCCATGATTCCGCTTGCTGTGGGATATGGTAAGTCAGGTGCAACGCTGCAGGGTCTGGCCCTCGTTAACGTCGGCGGTCTGATCGCATCTACCGTACTGGCCCTCATCCTTCTGCCAACATTGTATGGCATGGTAGACAAGACAGGTAAAAAGCATTTTGACGTAGAGAACTTTGAAGATTAATGGAAAGAAAATGAGAGGTGGATATGGTGAAACGAAGTAGAAACAGGCTGATATCCCTGGGAATTGCTGCCGCGATGGCAGCAGTTCCATCCATGCAGGTGTTCGCCAGCCCGGAATTTGCCCATACGGCGGAAGAATGGGCAAGGCTTCGGGACGATGTAATGGAATATGGGGAACTGGCGGATTTAATTCACGAATACAACACCACGGTTTATAAGAATCAGGTAGCATATGATGATGCACGCGACCAGGATTTTAATGATGCAAAGGATGCGCTGGCGAGCCAGGCCAATGACCTGTTTTCTCAGTCGGATTCCATGTATCCGGAAGATACATATGCGATGGCTCCTGGCGGCATCTATGCGAATATGATTTACGGTTCAGCCATGATGGAATATTATGCGAAGGCAGCACTTCAGACATCGGAATCCAGCCTCGTGGATAATACGATGCTCCGGATCCGGTACGATCAGCAGGAGGCCGGCCTCGTCATGCAGGCTCAGATCCTGATGAATTCCTATGAACAGCTGGAGAAGAACATGGCGCTTCTGGAAGATACAAAGGGGCTTTTGGAAGCAGTTTACCAGTCTACGCTGATACAGAGGGATCATGGCCTTGTAACACAGGCAGATGTCCTGAAGGCCCAGGAGAATATCAGCAACCTGGATGCCAATATCCAGACTGCAGAAAAGAGCAGGGATCAGGTAAAACGGAACCTCTGTCTGCTGACGGGATGGAGCGTAAATGCGAATCCTGATATCCGCCCGATTCCGGAAGTGGATATGACGAGAATTGACCGTATGAACCCGGCGGCGGATACAGCGACAGCCCTGGCAAATAATTATGATTTGCGCTACTATACGAAGCAGTTGGAAAACGTAGGGGAAGAAAGTGCGAGAAAAACAGCACAGGCTAACATCGACAATACGAAAGAGACGGTAACAAGCCAGGTAAAGACCTTATACGAAACGGTTCTGAATAAGCGGACTTCCTATGAAACTGCTCAGATGGCTCTTACCCTGGAAGAAGTAAATAAGAGGGATATGGATCAGAAATATCAGGTTGGTTCGGCCAGTCCTCTGGAATACCGTCAGGCACAGAACACGTATCTTCAGAAAGCAGTGGCAGTGGATACGGCAAAGCTGGATTTATTCCAGGCGATTGAAAATTATGAGTGGGCACTGAAAGGTCTTGTATCAGGAAGCTAGGATGATGATTATGAAAAAAAGAAATGAAACATTTTCATATTGGAAAAAGAAAATCCTGTCCGGCGCGGCAGCAGGAACGATCGCACTTTGCATGGCGTGTTCCGTTTCAATGACAGTACTGGCAGAGCCTGTAAGCGAACAGATTTCCGGTGATACCATAGAATACGGCCAGATCAAGGAATGGATCAGACAGTATAATCCGTTGATTAAAAACGCCAATGAATCGTATTACATCCTTGCAGAGGAATCTATGAAGGTTGCAGATCAGCTGAGGGATGAGGCGAATGATTTGTATGATGAGGCCAAGGATCTGGAAAAGGTCGGAACGCCGGAAGCGAAAGAGGCTGCAAAGTATCTGAGGCAGAATGTAAAGGAACTGCGCAAATACGCGAAAAAGCAGCAGGATTCATCTGAGAATATGGATGAAAGCTTTACTTCAGGAAGAAAGCAGCTGAACCATACGGAAGATACGATGACATACAATGTACAGATGCTGGTGAACACATACTGGCAGCTGCAGTCTCAGCGTAAGGTGGTGCAGAAAAGTGTGGAGGCAGCACAGGCTGCCGTAGATGCTTCGCATGCGATGGCGGCGCAGGGTATGGTGGTAGAGAGCGGATTGCTGGCCTCTGCAAACGGACTCGGAAGCGCACAGGCTTCTCTGACAGCGCTGGACGCCGGAATCGAAAAGGTAAGGCGTAACATCTATACACTGACAGGGCAGGGATATGCCAGCGGAGTCGGGATCGGAGAGGTACCTTCTTCGGATATGGACCGCCTTACAGGAATTGATCTGGATAAGGACTGCACTTCGGCGATTGGAAATAATTATGAATTGATTACAAAGCGTCATACAGAGTTGGATGTTAAGACGAATAAGAAGGATAAAAGCCGTCTGCGCGATATCGAAGAGTCGGAAGCAAAGATGGAGATTACAATCCGCGGCCTGTATCAGGATATGACAGGAAAGAAGGCTTCATACGATGCGGCAAAAGCATCATATGAGAGTGCGCTGATTACGTGGAACGGCGCTCAGATACAGAATCAGCAGGGAATGCTGAGCCGCGCACAATATCTGCAGCAGGAAGCAGAATTCCTGTCGGCAGAATCGGCATTAAAGGTAGCTGATTTGGAGCTGTTCCAGGCTATGGAAACGTATGACTGGGCCGTGAACGGCCTTGTCGTCACTGATGACGGTTCTCAGTAAAAGGATTTTACAGCGTCAATAAGAAAAAGAGCATTGCATAAAAGAAAAAGTATCGTCCCAATACCGGAATTTATTGAACAACAGTGGAATAACCACTGGATCTGGTATGCCGGACGATACTTTTTTCATGCAATGCTCTTTTTATTTTGCGGAATCCGTTTAAATAACGGAAAGGAGTCCTGGATATGATAGAATTCTGCTAAATGAATGGTAATCAGACGTACAGCCTCTTTTTCATCACGGTTAATCATTGCTTCAACGATCGCGTGATGTCCGACGCTGGCGGATACCACATCGATGTATTATAGGAAAGCATGACTTCCATCTGCCTGAGAAGGTGGGTCTGATACTTTTCCAGAACAGGGTTTTTTGACAGAATTCCAAGAGTGAGATGAAACAGATAGTCGTTTCGAATCCGCTCCAGGCGATTCCCGGAGTCTTTCGCCTCCGTACACTTATCAGCAATACTTTTTAAATGATAAAACTCCTCGTTGCTTCCTCTGAAAATAGCCAGACGCACGGCCATGGTATCGATTGCAATGCGCATAATGCCAAGGTTGATAATATCGGATTCGTCAAAAGAAGCAACCTCTACAAATCGGTTCGGATAGATGTTTACAAGCCCTTCCCCCTCAAGCTTTCTCAGCGCATCCCGTACGGGGGTGCGGCTAATACCAAGATCTTTGGCGATGGCCGTCTCAGGCACTTTGTCACCAGGCCGCAGTTCCAGATTCAATATCATATTAAGAATATGTTCATATACCGGTTCCGTAAGAGAAACCGCATGTTCTGTTTTCATAGGATCGCCTCACTTCTGTATTTATACGATGTCACTTTGCCAGCAATGACAGAATATACAATCTTTATTTATTATACCTGAAAAGTAATGTTTTTTCAATAAAAAATAAAACAAAGATAAACTTTATAAAGTTTGAGAAAAATATAAACAAAAAAACGGCTGATTTGTTAGTTAAAATGTCAATTGAAATTTATAAAAAATGTTTTCAATTGAAATTTATAAAAAATGTTTTATTATATAATTATAAACAAACTTTATAAAGTTTGAATTTAAAAATACAATTTAGAGGGGTAATTATGGAGAGAGGAAAGGTAAAGGAGCTGAAGTTGTTTTCCAAACAGATTCAGATGAAGACGATGGAAACGATCGGTTCTCTGGGCGTTGGCCACGTCGGAGGATCCCTGTCGATTTCAGATTTGCTGGCAGTTCTGTATGGAAAAGAAATGAAATATGACAGTAAGAAGCCGGGCTGGGAAGAACGGGACTGGCTGGTAGTATCAAAAGGGCATGCAGGACCGGCTGTGTATTCCACACTCGCATTAAAAGGATTTTTCCCGGAAAGCGAGCTGCTTACGCTGAACAGACCGGGCACCCATCTGCCGAGCCACTGTGACAGAAACCTGACAATCGGCATTGATATGACGACAGGTTCTTTGGGACAGGGTGCTTCTACCGCGGCAGGAGCTGCGTGTGCGTTTCAAATGGACGGAAAAACTAATACGGTATATCTGATCCTGGGGGATGGAGAAAGTCAGGAAGGGCAGGTATGGGAGATGGCTTTATTTGCGGCACAGAGAAAGCTTTCAAACCTGATTGCCTTTATAGACTATAATAAAATTCAGCTGGACGGTTATACGGATGATATCTGCTCGTTAGGGAATTTGAATGATAAATTCACAGCCTTTGGCTGGTATGCGCAGTCCGTAGACGGACACGATGTGGAAGCGATTGATGAAGCCATACTCAACGCAAAAAATCAGCAGGATCAGCCGTCTGCCATTATCCTGAATACGGAAAAAGGCCATGGGTGGAGCGAAATTGCAGGTAAGCTGAACGGACATTGTCCGACGGTTTCTCAGGAGCAGCTGATGGCGGCTTTGGAGGAAATGCAGGCGGAGTATGACAGAATCAGGGAGGAGGAATGAATATGAAGGCAAAAGCAGTAAGTGAATTAAGACCTGAAACAATCGAAATGAGAAAAGCCTTTTGTGACACCCTGATGGAAATGGCTGAAAAAAACCGAGACATTGTTGTACTGGACGGCGACCTCATGGGAGCAATGGGGACGAAACCATTTGCGCAGATGTACCCGGAGCAGACGCTGGATTGCGGGATACAGGAAGCGAATATGGTCGGGGTTGCGGCAGGGCTTTCGGCAGCCGGAAAAATACCGTTTGTCCATTCCTTTGGTCCGTTTATCACCAGGCGGGCATGCGACCAGATTTTTATGTCGGGCGCGTATGCAAAGCTGAATGTAAAGCTGGTTGGTTCTGATCCCGGAATAACGGCTCAGATCAATGGCGGAACCCATATGCCTTTTGAAGATATGGGGATCATGAGAGGGATCCCACAGATGACAATCATCGAACCGACAGATGTTACTATGCTTAAAAGCGTATTGAAGCAGATGGCGGATAGTTATGGAATGTACTACATGCGTCTCGTAAGAAAATCGTGTATTAAGGTATACGAAGACGGCTCGGAATTCGAGATTGGAAAGTCTGTTATGCTAAGGGAAGGCAGCGATGTGACGATCATAGCCAGCGGTTACTGTACCGCCGAAGCTTTGAAGGCGGCTGATCTGCTGGAAAAAAAGGGGATATCTGCAGCGGTTGTCAATATGTTTACATGGAAGCCCATTGATGAAGAGGCGATAAAGAGCGCGGCCGATCGGACGGGGGCAGTTGTAACGGCTGAAAACCATAACGTAATCAATGGACTTGGTTCTGCCGTATCGGAAGTTCTGGTAAAAAATACTCCTGTTCCGATGGAGATGATCGGCGTTCAGGATCAGTTCGGTGAGGTGGGAAATCTGGATTATCTTGCGGAAAGATTTGAATTAAAGGCGGAACATATTGCAGAAGCCGCCGTAAAAGTGATAAAAAGAAAGGAGAAGTAAGATGAAGGCGGTTGTGAAGATAAAAGAAGGCGCCGGAAACGTGCAGGTTATGGATGTGGCAAAGCCGGTAACAAACAGGGATGAAGTGCTCATTCAGGTAAAGGGGGCGGGGATTTGCGGTACGGATTTACATATATTAAATGACAACAGCTACCCGATTCATCCCCCGGTTACTCTCGGACATGAGCTTTCCGGAGTGATTACGGAGATAGGAGAAGATGTCCGGGGATGGAACATTGGAGACAGAGTTGTGAGCGAAACGTATTACTATACCTGCGGGCACTGCTTTTTCTGCAAAACAGGAAAAAAGAATCTGTGTGAGGACAGGCTTTCCATAGGAAGCGGTGTAAACGGTGCGATGGCTGAGTTTGTAAAGGTGCCGGCGGCGAATCTCCACAGCATTCCTGAAGGACTTTCCTTTGAAGAAGCATGCATGACGGAACCTCTGGTTTGCTGTGTTCAGGCCGTATTCGATCACGCCGTCCTACAGCCGGAAGACTATGTGGTCCTGACGGGACCGGGGACGATCGGACTCTTTACGCTCCAGGCTATTAAACTGTTTGGCTGTAAGGTTATCGTATTGGGGACAAGAAAGGATGAGGACAGGCTGAAGCTGGCTCTGGAACTGGGAGCTGATAAGGTCATGCATGTGGAGGAACCGGATATCGTAGATCAGGTGAAAGCATATTGCAACGGAAGGGGGGCGGATGCCGTCTTTGAATGTTCCGGAGCAGGATCTGCAATTACTCTTTGTATGGACCTTATGAGAAAAGGCGCCCATTATACGCAGGTAGGTATCCCTTCAAAATCTACGGCAATCGATATGGGAAAAGTCGTTTTGAGGGAATATGTAATCGAGGGAACGTATGCGACCAAGCCTGTCTGGTGGGATAAGACGATTAAACTTCTGGAGGAGGGAAAAATTCGCCTGAAACCTCTGTTGAGCAGCGCCTGCGGCCTGGATGACTGGGAAAAGGGATTTAAGAAAGCGGCAGCAGGCGAAGGTTTTAAGCATATCCTCTGCCCGTCGGCACAGGAAGGGTAATTAAAAACAATTTGTATTGGAGGTAGCAAAATTATGAACAAGGCGGTTAAATACATATTTATTCTTTTTAACGTGATCCTGCTGTCGTGCAATTATATTTTTATTGCGTTCTTTCCCCATTTCCTGTTATTCAAATGGCTCCCGTTCCAGCTTGCATTCTTTCTGTTTTCCATGCTTCTGGCGGCAGTCGTGTGGGGAGTTTACTACAATATGTTTTTCAGCACGCAGGGACATGTGGACGAAATGTACAAGGACAGATAGGGGGAGAGTATTATGAAAGCAGAAGTGTGGATTATTATTGGTATTATTGCATATGCCATTTTTATGGTATGTCACGGATTCATGAATTTTAAACAGACATCGAAATCAGCGGAAAGCTTTTTTAACGCAGACAGAGGTGTAAGCTCCTTCGTACTCGTGTGTACGACGGCCATATCCGTATACAGCGGTTTGTCTTATTATGGTTATCCTTCTGCATCTTATATCGGCGGAATCGGATACGTAGCGGCAGCAGGATGCGCGGTCAGCGGCCTTCTCTTCTGCCTTGTCGGTTACCGGCTTTGGATACTTGGTAAGGAATATGGTTTCCAAACGCCTGCCGATTATCTGCGAACACGGTATTATTCAGAAGGATTTGGACTGTTTGTAGCCATTCTCCTCGTTATTTTTATCGTTCCTTATGTAGCCGTTCAGCTGATGACAATCGGAAGCGGAATCGTGGTGACGACGAAAGGAATGTTTCCTTATCTGCCGGCAGTTCTTTTGGGAACCGTCTGTGTCTCCCTGCACATTATCGGCGGAGGAATGAAATCCGTGGCGTGGCTGGATACCTTTCATGCCATGCTTGGTCTTGTAGCCGTATACGTCGTAGTGATTTACCTGATACATCATTTCTTCCCAAACGGAGGCCTGGTAGAGGCAGCCGCCATCGTACAGAGTAATCCTGAGACTGCCAAGGCACTGCCAAGGCACTACA
>NZ_QSDR01000012.1 GCF_003464085.1 Clostridium sp. AM58-1XD
GATATACGTCTTGCAACTGGTAAAGAAGTTGCTGAGAGGATAAAGGTATAACAGAGGATGTTGCAAAAAGGAATAGAGCATTGCCTCCGATACCAGATGTAGTGACTTGGCCACCGCCTGGAACGAAATCTGGTATCGGCGGCAATGCGGATTCGACTTTTGCAACACCCTCTTTTTTATTCTCCTGATGCAGGATTGAAATAAAAATTGAAATCATCTGTTCATAAAATGAAATAAAAACATGATTGTAGAAAAATTCAATAAAATCCTATCTTTTATGTCAATAGATATTCAAATTGGTGAAATGTATAATGAATTTATAAAAAAGATGGAAAAAGAAAGGAAAAAATATGAAGAGCGTCACATCACGTTTGGTGGAACAGGTCCCGATTCCAAAAATGTTTAAAGTCAGGCAGCTTTTTTCAGCTGAAAGAATTGAAGCGGGTGATATACCCGCAATTATACGGAACGAACTGGAACAGGAAACGTATTCCTCACAGATACGTCCGGGAATGAAGATCGCCATTACGGTTGGAAGCCGGCAGATTGCCAATCTTGTGATCGTCACAAAAACCATTGTAGACTTCGTAAAAGAAAAAGGGGCCAGTCCTTTTATCGTGGCAGCCATGGGAAGTCACGGAGGAGCTACAGCAGAAGGGCAGAGGGAGATACTGGCAAATTACGGCATTACGGAAGAGTCCATGGAATGTCCCGTGAAATGCGATATGGACGTAGTGAAAATCGGCGTCAACGACGAGGGAATGGATGTGCTGATCGGAAGGAATTCCGCAGAAGCAGACGGAATCATCGTCAACTGCCGTATAAAGCCGCACACCTGTTTCAGGGGGCCCTATGAGAGCGGAATCATGAAAATGATGACGATCGGCCTGGGTAAGCAGGCGGGAGCAGATGTGTGCCATGAGGCCGGATTCGGTCAGATGGCGAAATACGTTCCCATGTTTGGCAGAGCCATCCTGAAACACGCGAATATCCTGTTTGCAGTGGCCGTCCTGGAGAACTCCTATGACGAGACATCTAAAATTGCGGTCATTAACCACGATGAAATCGAAGAAAAAGAACCGGCCCTTCTGGAAGAAGCCAGAAGCCTTATGCCGGGAATCCTTGTTCCGGAGTGCGATGTGCTGATCTGCGACGTCATCGGAAAAAATTTCAGCGGAAGCGGTATGGACCCCAATATAACAGGAACCTTTGTGACGCCGTATGCATCCGGCGGCCTGAAGTCCCAACGGGTGGCCATCCTGGATATGAGCAGGGAAAGCCATCACAGCGGCTGCGGCATGGGCATGGCACATGCGACGACGAGGCGGTTCTACAACAAACTGAATTTTGATCTTACATACCCGAATCTGATCACGTCCACGGTGGTGGAAAACGCCAGAATTCCGATGGTGATGGAGAATGACAAAGAGGCCATACAGGTCTGCATCCGAACGTGTACGGGAGTAGACAAAGATCGGATCAGGATTGTCCGTATTGCCAACAGCCTGAAAATCGAACACATTATGCTGTCTGAAGTCTATTATAAAGAAGCTGAAAAAAATCCGGGGCTTGTAATCGAATCGGAACCGGAAGAACTGGAGTTTGATGAGGCTGGAAACCTGATTGGACTGGGAGAGATCAGCTGATTGAGAGGAGGAGAAGAGAATGGGAATGGCTTTTGCACTTCCAAGAGTACAGATCGTTTATTCCACCAGTCATCTGCTGGTACCGAAGATTATGGCGGTTGTCCTCACCGCGCTGCTGGTGCTGATTCTTTTGACGGAAGGGATTGCAAGAAAGAAAAAGGGGGAAAAGCTGAGTCTCAAAGGGAAACACTTTTTTGCCGAGGGATATGACAGTAAAAAGTTCTGGGGAACGGTGGTATTGTCGGTCGTATATCTGATTCTGCTGGATCTGATCCGTTTCGTACCGGCCAGCTTGATCTGCATTTTCCTGTATGGAGTGATTTTTGAAGGAAAAAAGGAAAAGAAATCCATGGTGGTTTCCGGGGTGCTGTCGGTATGTTTCACCGTATTCGTGTGGTTCATCTTCGGATATGTGTTCAACATTACACTGCCGTAGGAAGAAAGGAGGCATAAAAAATGATTGAAATAGGTATATTCCAGATTCTGATCTGCGGATTCGGCGTTGTTATGGGAATTATTTTCGGAGCCCTTCCCGGTATGACATCCACGATGGCCGTAGCGATTTTTCTTCCGCTTACATATGCCTACGATATGGGAACTGCACTGTATCTGCTTCTGGGCCTGTATGTAGGAGGGATTTCCGGAGGATTGATCCCGGCGATTCTGATTAATATCCCGGGCACTCCGTCCTCGATCACGACGTGTTTTGACGGATATCCCATGGCAAAGCGAGGAGAAGGAGAAAAGGCGCTGAAAATCGGCATTGTATCGTCCCTGTTCGGCGGTATTTTCAGCCTGATCGTGCTCTGGCTGTTTACGCCGGTGCTGGCCTCCATTGCCATCAAGTTTTCCGCGGTAGAAAAGTTTCTGCTGATCGTATTTGCGCTCACGGTTATTGCGGCGCTTTCCAAGGGAAATATGCTCCGCGGCATCTTTGCAGGCTGTCTTGGCGTCATGTTCGCCCTTGTGGGCGTGTTTACGGACAACAACATGGTCCGCATGGTTCCCGGTCCTCTTACCGTCACACTGAGAAATGGTTTTTCACTGCTTCCTGTCATCATCGGATTGTTCGCAGTTTCCCAGATACTGGAAGAGGCAGAAACAGGCATGAAAAAGGCAAAGTATGATGTGAGCGGCGAGACGGGAGGAAAATTCTCCTTGTCGGTATTTAAAGGACAGACCATTAACCTGATCCGGTCCGCCGGAATCGGCACGTTTATGGGAATCCTTCCTGGCGTCGGAGGAAGTGCGGCTTCCATCCTGGCATATTCTCAGGCGAAGAACTTTTCGAAGCAGCCGGAGAAATTCGGGACAGGTTCTGAGGAAGGGCTGATATCCAGCGAATCGTCCAATAACGGACTGACCGGCGGCGCCTGATTCCGCTGCTTTCCCTGGGAATTCCAGGTGATTCCACAACGGCTGTACTGATCGGAGCGTTCATGCTTCAGGGAATTGCGGTAGGGCCTCTTTTTATAAAGCAGAACACGTCTACATGGAATACGGTGCTGGTCGCCCTTTTGATTGCCAATGTCATCATGTTTCTGGTGATGTTCTTCGCGATCAAGTATATTTCCAAAATTATATATATCCCCAAGACCAGGCTGTATCCGGTCATCATCCTGATGTGTGTCGTCGGCGCATACGCTGCGAAAAACGGAATTATGTTTGACATCTGGGCCATGTTCATCTTCGGTGCCCTTGGCTATGTTTTCAACAAGATTAATATTCCTAACGCTCCGTTTCTGATCGGATTTATCCTGGGCGGAGACTTTGAAAAATATTTTATCGATTCTTTAAAGGGAGCGGACGGAATTTGATGATTTTCTTTACGAGAGGGCCGCTTGCATGGGCGCTGTGGGCAATGATTATCGCTTCTGTCGCATATGCTCTGGCAGATAACCATAAAAGCAAAAAACAAAAATAAAAGGAGAAGGAAATTTATGAAAAAGACAATGAAACGAATGATGGCACTCGCATTAGCCGGTCTGATGGCATTTTCCATGGCAGGCTGTGGAAAAAAGGAAGAGAATTCCATTAAGGGAGAACGGGTCCGGTTCATTCTGGGCGCAGGTTCTACCAGCGGCGATACATATCTGGCGGCAAACGTGGCTGTCAATTATCTGAACAATAAGCTGGATTTAAAGGGAAAGATCGATCCCATCGGACAGGCCAATGCTCTGCAGGAGATCACCACGGCGAAATTTGCGGACAACAATACCATGATGATTTTCCATGACAATACATGGCTGAGCGTTGTGCTCGGCGTATACGGAGACGAATACTCCCTGGACAATATGATCGTAGGACCAAGAATTGCAGAAAGCAAAGGTTCCTGTTTCGTTGTGAGTAAAAAAGCGCCTTACTCCAACCTGGTTGAACTGGCAGACTGGATGAAAGATAACCCCAATGAAATCGTGAAGGTGGCATGTGAATCAGGCGGCTCTTCCCACCTGGCATTTATCGGTGTGTATAACTGGATGAAGGAAGATTACGGCGACGACGTAGCCAGCCGCCTGAAAGTATTCGTTGCAGGCTCTACGGAGACCAAATACCAGGCTCTCTGGGACGGCAACTGCCAGATGATTTTCGTGGACCTCTCAACGGCAGAACAGTATACGAAAGACGGCGTTGAGGATCAGATCGCAGTTAAGGTAGCGGGCCTTCTGACCGGCGAGCGAATCGAAGGGAAAGAGTACCCTACGTTTGCAGAGCAGGGTGTGAAGATGGGAGACGAGCCCTTTGACTTTACGAAGGAGTACTGTATCTTCTTTACAAAGGATACGCCGCAGGAAATTGTAGATGAGATCAGCAGCGCCATGATCGAAATCGGCAAAGATGAAAACTATGTGAAGGAACTGAACGATCAGGGCTATGAAGTTCATGTGATTTCCGCAGAAGAGAACAAGAAGCATATGTATGAGAAGAGGGACATATTTGCAGCAGTATTGAAGGATGCCCCGTCGCTTGACACATTGACGGCACAGTAAACAGACATGCGCAGCTGCTGCGGGCAGTAAAAGAAAGGCTTCGCAGCAGTTTTACGTAACCGTTCAGCTGCCGCCTGAACGGTTACTGACTGAAAGGAGATTTTCATGAATGAGTTATACAAAAACAGCGTGAAAAAAAGACTGAAAAATAAGGGAAAGGTATCGGCGGCATGGCTTCATCTGGCCAGCAATGTATCGGCAGAAATTATGGCTAACGCCGGTTTTGACGTGGTGATGATCGATGTGGAGCATTCTCCGGCCGATTATCAGACCGTACTCAGCATGTGTCAGGCAGTGAAAGGCACGGGGTGTCTTCCCTTTGCAAGAGCCCCGTGGAACGATCTGATTGCCTTAAAGAGAATCTGTGACTGCGGAGTAATGGGGATTTCCATACCTTATGTGAATACCAGAGAAGAGGCGGAAGAAGCGGTGGCGCGCTGTAAATATCCGGTGAGGGGAATCCGTGGAATCGCGGGAAGCCCGAGAGCGGCCGGTTATGGAATGAACCGTGGGCAGTATCTGCAGCGGGCCAATGACGAGAACCTGGTTATGGTGGCAATTGAAACGACAGAGGGGATTGATAACCTCCCGGCGATCATGGAAGTAGAGGATCTGGACGGCATTTTCATCGGTCCCATGGATTTGTCCACTTCCATGGGCATGATGGGACAGATCGGAAGTGACGCGGTTCAGGCACAGATTAAGAGGATCGAGGAGATCGTAATCCCGTCGGAGAAGTTTCTGGCTACGGTAGCCAATGATGTGGAACATGCAAAAATGCTGTATGACAAGGGATACAACATGCTCGTCATGATGTCGGATGCAGTAGACCTGGCGAAAATGGCGGGGCGTACAGTCGAGCGCTTTCAATCATACCTGGAACAGAAAAAAAGTTAAAGTGAGGGAAGAAATATGGGAGAAAGACGCAGATATGTAAAAATAAAAGACGAAGATAATGTTGTTGTGGTGGTGGACGACGTTCCGAAAGGGACAGAACTCATGGATGGCCTTGTGACGAACCAGGATATCCCCCAGGCCCATAAAGTCGCTCTGGAGGATATCCCAAAAGGAGGGGCTGTCGTAAGATACGGCGTGATTCTGGGATATGCAGTTGATCAGATTAAAAAGGGTGACTGGATTAATGAATACATGCTGGAACTTCCAGTGTCGCCGGACCTGGATAAAATGGTATTTGCCAGGAACATCGTAACTGATCTTCCAAAGGCGCCGGTTAAGACATTTATGGGATACAGAAATCCCAGAGGCGGATATGCCGGAACCAGGAATATACTGGGAATCAGCACGACTGTGCAGTGCGTAACTGGAGTGTTGAACGTAGCAGTTGAAAAGATGAAAAAAGAACTGCTTCCGAAATACCCAAACGTCGATGACATCGTTGCCGTCAATCACGCATATGGCTGTGGCGTGGCGATACATGCTCCCGAGGCAAAAGTGCCGATTCGCGCCTTGAGAAATATGGCATGGCACCCGAATTTCGGAGGCGAACTGATGGTGGTCAGCCTTGGATGCGAAAAATTTACGGTCGATCAACTGCTGGATGAAGCGTACATAAATCCGGAAAATGTAATCGTGCTGCAGGATATGGAAGGGTTTGACAATATGATCTCCGCTTTAATGGAGATGGCAGATCAGAAGCTGGCAAAGCTGAATGGGAGAAGGAGGGAAGAACTCCCTCTGTCTCAGCTGATGATAGGCATGCAGTGCGGCGGAAGCGATGCTTTCTCCGGCGTCTCGGCCAATCCGGCAGCCGGATATGCGGCCGATATGCTGGTACAGGCTGGTGCTACCGTATTATTTTCTGAAGTTACGGAAGTCAGAGACGGGGTGCACCTGTTGGCAGAACGGTGTATGAACGAACAAGTAGGAAAACGTCTGGCGGAAGAAATGCGCTGGTATGATAATTATCTGAATAGAGGAGAGGTGGACAGGAGTGCCAATCCTTCTCCAGGCAATAAAAAGGGCGGACTCGCCAACATTGTGGAGAAAGCGATGGGTTCCATCGCCAAATCCGGCTCCTCGCCGGTCGTAGAAGTACTGTCTCCGGCAGAAAGGCCGACGAAACATGGCCTGATCTATGCGGCAACACCAGCCAGCGATATCGTCTGCGGGCCGTGTCAGTTGGCTTCCGGTATCGGGGTCCAGGTGTTTATGACAGGAAGAGGAACGCCCTACGGGCTGGCAGCCGCTCCTGTGATAAAAGTATGTTCCAGAAATGAAATGAAACAGAAGTGGCCGGATCTGATCGATGTCAATGCAGGACCGGCAGCTACGGGAGAGGCTTCCATCGAAGAAATCGGAATGGAATTATTCCAGGAGATCATCGACATAGCCGGTGGAAAAAAACAGAGCTTTGCAGAAAAGTACAGACTGTACAACGACTTCTGCGTATTCAATCCAGCTCCTATTACCTGATTTTGCGGGCAGACGGGCAATGCCCGGTTTATATTTTTTCCCTATCTTAAAGCAAAACTGCTGTACCGGCATACGGGTGCAGCAGTTTTGCTTTTTCCATAAAGGGAAGCGTCCGCCAGATATGGAAGCTTCTGCAGCAAAACGCTGAAAAATGCCTTGTAACTTCCCTGCGCTTTTGTTAAACTATAACAAAAGAGATTATGGCCGTGCGCAAGGTGAAGGGAACGCCATGCAGAAACACGACTGATGGATAGAAAGAGGTGTAAAAGGATGCAGACAGGTAAAGCGGTCAAATTAGTACGCACATTTTTCGAGGCCTACCTGGTTCGGCGGGACGTGATTGACACGCTCGCTTGTCTGGCTGAGGACGTGCAGTGGGTAGGCACGGGAAAGTCGGAGCTCACTTATGGACGGGACCGGACGGCAGAGGCGCTGCTCGCAGAGTTTGCAGTGACGCCGGAGCCATTCCGGATCGAGTATGAATATATCCAGGAAAATGAAGTTACGGATACGTCTGCTGCGGTACTGCTGACTGCATCGGTCTGCCCGGCTGCCAAGGAGGCCGGCGGAGTCTGGATCAGGGTATCTGCTATTTGCGTCGAGGACATGGACGGTACCTGTAGAATTGCCTCGATCCACGCTTCTACGCCTGACATCCGGCAGGATGAGGGCGAGTTTTTTCCTGCCAGCCTCTTGACCGTTCCGAACTGGAACGAAATGTTGGGATAAAATCTCTGGATATCATGGGGCAGAATATTCCGGGAGGTATGATGGGGGGATATCTGGAGCCGGGATTTCCTCTCTATTACGTCAATGATTACATGCTGGCTTACCTGGGCTACACTTATGAAGAATTTGTAGACGCTATAGGAGGTCTGGTTATAAACTGTATGCACCCGGACGACATCACGCGGGTGGATGCCAAGGTTGCCGAGGCATTCCGGGTCGGCAGGCCCTATGAGATTCAATATCGCATGAGGAAAAAGGACGGCAGCTATATCTGGGTCAATGACGTGGGAAAGAAGGGCCTGTCTGAGGACGGACGGGAGATCTGTATCAGCGTGATCCGCGATATATCGGCAGAGTGGGAAGCGCGGGAACGGCTGGAAAAGCAGGCCGCCCGTTACGATCATTTGTTCCACTCTGTTCTGACCGGGATTGTCCAGTATTATATATCAGGCAGCGGAGTGAAGTTTAAGGACGCAAACCACGAAGCCATACGGATTTTTGGCTATACACCGGAAGAGTTTTGGGCAAAAGAGAACTGGGACCTTCCCAGCCTGATTGCAGAAGAAGACCGGCCGCGTATTATGGCAGAGATTGCACGGCTTCAGAAGCGGGGGACATCAATCCCTTTGAATACAGGCTGATTCAGAAGGACGGCAGGCTCTGCTGGATTATTGGAAGGGCCGAGGTCATTCTGGATCTGGATGGTGAACTGGTAATCCAGAGCGTGTTCATGGACATTAATGATCGGAAAATGGTGGAGCAGCGCAGCGAGCTTCTGGCCGAACAGGTAGAGGCAAGTAATGAGATTCTCCATGTGGCCCTTGAACATACGACGGCCTGCGAGTTCTACTACTATCCTCAGACGGGAATCTGTACGATACCGGAACGTACCTGCACCATATACAAATGCCAAAACTGTTACACGGATATGCCGGGAAGTTTTGCAGCAGAGCAGGTGGATGAAGAATTTCATGCTTCATTTTATGACGCGTATGAGCGGATTCACCGGGGGGAACACACCGCTGCATGTGAATTTAGGGGAAAGGACGGAACCTTCTGGTGCCGGGAGACGCTGTCCGTCATCCGCAGCAGCGAAGGCGGAGCGCCTCAGCTCGTGATCGGCATTGTGGAAGATATTACGCGTCAGAAAGAGATGGAATTGGCGCTGGAGGAAGCCAGGTCGCGGGACAGACTAACCGGACTTTACAACAAGGAAACGGGCATCCGGATGGTTCAGGACTACCTGGACAGCCGCCCGTCAGGCGAGAACGGCGTAATGATGCTGCTGGATATGGATGATTTTGAACGAATTAACCAAAAAGAGGGCAACGTGTTTGCAGATACCATTCTTCAGGAAGTGGCTGACGTGCTTCTGGCGGAAACAGGACCGGATCAGATTCAAATACGGTTGGGCGGAGACGAATTTATGCTGTTTATCAAGAACTGTGATAAATCTCGTGCTTCGGTCATCGGGCCGAGGATTGCCAGGCTTGTGCAGGATATTCTGGCGGACACGAAATGGGGCGTTCAGGTTTCTGCCAGTATTGGCATGTGCAGCACAGAGGTGACATGGGACTACAATTCGCTTTACCGCTGCGCTGAGAGCACGCTCAAGTATGTCAAGGAAAACGGAAAGGGACAGGCGGCATGTTATCTGAATACATCCAATGCGGTAGGAACGTTTCTGACCCAGCTCTATACCGATGAATATCTGGTCAATGAGATTGAGCCGGAGAATACCCGCGCAGGCGGAGACCTGATTTCATTTGCCCTGGACCTGCTGGGCAAGGCAAAAAATTTGGATGACGCAGTCAACCTTCTGCTTGCCCGCATCGGAAGAACATGCGGCTTTGACCGGGTTTCCATCATTGAAGCTAACAGGGCCTATCTGACGTACCGCTTTTCATATCAGTGGGCGCGCAGGCGCGCAGATATTCAATTGGGGCAGGAATTTTACGTTTCAAATGAAGATTTTGAGCTTTGCTCAGATATGTATGATGAAGACGGGCTGGCGGATCACAACCTGAGAGAGGGGATTTCCGATATTGCCTCCTGCCTTCATGCCGGTATCTGGGACTACGGCGAGTACGTCGGCTCCATGAGCTTTGAGGTGGACCGGGAGGGATTTGAGTGGACGCAGGAATACCGCAAGCTGCTCAAGGAACTGGTGAAGATCGTTCCTTCCTTCATTATGAAGTCCAAAGCAGACGCGGTAAGCCAGGCCAAGACAGACTTCCTTTCCAGGATGTCCCATGAGATCAGGACACCGATGAATGCCATCAGCGGTATGACGACGATTGCCAAAAGTGTGGTAAACGATCCGGTAAAAACCCTGGACTGTCTGGAAAAGATCGAATTGTCGAATGTGTATCTGCTGATCTTGTTAACGATATTCTGGATATGTCCCGCATCGAGAGCGGAAAGCTGGAATTGAATTACGGTGCGCTGGACCTCACACAGCTGTTAGCCAGTCTGGAATCCCTCTTCCATGCCCAGGCACTGGAAAAAGGACTTACCATGCGGGTGGAGGACGGCCGTATCAGGAACCGGATCCTGCATGCGGACAGCCTTCGGCTGAACCAGGTGCTTGTAAATATTATAGGAAACGCGGTTAAATTTACGGATCAGGGAGGAATTACAGTGCGGGTGGAGGAACTGGAGACGGAGCCTCGGGCGGTGCTTCATTTTTCTGTTGCCGACTCCGGAATCGGTATCGACCAGGCGGCCATGTCCCGCATCTTCAATCCGTTTGAACAGGCAGAAGCGAGCACGGCATCCAGCCGGGGCGGTACAGGACTAGGACTGTCGATTTCCTACCGCCTGGTTCAGATGATGGGAGGCGTTCTGGGAGTCCGCAGCGAGGCGGGGAAAGGCTCAGAGTTCTTTTTTACACTGACCTTTGACTACACTTCAGAAGAAATTCCTGAAACAGACCATACGAAAGAGCAGGTACTGCACGCGGACTTTTACGGGCGGCATATCCTGCTGGCGGAGGACAATGAACTCAACCGGGAAATCGCTCAGACGCTTCTGGGAATGCATGGTTTTACGGTGGAATGTGCTGCTGACGGGCAGAAGGCCCTCGAATGCTTCTGCAGCGGAGAGCCAGGCCGGTTTGATGCCGTTTTGATGGATATTAGAATGCCGGTCATGGACGGCCTGGAAGCTGCCAGGCGTATACGTACATCTGGACGGCCGGATGCGCGTACTGTACCGATTATTGCACTTTCTGCCAATGCTTTTGACGAAGATTCCAAAAAATCTCTGGAAAGTGGTATGAACGGGCACATTTCCAAGCCGATCGAAGTGGATAAACTGCTGGAGGTTCTGGAGAAATGTATCGGCTGCGGGGGCGGAGTCTCTTAGACAGCCGGCCGATCCATTCGTTCCCCATATGAGGCTAAATGAAAAACATCAGAATCGGAACGGTGATTAAAGAAAGTATGGTGGTCATAACTACGCAGCGTGAGGCGTAGTCCGCATTGACTCCATACTTTACGGAGAGCAGCACACTGGTGCTTCCGGCCGGCATTCCGGTCAGAATCAGGGATACGCCGGCAAGGAGAGGCGACATGTGCAGAAGCTTTAATACCGCCAGAGCTACGAGCGGAAGGGCAAGAAGACGGACAAAAGAAAGGTAGAAGATGCTCCCTTCAAATAGTGATGGGATAGACACGCCTACCAGCATCGTGCCTATGACGAACATGGAAAGAGGCGTCGTGGTGTTTCCCATTTGGGAAACTGCCGTATCCACGAATGCTGGCAGAGGAATTCCTATGATACGCCGTGCCAGTCCAAGAAACACGGTGATAATGCATGGATTCAGCAGAATGTTCTTCACGTTGGTCTTGAAGTCTGATTTTGTAAAGATGCTGATACCGGCTGTCCACATGGCAATTCTGTTTGGTATGATAAAAATGGAGGCATAGAGCAGTCCGTCCGTACCGTATACGGCGGAAACCATAGGCATACCCAGAAAACCGGAATTGTTTACAAGAGTGGTATACTGCAGAATGCTCTTTTTTTCCCGCGGATAGCGGTTGTACAGTACTTTCCCGCACAGAAAGGAGAGGACGGCAATGACGAGCGCCACAAAGAATACGACGGCTGTTTCCCTTAAAATATCAGGAGTAAGGGGCTTGTTGAATGAATTGAAGATCATACAGGGGAGGGTGACTTTCAGAATCAGGTCCGTCATCTTCTGCTTTGCATGTTCATCGATTATTGACTTTTTGGCACAATAAAATCCGACACAGAGATAGATCAGCAGAATCACCTGCGCGTTCAGCATTTTTAAAAAACTTTCCATGGTAAATCCTTTCTTTCCGCTCTGCGGATATGGTATAGTTACCATTATACGTCTGCCCGGGGCAGATAGCTACTTAAAAAAACTGAAAGGAACGTTTAGTTTTACTTATAGTACAATGGGAAAAATACATTTTAAATCACTGCCGGAGAGAACGGCAGATGTAATCAGTGATATGCTTTACCAAAAAAACTACCGGATTGGAGCAAAGCTTCCCAATGAGATCGAACTGGCCGCGATGCTGGAAGTCAGCCGCAATACGGTAAGACAGGCCATAAAGATACTGGCGGACAGGAATATTCTGGAGGTACAGCGGGGAGCCGGTACCTTTGTTTCTTCAAAGCTGGGTATGAGCGACGATCCACTTGGCCTGTCCATGGTATGCGATAAGAACAAACTGGTTCGTGATCTTCTGGACGTCCGGCTCCTGATCGAGCCGAGAATGGCTTCCCTGGCGGCGGAAAACGGAACGGCGGATGAGATCCGCCGCCTGAGAGAAAACTGTGAGCGGCTGGAAGAGGCATGCAGCAGGGGAGAGAATTATTATGAGATCGATATGGAGTTCCACACCGCCATCGCAGGCTGCAGCAGGAATCTCGTTGTACACAGCCTTTTTCCTGCGATCTGCCAGACGATTATCCTTCAGGAAAATGTGACGCTGGACAGGCTGAAGGAACAGACGGTCAGAGCCCACAAGAGGATTTATGAAGCTGTGGCAGGGCGAAAGGGAAGCGAAGCATACGATGCCATGACAGCTCATCTCATACAGAATAAGGAACGGATACTGAGACAGCAGGAACTGGAGCAAGAGACAAATCAGACAAATTTGTCTGAAAAGTGCAGAAAAAGGCAGAAGTAATTCCTTCTGTGAACATGATATTGAAAGACAGAAAAAGCCATGGTAATAATAGACCATGACTTTTTTATTTTATGGGAAAAAACTTCTATGATATTCTTTTTACATAACAGAGGAGGATGACGATGGAGGCAGACAAAGTGTTTGACGTAGCAGTGATCGGAGCTGGCGTAATCGGATGTGCGGCGGCAAGAGAGATGTCCCGGTACCAGGTGAAGACAGCAGTGTTCGAAAAAGAACTGGATGTGGCATGCGGTAATTCCAGCAGAAATACAGGTATGCTGCATGCAGGCTTTACGTATCAGCCGGGCAGCCTGAAAGCGGAATGTGCCGTCGAAGGAAACCAGGAATTTGACCAGGTAGCCAGAGAGCTGGAAATTCCATTTAAAAGGACGGGAAAAGTGGTGGTCGGTTTTGACAGCCACGATATGGAGAACATTTTAAAATATAAGGCCGTAGGAGAGAAAAACGGCGTAAAAGGTTTGAGGATCATCGGCAAAGAGGAATTAAACAGGCTGGATTCCAGCGCAGGAGGGGAGTTTGCCATGTATGTGCCGGATTCAGGGATTCTGGACCCGATGCAGTATACGATCGCACTGGCTGAAAATGCATGTCAGAATGGAGCAGAATTCTATTTTGGGCGGAACGTAGTATCGATTGTCAGAGAAGGAGACATATATAGGATCCACACGTCGAAAGGATGTTATGCGGCCAGATGGGTGATCAACTGTGCAGGCATGTACGCACCGGAGATTTCAGAGATGCTGGGGTATCCAAACTATCCGACGAAAGGGTTTAAGGGAGAATATTTCGTACTGGACAAAAAGGCGGGAAAATATCTGAATATCCCTGTTTATCCGGCGCCAAATGACAAGGGTGGATTTTCTACACATGCCACTCCCACTGTGGATGGAAATGTACTGGTAGGGCCGGATTCCTATGTGACGGAGGATCGCGAGGACTATCGTGTGACAAAGGAGCACCTGGACGGCCTGATCCGTGACGGACAGAAGATGTTCAGCCAGATGAAACGAGATTATTTTATACGGAATTTTGCAGGCATCCGATGGAAACGATACGACCCTGAGACAGGAGAAATTCTGGATTTCATGCTGGAATCGGATGAAGAACATCCGAATACGGTAAATCTGGTGGGAATTGAGTCTCCCGGAGTTACCTGCGCACTACCGCTGGCGAGACGGGCGGTAAGAATCATTGCGGAAAAAGAAAAGCTGGCCGAAAATCCGGGGTTTAATCCGAGGAGAAAGGGAATTCGGAAATTTTCAGAAATGAGGGCAGAGGAAAAGAAAGCGGCCGTTGCGAATGATCCGAATTACGGAGAGGTGATCTGCCGCTGCGAGAATGTGACGAAAGCAGAGATTCTGCAGGCCATCCACAATCCTCTGGGAGTACATACGGTGACCGGAATCAAGAACAGAACGAGGGCGACGATGGGACGCTGCCAGGGCGGGTACTGCGAGACGAGAATCACGAAAATGATTGAGGAAGAGCTTGGGATTGCCTGCGAGGAAGTGCGATATTCAAAGGAAAACAGCTGGATGTTTACGGGGAAAGTGAGGGAGGAAGTATGAGGCAGGCAGATGCAGTAATCATTGGGGGAGGACCTGCCGGTCTGGCGGCGGCGGCCCAACTTTGGAAAAAGGGAATCAGGGATGTGCTGATTCTGGAAAGGGAACATCAGTTGGGAGGAATTCTACGGCAGTGCATTCACGATGGATTCGGGCTGACCAGATTCGGTGAGACATTAAGCGGGCCGGAATACGCACAGAGGTTTATCGACGAAGTGGAATCCTGTCCGATTCCCTATATTACAGATACGACCGTTATAGACATCACGGAAGATAAAAAAGTGACGGCCGTATCCAGGGATGGAATTATGGAAATTCAGGCCAAAGCGGTGATTCTGACCATGGGCTGCCGTGAGAGAACGCGGGGAGCGATTAGTATACCAGGCCAGAGGCCGGCCGGTGTATATACGGCAGGTGTGGCGCAGAGTTACGTGAATCTGCAGAATAAAATGGTGGGAAAAGAAGCGGTCATTCTGGGATCGGGCGATATCGGAATGATCATGGCCAGACGCATGACTCTGGAAGGCGCCCATGTACAGGCGGTATTTGAAGTACAGCCATATGCCAGCGGCCTGCCGAGGAACATCGAACAGTGTCTGAATGATTACGGCATTCCTTTGTATCTGAGCCATACGGTGACAGAGATCAGGGGAAATGAGAGGCTGGAAGCCGTAGTCGTATCCCAGGTGGATGAGCGCATGCAGCCGGTTCCAGGAACAGAAAAGGAGTATCCCTGTGACACCCTGATCCTTTCCGTAGGGCTGATCCCGGAAAACGAACTTTCTTTGGCGGCCGGAGTCATTCTCGATGAAAGGAGCAAAGGGGCTGTCGTAGATGAAAATTACCAGACGAGCGTTCCGGGAATTTTTGCGGCGGGAAATGTGCTGCAGGTCCATGATCTGGTCGATTTCGTGTCCATGGAAGCAGAGAGCCTGGCTGAGGCCGCAGCGCGCTGGATTAAAGAAGGAGAACTGCCGGAGTGCCCTCTGGAAGTGATGACGGACGAAAATGTCACTCATACGATTCCACAGAGGATCAGCGGGCAGGAAGACTTCAAGCTTTCCATGAGGGTAAGAAAGCCGGTGAAAGACTGCGTGATACGGCTTTCGCAGAGTGGAAAGACGATTTTGGAAAAGAAGATGAAGCGGGCCATTCCGGCAGAAATGATACAGATCACGGTAAAGGCAGAAATGCTGAATCAGAAAGACAGGCTGGAGGTGAGCATTTTATGGTAAGGCAGTTTATATGCATTATGTGCCTATGGGATGTGAAGTTACGGCAGAGGTCATGGAAGGAAAAGAAATTATCACGACAGGCCATACATGCCCCAGAGGCAGGGAATACGTCATTCAGGAAATGACCAACCCGCTGAGAAATATTGCCAGCTCCGTGCTGGTAAAAGGAGGAGAGCTGCCCCTTGCCAGCGTCAGGCTGGACAGACCGGTTCCAAGGGACAGGATATTCGACGTCATGGCAGAGATCAGGAAACAGAAGCTGACAGCTCCCGTGAAGGCCGGTCAAGTAGTAATCGAAAACGTACTGGGCCTTGGCAGCAACGTAATCACCACAAAAAGAGTCGCCGTCGTTGGCGGAGAACAGAGCAGAAGATACAAATAAAGAAGATAAAATAATTGACAATTCCCCTTTTCTGGCATAAGATTTTCTTTTGAAGAAAAGGGGAATTTTACTATGGATAAGATAAAGAGATTTGTGAAGAAAGAGACGGTTCTGAGTATCTCCTTTGTGCTGGCGCTGATCTCTGCTTTTTTCATTCCTCCTGACGGGACGTATATCTCTTACATAGACTTTCGCGTTCTTGCGCTGCTGTTTTCTCTGATGACCATAATGGCAGGGCTTAACAGAGCCGGAGTATTTTATGACATGGGAACGCGTATGCTCTCCAGAACGGAAAACACGCGCCAGCTGACGGCTGTGCTCGTGGCCCTCTGCTTTGTTTCCAGCATGTTCGTGACAAACGATGTAGCCCTGATTACCTTCGTACCGTTTGCGGTCATGGTGCTGGAAATGGCAGGAGAGAGAAAGCATATGATCTTTGTCGTAGTACTTCAGACGGTAGCCGCTAATTTGGGAAGTATGATGACTCCTGTTGGAAATCCACAGAACCTGTATCTGTACAGTGTTTCCAAGATGGCGTTCGGCGATTTTATACAGACCGTATTTCCTTATACGGCATTGTCCTTTTTGCTGCTGTCCATCTGCATACTGGCGATGAAAAAAGAGAAGATTGCAGTTTCTCTGGATAGTGAAACTGCAAAGAGAGAAGGGAAGAAAGGAGATGGAACAGAAGGGCGCCCGGTCATAAAATATGCTCTTTTATTCCTGGTTTGTCTCGGGACGGTACTTCATCTGGTGCCGTATCAGGCGGCATTTCTTCTGACGCTCGTTACCGTTGCAGTCACGGAAAAAGATGTGCTGAGGCGTGTAGATTACAGCCTGCTTCTGACGTTTGTTTTCTTTTTTGTGTTCATTGGGAACATGGGAAGAATTCCGGCAGTAGCCGGATCGCTGGAACAGCTTCTGGCAGAGAGGGAGCTGGAGGCTTCCATTTTGGCCAGCCAGGTTATAAGCAATGTGCCGGCGGCTATTCTTTTGTCAGGATTTACGGACAATTATAGAGAACTGCTTCTGGGAGTGAATATCGGCGGACTTGGAACGCTGATCGCCTCTCTGGCGAGCCTGATCTCCTACCGGTATTACGTTCATGCAGAAGGGAGCAGCAAACCCAAATATATGGCTGTTTTTACAGCGGTCAACGCAGGATTCCTGGCGGTTCTGACCGTTTTTGCAAAGATCATCGGTTAGGTTGTAAGAGATGACTGTGACTAAGAAGATCAATGGTTCCTGAGAGTATCGGAAACATTTCGGCAGCAGCCGGAGAAATGGAGTGTTATGGAACAGAATGAAAAAATGATTTACGTCGCGGGAATCGGTCCGGGGGCGTATGAAAAAATGACGATCGAAACTGCAATGCTTCTGGAGCGCTGCGATGTAATCATCGGATATACGGTCTATGTGGATCTGGTTCGCAGCCATTTTCCGGGAAAGGAGATGCTGACTACGCCTATGAAACAGGAAACGGTCCGCTGCCGCATGGCATTTGAAGAGGCCAAGAAGGGAAAGACGGTCGTTATGATATGTAGCGGAGACGCAGGCGTTTACGGCATGGCCGGGCTCATGATGGAAATAGGACAGGAATATCCGGATATACAGGTGGAGACTGTGGCTGGAGTTACGGCGGCAACGGCAGGGGCGGCCGTTCTGGGCGCTCCTTTAATCCACGACTTTGCCGTTATCAGCCTGAGCGACCTGCTCACACCGTGGGAAACGATTGAGAAGAGGATATTAGGAGCTGCTATGGCTGACTTTGTAATCTGTATCTACAATCCATCCAGCAGAAAGAGAAAAGATTATCTGAAAAAAGCGTGTGACCTGCTGCTGTCCTGCAGGGACGGGGAAACGGTGTGCGGAATCGTCTCCAATATCGGCAGAGAGGGAGAGCATGCCGAAGTTCTTACACTGAATGCTTTGAGGAACAGGGAAGTAGATATGTTTACAACCGTTTTTATAGGAAATAAACAGACGACTGTCATAAACGGAAAAATGGTGACACCGCGGGGATACAGGATAGTTCCGGCCGTTTGACCACGGTATATAAAGAACTGCCGAACACAAAAATATGGAAAGAAAGAGGACGGTAATGGAAGAGCAGAAAAACAGTTATTTTCCATTGTTTGTAGATATGTCAGGTAAAACCGTGCTGTTTGTTGGAGGCGGAAGAGTGGTGCAGCGAAGGATTGAGGCGTTTATGTCTGTTGTAAACGTATCTTCGGAAAAACAGGAACGGCAGAGCGGCGGCCTTCAGATTATCGTTGCTGCGCCGGAGGTGACGGAGCAGATTGACAAATATGTGCGGGACGGCTATATTTGGTGGAAGAGGAAGCCTTTTTCTGAGGACGATGTGGATGGAGCAGACTACGTAATTGCAGCAACGAATGATATGGACGTGAATCAAAGGATTTCTGAATTATGCAGGCAGAGAGGGATACCGGTCAATGACGCGGGGAAAAAGGAAAATTGTGACTTCTATTTCCCGGGCATTGCAGTGAAGGGAGATCTCGTGGCCGGAATTACCGCCTCCGGAAATAGCCACAGCCTGACAAAACAGGTGACGGAGGCCGTCAGGGAGCTGTTTTATCGACTGAAATAAACGGCCCTTTTTTGTGCTGGAAAGGGAGTATAAGGGAATCTATGGAGAATGTAAAAAAGGGGATTCTGGTCGTGAGTTTTGGAACGAGCCATGGAGATACCAGGGTGAAAACCATCGAGGCAATTGAAAAAGATATCGAAAACGTTTATACTGATCGTAGTATCTACAGGGCCTGGACCAGCAATATTCTCATAAATAAACTGAAATGCAGAGATGGTTACCATGTGGATACGGTAAAAGAGGCCCTGGAACGAATGAAAAAAGACGGCATTACCCATGTTGTCGTACAGCCGACTCACGTGATCAACGGAATGGAAAACGACAGGATGAAAGATGACGTTCTGCCCTACATGGAGACGTTTGCTTCCGTCGCATTCGGGACGCCTTTGTTGACGGGAAAGCAGGATTGTGCAGATGTACGGAAGGTACTGACAGAGGAATTCAGGGAAATACCGGAGGATACGGCTGTGATTTTTCTGGGGCACGGAACTGCCCATAAGGCAAATGCCGTATATGCAGCTCTGGACCGGCAGCTGAAAGACATGGGCCGTACAAATTTCTACATGAGAACGATTGAGGCAGATACGCCGTTCGAGCCGCTCCAGATGGAGATTTTGGAAAAAGGTTACCGACGTGTGATTCTTGCTCCCTTCATGATCGTGGCGGGAGAGCATGCAAAGCATGATATGGTAGGAAGGAAAGATTCCTGGAAGAGCCGGCTGGAAGAGATCGGATGCAGAGTCGAGTGCGTGTTTAAGGGACTTGGAGAATATGAGGGAATACGGAGGATATTCCTGGATCACATAAAAGAGGCAGAAACTGTCTGTGAAGGATATGAAGTCTGAACAGGGAGGATGGAACGATTAAAGGAGAGCAGCCATATGGTACATTTTGTAGGAGCCGGGCCTGGAGATCCGGATTTGATTACGGTAAAAGGAAAAAAAAGAATTGAGGAAGCCGACGTGATTATTTACGCCGGCTCCCTTGTTAACCGGGAGCTTCTTGGAGTTGCGAAGGAAGGGGCCGAGATTTACAACAGCGCCGTTATGACTCTGGATGAAGTGGTGCAGGTTATGGAGAAGGCAGAACGGGAAGGAAAGACGACCGTCCGTCTTCATACAGGAGATCCGTCCATATACGGAGCCCACAGGGAGCAGATGGACCGTCTTGATTCAGCGGGAATCGCATATGATGTAGTGCCGGGAGTCAGTTCTTTTCTGGCGGCAGCGGCGGCCATGAAGAGGGAATATACGCTGCCTGGGGTGAGCCAGACGGTGATTTTGACAAGAATGGAAGGCAGAACTCCCGTACCTGAAAAAGAGAGACTGGAATCTCTGGCTGCCCATCAGGCCACCATGCTGATTTTTCTGAGCGCGGGTCAGACGGAGGAAGTGGCAAAACGGCTGATATCCGGGGGATATCCGTCCGATACGCCGGCGGCTGTCGTCTATAGGGCATCCTGGGAGGATGAAAAAATAGTGAAAGGAACGCTGGAGACAATTGGAAAACAGGCGGAGCAGGCAGGGATTAGAAAGACGGCCCTGATTGCCGTGGGCGGTTTCCTTGGAAGCGAGTATGAGCTTTCCAGACTTTACGATAAACATTTTTCCCATGAATTCCGTCAGGGGATTCCGGAGTGAGAGGAAAAGAAAAAGCAGGTAAGAGAATGATAATAAGAATCGGGACGAGAAAAAGCCGGCTCGCCATGGTGCAGACGGAATTAGTAAAAAGAGCAATTGAACAGGCCGCCGGAGAGGGGACAGAAATCGAGATCGTTCCTGTTGTGACACAGGGAGATCAGATTCTGAACCGGTCTTTGACAGCCTCGGTGGAAAAGGCGTATTTACGAAGGAACTGGAAGAACAGCTGCTGGCCGGGAAGATCGATATAGCGGTACACAGTGCCAAAGATATGCCGATGGAATTTCCGGAGGGGCTGTCGGTTGGAGCGGTGCTGCAAAGAGAGGACCCGCGGGATGTACTGGTGACGAAGACGGGAGTGAAGGCGGCTGAACTGCCTCCCGGAAGCGTGATCGGGACCAGCAGTTTAAGGCGGGAACTGCAGATTAAGAACATCAATCCACAGGTGCAGATTCAGCTTTTGAGGGGAAATGTGGAAACCCGTCTGGAAAAACTGAAAAATGGTGAATATGATGGAATCCTTCTGGCGGCAGCCGGTTTAAACCGCCTTAAAATCGAAGAGGGCGGAGGATTCTTCTTTGAATATCTGAATACGGAAGACTTTGTCCCGGCAGCAGGCCAGGGAATCCTCGCCGTAGAAGTCAGAACGGGGGAGATGGCCGGCCTGATGGCGGCTATCCATTCTGAGGGTGCGGCGGAAATTCTGGAAGCAGAGAGGACCTTCCTGACGGTTCTCGGCGGCGGCTGCAACGCGCCGTGCGGAGCTTATTGCGAGAAAACGGAGAACGGCCTACGCATGAAGGTTATGTATGCCAGAGATGGGAAAACCCCTGTTTTTGACGATATGGAGATTATCAAGGATGTGGAAGCGGAGAAAGTATCTGCGCAGGATGGCAGGAGTACGGCGGCGGAACTGGCGGAAAGGCTTGCCAGGCGCGTTTGCGTGGGTACGGTTGTGCTGGCCGGAGCCGGACCGGGGGACGGGGAGCTGCTGAGCCTGAAGGCATGGAAGGCGGTAAAGGAGGCCGACGTCATCGTATATGACAATCTGATTTCGCCGTCTATTCTGAATGAGGCGCGTATGGATGCGGAGCTGATCTATGCCGGAAAACGGAGCGGACGCCATTCCATGAAGCAGGAAGAAATCAATGAAATCCTGGTGAAACAGGCGGAACAGGGAAAATACGTCCTGCGCTTAAAGGGTGGTGACCCTTATATCTTCGGCCGGGGGGGAGAAGAGGCGGCGGAGCTTTCCGCCCGGAGAATTCCGTTTGAAATCATTCCCGGAATATCTTCCTCTTACAGTGTGCCGGCATATGCAGGAATACCGGTTACGGACAGAAACGCGGCGTCCTCATTTCATGTGATTACGGGCCATGAAGGAACACATAAGCATTCGGCAGTTCTGGATTATGAGGTGCTGGCAAAAGAAGAAGGAACGCTCATTTTTCTGATGGGACTTCACAGTCTCAAGCGGATTGCATACGGCTCATGGAACACGGAAAGCCGTCCGTCACGCCTGTGGCGGTGATTGAAAGGGGTACGACGTCCGCTCAGAGAGTAGTGACAGGAAGCCTTTATGATATCGCCGTAAAGGTAAAAGAGGCACAGCTTGGCACACCGGCTGTCATCGTAATCGGCGAAGTAGTAAAGCTGAGGAACAGTCTCGCCTGGTTTGAAAGAGGTCCTCTGTTTGGAAAGCAGATTCTTGTTACAGGGACAAGACAGATGGTCAGACAGATGCAGGAAGTTCTTTCGCCCCTGAAGGCAGAGATCGCCGCGGTCAGCCTGATTGAAACAGAGCCGCTGATCACGGAGAAGATTGCGGATTGTCTCTGCAGCCTTGGGCAGTACAGCTGGATTGTATTTACAAGCAGTAACGGAGTTCTGGGATTTTTCCGTGAACTAAAGGAGCTGGAAGTCGATTTGCGGTCACTTCTTCATGTGAAATTTGCGGCGATTGGGAAAGGAACGGAAAAAACCCTGAGAGAAGCGGGATTTGCGTGTGACTTCCTGCCGTCCGTTTATTCCAGTGAGTGCATGGCAGAAGAACTGGTGCCGAAACTCCTTCGAGAAGATAAGGTTTTGTTTGTAAAGGCGGAAGAGAGCTCTAGAGCTATTCCAGAGGCTTTAGAGGCAGCAGGCATCGCCTGGGACGCTGCTTCCATATATAAGACGGTGCCGGATCTGAGGCGGAAGGAAGAGCTGGAACGGCTTGGAAAAGAAATGGATTATGTGATACTGACAAGCGGTTCCGGTGCAAGGGCATTCGCAGCAATGGCCGGAAATACCAGTGACTATAAGGGGAAAATCGTTTCTATTGGTCCGGTGACTACGAGAGAGGCCAAAAAAGCGGGAATTCCTGTGGACATAACGGCTGCAGTCTATACGGCAGAGGGGATCGTCGACAGCATTTTAAGCGATGTAAAAAAGAAATCGTAAACATCAGGGAGGTAACGGTTATGGCAAAATTTATCATGGTACAGGGGACCATGTCCAATTCAGGAAAATCCTTTGTAGCAGCAGGACTTTGCAGAATTTTCCGACAGGACGGCTATAAGGTAGCCCCATTTAAAGCGCAGAATATGGCGCTGAATTCATTCGTGACGGAGGAAGGCCTGGAAATGGGCAGGGCTCAGGTTGTTCAGGCGGAAGCCGCAGGAATACGGCCAACTGTAGCCATGAATCCAATCCTCCTGAAGCCGAACAGCAATATGGGCAGCCAGGTTATCGTCGAAGGCGAGATTCTGGGCAATTATTCGGCTGCGGAATATTATAAACTGAAAAAGGAACTGGTTCCTGTAGTGGAGAAATCCTTGAAAGAACTGTCGGATCAATATGATGTGATCGTGATTGAAGGCGCAGGAAGCCCGGCTGAAATCAATCTGAAAGAATTCGATATTGTAAATATGGGGATGGCGAAAATGGCAGGAGCGCCCGTTATTCTGGTAGGCGATATCGACCGGGGAGGAGTATTCGCGTCTCTGTATGGCACGGTAAAACTTCTGGACGAAGAAGAGCAGGCAATAATTAAGGGAATTGTCATCAATAAGTTCAGGGGAGACGTAGAGCTTCTGAATCCGGGCCTTAAAATGATTGAGGAAAAGGTGGGAATCCCTGTGATCGGGGTAATTCCCATGGAAGAAATAGATATTGAAGAAGAAGACAGCCTGGCAGACCGGCTGAACCGAAAAGGGAAGGGCAGCGGACTTGATATCGCTGTGATCCATCTCCCGCATATATCCAATTTTACGGATTTTGCCGTACTGGAGAGAATGAACGGAGTATCCGTAAGATATGTGGAGACGGAAGACGGCCTGGGAGTTCCCGATGCCATCATTATTCCAGGCACAAAGAATACGATGTCCGATTTAAAATGGCTGAGGGATTCCGGGCTGGCAGAAAAGATTACGGAATTCGCACGTCTGGATATACCGGTCATCGGCATCTGCGGCGGATTCCAGATGCTTGGAAAACGTCTCAGCGACCCTTACGGCGTTGAGGAAAAGGGCACGATGGAAGGTCTGGGGCTTCTGGACGCCAAAACCGTATTTTCCAGGGAAAAGGTGCGTACCCAGGCAAGGGCGCGCATATTGGAACATATTCCCGGATGGCCGAGGATTTCCGGTATGAATGTGGAGGGATATGAGATTCATATGGGGATCACGAGAAATCTGGCGACTGCCGGGACTTTATTGATATGAGACAGGGAGAAGAAAAGAGAGCGGAACGGTTCCATGAACGGGAGGAAAAGGAAAGGCCGGCGGCTGGGCTGTGCAGCAAGGACGGCAGCGTATGGGGAACCTACCTTCACGCTTTTTTGATGCGCCGGGAGTTGCCGAGGAATTTGTGGCATCGATTGAAGAAAAGAAACTGGCTTCCTTCCGCGGCAGCCAGGAGGAATCGGATAAAAAGCCCTCACAGGAAGTGAGAAGAAAACAGGCGGAGAAAGTTTATCACGGCTGGATGGAATACAAAGAAAAGCAGTATGACAAGCTGGCAGATCTGATCCGGAATTCTCTGGATATGGAACAGGTATACAGGATTCTGGACGACGGTCTGGACAAAGTAAACGGACATGTCTGCTAACGCAGACATCAGCAATCATAAAAGACGGCTGCTCCGCGCCATCGTGCCATGCAACCGCCGCCGTCTGGGACTTTATAGTAAATAGAGAGTGAGGAAAACAGGTGCTGCCACAGGAAATCGAAGCAAAGAGTATGGAGATAATTGAACATGAAATGAAAACGAGGGGGATACCGGCCCGGCCTGAGGAAGAGATGGCCGTTGTAAAACGGTGTATTCATACATCGGCAGACTTCGACTACGGGGAAAATCTGATATTTTCTTCAGATGCGGTGAAAAAAGGTACGGAAGCTTTAAAACAGGGAGTGACGATCGTAACGGACACAAATATGGCGGCCGCAGGCATCAATAAGCAGGCAGCAGGAAAGTTGGGAGTAAAGATCATGTGCTTCATGGCGGATGAAGATGTTGCAGAAGAAGCAAAACGGCGGCAGACGACAAGAGCGGCCATATCCATGGAAAAGGCCGCGGCTCTCGGCGAACCTGTTATCATTGCCTGCGGAAATGCGCCGACTGCGCTGATCTGCATCGATGAAATGAGAAAAAGCGGAAGAATGAGGGATGATTTTCTGCGCCTTGTCATAGGAGTACCTGTAGGATTTGTCAACGTGGTTGAGGCAAAGGAACTGATTTTGGAATCAGGCGTCCCAAGCATCGTTGCCAGAGGACGAAAAGGCGGCAGCACCATTGCTGCCGCCATCTGCAACGCACTGTTATATCAGTGCGTAAAGCGGTAAAGATCAGAACTGTCAGATTATTCCAGCCCATCCCGGAATCGGCACATCATTTCCTGGGTGAGGCTCACATCATTGTCAACGCCGGGCACGTCTTTTCTGTCGATCCATTCTGCGATGGCGAGCTCGGCTTCATCCAGCTTAATATGATCCGGTCCGTCCAGCTCACAGTAAAAACCAAAGAGCAGAGTGTCGCTGAAAGACCACGGCTGGCTCTTATAATAGCGGATATTCTTAACCTTCAAACCGACTTCTTCCATAACTTCTCTGTGAATCGTCTCTTCGATGGTTTCCCCAATTTCAGCGAAACCGGCAATCAGGGAGTATCGCTTGATTTCTCTTCCCGCATATTTGGTAAGCAGCAGGCGCTCGCCGTCTGTGATGGCTACAATAACTGCCGGAGAAATTTTGGGATATTCCATCATATGGCAACTGTCGCAGAACATCATGCGTTCTTTGCCGTGATGGCGCAGAGGTTTTCCGCATCTGCCGCAGAAGCGGCGGCTTTCATACCAGGAACTGAGTTGGATGGCGGTGATGGCTGCAAACGCCAGATGGCGGGGAGCAGCGGAACGCAGATATGCGGGTGGTTCTGCAGCATATCCGGATAAAAAGGAGTAATCTCCTTTTGGAGCGAGATAGAAATGATCTTTGTCGACAGAAAAGAGATAAATACAGGAATCATACAGGTTGTGAACGTGTGATTCCGCTTCAAGAAAACGGGGAAATGCCATTTCGCCGTTCTCTTCCCGTACGAGGATATGCCGTCCATGGCAGACTATGAGATAGCTGGTGGGGGATGGAGGGACGGGAGTGTATTCGTTGTGGTAAATGTGCGGTGCGATATCCTGAATCATTATGTACAGCCTCTTTCTTTTCATTTGGATTTTTGCATCTGCTCGTGGACGCCGGTTATGCAGGAATAAACGGCGTCCGGCACAGAAACGAATTTTTACTTAGTCTACCACAATTACTACGCTGCTACAAGGAATATATGGCCGATTTTATCGGTGATGCAATCGTATGACTGTCTGGCCTGCGGCAACAAAAATTGTCGAATGGGTATCCACAGACGGACAATACTTGTCGTTAGTACTTGAATTTTTATAAGAAAATCATTATAATGGTACAATAATACGCTTGGAAAAGGACGGATTCTATGGCAGGAGAGACGAAACCGGCAAAAATCGAACAGGAATTAGAGGCTCCGGCTGACTTTACAAGCCCGGAAGTTCTTTATGAAGATTTGGTCAGAGCTATACGGAAATATCATCCGTCGGATGATATTACAATGATACAGAAAGCATACCATCTCGCAAACGATGCCCATAAGGAGCAGAAGCGAAAATCGGGTGAACCATATATCATTCACCCTCTTTGTGTTGCTATCATACTGGCGGACTTAGAGATGGATAAGGAAACAATCGCGGCTGCAATTCTCCATGATGTTGTGGAAGATACGGTCATGTCTCTGGATGAACTGAAGAGAGACTTCGGAGAAGAGGTCGCTCTACTGGTAGACGGCGTTACAAAGCTGACTCAGATATCCTGGGATATGGACAAGGTCGAGATTCAGGCGGAGAATCTGAGAAAGATGTTCCTGGCCATGGCCAAGGATATCCGTGTAATCCTGATTAAACTGGCTGACCGTCTGCACAATATGCGGACCCTTCAGTACATGACTCCTGCAAAACAGAAGGAAAAGGCCAGAGAGACGATGGATATTTACTCTCCGATCGCTCACCGTCTCGGTATATCCAAAATTAAAGTTGAACTGGACGATTTGTCATTAAAATATCTGGAACCGGAGGCATATTATGAACTGGCGGAGAAGATTTCTCTCAGGAAGGATGCCAGAGAAGCGTTCGTAAAAGATATTGTGATCGAAGTCCGGTCCCATATGGAGGAAGCCGGGATCAGCGCGAAAGTGGACGGCCGGGCGAAACACTTTTTCAGCATATATAAGAAAATGGTGAACCAGAATAAGACTCTGGATCAGATATATGATTTATTTGCAGTCCGGATTATCGTGGACAGCATCAAAGACTGCTATGCGGCTCTGGGAGTGATTCATGAGCTGTATAAGCCGATACCCGGGCGTTTTAAAGACTACATCGCCATGCCGAAGCCAAATATGTATCAGTCTCTTCATACGACGCTGATCGGCAATAACGGCCAGCCGTTTGAGATACAGATTCGTACCTATGAGATGCACAGGACGGCGGAATTCGGCATCGCAGCCCATTGGAAGTACAAGGAAAGCGGAAGCGGACAGACGGCGGCAGAGAGCGAAGAGGCAAAGCTGAGCTGGCTCAGGCAGATTCTGGAATGGCAGAAGGACATGTCCGACAACAAGGAATTTTTGAGCCTGTTAAAGAGCGATCTGGACCTGTTTTCCGACAGCGTTTACTGCTTTACTCCGACAGGGGATGTCAAGAACCTTCCGAGCGGCTCTACGCCGATCGACTTCGCATATGCCATTCACAGTGCGGTCGGGAATAAGATGGTAGGGGCGAAGGTAAATGGTAAGCTGGTGCCCATCGATTATGTGATTCAGAATGGAGACAGAATCGAGATTGTTACATCCCAGAACTCTAAAGGACCGAGCCGTGACTGGCTGGCTCTCGTGAAGAGTACTCAGGCGAAGAACAAGATCAACCAGTGGTTTAAATCAGAATTAAAAGAGGACAATATTCTCAAGGGCAAGGAGATGGTGAACCAGTACTGTAAGGCTCACAGCATCAATCCTTCCGATATTATAAAGCCGGAATACATGGAGAAGGTCATGCGCCGCTATGCGTTCCGCGACTGGGAATCCGTGTTGGCGTCCATTGGCCACGGCGGCCTGAAGGAAGGCCAGGTCATCAATAAGATGCTGGATGAACGCAGCAAAAAGATCAAGAAGGAAGTGACCGATGCCACGATTCTCGATGAGATCGGCGACGGCAACAAGGTTCCAGTTGCCAAGAAGTCAAAGAGCGGCATTGTGGTCAAGGGAATCCACGATCTGGCCGTACGTTTTTCCAGATGCTGCAACCCCGTACCGGGAGATGAGATTGTGGGATTTGTAACGCGGGGACGTGGGGTGTCCATTCACAGGACGGACTGTGTCAACGTCATCAACCTTCCCAACGATGAAAAGAGCAGGCTGATCGATGCAGAATGGCAGCAGGCCGAAAGCGACGTCGGAGCGGAGAAATATTCAACGGAGATTCAGATATACGCCAATAACCGCAGCGGTATTTTCGTGGATATATCCAAGGTATTTACAGAACGCCAGATTGATATTACATCTATGAATGCGAGGACGAACAAACAGGGAAAGGCTACAATTATCATGACGTTTGATATACACGGAATCGAGGAACTGAACAACCTGACCGATAAACTGCGCCAGATTGAGGGAGTACTGGATATCGAGCGGACAGCAGGTTAAAAATAATAAACAGCAGTAGTTTGGCGAAAAACCAATTACAAGTCGGAAGAGGATGTTGCAAAAAGGAATAGAGCATTGCCGCCGATGCCAGATGTAGTGACTTGGCCACTGCCTGGAACGAAATCTGGTAGCGTTGGCAATGCGGATTCGACTTTTGCAACACCCTCTTTCGTAATATATGAATCAGACAGAAACATACATGGAGGAAGAAGTCATGGGCTCTTATACAGAGGGAGATTTGAGGATTAAAAGCAGTGTTCTCGGTGCGGTGGGAACAAACTGCTATTTCGTATATAATGAAACCACCAAAAAAGCAGTGATCATCGATCCGGCAGATAATGCGACCTACATCGTAAACCAGTGCGTGACTCTGGGAATTACGCCGGAAGCCATACTGCTTACCCACGGCCATGCAGACCACATGCTGGCGACGGAAGAGATCAGGAAACAGTATGGAATTCCTGTTATTGCAGGGGAAAAGGAAGAACGGCTTCTGGCAGATCCGACCCTGAACCTCTCCCCTATGATCGGCGGCAGACAGGTTGGGCTGAGAGCCGACAGAACGGTAAGAGACCGGGAGGAACTGGAGCTGATCGGATTCCGTTTTCAGGTAATTGAGACACCTGGTCACACGGAAGGTTCCGTATGCTACCGGATGAAAGAAGAGGGCGTGCTGTTCGCCGGAGATACGCTGTTTGAAGAATCCTTCGGGAGGACGGATTTCCCTACAGGAAGCATATCCAGCCTTGCAGAATCCATCATAAAAAAACTGTTTACACTCCCTGATGACACGATGGTTTATTCCGGCCATGGCCCGGCGACAGGCATCGGCCATGAAAAGGAATACAATCCGATTTATCAGTACGCGAGGTGACGGAAGAGATGATAGGGCTTTTACTCAATGACAGGTCATATGAACAGGATATCCGGGAACTTTTAATGGCATTTTATCCGGGAGAGACATTTGTATATGAAAAGAATGACGAGGCACAGTTTTATATTCACGGCGACCTCGTACAGGGAGACGATATTCTGGCGGAAACAGGGGATGCCACATATGGAGAAGGCATCTATATCCTATCTCTGGAATGTAAGGATACGAAGACATACCGCACCTTTGAAGTGTGTTACGGACAGCGGTTTGAAACGAAGAATAAGATAAAGCGGGGGCTTTATGATATCCTGAGCAAACGGACGGAACGGGAGCTTCCATGGGGAACGCTGACCGGCATACGGCCTACGAAAATCGCCATGACGAAAATGGAAGAAGGATGGAAAAAGGATGATATCGCCCGCTATATGAGGGACACATACCTGGCCAGCAGAGAAAAGATCGACCTGAGCATGGAAATCGCAGAGCGTGAACGAGAACTGCTGTCAGACGTTTCATGCAATGAAGGCTACAGCCTGTATGTCGGGATACCTTTTTGCCCGACCACGTGCCTTTACTGTTCTTTTACATCATTTCCAATAGGAAAATGGGAAGGCAGAACAGGGCTGTACCTGGAGGCGCTGTTTAAAGAGATGGATTATACGGCCGACAAGATGAAAGGACGCGTACTGGATACGGTCTATTTCGGCGGCGGAACGCCAACCTCTCTATCGGCAGAAGATTTGGACAGAATCCTCAATCAGGTAGAGAAGACGTTCGATCTTTCCAAAGTAAAGGAATACACGGTTGAAGCAGGTAGGCCAGACAGTATCACGAGGGAGAAACTGGAAGTCTTGAGGAAACACGGTATTACCAGAATTTCCATCAATCCTCAGACCATGAAGCAGGCGACACTTGATCTGATCGGAAGACATCACACGGTAGACATGGTGAAGGAAAAGTTCCTTCTGGCCAGAGAGCTTGGTTTCGACAACATCAATATGGACTTGATCATCGGCCTGCCGGAAGAAACTCTGGAAGATGTGAAACATACCATGGAAGAGGTGAAGGCCCTTCAGCCGGACAGCGTAACAGTGCATTCACTGGCTATTAAACGGGCGGCCAGGCTCAACATGTTCAAAGAACAGTATCAGGATCTGAAGATCACAAACACTCAGGAGATGATCGACCTTACGGCAGAATACGCCAGGAATATGGGGATGGAACCGTATTACCTTTACAGGCAGAAGAATATGGCCGGCAACTTTGAAAATGTAGGTTACAGCCTTCCGGGAAAGGCGTGCCTTTACAACATATTGATCATGGAAGAAAAGCAGACAATTGCTGCCTGCGGCGCAGGGACCACGACAAAGGTGACTTTCCCGTCGGAAAACAGGCTGGAACGTGTGGAGAATGTCAAAGATGTAGAGCAGTATATCGGAAGAATTGATGAAATGCTGGAGAGAAAAGGAAAGCTTCTGGATAAAATGGAGACGCCGTAGCGCAGAAGGGATAATATGAAGAGAAAGGTATGCCCGATATGTGATAAAGCCATGAAGGTTCCGTTTTACTGCGGAACATGTAAAAGGATTGTGCTTCACCCGTATGAACAGGATGCTACATATTATCTGAATGAACGCCATCCGTCCTCAGAAGCGGACTGCTCCTACCATAACGGAAGGCAGAACGAAGCGGAATCAGGACGCTGGGACGATATCCTGAAAATACCGGAAAAAGATATCCGGGAATATCAGGAACCGGCAGAGCGGCTGATCCAATGGATGAAATACAAAAACAGATGGGTGCTGGTGCTGATCGGAGCGTATCTCATCTTTGTCGTGGTATCCGGAATATCGGTGATCGGCAGCCTGAAGGACCAGTCTGAGCGAAGCTGGCCGGCGGATTATCTCCAGACAGAGGCTGTTTTGGAGATAGAAGAGGAGACGGAAGAATTCTATCATGAGTGGGAGCTCTCCGATGAGGATGTGATCAGCGCAGGGGAGGCCTGCAGTGCGTACGGACACCTTCCGGTAATGATCGATCAGCTGAAGCCTGTGTTTCTTTATTATCTCATGTCAGAGGAATATAGAGTGAGCAGTGATGATCCGTGGAGTTATAATCTGACATATGATAATTTGACATCCTACAATACGTTAATTAACTGCGCGGTCTATGACGATGAGGACCGCCAGATCGGCAGCATTGGCATTCTCTACGACACAGCCACATCACAGCTGCATGAGATTGATATCTCGGCCAAAGACAGGGAAACGCTCATAAACATCATGAAGGATGCAGTTTTTTCTCTGGAAGATACGGGGGTCATCCCTAAAACCATGGAATTCCCTCAGAAGCTGGAGAATGGATTAGATCCGGAGGCGCCGGAAAATGGCGGCAGTATCCCAGCCGAATATGACCTGGATGCGGAAAATGTGACAATTCAGTGCAGGATCGATAACGAACAGGGTATTTGGAACTACCAGGGAACAATCGCTGCAAAGCCAGGGAACGAAATGTAAGACGCCGCAGAATGGACGCAGCGGCCGGTTTCAGGGCGGAAAACATCGCAATTTGAGGAAAAAGGGCTTGCAAAATTGTATAGTCAATGTAAAATAGAAGAGATTAAAGAAAATGGAGAGTGGACCATGGCATTGAAGAAAAAACCAGTGACCGGTATGAAGGATATTCTGCCGGCAGAGATGCAGATTCGTGATTATGTATTGAACCAGATTAAGGATACTTATAGAAGCTTTGGATTTTCGGCGATTGAGACTCCATGCGTGGAACATATTGAGAACCTGACCAGCAAGCAGGGCGGAGATAATGAAAAGCTGATTTTCAAAATCCTTAAAAGAGGCGAAAAGCTGAGGCTCGAAGAGGCGAAAGAAGAAAATGACCTGGTGGACGGAGGACTTCGTTATGATTTAACACTGCCTCTTTCCCGTTATTATGCGAACAACGCCGCCAATCTGCCGTCTCCTTTTAAAGCACTTCAGGTTGGAAGTGTCTGGAGAGCCGACCGGCCCCAGAAGGGACGTTTCAGACAGTTTGTGCAGTGCGACATCGATATTCTGGGAGATGCCACAAGCCTTGCGGAGATCGAACTGATCCTGGCTACTACTACGGCTCTGGGAAAAATCTGTCCGGAAAATAAATTCACAGTCCGCATCAATGACCGTGAAATTTTAAGAGCCATGGCTCTTTACGCAGGCTTTCCGGAAGAGTCTATGGAACAGGTATTTATTATACTGGACAAGATGGACAAGATCGGCAATGAGGGCGTGGAAGCAGAACTCCTGGAAGCCGGATATACGGAAGAATCCGTGAAGAAGTATCTGAAGCTTTTAAGCGGAGCGGGAACGGACGCCGAAAGTGTAAGAGGACTGGAAGAAATCTTAAAAGGCGTAATCGCAGAAGGCAGGGCAGAAGGCCTGGCCTATATTATGGACACGGTAAAAGAAGTGACGACGGCAGATTTCAGCCTTGCATTCGACCCCACTCTAGTACGTGGTATGTCCTATTATACGGGAACGATTTTTGAGGTGGCTATGGAAGGCTTCGGCGGCTCTGTTGCAGGCGGCGGAAGATACGATAAGATGATTGGCAAATTCACCGGAATGGAAACGCCGGCATGCGGTTTTTCCATCGGTTTTGAGAGAATTGTGACTATATTGATGGACAACGGTTTTACCGTACCGTCGGCAGTCGGAAGGAAAGCATATCTGTTCGAGAAGGGCATGGACAGCGGAAGGCTCAGCGAAGTGATCGGAGAGGCCACGAAAGAGCGAGCCGATGGCGTTCAGGTTCTGGTTGCGCAGATGAATAAAAATAAAAAATTCCAGAAAGAGCAGCTGATGAAGGAAGGCTATACGGAATTCAGAGAATTTTACAAAAACGAGCTGAAGAAATAATCATCAGTCTGACGAAGGGAGATAAATTAAATCATGGCAGAATCAATGGCTGGGCTGAAGAGAACCCACAGATGTACAGAATTATCAACAGCAAATGTCGGTGAGAACGTCACCGTCATGGGCTGGGTGCAGAAGAGCAGAAATAAGGGCGGAATTATTTTCGTCGATCTCAGGGACCGTTCCGGGATCCTGCAGATCATTTTCGAAGAAAATGACTGCGGCGCCGAATATTTCGCAAAGGCAGAGAAGCTGAGAAGCGAATTCGTCATTGCCGTAGAGGGAAAAGTTGAAGCCCGTTCCGGCGCGGTGAATGAAAACCTGGCGACAGGAGCGATTGAAATACGCGCAAAATCGTTAAGAGTATTGGCGGAATCTGAGACGCCGCCGTTCCCGATTGAAGAAAACAGCAAGACGAAGGAAGAACTCCGTCTGAAATACCGTTTCCTTGATCTAAGAAGGCCCGATATCCAGAGAAACCTGATGGTGAGAAGCCGGGTAGCGACCCTGACCCGTGCATTTCTGGCCGAAGAAGGATTTTTGGAGATCGAAACGCCGACTCTGATTAAGAGTACGCCGGAAGGCGCGAGAGATTATCTCGTTCCCAGCCGTGTTCATCCAGGTTCCTTTTATGCCCTTCCTCAGTCCCCGCAGTTGTACAAGCAGCTTTTGATGTGTTCCGGATACGACAGGTACTTCCAGCTGGCAAGGTGCTACCGTGACGAGGATCTGCGTGCAGACAGGCAGCCGGAATTTACACAGATCGATATGGAACTTTCCTTTGTGGACGTGGACGACGTACTGGACGTCAACGAAAGGCTTTTAAAGAAGTTATTTAAGGATATCTGTGATTTCGATCTGGAGCTTCCGATTCCCAGGATGACATGGAGAGAGGCTATGGACCGTTACGGTTCCGATAAGCCTGATCTGCGTTTCGGCATGGAGCTGCACAATGTTTCCGACGTGGTAAGCGGCTGTGAGTTCGCTGTATTTAAGGGCGCCCTTGAAAACGGCGGTTCTGTCCGCGGTATTAATGCAGCTGGACAGGGACATATGCCCCGTAAGAAAATAGATGCCCTTGTAGAGTATGCAAAGGGCTTTGGAGCGAAAGGGCTGGCTTATCTTTCCATTCAGGAGGACGGCAGCTTTAAGTCTTCGTTTGCCAAATTTATGAAAGATGAGGAATTAAAGGCTCTCGTCGAGGCCATGGAAGGAAAGCCGGGCGATCTGCTGCTGTTTGCCGCCGATAAGGACAAAGTCGTTTTCGATGTGCTGGGAAACCTCCGTCTGGAACTGGCAAGGCAGCTCGATCTTCTGAAGAAAGATGACTTTAAATTCCTGTGGGTAACAGAATTCCCGCTGCTCGAGTATTCTGAGGAAGAGGGACGTTACGTAGCGATGCATCATCCATTTACGATGCCGATGGAAGAAGACCTTCCTCTCATTGATACGGATCCAGGCGCGGTCCGCGCAAAAGCATATGATATCGTGCTGAACGGCACAGAGATGGGAGGCGGTTCCGTCCGTATCCATCAGGCCGATATTCAGAGCAAGATGTTTGAGGTTCTCGGATTTACGAAGGAACGTGCACAGAGCCAGTTTGGCTTCCTGCTTGAAGCATTTAAGTATGGAGTTCCGCCTCACGCAGGCCTTGCATATGGCATGGACCGTATGGCCATGCTGATGGTTGGTGCAGACAGCATACGTGATGTGATTGCATTCCCTAAAGTAAAGGATGCCTCCTGCCTGATGACAGAAGCCCCTGCTCCGGTAGATGAAAAACAGCTGGAAGAATTAGGAATCTTTGTAAGCGAAGAGACAGAAGACGGAGAAACAGCTGAATAGACAGGATAAAACAGGGCAGAATCACTCAAATAACAGGCGGTATGGCTGAGAGTGATTCTGCCCTTATGAGTATATTTCGATCAGGAAGCTGAAGCGGCCTGCCGCTTTACTTATAGAAAGTTTTGTAACCTATTCCAAAGGAACAGATACCTTGCGATTGAAAAACGGAGGAGTATGTATTATGAAATTAGAGAGACCTGCAGAACGTTTTGATGAAATTTATGGAATCTACGAGGCGGCATTTCCGGATGATGAAAGGAGGACATACGACAGACAGAAGGAAATTTTACAGGAGGGAAAGTGCAGTTTCCGGGTCATTGAAAAGGACGGAAAGATATTGGCATTTCTGGAATACTGGAATTTAAACAGCTGCATATTTATCGAGTATCTGGCTACTGTTCCGGGAATGAGGAACAAGGGGTATGGAAAACGGCTGGTTGAAGAATGTCTGGAAGAAGCGAGAGAATGTGGAAAACCGGTATTTCTGGAGATCGAACCGGTAACAGAATCAGAACCCATGACAGGCAGGCGGTCCAGATTTTATAAAAGGATCGGATTCTGCCAGAATGCTTTTCCGTATCAGCAGCCGCCTTTAAAAGAGGGCGACAGCTTTAAAAATCTGCTTATAATGAGCTATGGCATACAGCTGGAGGAAAAACAGTTCAGGGGGTACAGACAGGAGATCTACAGCAAGGTATACGGTGTAGAGGAATAGCCGCGTGATATGGAACTTACCGAAAAAAGACAGGATGTAATATACAGATGGTAAAGCTGTTTCTTACAGCAGAATTACATACATGTATAGAATAGGAAAGAGGAGGAAGGAATATGTATTACAAATATGATCCGGCAAACGGCATCCACGTTCCGGAGCCGTTTAAAAGGACAATGACACCACTTTTTATGGGGGATGACGACAAGATTAAGGAAACAAATTTCTCTGTTCATTTTACAGAGTGGGAACCGGGATGTGAGATTGACAGCCACTCCCATCCGGCGGGAATGGAGGCCATGTACTGTATGGCTGGTGAAGGCGTTGCGGAAATCGACGGTGTGGAACATGAATTCGTTCCAGGCTCTATGATCGTGGCTCCTCCGGGGATTCAGCACAAGATAAAAAATACTGGAAAAGAACTGCTGCGCGTTTTCTGTATTTTTTCTCCGCCTGTTACGGGAGAATCCCTGAGACAGCGTGCAATGGAGGCAGTTGAAGCGCAGAGTAAGAAAGAAGAGTAATAAAAAACTAATATTCTTTTGCATCACAGCAGAGAAAAACGGAGTGTTGTGTGATATGAAATCATTTGATTTCTTATCACGCAGCACTCTTTGTTTTATTAGACATTTTTGGGACGGGAGGAGACGGAATTCCTGACTATAAGCTTCGTTCCAATACGGATTTTTCTGGAACGAGATTCCTGTGTAAACTTATCAGGATTTTGAATCATCCGCATCAGTTCGTCTACCGACTCCCATGCAAGGCCATGCTTTGAGACATTGACGGAAGTCAGAGGGGGCGTGGTAACCTCGCAGTTGGGACGGTCGTTGAAACCGATGATGGAGATATCTTCCGGTACTTTATAACCATGTTCGGAGAAGGCTCGGAGGGCTCCGCCGGCCATGGTATCATCATCACAGACAAATGCGTCAGGAATATCATAGGAAGGTTGACTCTGCAATAGCTGCCGGATATCCCGATAACTTCCCTCTTCTGTATAATGAACGTCCAGGATGTGGTCTGAAGAAAATGATAGCCCGAAGTGGGCAAGGGCATCCTCGTAACCGCTCTGGCGTTCCTAAAACTGTTTATCCGAATCAGGCTTTTCATATAGCCGATCCGTCGATGTCCCATCCGGACCAGATATTCTACGGCCTGAAATGTCCCCATCTGGTTGTTGATGGAACACTGTTACAGGATAGGCGGGAAAAGTCATTATCAAGAGCAATCATGGGAATAGGGAGATCCTGAAAAAGTTCCATATCCTCATCCTCCATTTCCGTAGCAAAGATGATAGCGCCCTGACAGTCGAGCTCTTCTAAATGAGCAAGTTGAGGCTCGATTGGTTTACGTTTATCGATATTGCACAGAAGGATATTATAGCCGTAGTAGCGGGCCCGGGTTTCTATGCTTTCCATCAAAAGCAGAAAAAAGGGATGAAGATCCAGAACTTCCCCGTGGCGTTTATAAATGATAAAGCACAGGTTGCTGCTTGGCACAGCCGGTGCTTTTTTTATTAAATATTCACACCCCATTTCCTGGAGTTCGGCAAGCACTCTGTCCCTGGTTGAATCGGATACGCCAGGTTTATGATTGATGATCAGGGACAGGGCAGCGGGCGATATGCCAAGTTTCTGAGCGATTTCCCGATTGGTCATATATAAAGTCTCCTTTGCTTATTTCTACTATAAATTATAGATGAACTAAATTAATAAGTCAATTATTTATTGAATTATTTAGTAAACGAAAACTGAACGATATTTATATCTATGATGATACTGTAATAGGTAAAATGGATAAACGCGAATCGACCTAGAATTTTATGAAGAAAAACACTTTGTTTAGTCAACATACACAAAAATATTGAAGAAAAACACTTTGTTTAGTCAACATACACAAAAATATTGTTGAAAAATGTTAAATATTCAGTATTTACAAACTAAATATTTAGAAGTAAAATCTAAATAGAAATAAACAAATAAAAAATATTTAGGAGGAAACAAAAATGATTCAGTACGAGAAAGTAAACGGGAATTTTGATTTAACGGGAAAGACAGCAATTGTCGTAGGAGGAGCAGGCGGAATCGGAGAAGCTACGGCTCAGATGTATGCAAGGAAGGGAGCCAGAGTCGCTATCGTTGATTGTAAGGATAACTGCCCGGAAGTAGCTGCAAAGATTGCAGAAGAGTTCGGAGTACAGACCATTGGCGTCAAATGCGACGTAACAAGTCAGGAGAGCGTGGATGGCATGATGAAGACAGTGCTGGAAGCCTTTAGAGAAATCAACATTCTGGCCGCTATGCCCGGATTCGTGGATCTCTACCGTGCTGAAGAGATTTCCATTTCTACCATTGAAAAGCACATGTCTATCAACGCGGTCGGTGTGTTCCGGGTATGCCAGGCAGTTGCCAATCAGATGATTCGACAGGGCAAAGGAGGAAAGATGGTCTGCGTTACTTCTCAGGCCGATTTTATCGCCATTAACAAACATGTAGGTTATACCATGAGCAAAGCGGCAGTGGTAGGCATGATCAAAGTCTGCGCACTGGAATGGGCGGAATATGGAATCAATGTCAATGGAGTGGCTCCGACAGTAGTGAACACCTATATGGGTGAAAAAGCATGGCAGGGCAAGGTTAAGACAGATATGATTGAGAAAATTCCGGCACACCGTTTTGCCGAGACAGATGAAATTGCAGCGGCAGTGCTGTTCTTATCCTGCAATGAGTCAAATATGATCACAGGCGAGGATCTTGTTGTAGACGGCGGATTTACGATTTATTAAATTTGTGGTACAGGAATCAGGAGTTAACAGAAGGAGAGGATATAAAATGGATGCGTTGACAAGAAAAGCCTATGAACTGCGCCGCGATATCATTGAGATGGTACATAATTCCGGGGCGGGGCATGTAGGGGGAGATTTGAGTGTAATTGATATATTGACTGTCCTGTATTATAAGGTAATGAACGTTTCACCTGAAAAAGCAGAGGATCAGGACCGCGACCGATTTCTTTTGAGCAAGGGCCATTGTGCAGACGCGCTGTATTGTGTCCTCGGAGAAAAAGGATACTACGATAAAGAGGAAGCAATTAAAACCTTCAGCCAGTTTGGGAGCCGGTTTATCGGCCACCCAAACAAGGAAGTACCTGGCGTTGAAATGAACTCCGGTTCCTAGGCCACGGGATATCAGTAGGCGTGGGTATGGCTTTGGCAGCCAGAATGAACCGTCAGGCTTATCGTACTTATGTGGTGTTGGGTGATGGAGAGATGGCGGAGGGTTCCAATTACGAAGGCATGATGGCCGCAGGCCATTATAAGCTTGACAACCTCTGCGTCACTGTGGATTTAAATCGTCTTCAGATCAGCGGCACTACGGCGCAGGTGATGGACAGCGCCAGTCTGGCAGACAAATTCCGCGATTTCGGCTGGAATGTCATCGAGGTCCTGGATGGAAATGACTGTACCCAGCTGGTCGTTGCTTATGAGCAGGCGGCCGCCTGTAAAGGGAAGCCAACAGTAGTGATTGCCAATACGGTGAAGGGAAAGGGGATTTCTTTTATGGAGAACCAGATTTCCTGGCACCATGGAGTGATGACAGAGGAACAGTATGGACAGGCGGTAAAAGAACTAAAGGAGGTACTGCAATGAATAAAATAACGAACAGACAGGCTATCTGTGACACATTATTGGAAGCAGCGAAGAGAGACCGGGATATTGTTGTACTTTGTTCGGATTCCAGAGGTTCAGCGTCCATGACGCCTTTTGCAAAGGCTTATGCGGAACAGTTCGTGGAGGTGGGGATAGCGGAACAGGATCTGGTATCCGTATCCGCCGGACTGGCGGCCTGCGGAAAAAAAGCCTTCGCTGTTTCTCCGGCGTGTTTTTTATCGACCAGAAGCTATGAGCAGGCAAAAATCGACGTGGCATATTCCAATACCAATGTTACCCTGGTTGGGATCAGCGGGGGAATCAGTTACGGCGCTCTGGGAATGAGCCACCATTCCTGCCAGGATATTGCCGCAATGTGTGCGCTTCCGGAAATGCGGGTTTATCTGCCCAGCGATCGGTTTCAGACAGGAAAACTGATTGAGGCGCTGCTTCAGGATGAAAGGCCTGCCTATGTTAGAGTCAGCCGTTCGGCCACGGAAGATATCTATGATGATCAGATGAAATTTGAACTGAATAAGGCCCATGTATTGTCTGAAGGCGCAGATGCCATGATTATCGCCTGCGGCGAAATGGTTCCATATGCCATGGAAGCTGCAAAAATACTAGAGAAGATTGGTATCCGGGCAGGAGTCATGGATATGTACTGTTTAAAACCTTTGGATGAGGAAACGGTTCTGAAATACGCCGGCAAGGTGAAGTGCCTGGTAACGGTAGAAGAACATTCGGTTTATGGTGGTCTTGGCAGTATGGTGGCGGCAGTGACGGCGGAGAGACACCCGGTAAAAGTAAAGAAAATAGCCCTGCCTGACGGCCATCTGATACCAGGTTCCAACACAGAAGTATTTGCCTACTACGGAATGGATGGAGCCGGAATTGCTGAAACTGTTAAAAAAGCACTGATAGAGGGATAAAAGATGGGGTACATATTGGGGTTAGACCAGAGCACACAGGGGACGAAGGCAATCCTTGTGGATGAGAAAGGAAGATTATGGGGCCGTGCGGATCAAAGCCACAGGCAGATTGTGAATAAACAGGGTTGGATTTCCCATGATCTGGAAGAAATATATAGGAACACATGCAGTGTGATACGGAATGTGATTGAACAAACGGGGATTGCAAAGAACGAGATTGCAGCGATTGGGATCAGTAACCAGAGAGAGACAACAGCAATCTGGGACAGAGATGGAAAACCGTTAAATGAAGCGATTGTATGGCAGTGCTCCAGAGCCAGGGAGATTGCTCAGAACCTGGCTCCCTATGGAGAGCAGATAAAAAATAAAACAGGACTTATGCTGTCGCCCTTTTTTCCGGCGGCTAAGATGGCCTGGCTGCTGTCAAACACAGAAAGCGCAAAACAAATGGCGCCGGAAAATCTGTGTCTGGGTACGATAGACAGCTGGCTGATATACAGGATGACAGGAGGAAAGTCATTTAAGACCGATTATTCCAATGCCTCAAGAACCCAGTTGTTCAATATCCATACCCTGTCCTGGGATGGGGAATTGTGCAGGCTTTTCGGGATTTCTGAAATGTCACTGGCTCAGGTTTGCGACAGCAACAGCCTGTTCGGGATGACTGATCTGGATGGATACTTTGAACATGAGATTCCGATCCATAGCGCGGTCGGAGATTCTCACGGAGCTTTATTCGGCCAGGGCTGCCACAGCAAGGGGATGATTAAGACAACTTATGGAACCGGTTCCTCCATCATGATGAATACAGGAACAGAGTGCGTATCCAGCAGCCACGGCCTGGTGACTTCTCTTGCATGGGGGATAGACGGGCAGGTGAATTATGTGCTGGAAGGGAATATCAACTATACAGGCGCAGTGATCACATGGCTAAAAGATGAACTTCACCTGGTCAGTTCTCCGGATGAAAGCGAAGCTCTTGCCAGAGCTGCCAATCCTATGGATAAAACAGTGCTGATTCCTGCCTTTTCCGGATTGTCCGCACCATATTGGAGTGATACGGCGAAAGCTATGATATATGGAATGAGTCGTACAACAGGAAAAAATGAAATTGTAAAGGCGGCCCTGGAAAGTATTGCCTTGCAGATCCAGGCAGTACTGGGGGCAATGGAGAAGGACAGCGGTATCAATATAAAAGAACTGCGTGTTGACGGCGGACCTACGAGAAATTCCTATCTAATGCAGCTTCAGAGCGATCTCTCTAAATTAAATGTGGCCGTAGCCAAAATCGAGGAATTGTCCGCAATGGGGGCTGCCTGTCTGGCCGGAATCGGGGCTGGAATCTTTAAACAATCTGAACTGTTTTCGGAAGAAGGCAGAATGATATACAGTCCGCAGATGACGGAAGAGGAACGAGAGGAAAAAGCTGGAAATTGGAATGAGGCCATCAGACTTGTATGTACTGCGGCCGTCCGGTAGGAGGGGGAGTGATGGAGAGGATGAATAAAAGGTATCGGTCTGATGAGGATTTAACTACTTTCCGCCTGACGCCTATGAAACGAATGTATTACGCTTTGGGGGATTTTGGTTACAATTTTATGTACTACTGGCTCAGTACATATCTGATGATTTATTATACGGATACAATTGGAATTCCGGCAGCTACGGTATCCGTGATGATGCTGGTGGTGAGGATTTTTGACGCATTTAATGATCCGATTATCGGTTCGCTGGCGGATCGCACCAAAAGCCGGTGGGGAAGATATCGTCCATGGTTTATGCTTGGCTCTATTGCCATGGCATGTTTTATCGTGCTGATCTTTGCAGCCAGTCCCCAATGGGAAATGACAAGCAGGCTTCTGTGGATGTGGATTGTATATTTACTCCTTACAGTAGCCTCCACTTGCAGTAATATGCCTTATGGCGCATTGAACGGCTGCATTACACCGGATTCAGAGGACAGAGCAAAGGTTTCCGGTCTTAGGATGATGTTTGCCAATGTGAGTTCCATGGTGACGGTTATTATTGCCGTACCTCTGATGGTTGCATTTTCCTCTGATGGTTCCGCAAACAGCGCCAGAGGGTATTTCTGGGCGGTGCTCATTACCTGTATTCTGGGACTTCCTACTATGATTGTGAGTTGCTGTAAAACGAAAGAGGTGCTGACGCCGCCTCCCACCCAAAACCAGATTCCTCTGAATCTGCAGATGAAATCGCTGGTTAAAAACAGAGCTGTAATTATCCTGATCCTGGGGCAATTTATCCTGGGCTGCGTGATTTATGGAAGAGCAACGATGTTAGCCTATTACTGGCAGTATAATGCGGGAAATGCAGGGTATGCAACGACATATGGAGTGATAGGACTGGTAGCTACGATTGTCGGTACAGGGTGGTTCGGCAATTTCTTATTTAAACGGATGTGCCACAAGGGCAGAGTGTGCGCCGCCTTGAATCTGATAACTGCCGGTGCGTATTTTTGGATGTATTTTACTACGGCGCCATCTGTAATGTTCTGGATTTTAACCTTTGTAAGCAGCATGAGTTTTTATGCCTATATGGGGATTCATTTTGGGGCGATCGGCGATGCGGTAGACTTTGGAGAATTTATTTCAGGCGTGAGATGTGATGGCTTTTTATCATCCTTTGTGTCTGTAGCCAATAAGGCCGGAGGAGCGGTAATGCCGGCTGTCGGAGCAGCTGTGCTGGCTGCCATGAATTACGTAGCGGGCGGGGAACAGCCGGCGCAGATTTTGGATGCAGTTAACTGGTTTATAACGTTGATTCCGGCAATCCTCAGCTTGATTAATGCCATGTTCTATCTGATGTATCCTATCAGTACGAAGAAACACAGGGAGATTATGGAAGAGCTGATCCGGCGCAGGCAATAGTTTAGACGGAAAAGATAACCTGGCGAAGCCAGTCGTCTGCCATATAATAATTATTCCTATTACATATAAATCCTGTAGAGAAGCAATCAGCTTTCCTGCAGGATTTTTGGTTGAATCTATTGAATTTGGTTTTTACAGATGAAATCAGAAATATAATTACCGATTTAATCGATTCCTTCAGCGATTTCGTAAAGAAGCCTTTCAGAATCATCCCACCCAAGGCAGGGATCGGTAATCGATTTTCCATAGCAGTGTTCGGAAATGCTCTGGCTGCCTGGTTCCAGATAGCTTTCAATCATTACGCCTTTGACCAGGCTGTGAATGGAGCTGTCATGCCTGCGGCTGTGAAGAACTTCCTTTACTATACGGATCTGCTCCATATACAGCTTGTTGGAATTGGAATGGTTGGCATCTACGATGCAGGCCGGATTCATAAGACCGCGCTCTTCGTAGAGGTTGTTGAGCATAACAAGATCCTCAAAATGATAATTTGGAATACACTGGCCGTGTTTATTGACGGCACCTCTTAAAATCGTATGGGTCAGGGGATTGCCGTGTGTCTTTACTTCCCATTCCCGCATGATGAATTCATGGCCTGTCTGAGCAGCCACGACGGAGTTCATCATGACGGACAGATCACCGCTGGTCGGATTCTTCATTCCTACGGGAACATCGCAGCCGCTGCAAACGAGGCGGTGCTGCTGGTTTTCAACGGAACGGGCGCCTACGGCAATGTAAGACATGATGTCATTTAAATAGCTTACATTTTCGGGATAGAGCATCTCATCCGCGGTGCTGAAGCCGGTCTCTTCCAGAACCCTCATGTGAAGATGGCGGATTGCATGAAGGCCTTCTGACATGCTGGGCTCTTTCTCGGGATCGGGCTGGTGGAGCATGCCTTTATAGCCCATGCCTGTCGTACGAGGTTTATTCGTATAAACACGCGGAATTAAAACGAGTTTATCCGCAACCTTTTCCTGAACCTTTGCGAGGCGGCTGGTATAGTCCAGAACCGCATCCTCGTGGTCAGCGGAACAGGGACCGATAATAACGAGGAATTTATCGCTTTCCCCAGTAATGATTTTTTTCACTTCCTCATCCTTCTGCGCTTTTACAACTGCGAATTCTGCCGGAAGAGGGAACTGCTCCTTGATCTCAGCGGGCGTCGGCAGTTTCTGTATAAATTCAAATCCCATTTGGTGTACCTCCTGTTAGGAATAAAGGGGCTGCGGATCATTCCATCGTGCAGCACTCGCATTATTTCTTATGTAAAATGTAATCAATTCGTAAATTGACTGATTTGTGATTTGTCCATTATAATATAAAAACAATAAGCAGACAAGTCAAGTTTTTTCTGCTTTTTGTATAAATCGCAGAACAGGAGAAAAAAGATGAAGAAAAGGAATGTTAAAAAAGCTGTGTATGCCGTTTGTGCAGCGGCTTTGCTTATGAATACAGCAGCCTGTGCAAAAGGAGCGGCAGAGGAAACAAAGGTAGAGAGCAGTGCTGAGACAGAAAGCCGGGAGGAGAGCAGTACAGGCCTGCCGGATGAAAGTGCAGATGAGGGCACAAAAGAGGACAGCACGGAGGAAACGCAGTCAGGCGCAGATGAAAGCCAGGGCACAGGCAGCGAGACAGAGTCCGCACAGGAGGGAACTCTGGAGTACGTCTATCAGGCTGTAAAAAAAGCTTATGGGGACGAGTATATTCCCAGTATGGCTCTCGATTCAGCCATGCTGGAATCCATGTATGGGATTACGGAAGACATGTATGACGGCTTCATTGGAGAGGTCCCCATGATCAGCGCGCAGATCGATTCCTTTATCGCTGTGAGGGCGAAGGAAGGCAGGGGAAAGGATGTGGAAGCGATTCTGGAAGAATACAGGAAAAATCTTCTGGAAAATACGCTGATGTATCCGATGAATATGCCGGTTGCAAAATCCTCCCGGATTATAAGAGAGGGTGACGATGTGTTCTTTATTATGATGGGCACGGGCAGCGCACTGGATCAGGCGGAGACGGAGGAAGACATGCTGAAGGCAGCCGAGCAGCAGACGAATATCGCGTGGAGGCCATTAAAAGCTGTTATGGAGCAGTTTAAAAAAACCGGCAAATAGGTGTTGATTTTTACAAAGAGACCTGCTATGCTGAATACGCAGCAGTTATAAAAACTGTGCAAAGAAAGGAGACGACGAACGTGGAAAGCCGAAGTTATACGTTGGAAGCAGACAGCTGTCATGAGCGTGTGGCAGTGGAGACATCACGGTCGTCTTCATTGCCGTTCTTGAAAGCGGTGATCTGTGCATGGAGCGGGCAGGTTATCGTTACAGGCGGTGATCTGTGTGCAGAGCGCACGGTTGTCGCTTGAGTGAGTAAAATCAGAGAATCTATGCTTATGAGAGCCATTTTCTGCGGAAGCAGGGAGTGGCTTTTCCTGTTTTGCATAAGCAGAGCAGAAAAACTGAAGCGATTTTTATTTTTTAACGCAGGATACCCATGTTGATGTATATGAGTGTTCTGCGTCAAAGGATAAAGCCTCCGGCGTTCTTGAAACATATGGAAAAGAAAGAGAGTAATTTCAGAGATTTTCCATATCATATTCTGTGTAACGGCTTTTCCGGTAGAAGAAATTTCGAGGGAAAAGGAGGAACCTGAACATGCAGGAATTCAACATGGAAGAGCTGCTGAAGCTGGCAGAAGAAAAACAGTTCCGCAGGCTGAAAGAAATACTGGCTGAGATGAATGAGATGGATATCGCCACATTTCTGGAGGAACTGGATTCGGAAAAAAAGGTGGCGGTATTCCGCATGCTGCCCAAAGAACTGAGCACGGAAGTATTTGCCTGCCTGTCCGTGGAGACCCAGCGGCACATCATTAACAGCATTACGGATTTTGAACTAAAGTATATCATTGACGACCTCTATGTGGACGACGCCGTGGATATGCTGGAAGAACTTCCGGCTGTAGTGGTTAAGAGAGTTTTAAAAAATGCGGGGCCGGACACCCGCCACCTCATCAATGAATTTTTAAAGTATCCTGAGAACAGCGCGGGCAGCATTATGACGGCGGAATACGTGGGATTGCGCAAAAACATGACGGTGGAAGAGGCGTTTGCCTATATTCGGAAGCACGGTGTGGATAAGGAAACAATTTATACGTGTTATGTCATGGATGAGAAGCGCTTTCTGGAAGGCGTTGTGACCGTAAAAGATCTGCTTATGAATCCGTATGATACCGTAATTGGCGACATCATGGATACACATGTAATCAAAGCGACTACGACGGACGACCAGGAGGAAGTTGCCGATGATTTCAATAAGTACGATCTTCTGAGCCTGCCTATAGTCGACCATGAAAACCGCCTGGTGGGCATCGTAACCGTAGATGATATTGTGGACGTTATAGAACAGGAAGCTACAGAGGATTTTGAGAAGATGGCGGCCATCCTTCCAAGCGAGAAGCCGTATCTGAAAACGGGCGTAGCTGAGCTTGCGAAGAACCGTATCCTGTGGCTGCTGATCCTGATGGTAAGCAGCATGCTGACGGGAGGAATACTTGGAAAATACGAGAATGCGTTCTCCGTTCTGCCCCTGCTCGTGACCTTTATTCCCATGCTGACGGACACGGGAGGAAATGCAGGCAGCCAGAGCAGCACGCTGATTATCCGAGGCATGGCGGTAGGTGAGATTGAACCGAAAGATGTATTTGCCGTATTCTGGAAGGAACTCCGGGTCGGAGCCGTCGTAGGCGTAATTCTGGGGCTTGTTAATTATATTCGTCTGATTATTATGTATCCTGGGAATGAAATGGTCTGTCTTACGGTTGTACTGAGCCTGTTTGCCACCGTTGTACTGGCAAAGACGATCGGCTGTATCCTCCCAATCGGTGCCAAGATGCTGAAAATGGATCCGGCGATTATGGCGGCGCCCCTGATTACGACGATTGTCGATGCGTTCAGCCTGGTCATATATTTTCAGCTGGCCTGCAGATTTCTGAATCTGTCATAAGCAGCTGGAGATCAGAAAGAAATTTATTTCGGATAAAATCCGGCCGGCTGCACTTGACATCAGGAAATTCCGGTGATAAACTTAAAACGCAATAGGGAGCTCGTATGGCGGGCTGAGAGGAAGTAATCGAACTTCGACCTGAATAACCTGATTTGGGTAATGCCAACGTAGGGATCATAAGAGACATCAGTCGAATACGAGCCTGTACCTGTTGGTACAGGCTTATTTTGTATCATAAGAAAGCGCTGTCTTATCATACGAAAATGTTCCGTGCAGAAGCCTGCTCTGCAGGATGTTCTGTTTATGGAAAAGGGCCCTTTCCATGAAGGAACAGATCCGTGATCCCTCCAGAAAAAGGAGGAAAAATGAATTATACGACACAGATGGATGCGGCAAGAAAAGGCATCCTGACAAGGGAAATGGAAGTGGTTGCCGGGAAGGAGCAGTTTAACCCAGAAGAGCTCATGAAGCTGGTGGCTGAAGGAAGAATTGCCATTCCTGCCAATAAGGTACATAGATGCGTGGAACCAAATGGAATCGGCTCCATGCTGAAGACGAAAATCAATGTAAATCTGGGAACGTCCAGAGACTGCAAAGATCTGGATATGGAGCTTCAGAAGGTGAACGATGCAGTGGCTATGGGGGCCGAGTCCATTATGGACCTGAGCTCTTTCGGCGATACGCAGAAGTTCAGGAGGAAACTGACGGCCGAATGTCCTGCCATTATAGGAACCGTGCCGATCTACGATGCGGTTGTGTATTATCACAAGCCGCTGAAAGAAATAACGTCGGAAGAATGGATCAAAATTGTGGAGATGCATGCGGAAGACGGCGTAGATTTTATGACGATCCATGTGGGAATCAACAGGAATACGGCGGACCGGTTCAAGGCGGCGAAACGTCTGACCAATATCGTTTCACGGGGCGGTTCCATTATTTTTGCATGGATGGAAATGACGGGACAGGAAAATCCGTTTTATGAACATTATGACAGAATTCTGGACATCTGTCAGGAATACGACGTAACGCTGAGCCTTGGGGATGCGTGCAGGCCGGGATGTATTGCGGATGCGACGGATATTTCCCAGATCGAGGAACTGATTACGCTTGGTGAACTTACGAGAAGGGCGTGGGAAAAGAACGTCCAGGTAATGATTGAGGGGCCGGGACATATGCCTCTGGATCAGATCGCGGCGAACATGAAAGTCCAGGAAACCATCTGCAAAGGTGCGCCGTTTTACGTACTGGGGCCGCTTGTTACGGATGTGGCTCCGGGATATGACCATATTACGGCAGCCATCGGAGGAGCCATCGCCGCGGCTTCGGGAGCGTCTTTCCTCTGTTACGTGACACCTGCCGAGCATTTGAAGCTTCCGGACGTGGATGACGTGAAGGAAGGCATTATCGCTTCCAAGATTGCCGCCCATGCAGCAGACATTGCGAAGGGAATCAAAGGTGCAAAAGAATGGGATCATAAGATGAGCGAAGCAAGAAAACGCCTGGACTGGGAGGAAATGTTCAATCTGGCAATTGATCCGGACAAGGCCAGGAGATACCGTGCAATGGCGAAGCCTGAAAAAGAAGATACATGCTCCATGTGCGGTAATTTCTGCGCGGTGAAAAATATGAACAGAATTTTAGACGGAGAAATCGTAAACATTTATGACGAATAAAAAATAGTGACGCGCCGAGAAAGCGCGGAACTATTTGCTACGGCTTGACCGCAAGGTCAAGGCGTTTCCCGTCCGTTTTTATGGAGCGAAGTATGAGCGGAATAAAAAATAATGACGCTAGAGGCAGCGTACCGCATGATGTGGTATGCTTCTGCACAGGAGGGAAAGTTATGGAGACGAATGTAAAAAAAGTGGTGGTAAGCGGCATGCTGACAGCGGTAACGGTTGCCCTGTCAGGATTTTCAATTCCAATTGGCGCATCACGGTGTTTTCCTGCACAGCATCTGATCAATGTGATTGCAGGTGTCTTCCTTGGCCCCGCCTGCGGTGTCGGAATGGCCTTCTGTACCTCGCTGATCCGGAATCTCATGGGCACCGGCAGCCTTCTCGCGTTTCCGGGCAGTATGGTGGGAGCATTCCTGTGTGGCTATCTGTATAAGAAGACTGGAAAACTGTCTGCTGCTTATGCTGGGGAGGTAGTTGGTACGGGACTGATCGGCGGAGTACTCTGCTATCCTGTGGCAGCATGGCTGATGGGAAAAGAGGTGGCTGTCTTCTTTTATATTCTTCCGTTTCTGATGAGCACCATATGCGGCACGGTGATGGCGGCCGTTTTGGTAGGAATTCTGCTGCGTTCCGGTACATTTTCCTATCTGAATCATCTGCTTGCAAAAAATCAGTAGCGTATTTTAACAGAGGGCTTTTGTGAAGCGGCTGAAGGCTGCGGAGCAAAGGCCCTTTCAGGCTGGCATTTAGGATTTCAAAGGAAGTTTTTGCTGAATTAAAAGATTGAAGATGAGGAGACGAGAGATGAAAACAGAGTATGAGATCATTGATGAAATACGGAGAAAACGGCCTTTAATCCACTGCATTACGAATTATGTTACGGCAAACGACGTGGCGAATATGATCCTGGCTGCGGGCGGCTCTCCCGTTATGGCAGATGGTGCAAAAGAGGCGGCAGATGTGACTTCAATATGCAGCGGCCTTGTCCTCAATATGGGAACCCTTAAGGAAGAAACGATTCCGGCCATGATCGACGCAGGAAATATGGCAGCGGCTCAGGGACATCCAATCGTCTTTGACCCGGTAGGCGCCGGAGCATCCGGATTCCGCACGGCAGCATGCCGTCGGGTCTTTGAGGAGGTTCCGGTCAGCCTTGTAAGGGGAAATGTGTCTGAAATCAAAGCGCTGGCGGGTATGGGGAACCTAGGGAGTACTCAGGGGGTCGACGTGTCAGGAAAGGACCGCGTAACGGAAGAAAATCTGGAGGAAAATATTACATTTGCAAAAGAATTTGCGAAAAAGTATGGTATAATGGTCCTGATGACCGGCAGTATCGATATCATTTCCGACGGAGAAAAGACGTTTCTCGTGCGGAACGGAACGCCGATGATGGCCAGGATTACGGGAGCCGGCTGTATGCTGGATGGACTGGCGGCTGTATTTCTGGCGGCCTCGCCATATAAAAAGGATTTGTTTGCTGTGGTTCTTGCTGCGGCAGCGGAAGGGTACTGCGGTGAAAAAGCAGAGCAGAAGGTCAGAAAAATGGGAGCAGGAACAGCCAGTTTCCGGACGTATCTGATCGATTCGGTCAGCCTGCTGGACGATAAAGAACTGAAAGAAGGAATGAACATTGAAGTTTGCTAAAGAAAAATTGTTATTATATGCCGTAACGGACAGAGCGTGGACGGGAAAGAAGACACTGGGACAGCAGATCGAAGAAACTCTTCAGGCAGGAGCGACGTTCCTGCAGCTGAGAGAAAAGAATTTGACGGAAGAGGAATTCCTGGACGAAGCCGTGAAGGTAAAAAAGATTACAGAGAAATACGGTGTTCCGCTGATTATTAATGACAACGTAGACGTGTCTATAAAAAGCGGCGCTGATGGCGTACACGTAGGGCAGAGTGATATGGAAGCCGGAAATGTCAGGGCATTGCTGGGAGATGATAAGATCCTGGGTGTTACTGCCAAAACGGTGGAACAGGCAAAGCTGGCAGAAAAAAGAGGCGCGGATTATCTGGGGGTGGGAACTGTTTTCCCGACGTCCACAAAACCGGATGCCCTTGCGATTACGATGGATACGCTCCGCGATATCTGCAGCGCCGTATCGATACCAGTCGTTGCAATCGGCGGTATTACGAAGGAAAATATCTCCATGTTTGAAGGTACGGGAGTGGATGGAGTCGCGCTTGTGTCTGCAATTTTCGGTCAGGAGGATATTGAGGCGGCGACAATGGATATGAAGGAAAGAGCTGTAAGGGTTGTCGAAAGCGGCCGATCATAAATCATCTTGCCACTCTGTCCATTCTGTGATATAAACATATGGACATAAAGAGAAAAAGGATGGCTTGAATCATGATGCACAGGAGAAACAAAAGAAAAAATTTCGGCTATATGATGACCCTGGCCGGCGGGGCATGTTGGGGGCTTTCCGGCTGCTGCGGACAGTTTCTGTTTGAACAGAAAGGGGCGACAGCGGAGTGGCTCGTGGCTCTGCGGCTTATCATTGCAGGCGTTATATTGGCGGGAATCGGATTTGTACGGGATGGAAAGGCTAATGTCAGGATATTTAAGAATAAGAAGGACACGATCCATTTGATGATCTTTGCCTTTGCAGGCATATGGGCGTGTCAGTATACTTACTTTGCTGCGATTGAGCATTCCAATGCAGGGACGGCAACCGTGCTTCAATACCTGTTCCCGGTACTGATTCTGATTCTGGTATGCCTGGAAGAGATGCGCGGACCGGTAGGAATTGAGATCTTTGCGATTCTGCTTTCCATTGCGGGGACGGTTGTACTTGGCACGCATGGAGATCTGACCACCCTTCACATGACGCCGGCCGCCCTGTTTTACGGACTGGCAGCTGCAGTCGGTGCGGTTCTTTACAATATGCTGCCGGGAAATCTCATCCGAAAATACGGTCTGTTTCAGATTGCCGGATTCGGAATGTTTCTGGCCGGAGCAGTATTCTGCATTCTCATCAGACCCTGGAGATATTCGGTCATATGGGACGCAGGCACGGTAATGGCAATGATCGGCGTTGTGATCGTCGGCACGACGATCGGATTTGGACTGTATCTTTGGGGGGTATCCATTATTGGTCCTTTGGAAGGGAGCTTGCTGGCCAGCATTGAGCCGGTGGTAGCAGTAATCCTTTCTGCATTCTGGCTTCACACCTCATTCACATGGATGGACCTGGCAGGGTTCGCAATGATTATGTGTACTGTTATCATTTTGACCCGCCATTCATCCGTTTAACAGGAGAGATTAAAAACGAACAAAATAAAGGGAGGTATTCACTATGGCGGATCAGGAAAATACAGGTATTGTCTGGAAGGACAGGAAGCATTTCATGTGGTTTCCGTGGACGTTCACAAAATATTATATCGAAAATGACAGGCTGATGGTTCAGGAAGGTCTTTTAAAAACCACTCTGGAAGAAACGCTGCTGTACAGAATTGTGGATATAACCATGGTGCAGACCCTTGGCGGGAAGATATTTGGAACAGGGAGCCTGATCGTAAAAGCAAAGGTGGATGCCACGCCGGAAATTGTGCTGAGAAATATTGCCCGTCCGAAAGAGATCAGGACGCTGCTGTCTAATCTGGTGGAAGAAAGCAGACGAGACCGAAATGTCATCGGAAAAGAATTTTACGGAGGCGCAGGCCGCGGTCCTGTACCGACGGAAATGGATATGGATGGAGACGGCGTTCCTGATTTTATGGAAGAGGAGAATTAAAAAGGTCAAAAGGGTAAAAGAGTTTAAAAAAATAAAAGAGATATAAGAGAATGCCCCCGGTACCAGAAGCGGTGATTCGGCCGCTGCGTCGGAACGCTGTCTGGCAGAGGGGCATGATAATCATCGTGCCAACAAAATTTGATTAATCCTGTTTTTTCCATATACACAGCAAGGGTGTTACAAAATTGATAAAACAGATAATTTTGTAACACCCTCTTTAAAACTTTTTGTCGTGGGCTTGACAAAGTATGCTTTAATATTGTGAGCCTGTCTCTTATCCGGAAATCAGCACATGTGCTGATTAAAAAAATGAATAAATGACAGGGATGATAATGGCCGGAAGCAGATTTCCGACCTTTATTTTATTGTCAAATGCAATATTAATGCCAACGCAGAAGATAAGTACGGAACCGATACAGGAGAGATTTTTAATCAAGGCATCGTCAAAAAATGACGCGATCAGAGAAGCAAAGAGTGTAATCAGTCCCTGATAGATACCGAGAGGTAGCGCAGAAAATGCAACGCCGATCCCAAAGGTGGAGGCAAATACCATGACGATAATGAAATCCAGAATCGCCTTGGAAAAAAGCATGGTATAATCCCCCGTAAGGCCGTCCTGAATGGAACCGACGATAGCCATAGCGCCTACGCATATGACGAGTGAGGAAGTTACAAATCCATCTACAAAACGGCTGTCTGAGCTGTTTCCGGAGCCGATTAGTCCTTTCAGAGTAATACCCATCTGCTCCATCTTCTGCTCAATATTGAAGAATTCTCCGATCAGACCACCCAGCACCATGGAGAAAATAAGGAGCATGGTATTGTGCGTTTCCAGCTGCCCGGAAGGGGTTACGGAGAGAAGCCCGCAGAGCGCTCCGCCGGCGCCGATAAAAATAGTGGCGATTCCGCAGGCCTGCATAAGGATATCCTGAAAACGTTGTTTCATTCCATTTTTTATAATAATTCCTATGCCGCTTCCGACGATAACGGCAAGGACATTTACAATCGTACCGAGTCCTTTCATAATATGCCTCTTTTCATTTTGATGGAAGGCGATGACTTGAACGCGGATCGTGCATGCCATCGTTTCTGAATATTTACTATACTACATAGAACAAAAATTTTCCATATGGAATCATTCTATATGGAAGAAATTCGGAAAATTTAAGGGGTTGACAAAAAGCCGGCCGTTGCCTATAATATGCTTAATTTCAAGTGACTGTTACGGACAGCGGGAATGCGCGTCCGGAACAATTAAAAAGAAAAGCGATGAAAGGAAGAAGTAGTATCCGACAAAAGCACACAGAAAGCAGCCGGCTGATGAGAGGCGCGTGGAAAGTCTGATATGAATACATCCCGGAGCTTCACCCTGAACGATATGAACTTGTCCTGTAGGAGGTGACGCAGTGGCGCGCGTTAATAACGCCGGAGTATAGGATGAGCACTTTGCTGGGTCTTGCCAGGCTTAGTGCGGAACATACGATTGTATGCGGTGAGGTTATTCCATGAGCCTGATACAACGTGTATGCATGTACTCACAGAGGCAGACGGCGCGAGCTGTCTGTGAATAAAGGTGGTAACACGAGCGGCAGCCTCGTCCTTTTGGGATGTGGCTGCCTTTCTATTTTGAAAGATAAGGAGAGCTGAAAATGACAGTTTATGACGAATTAGTTGCCCGCGGACTGATTGCGCAGGTAACAAATGAAGAAGAAATTAAGAACATGGTGAACAACGGAAAGGCAACGTTTTATATTGGATTTGATCCAACGGCAGACAGTCTTCACGTAGGCCATTTTATGGCGCTCTGCCTGATGAAGAGACTTCAGATGGCAGGAAATAGACCGATCGCCCTGATCGGCGGAGGAACCGCTATGGTAGGCGACCCGTCGGGAAGAAGTGACATGCGCCAGATGATGACAGTGGAAACAATCCAGCATAACTGTGACTGCTTCAAAAAGCAGATGAGCCGTTTTATCGATTTTTCAGAAGGCAAGGCCATGATGGTGAATAATGCGGACTGGCTCCTGAAACTGAACTATATTGAACTCCTCCGGGAGGTAGGCGCCTGCTTCAGCGTAAACCGTATGCTCACGGCAGAGTGCTATAAGCAGAGAATGGAAAAAGGTTTAAGTTTCCTGGAATTCAACTACATGATTATGCAGAGCTATGACTTCTACGAGCTGTTCCAGAAATATGGCTGCAACATGCAGTTCGGTGGTGACGACCAGTGGAGTAATATGCTGGGCGGTACAGAGCTGATCAGAAGAAAACTGGGCAAGGACGCCCACGCTATGACCATTACCCTTCTCTTGAATTCCGAAGGAAAGAAAATGGGAAAGACACAGTCGGGAGCAGTATGGCTGGATCCAGAAAAGACGAGTCCTTTCGAGTTCTATCAGTACTGGAGAAATGTTGCAGATGCAGACGTATTGAAATGCCTGCGTATGCTCACATTCCTCCCGATTGAACAGATCGATGAGATGGATCAATGGGAAGGCAGCCAGTTAAATAAGGCAAAAGAAATTCTGGCATTTGAGCTGACCAGCCTGGTCCATGGTGAGGAAGAGGCGAACAAGGCCCAGGAAGCTTCCAAAGCCCTGTTTGGAGGCGGAGGAGATTCTGCCAATATGCCTTCCTTTGAGCTGACAGACGATGATTTTGAAGACGGCAAGATCGGAATTCTTGCAATGCTTCAGAAGTGCGGTCTTGCTCCATCCCGTTCCGAAGCTAGACGTAACGTGGAACAGGGCGGCGTATCCGTAGAAGGAATCCAGATCAAAGATATCAAGGCGGAGTTTACAAAGGATCAGATCGGCGCAGACGGAATAATCGTTAAGCGCGGCAAAAAGAATTTTATGAAAATAATGGTATAATGTCTGTTAGATGGACATTATACATGCGCATGTACGGTTTCTGCGCCTGGCGTAGAAATCCGCACGCTAAATTCCGCCGGAGGCTGCCATAACCGCAAGCGGCTATGGAAAAATAAAAACTGCCGGATGAATGAAAAAAGTCCCATATCTGTTGCACGGCTTTGGCCGCGTCGGATATGGGACTTTTTTATTTAACAGACTCAGGGAAGCTCTCCTAATGGTTATTTACATAAAAAGGCAGCACGTCATCAGTGCAGAACACCGTTTTCATCAGGTGTAAAGGTTCTGGGAGAAGTCATCATTCTTCCGTCATCATTTAAATAATAGGTATTTCCGTCAATGGTCAGAAAACCTGTCTCCATAATGCCTGTCTCCGGATTCAGGTAATACCACGATCCCTCGTCAGAAAGCCAGCCCTTTGCAGTCGTTCCGTCACTGTTATAGTAATACCAGGAGTTGTTTTCTTTCTGCCATCCGTAATTCCCGGTGCCGGCAACCGGCTGATTAAAGAGTACGATTTTATTGGCGTTGTTGGAGGAATCGGACCAGACCAGGCACGTACGGCCTTTTGTAAGGCTTTCCAGAGTGACCATCTGCCTTGTAAGGTAAGGTATGATCGTACAGTCTGACGGAATATGGAAGACAGTGCCGTCGGCCGCTTGTAAGGTATACCCTTCGGACGTAGAAATAAGAGACTCCACCATGAGGTAATCAGGAACCTTGAAATCTGCAGGTATGTTGGCGAGAATCATATCGGCAGAGGACTGTGGCGGAAGACTCAGCGCCATAGCAGGGCTGATATAGGCATATGCGTTTTCTCCGTCCTGTATATCATCCAGAGCCATAGGAAATCCTGTTACGGAGTCCAGAATTCTGGTTTCATCGGATACATGAATAACGATGTCTCCCAGAGATGAGCTGCTGCTTTGGTTGTCAATAATAAAGCGGCTTCCCTCTCTGCTGACCGGACCGAAAATACGAACCGGCTGTCTGAAATCTGTTTGAGCAGAGGATACCAGAGCACCTCCAATACTGAGAAGTGCAGTACAGCACAGGGCTGCAAAGGCAGTACGGCGAAATTTTTTCATAGAATGAATTCTCCTTTTTGTTTTTTTGCGCTCCTTCCCCGCTCCAAAAATACGGGCGAAGAAACCGCTTATGCGCAGATATAATGTCCGCTTTGCGGACATTATAGCATAGTTGCTACGCAGCTATGCTAGCCTCCGGCGGATTTTAGGCGCACGGATTTCTGCGGCAGGCGCAGAAACCGCTTATGCGCAGATATAATGTCCGCTTTGCGGACATTATATCATAGAGATCGGGGAAGGGGAATCGTGTAATTGAAAATGGGAATGATAATTTATGCAGTTTTATGCCAGGTTTAAAAAAAATTATGAAAAGGTCTTGCGTAATTGAGAAAATTGGTAGATAATGTAACCATTATCAAAAAGGGGATAGGTATTCCGATGGATAACAAGGGTGTGCAGGATGAGGAGAATGAAAATGAAACCATATGCTGAAATGACTAAAGAAGAGTTGAAGGAACTGAGGAAACAGCTGGCTGCTCAGTACAGAGAGATGCAGGGTAAGGACTTAAAGCTTGATATGTCCAGAGGAAAACCAAGCCTGGATCAGCTTGATTTATCCATGGGAATGATGGACGTCCTCAGCAGCAGCGATGACCTGACATGTGAAGACGGAACGGACTGCCGTAACTACGGCGTTGTTGACGGCATTAAAGAGGCGAAGGAACTGATTGCCGACATGATGGAAGTCAACCCTGACAATGTTATTATTTACGGAAATTCCAGTCTGAATGTAATGTATGACTCAGTTGCCCGCTCTATTACAAACGGCGTTATGGGCAATACACCATGGGGCAAGCTGGACAAGGTAAAATTCCTCTGTCCTGTTCCGGGATATGACAGACACTTTACAATTATGGAATATTTTGGAATCGAGATGGTAAATGTTCCGATGACTCCTGCAGGTCCTGATATGGATATTGTGGAGAACCTCGTTTCCAAGGATGCTACCATTAAGGGAATCTGGTGTGTTCCGAAGTACTCCAATCCACAGGGGATTTCCTACTCCGATGAAACCGTAAGACGTTTTGCACGGCTGAAGCCGGCTGCTCCTGATTTCAGGATCTACTGGGATAATGCCTATACGGTTCACCATCTGTATGACCACGATCAGGATCATCTGATTGAAATCCTTGCGGAATGCAAGAGAGCCGGCAATCCTGACCTGGTATATAAATTCGCATCTACGTCAAAAATCAGCTTCCCTGGTTCCGGTATCGCTGCATTGGCAGCTTCACCAAACAACCTGGAAGATGTAAGAAGACAGATGAAGACTCAGACGATCGGACATGACAAGGTGAATCAGCTCCGTCATGTGCGTTTCTTTAAAAATATCCATGGCATGGTTGAGCATATGAGAAAACATGCGGAAATCATGAGACCGAAATTTGAAGCGGTAAATGAGATCCTGGAAAGAGAACTTGGCGGACTTGGAATCGCATCTTGGACAAAGCCAAAGGGAGGCTATTTCATCTCCTTTGATTCCATGGAAGGATGTGCAAAGGCGATTGTTGCGCGTTGTAAGAAAGCAGGCGTAGTGATGACTGGCGCGGGAGCAACTTATCCATATGGGAAAGACCCTCACGATACCAACATCCGTATCGCTCCGTCTTATCCTCCGTTATCAGACCTGATTATGGCGACAGAACTGCTGGCTCTTTGCACAAAACTGGTAAGCGTGGATAAGCTTCTGGCAGATATGGAAGAGAAAAAGGCAGCGCCTGTGAAGAAAGCAGAAAAGCAGGCAGAAGCGTAGTAGTCAAATAGAAGGATGGACTGGGAAAAAGGTCTTCTGGCCCTGGTATCCTATATTGCAGTAAATAAATTCCCGGCAGAGGGAAATGCCTGTACCGTTCCGGTCAGGCAGGGCCAACTGCCGGGAATTATGATGCGGATGAATGATTGTTGAAGCTGTTCTGAAGCTATTCTGAAAACAGGATTACGTTCACAAGGGACTGGAAGGCGAATGTCTGGTATTTGTCCTGCAGGAACATGACATGGCTGGTACAGGAGAGGTTAAACGCCTCTACGGGAAGTTCAACGAGGCGCCCCAGCCGTATCGAATCCTTTGCCAGAATTTTGGGAAGGATGGTAATACCGAATCCTTTTTCCGCTCCGGTGAGCAGGGCATGGGAGCTGGTGCTCGTCCAAACGGGACTGGCCGTTACGCTGTAAAACAGGAACGCGCTGTCGATCAGCTGCCGGATCAGACTTCCAGGCTCGCGCAGCAACAGCGGGTATTCCATCATTTCCGGCACGGTTATGGATGCAACGGAAGCCAGAGGATGGGAAGGCGCGGCGAGCACGGACATCGGTTCTGAAGAAACGGGAACCTTAACAAGGCTTTCGTTTTCCAGAAGCCCTTCCATGAGAACCAGGTCGATCTGGCGGTTAAAAAGCTGTGCTTCCAGTTCCCGCTCATTGCCCACGGCAATCCGTATATCTGTCTCACTGTTGCTGACAGAAAAACGCTTCAGTATTCCAGGCAGAATGGTATCGACAATAACCGGAGTAACGCCAGTCTCAGGACGGACATGCTCCCATTATCCTGAAATGTATTTTCAAGATCTTCGTACAGTTCCAGAAGAGGAATGACCTTGGAAAGAAATAGCTGACCCGTTTCATTCAGGACAACTTTTCTGGAAGAACGGTCAAACAGGCGGACGCCCACAGAATCTTCCAGCTCACTGATCGTTCTGGAGATTGCCGGCTGGGTGGTTGAAAGGCGTTCGGCTGCCTTTGTGATACTTTCTTCTTCACAGACAACACGAAAGGTATATAGTTGTTTCATTTTCATATCAATTTTCCTCGCAGGTATAAGAGTCTGGCGTAACGGTTTCGAAAAGTGCATGTTCATGCATACCTGTGATCGTACAAAGAGCAGCAAAGATTTCTTCGTCCGAAACCGTTACGTTATATAGTATATCACTTTTTGCATAGAAATCTATAACATATAACAAAAAAGTTTTAGCGGCTTGACCGCGTAAAGGAAAGAGCAATCAGGAGGCAGGCATGAATCATAGATATAAGGGAATTATTTTTATTATCATATCGGCGTTTTGCTTTGCCCTTATGAATGTGTTCGTAAGGGCTTCAGGCGATCTGCCGTTTATCCAGAAAAGCTTCTTCAGAAATTTTGTTGCAGCCATATTCGCAGCGGCAGTACTGATGAAAAACAGAGCGTGGTTTTCCGGCAAGAAAGGCAATCTTAAAATTCTGTTCTGGAGATCGGTTTTCGGCGCTGTAGGTATTATGTGCAACTTTTATGCAGTTGATCACTTGCTTCTGGCCGATGCCTCGATGCTGAATAAGATGTCGCCGTTTTTTGCAATTATTTTCAGCTGCTTTATCCTGAAAGAACATATCAGACCATGGCAGGCAGTGGCAGTCATAGCAGCATTTATCGGAAGCCTTCTCGTCATTAAGCCTACGGTTTTCGGAATGAGCATTTTTCCTTCTTTTATCGGTCTTCTGGGCGGTCTGGGAGCAGGTGCCGCTTATACGCTGGTAAGGCTGCTGGGAGAAAGAGGAGAGAAAGGTCCCTTTATCGTCTTTTTCTTTTCGGCATTTACATGCCTGCTGGCGGTCCCATACCTCATTCTGGACTATCACCAAATGACGCTCATGCAGTTTGGAAGCCTCATGATGGCAGGACTTGCCGCAGCAGGCGGCCAGTTTTCCATTACGGCGGCCTACTGTTATGCCCCGGCTAAGGAAATATCCATTTACGATTATTCACAGATTATTTTTTCAGCAGTTTTGGGATTCCTGCTGTTTGGCCAGATTCCCGATGGATTCAGCTGGGCCGGCTATATGGTAATCATCGGCGCGGCTGTAGGCATGTTCCTTTATAACAGAAGGGAAAACCGCAGGCCGGGGACACAGACGAGGACAAATGCACAATAAAGAAGGATAGAAACGTATAAATAAGTGAGAGAACAGGGAACAGGAAATATAAGGGAGAGTAAAATGAGCATCAGAAAATGGGGGGCGGCAGCACTTTCAGCTGTCATGATTATAACTGGAACCGGCTGCGGAAAAAGACCGTCCGAACCAGTCAGCATGTCGAATTTTCTGTTGAATACGGTTGTGACAGTGACCTTGTACGACTCTTCAGACAGCCGGATTCTGGAAGGCTGTATGGAGCTGTGCAGGGAGTATGAGGGGAAATTCAGCAAAACGATAGAGACAAGCGAGATATACCGCCTCAACCACAGAGAAGCGGGAACGAAAGAGATGGAGGTGTCTCCGGAAACAGCAGAACTGATCCGGAAAGGCCTTTATTACAGTGAAATATCAGATGGCGCATTTGATATAACAATAGAACCGCTGAGTTCTCTATGGGATTTTAAGGCGGAGGATCCTGAGATTCCTGATGAAAAACTGTTGAAACAGAACGCAGAAAAGGTCAATTATAAAAATATAAGGATCGAGGGCAATACGGTTGAATTCTTGTCGGATGATGTGACCATAGACCTGGGGGCGATCGCAAAGGGGTATATCGCCGATAAAATAAAAGAGTACCTCCTGGAGCAGAACGTTAGGAGTGCTGTGATCAATCTGGGCGGAAATGTGCTCTGCGTGGGGAGAAAGCCTGATGGAAAGCCGTTTAAAGTCGGCCTTCAGAAACCCTTTAAAGATCACAATGAGGCGGCTGACATCATGGCGCTGGATGATATGTCCATGGTGGTTTCCGGGGTATATGAGCGCCATTTTGTGAAAGACGGCGTTAATTACCATCACATACTGAATCCAAAAACGGGGTGGCCTTATGAAAATGGCTTGACGGCAGTGACGATTTTTTCATCGGAATCAGTGGATGGAGACGGACTGAGCACTACCTGCTTTTCTCTGGGAATGGAAAAAGGGATGGAGCTTATCAATTCTCTGGACGGTATATACGCTGTTTTTCAGACAGAAGACGGAAACATGTACTTTTCAGAGGGAGCAAAAGAACTGGAATGGAAGGATTGACCGGAACCTCTTTACTTTTTTTTCCACCTATACTAAAATATCAACTATATGCGGCCTGAAGAACCATGTGCCAAAATACGGACGTGGGGTCCGGATAAAGATGAAGGAGAACGTGATGTTTGAACGGTTACTGAATAAGGCAATGAACAGGGAGACGGTTTCATATCTGATATTTGGCGTACTGACAACGCTGGTGGACTGGATATCTTACAAGGCATTCCGGCTGGCCGGTATGGATTACCGCCTGGCGACGATCTGCTGCCAGGGAACAGCCATACTGTTTGCCTATATTACAAATAAACTTTGGGTGTTTCAAAGCTATAATTTCCATCCCAAATATCTGCTGAAGGAAATGACCTCCTTTTTTTCGTGCAGAATCCTAACTGCCGTATTTACCTATGTTGCCATGGTTGTGATGGTGGACGGAATGGGAATCAAACAGGATATGATCTGCAAGATTATCGTATCCGCTATTTCACTTGTCCTGAACTACGTGTTCAGCAAGCTGTTTATTTTTAAAAAGAAGTCGTCAGAGGGGAAATAATCATGAGGCAGCATGAGGCTGATCAGGCGTCAGAAGAATTAGAGGAAATTTTAAATATGATGGCAGAACGAGAATACGGAGGGCAGATGCCCTTTAAGAGCAACAGGGAGCCGGAGCAGATGCTTACCGACCCGGAAGGTGAGAATGATGAAATGTTTCCGGCTGAGGAAGATCTTCAGCCAGATGATGACGAACTTCAGATAGAAGAACTGGACATCGAGGATGAAGAAGACTTGAACGCGCTTTCCGCAGTTACGGAAAATGATATGGAAGAACCGGCGGATGAAGAACCGGCCAGTAAGAAGAAAACGGGCAGAAATCTGTCCACAGCCCTGGAAAAAGGAGGACTTTTTAAACCCGCGGACGGACTTGCCGTAGCGTTCTGGATACCGGTTGTAATCATGGTCATTATATTTATCCAGAGAGAAATCTTTCCGTTTGGTGATGAGAGCTTTCTGAGAACGGATATGTATCATCAGTACGCCCCGTTTTTCTCGGAATTTCAGTATAAGCTGAAACACGGAGAAAGCCTGCTTTACAGCTGGGATGTGGGAATGGGAGTTAATTTTTCCGCTCTTTATGCCTATTATCTGGCAAGTCCGCTGAACTGGCTGATCTGGCTGTGTCCGAAACGATTTATCATTGAATTCATGACGTATTCCATCGTTTTCAAAATCGGACTCAGCGGAATGTCTTTTGCGTATTATCTGAAAAGACATTGCCGGACAAACGATTTCGGAGTGGGGTTCTTCGGGATTTTTTATGCGCTGTCCGGCTATATGGCGGCGTACAGCTGGAATATCATGTGGCTGGACTGTATTCTTCTGTTCCCCCTGATTATGCTGGGACTGGAACGGCTTGTCCATGAGAAGAAATGCGGAATGTACTGCATCGCCCTTGGTGTTTCCATTTTGTCTAATTATTATATATCCATAATGATCTGCCTTTTTATGGTGCTTTACTTTATCGCTCTTCTGATTATGGAAGAGAAGAAGCCGGTAAAGGAGTATTGCATAAACTGTCTGCAGTTTGGAATCTATTCGCTTCTGGCAGGCGGCCTTGCGGCGGCAGTGCTTCTTCCTGAGATCTATGCGCTCCAAATGACCGCGTCGGGGGATTTTAACTTTCCCAAGACATATTCCGCCTACTTTTCCATTTTTGATATGCTGGCAAGGCACATCGGAAATGTGGAGGTGGAGATCGGACTGGATCATTGGCCGAACATTTACTGCGGCGTAGCAGTTTTCATACTGTTTCTGCTTTACCTCGCGAGCAGAAAGATATCGGTCAGGGAAAAAGCGGTATACTGTTCGTTGCTCCTGCTGTTTTTTGCAAGCTTTTCCATCAATGTACTGAATTTTATCTGGCATGGATTTCACTATCCCAACAGTCTTCCATGCCGGCAGTCCTTTATATATATCGCTTTGCTGCTACTGATGTGCTACAGGGCTTATATGCACCTGGAAGACACGCCGTGGAAGCATGTGGTGATCGCGTTCTGGGGGGCGGTAATATTTGTCCTTATGGCGCAGAAACTGGTGACGAATACCCAGTTCCATTTTATTGTTTTTTATGCGGCAATCCTGTTTCTGTCCGTGTACGCAGGCCTGATTTATCTGTGGAAAAAGATGGAGGTGAATCCGAACATCGTGCTTTTGCTGGCGCTGGCCGCCGTATCGGTAGAATCCGCAGTCAACACGACGGTGACAAGCGTAACGACTACAAGCCGTTCTGCATATGTGAGGGACAATGAAGACGTCAGGAGCCTGGTAGACGGCCTGTATCCAAGCGAAACATTTTTCCGTGTGGAAAAGGTCACCAGAAAGACAAAAAATGACGGAGCGTGGATGAACTTTCCATCCGTTTCCCTGTTTTCATCGACTGCAAATGCAGATTTGTCTGAGCTGTTTAAGAAACTGGGCTGCGAGGCATCTACAAATGCCTACAGCATTACCGGCAGCACGCCGCTTCTGGATTCTCTGTTCTCCGTCCGGTACGGCCTGTATTCAGAAGAACAGAGCGATAATCCGCTTCTTACATTTGTAGACCGTTCCGGAGATACGTGGCTGTACGAGAAGGCGTATACACTTCCTCTCGGATTCGGGGTACCGTATGATTTCGGAGAGCACTGGCAGCTGGACCTGGACAATCCGGCGCTTGTTCAGAATGATCTGTGTGACATCGTGGGAGCCGGCCGCGTGCTGGAGGAATACTGGGGAACGGAAGAAAACGGAACGTTCCGGTTTGTGGCGGAAGAAGACGGCGATCATTACGTATACGTAACGAATAAAAATGCAGATAAGGTGCGTGTAGATACGGGAATGAATGCCAGAACCTACGATAATGTAAAACGCGGGTATCTGCTGGAACTGGGATATATGAAGGCTGGAGACGAGGCTGTTCTGACATCGGAAGATGAAAAAAGCCAGAGAATAACAGCGAGTGTCTACCGCGTTTCGGAAGATCATCTCCACGAATTTTATGAGCGGCTGAACGATCATCCTTGGATACTGACCAACTGGTCAGATACATTGTTGGAAGGAACGATTGAACTGGATGAGCCGGGACGCCTGTTTACGTCCATTCCTTATGACAAGGGCTGGAGGGTGTGGATTGACGGGCAGGAAATGACGACAGCGAAGCTGGCGGACACCTTCCTGACGGTAACCGTACCGGAAGGCAGCCATACGATTACCATGAAGTACGAGCCTCAGGGACTGCGCCTGGGAGCCTTGATTACGTTTACAAGTATTTTTCTGTTTCTGGTATTTACAGGTATCGGGAGAATGCTGGAAAAGAAGAAATAGCTGTGCGCCGGGAAACGACGGATCAGAGCGAGATAAAAAAGAAAGAGGAGAGATGAGAGATGAAATTATGGGGCGGACGCTTCACTAAGGAGACCAATCAGTTGGTACACAATTTTAATGAATCCCTTTCATTCGACAGAAAATTCTATCACCAGGATATCGAAGGCAGCATTGCGCATGTGACAATGCTGGCAAAGCAGGGGATTTTGAGCGAAGAAGATAAGGACAAAATCATAGCGGGCTTAAAGGGCATCATGGACGATATCGAATGCGGAAAACTGGAGTTTACAAGGGAACACGAAGACATTCATTCCTTTGTTGAGGCCCATCTGACGGAACGGATCGGTGAAGCGGGCAAACGGCTTCATACTGGAAGAAGCCGCAATGACCAGGTAGCTCTGGACATGAAGCTTTATACGAGAGATGAGATCGGTGAAATGGACGGGCTGCTGAAAAAACTGCTTTTCGAACTGCTTGCCATTATGGAAAATAATCTGGATACTTTTATGCCTGGTTTTACTCATCTGCAGAAGGCGCAGCCGATTACTCTGACCCATCACGTTGGCGCTTATTATGAAATGTTCACACGCGACCGGTCCAGGCTGCACGATATTTACGAGAGAATGAATTACTGCCCGTTGGGATCAGGCGCTCTTGCAGGCACGACGTATCCGCTGGACAGAGACTATACGGCAGAACTTCTGGGATTCTACGGTCCTACATTAAACAGTATGGATTCCGTGTCCGACAGAGATTATCTGATTGAATTTTTGGCGGCGCTTTCTATCATTTCCATGCATTTAAGCCGGTTCTGTGAAGAAATTATCATCTGGAATACAAATGAATACCGTTTCGTGGAACTGGATGATTCCTACAGCACGGGCAGCAGCATCATGCCTCAGAAAAAGAACCCGGATATCGCAGAGTTGATCAGGGGAAAGACAGGCCGTGTTTACGGGGCTCTTATGTCCCTTTTGACCACTATGAAGGGAATTCCTCTGGCTTACAACAAGGACATGCAGGAAGACAAGGAACTGACCTTTGACGCCATCGATACGGTGAAGGGCTGTATTTCCCTTTTTACGGGAATGGTTTCATCTATGAGCTTCCGTAAAGATGTTATGGAAGCCAGTGCGAAAAACGGCTTCACAAACGCTACGGATGTGGCCGATTATCTGGTAAATAAGGGCGTACCGTTTAGGGATGCCCATGGAATATCAGGCCGCCTTGTATTAAGGTGTATTGGCAAAAACTGTGCTCTGGACGATCTGTCTTTGGAAGAATTCAAGGCGGAGAGCGAGGTATTTGATCAGGATGTCTATGAAGCAATCAGCATGAAGACATGCGTGGAAAAGAGAAATACGATCGGAGCGCCTGGAAAAGAGGCCATGGAAAAAGTAGTTAAGATTTACAGAGACAGGCTGGAAAACGAGAAATAAGCGAAAAAAATGTTCTATACTTTCTTCAAACAGGATGGGCGGCGTCCGTAAGAACATGCGGCATTACTCTGGGAGCGGCCACTTCCGGTGATGTATTATTTTTTTCCTGCCACAAATAAAACCTCCAAACGAAGTGATTTCTTTCACATCAGTTTGGAGGTTTATATAATTTTTGGGGGATAGCCCCAGGAACGTGCCGGTTACCGTTTAAATCCTTTTGGCTTTATCTTCTCTTTGCAACAGAAAACTTGTAATGGTACTATTTTTCAAATACCACATTCCCTGCATTATGTCCTATTTCGATTTCCATGTCTCCAAGGATATCCCTGCAGGGAACATTTCTCTTCTGGCATTCGAGGTACAGGCTCTCCTGAATGTTTCCGCTGATCAGAATTCCATGTTTCCGGCTGGCTTCCGTCTTCCGGTCCTCCGGTTCTCCCGGCATCAGGATTTCATCGACTCCCGCTGCTTTTGGAAGGGCTTTTAGTCTTTTATAGTAAATATCCATCTTCTTTTTATATTCGTCCATGCTCATGAACATATCGGCTTTCATAATAAACATGATATGTCCCAGATTCTGCGGCTCATCGAAACGGTAATACAGGCTGCTGACATCGCCGGCATAATTGGAACCTGTATACATACCCGCCAGCATATCCATCAGCATTGCCAATGCAGCTCCTTTCGGCCCTCCAAAGGGCAGGCAGACGCCTTCGAACGCTTTTTTCGCATCTGTCGTAGGATTTCCCTCACTGTCGAGTGCCAGGCCTTCGGCAATCGGTTCGTTGTTAATCATGGCAACGCGGATTTTCCCTCTTGCAGTTTTCGTCATCGCCATATCCAGCACATAGGCGGGACTTTCATATCCCCCGGCCATTCCGGCAGCAAACGGCGCAGCGCCCAGAAATACGGTGCGCCCGCCGCAAACCGGAAGGGCAGGACTTGAATTCGTATAAACCATACAGCAGTAGCCGGCCTCTACGGCCTGCTTTACATAGAGGGCGGCCATGCCATAATGGGTGCTGTGGGTACATCCGACCATTGCGATTCCCGTTTTTTCCGCCAGTTTGATTCCTTCTTCCATTGCTTTATGAGCGACCAGAAATCCCATTCCATCATCGCCGTTAACGCGTAAGACGGCAGAAGCAACCTGTTCAACCTTAATGTCTGGAACCGGTTTAACACATTTACATTCCATTCGTTTTAAATACATCGGTATCCTGGATATGCCATGGCTGTACAATCCCCTCATATCGGCAGCCACAAGGTCTTTTGCAATGACGGCGGCATCTTCTTTTCTCATGCCGCCGGTCAGCAGCAGCCGTGTCCCAAGATCAATTAATTCGCTTTCAGTGAATCTTCTTTCTTCCATCAATTATTCCCCTTTTCTAATATTATTCTTTATTACGGTTTTGCGCTTTCCCTGCGCGTAACTGTTTTTCAGCCTAAAAACATTCCGAACATGATGCTTGCAATTACTAAAATGATAGCACCGCCGAGACGTGAAGATATCTGGGCATAAGAGATCAGTGACATACGCTTTGAGGCGCCGAGGACGGCAATATCGCCGGAACCGCCTCTGTTTGCCATGCATAAACCGGCTGAGATACCGGCTTCGATCGGATAAAATCCAACCAGCCAGCCGACGACAGCCGAACCGATAAATGCACCTATCACAATAAGTCCTGCAATAATTACGTTAGGTATGGTCAGAGCCGACAGCATTTCATTAAAATTGGTCAACGCCATGCCGACAGCTAACATCTGAAGCCAGAGCAGGTTGCTTCCAAAAAAACTTTGCAGCCTTTTTGCGCCCTGCTTCATATTGGCAGGGATCAGATTGAATACGTTGCTGAGAGCTACAAATACAATCATATAGGCGTATGTATGAATCTTAACCCCGAGAATCGTGGGCAGCAGAACCTTGGAAAACAAAGTGCCCATCATATAAAAAGTACATGCGAGAGCAAGCCCGGCGCCGATATCTCCTAGTTTTAGTTCTACCTTTTCTTCTGGCTGGTCTGCATTAAAATCCATGTTGCCTTTTAATAATTCACCGTTTCCCGTCCAGCCCGGCTTTACATTTCCGATTTTGTTGAGAACAGATGCTGTAAAGATACATAATATATTTGCAATTGTCAGGATCGGCAGAGCAAACGACAGGAATTTCTCAGCTGATTCACCGGTAGCGGAGGCATAGATTTCGGCCATTGGAATGGCTCCTGCGCCGGTTCCGCCGCCCATGATCGGGAGCATATATAATGTGAGAATTTCTACGGGTGACTTGCCGAACAGGAGACCGGCAAGTACACCGCATACGGATGCCATCGCGATTCCTCCGATAATTGCTGGAAAATATCCCGTAAGCGCCCGAAGCAGCAGCTTCCGGTTAATCGCCAGTACGCTTCCTGTAATCAGCACGGATACAAAAAGGTCAAGATAACCGAATTCATCGAAGAAATGAATGACGAGATCGATGGTCTGCCTGGGCATCCATTCGTAAGTGTAGATCAGTCCTCCGACCAGAAATGCCAATATGGCGCCGCCGCCGATATACTCATTCCATATTGGTATTCTGTCTCCTGCTTCACCTAAAACAGCGCTTAATACTAATAAAACGGCCAGTGCTGCCGGAAGGCTGAAGGGAACGACATTTAAATAAATACATGCAAGAACAACAATCAGCATTGCCGCATATAACGGCCATGGAATACTGTAAATTGCAGGCTTTTTTTTGGAATCTGCATTATGGGCCAAATGCCCGGTTTCTTCTGATTTCGTTGGTTTTTCCACGGGAAACCTCCTCTTTTTGCTGTGATTATTTTCGAAATTCAATAAACGTTTATTCATTCATCTTCAGCTGCTTCGGGCGGCAGGCCATGTAAGAAAATACGCCGTCCGGATCAGCTGTTAGACCCATTATAATAATCATCAGGCACAAAGTAAAATCGCTTTAATGCATATTGCACCATACAAAAAAGCCATGATATTACAGGGAGACTGCAAAAAAATAACCTGCACGCTCCGCGCACAGGTCGTCGTATTCAAGAAAAAGAAGAGGGTGTTGAAAAGTCGAATCCGCATTACCGCCGATACCAGATTTCGTTCCAGGCGGTGGCTAAGTCACTGCATCTGGTATTGGCGGCAATGTTCTATTCCTTTTTGCAACATCCTCTATTAAACTGCATATTTGTCTTTAACAAAATCTACGAAATGCCTCAGGATTGTGTTATTGAGGTTTTCACGGTCGTAGACCAGCCATGTCTTGCGGGTCAGCTTCGAGCCGTCCTTAAACGTCATGGGTATGGAGTAGAGATGTTCATCTTTAAAAAAGTTGTGATCGGAAAAGATTCCATACCCTAAATTATGCCGGATCATTTCCAGGCATGTCTGGCCGTTGTTGACTTTCATCCATATATCAGGGGAAGCGGTAAAATGCTGCCGCCACCACTTGTCCGTAGCCTTGATAATCGTAGGTTCCTTCGAGTAGTCGATCTGCCTGAGTTTAGGAAGATCTTCGATGGCTATCGGGGTATTGGATACAATATAGATCTGCTCTTCGGAAATAAACAGCTTTTCCAGGCGGGTAGCAATATCACCTCTTACAAAACTGGCGTGGAGTTCATGATTTTCCAGCTGTTTTAATAGTTCACTGCTTAAATCAGTAGTTATTTCCAACTTAATTTGGGGAAAATCTATGGTGAAATTTTCTATAATTTCAGGAAGAAGGTAACGGACCAGGGAATTGGGGGCGCCAATGTGTATGGTACCTGTTCTTCCCCCGTTCATCTCTGCAATCAGCTGATGGACTTCATCGATCATGTTCAGTATCCGTTCCGCCCGTTTAGCAATCAATTCTCCCTCTGGAGTAAAAGAAACCCCCTTCGTGCTGCGGGTAATCAGAGTGATCTGAAGCTCCTCTTCGATAATCTGAATTCGCTTCGTAAGGGACGGCTGCGTAATAAATAGAAGATTGGCCGTCTTTGTTATATTTTTTGTCGCATGCAGGGTGGATATGATCTTCCAGTCAAAGTCTCTCATAAGTACCTCGGGTTCTGTGATTTTGCCATATAGTATTATTAAAAGATTATAGTTTTTTGGAATACTTGTCAATAGAATAAAGCAATTTTACATATGGCACAGGATTAGTTAGACTAAAAACAGCAAATAAACAGGGAGGACAGCCGACCAATAAAAGAAAGGGGAATAACATGAAGAAACAAATATTTATGGGGATTTTAGCAGTTACGACAGCGCTTGCGCTGGCTGGCTGCGGCGGAAGTACAGGTGTTTCGGCCCAGAACGGCAGCGCTTCTGGAAATGCAGAGAAAAAAGCGGAAAACGGCGGGAGCGATCATGCTGCTGAGGGAGAAACGATCCAGCTGACCTTTGCCGGAGGTAATTCCAGCACGGAGGCGTATACATACTGGGTAGCCGTCAATAAAGCGGTGAAAAGCATACACCCGGAACTACAGATTACAACGGTAGATGCAACAGGAGGCTTTGATATCGCTCAGAGGCTCAGAGCCGGTTCCATTGACGCCGGCAATGGGGTATCCACTTCTGATTATGAGAGCTTTGCAGGCACGGGCTCATTTGAGGGACAGCCGTATGAGGACCTGAGAATTATGTGGTACTATACGGAAAGCCCCATTAACTTTTGTGTCGATAAGTCCCTGGGGCTTAAATATGTACATGAATTAGACGGAGTAAAAATGCACCCGGGCGGAACGGGATCTGCAAATACGCTTCTCGTAATGAATGCATGTGATGTACTGGGAATCAAACCGGATTGGTTTGAAGCGAGTTCTTCTGATGGAATCGATGCGGTGATGAACCGTCAGATCCAGGGGGCGGCGAGAAACGGCGCGGCGCCGGACAGCCAGGTAGTGCAGATGCAGAGTGCGGTTGAATTGAGTTTCCTATCCCTTACGGATGAAGAAATAGAAAAAATACAGGAGAAATATCCATACGTACTGAAAGCCGTTATTCCGGCAGGCTCCTATGAAGGACAGGATGAGGACTTTTCCACGATAGCTACCTGTCAGGGGGGAATTGCGACACCGAGCCTCACTCAGGAACAGGGATATAAATTTATCAGCGCGATGATGTCGGAAGAAGGCCGTTCTTCCTGGGAAGCAGCATATCCTAAGGGGGGAAAGGCGGATGTAATGGAACTGACGCTAAAGACGGCCAGAGCGCCGCTTCATGCAGGTACGGTTCAGTATATGGCTGAACAGGGGATTGAAGTCCCGGAAAATCTGATTCCGCCGGAATATGTGCCTGTGAAATAAAGACAACTGGGGCGGTGCCCGCAGTTTTGATATTAGAAGAGAGGACAGGTGTAGGGAAGAATAATGAGAAAATTATCAAAAGCATGGCGGAACTTCATTACGATATTCTCCGTCCTTCTTGTAGGATTTCAGATATATACGGCAGGATTTGGAATATTGGACGACGCGCTTCAGCGGAGCATCCACCTTTCGTTCGTATTGACGCTGTGTTTTCTGCTAAAACCGGCTTCTAAGAAGCAGGCGTTGGATAAAGTGCCTATTTACGATATTCTGTTCAGCATGATAGCCGCCGCAGCGTGTATCTATGTGGCGCTTATGAATAAAAAATTAGTATGGAACCCACTTGTATGGATGAATCCGATGGACAAGTTTTTTGCATTTGCCCTGTGCATTCTCGTATTAGAGGCGGGCAGGCGAACCGTAGGATATGTATTTATCGTAATGGCGGCCATTTTCCTGGGATACGGGCTGTTCGGCCCCTATTTTCCGGGAATGTGGAAGCATAAAGGTTTCACGCTGGACATGATATTCCAATATTTCTACCATACCACAAACGGCGTATGGGGAACGATGACAGGACTGTCGGCCAATCTTTTGGCGATGTTCGGTATATTTGGAAGTATGCTGAGTGAAACAGGTGGTGCAGAAACATTTATTAAAATCGGGCAGAAGGCCGTAGGAAAGACGATCGGTGGAGCGGGAAAAGTTGCACTCGTAGGCAGCGGGCTGTTCGGAATGATCTCCGGCCAGCCGGTAGCAAATGTGCTGGCTACAGGCTCTTTTACCGTACCGATGATGGAGCGGGCCGGCTACAGCAGGGAATGGACGGCATCGACCGTGGCGATCGGTTCTACAGGAGGGCAGATTATGCCTCCGATTATGGGAGCCGGCGCGTTTATCATGGCACAGATCATCGGCGTAAAGTATTCCGACATTGCAAAGGCGGCTATTTTTCCGGCATTTTTGTTCTATGCAGGAGCGCTGATCGCCATCCATTACCAGTCCAAGCGATATGGGATCAGGGGAAGCGAGGCACAGGTAAATGAGAAGATTTCTGCCAGACAATACGTGACGATTATAGCCCCAATCGCTATTTTCCTGTTCTTTGTCATTAACAACTATTCCACGGTACTGGCGGCCTGCTACGCATCTGTGATCGGATTTCTTCTATATCTTCTGTGTTATGTGCCGTGGAAGGAAGGCGCAGGCGCAGCTGTTAAGGTTACGGGAAAATCCTTTCTGACGATCTGTGACGAGAGCGCCAAGGCGATGATTTCCATGACATGTCTGATGGTCAGCGCTCAGGTTGTAATTGTATTTATTAACTTCTCCGGTTTTGGGCTGAAGCTTTCCGACCTGATCGTTTCTCTGGGAGCGGGCAATCTGTTTATCTGCCTGATTATGGCGATGATCGTCTGCATCATTTTAGGAATGGGTCTTCCAGCCACAGCAGCCTATGTAATCGGAGCGGCCGTCCTCGTTCCGCCGCTGGTACAGCTGGGTATTACCGTAATGGCAGCTCATATGTTTGTATTTTACTATTCCGCACTTTCTAACATTACTCCGCCAGTCTGTTCGGCTGTTTATGTCAGTTCGAGCCTGGCGAAATCCAACTGGTTTAAGACGGGAATTTTATCCTGTATGATCGCACTTCCGGTTTTCATCATTCCATTTGCATTTGTCTACTGCAACGGACTTCTGCTTATGGCGGGAAGCTCCGCAGGAAATACAATTTTTGCCTTTGTTTCCGCATCCATCGGCGTCTATGCAGTTTCCATAGGAGTAGCGGGATTTAAGGAAAGAACTTTCAGTAAGTGGGAGCAGGCCGTCTGCATTCTGGCCGGTGCCGTGATGGTAACGCCTTTTGTTATACCATCGGTAACTGCGATCGTTATTTTCATGGTATTATTGATATATGAGAAGAAAACGGCAGGAAAAAGAACGGAGGCGGTCACATGAGTTTGGCATATATCGGCTGCAGGACGACGAGAGAACGGAATGCGAGAGGAAAAGGGATCAGCGTTTACAGGACGGACGGCCAGGCAGGGGGATGGGAACTGATTCAGATCATGGAGCATGAAAACAATCCCTCTTGGCTTTGTTTTGGTAAAGAAAAAAATTTTTTATATGCGGTACACGGCGACTTCACGGAGGTCAGTTCCTACAGAATTGACGACAGCACTGGAGAACTGACTTACCTGAATACGGTTTCTTCCGGCGGCAAAAATCCGGTGGCTTCCATCACGGACTGGACAGGGGAGTATCTGTTTGTGGCTTCTCTGCAGGGCGGAACGTTGAGCACGTTGAAGATCAGGGAAGACGGCAGCCTCACACAGCCTGTTTTTCGCGTTCCGCTGGCAGGTATGACAGAAAACGGATTTTCCCACGCCCATCACTGCGTGCTCGACCGGACAGGAAAGTATCTGTTTGCAGCGACTCAGGGCAGGGGAAAAGGATATGGAGCGGTTTATCTTTTCCGTATACTGGAAGACGGAGAGTTAAAACAGCTGCAGCGGTTTGATATTGGTGACGATAAGGAGCCCAGGCATCTCGTGGTGCAGACGGATAACAGGCATATTTATGTGCTGAATGAAAAGGGAAACAGTATTTATGTCCTTAGGTTTTACGAAGTGGAGGGGAAGCTGGAATATCAAAGCGCCGTATCCACACTCCCAGCTGATTATAAGGGGGAGAGCCAGGCGGGAGAAATCCTTCTCCATCCGTCTGGAAAATACGTGTACTCGACGAACAGGACGCATAACAGCGTGGCGGCCTTCCGTGTTTTGGAAGACGGCGGCCTGGAAATGACAGGGTGCATTTCCTGCCGGGGCGATATTCCGAGATTCATGACGTTTGACGTGGAAGCAAAGAATATCCTGGTTGCCAATGAGGAAAGCGACACGATTGAACTGTTTCACATCGACAGCGAAGACGGAAGTCTGAGTTACACGGGAAAGAATATCAAAACCGAGAGTCCCGTGTGTATTATATTAAAATAAAAGAAACGGCATCAAAACATGCCGTCAATACCGGATACAGCGCCTTTTGGCTGCTTCACCCCCTGGAAGGAAGTCCGGTTTTGACGGCATTGCTGTGCCCTTCACCGATATATTTCATTATACGATCCGTGATTATACGGTCCGCCGGAACTTGAAATCGCACAGTTCTCCGCCGGTTCCTAAGGTTTGGATTCTTATAAACGTAATGCCCGGCAGATGTCCGTAAGCGTACTCATCATTTTGACAAAATATGTGTACCAGCTCTGGGCAGCCTTCCTTTTCGCAATAAAACTGATAGGGGCATTGGGTGATGTTAAATTCCAAAGAACGCCTGTCGTTTTTAAGAAATTCCTGGCGGAATCCGGCTGCCTCCCCAAATAATGTTTTGACGCCTCCTGAAAACATCTTTAAAAAGATTCCTTTCATTCCCGGCATACTCACAATCTTTGAATAAGACTTTCCCTTCTTGCAGGAAATCTCTGCGGCTCCCTTTTCCAGAATCGCCATAGGGGAATCAATGCCGTGCTCCGTCAGCGCTTTATAAAAGGCAATGACAGGAAAAATATTGGTATAAGTGTGAAACTGTTCTTTCTTTAAAAGATGGGGATATCGTTCTTTGAGGACGTCAAATATAAGCACTGCCGTATGAATAATTTCAGCCGATTGATTGATACCTAATAAGGACTCCAGTTCCCGTTTATATGTTACTGCGTACCTGCTTTTGAAAAGGATATGTTTGCTATTGATATCATTCATTATATTACTCATCGTATTTTCCATATTGTGATCTCCCTATTCTCTTCATTAACGAATGAATTTTATTCATTGTTATCCTTTTAATAATCCCAGATGAAAGTGCTGTTGAATATTGCCTTTATCTGGGACGGCTGTTTTATAGTTTCAACAATTCAATCAGACAATTTTGTATCCGCTGTGTCTTTTCATCGCTATCCATACTTGGATCCATTAGGATTCCGATCTGCCCAAAAACGATGAAATAGGCGGCGGCCTTCAAATCGGACAGCTGTATTTCTCCGCCCTCAGCCGCCGCTTCTAAAAGTCCGGTTACAATAGGAAGTAATTTTTGCCCAACTAGGAGGAAGAGCTGGTCGTGGAGCTTTCTATTCTCTGCCTTATGAAACAGCTCAAACAGATCTGGCCGCCCCTTTTCGGCAGATCCTTCAGTCATCCCCCGGCCGCTCATCGAACAGATCAATTCCTTTAAAGTCTTACCTTCCAGGTGATAATGGCGCAGATTTTCTCTGACAATAAAATTCGCATACTCCTCAATCGCAGCGTCATAAATTTCTTCCTTGGAAGAGTAATAGCGGTAACAAAGTCCCTGAGAAATACCGTTTTCGGCCGCAATATCCGAAATGGACGTTTTGTCATATCCCTTTTTGGCAAAAACGTGTATGGCGGCTTCCAGAATCTCCCGTTTGCGATCCTCCGGATTTTTTATTATACGCATATGATAAATTCTCCTGTTTATTCTGTATTAAGAAACATACGGTCCTATATCTGATTATATCACATGCATGGAAGATTGTAAATGAATGAAATTCATTCTATAAATACATGAATAAAGAGTTCCGCAAGTGAAACTCTCACGCCTGCGGCGGGTCGCTTCAGCGACTTGATTCCCTTCCGCCGCAGTGACCTCGCTGCGTGCGAGGCCGCACTCCGCTGGGTCAGACCCTGTGCCTCCATAGCGGAGCGTTTTTGCTTTCTAGGAAATCATACACTTTAACACTTTACAATAACAAGGTCTTTCCTAGAAAGGAACAAAGAGTTCCGCAAGCGGAACTCTCGCGCTGAGCGCGGTCGCATTAGCGACATAATTCCTTTCGCGCGAATGCGCCTCCATAGCGGAGCGTTTTTGCTTTCTAGGAAATCATACACTTTATCACTTTACAATAACAAGGTATTTCCTAGAAAGTAAAAAAGAGAGCGCTGCTTTTCGCAACACTCTCTAATCTGATTCGGTGACCTGCACCCTTCGTGAACAGGTTATCATTTCATAATATTTATTTCTTTCTGCCAAGAATTCTAATTAAGTACAGGAACAGGTTAATGAAATCCAGGTAGAGCTGAAGAGCAGAAAAGATTGACGCCTTGGCAGCCATCTCCGGATTGGAACCGTAATAAGCATGGTATGCTTTAATCTTCTGGGTATCGTATGCTGTGAACACCAGGAAAATGAAAATGCCGATTGTACATACGATGGTTTCAAACTGGCTTAAATTGATAAACATAGAAAGAACCCAGAAGGCGATGAGGAAGAGAAGTCCTGCGGTCAGGAACGGACGAATCCGGCTGAAATCTGCGTTCGTTACATACCCCAATACCGCCATGATTCCGAAGAACAGAGAAGTTGCGGCGAAAACCAGGATCAGGTCAAGCATTCCGTAAATCAGAAAGTACGCTGAAAAAACAACTCCATTTAACATGGAATATAGGAAGAACAGGACTTTCGCAGTAAGTACGGACATCTTCTGGATTCTGGCGGACAAATAAATGACGACTACCAGCTCAACGCCGGCCAGAACAAGGTATGCATATGGGATTGTGAATACATAAACGATTGTCCGGGTGGCATATCCGAAGTAAGCAACCAGGAACGTAACCAGCAGTCCGGCGAACATCCAGCCGAATGTCTTGGCTGTATATTTGCCGAGGGTCTCCGCTGGGGTATCATATGCCTGGCTGTAGAATTGTTGTGTGTTATTTTCCATAAAAAAACCTCCTTTAATATTTGAGATTATTTTATCATAGCCGCACAGCGGTTATGAGCCTCCGGCGGATTTTGACATACGGATTTCCGAGGTGAACGCAGAAATCGGCATGCGCTGATAAAATATCGCTATGTGGTTATTTTATCATAGCTGCGTCAGGAAGTACAGTGTATTTCATGAAAAATGATTGTGAAATGCGGAGAAGCGTAGTAAAATAGAGAACAGATAAAATAGTAAGGGAATGAGGCGAGGATGATGGAAGGTTTGATGGCCGGCGGTATTATTTGTATCATTGCAGGGGCTGCCGGGATGGCCCTGGGATTTCGGATATGGTGGAAGCAGAAGATCAACCTGATCTGCATTTACCGCCACGATAAGGTAAAACAGGAGGACGTGGAAGAATACACGCAGCAGATGGGAAAAGCGTGCGCCCTAGACGGATTAGGGGCATTATCTATGGGAGCGTTCTGGATTCTGTTCTATATTTTAGGGAAAGAGGAACTGATTTATATGGGCCTGCTTACATTCTTCATAGCTGTCGGCTTTTCAGCAGTCATGATGTACCGCGCCCAGAAGCGCTACGCATGAGCCAGTGAGGCGCATGTTGGAGCTCTCTTTTTGGTACTGCCGGAAAATGAGAGCAGAATACCACTGTTTTAGCGGTGGCAGTCCATCTGCATCACTTTAATTCTGAGAATGGAGGCATATATGAAAAAGTTTAACATAAAAAGTTTAGCAGCAGGGATTATCATAGGATCGTTTGGGATAACGACGGCATTCGCGGCAACAGTTTCCGGGAATGACAGTTCATATGATACGAGCGGCAGGATCATTTCTGAGGAGAATGCCGTTATAAATTTGGCCAATCATGCTGGCCAGAAGAACATAGCTGAATCCGGCTCTTTTCAAGCGGAACCTGATCAAACATTAATCTTAAATGTAACCTCGGATATAAAAGGCGGGTCCGTAGATCTGTTTTTATTTGACCCGAATGGGAAGGAACACCGGGTTACGATCGGTTCTGATGATATGACGGAAGAAATCCCTTTGGAAAAAGGTGTCTGGCAGTATAATTGCTCCGGTATGTTTAAAGACGGCGGAAATATTAAGATCATAGGTACGATCAAATCAGTGTCCGACGCCGTGGAAAATAGGTGAGCGGTCGGCAGCGCCGGACAGCACAGTGCATTAACCTGCCGCCAACCGTCACCCCGACAGCAAAAAGAAAGGGACCGTATGATTTGGCCATTGCCTCGTCATACGGTCCCTTTCTTTTTGCCTTACTATTTATTCTGATTTTTTTCTGCTTCAGCCATCTTCATAGCCCGAACTTTTAAAGGAAGTCCGAACAGTGTAATGAATCCGTCTGCGTCGTGGTGGTCGTATAAATCGCCCGTTGTGAAGGAAGCCAGGGACTCGCTGTATAAGGAGTATGGGGAAGTCGTTCCTGCTTTGATGATGTTGCCCTTGTAAAGCTTGAACTTAACTTCACCGGTTACATATTCCTGTGTGGATTCTACGAAAGCCTGGATTGCCTCACGCAGTGGTGTGAACCATTTTCCTTCATATACGATCTGGGCGAATTTATTGCCCATGTCTTTTTTTACTTCCAGAGTCGCACGGTCTAAAACAAGTTCTTCCAGCTGCTGATGAGCTTCCATCAGGATGGTTCCGCCAGGAGTCTCATAGACGCCGCGGGACTTCATGCCTACAACGCGGTTCTCAACGATATCGACGATGCCGATGCCGTTTTCGCCGCCCAGTTTGTTGAGCTCCGTGATGATTTCAGAAACTTTCATCTTCTGGCCGTTGATGCTGGTTGGAACTCCCTTTTCAAAAGTCATGGTCACGGACGTTTCCTTATCAGGAGCTTTCTGCGGTGTAACGCCTAAAACGAGAAGGTGGTCATAATTCGGCTCATTCGCCGGATCTTCCAGCTCCAGACCTTCGTGACTGATATGCCATAAGTTGCGGTCACGGCTGTAGCTGTTGTCAGCAGAGAACGGAAGGTCAATGCCATGCTGCTTGCAGTATTCGATTTCCTCTTCACGTGACTGCATGGTCCAGATGTCGGTCATACGCCATGGAGCGATGATTTTAAGGTCAGGAGCGAGTGCCTTGATACCGAGCTCGAAACGGATCTGATCATTTCCCTTTCCTGTAGCACCGTGCAGATGGCAACAGCGCCTTCTTTTCTTGCAATTTCCACGAGACGTTTTGCAATTGCCGGACGGGCCATGGAAGTGCCAAGGAGATATTTGTTTTCGTATACGGCACCAGCCTGTACGCATGGAACGATATAATTGTCGCAGAAGTCATCGATCACATCTTCTACATATAATTTGGATGCGCCGGAAAGCTTTGCACGCTCATCCAGATTATCCAGTTCATTTCCCTGTCCGCAGTTGATGCAGCAGCAGACAACATCGTAATCAAAATGCTCCTTGAGCCACGGAATAATAGCTGTTGTGTCAAGACCGCCGGAATATGCCAAAATAACTTTCTCTTTCATGATAGATCCTCCTCATATATTGTCATCGTTATATAAATTTACTATTTTTAAGCTTTCATAAATATACAACATCTTTCTGCAAAAATCAAGTATAAAATGAACTATTTTTCCTAAATTTTTGAATAGTATGCAGATAAAGTGAATAATTATAATAAATATGCAGAGCGAAATTGTGAGGCGCCATAAGAAAAATTAAGAAGGAATCCAGAAACGTAGGCAGAAAATTCATAATAATATTCGAAAATGCATGCATATTTTACTAGGAATTTGCAGGTAATAATGTTATGATTATCTGCAAATAAAAGTGAAGGGAAGGGACCACGATATGACGGAGAAGAATACAATAGAAGAATTTTTAAATGTACTGTCTTCAAAGGCGCCTGTACCGGGCGGCGGCGGGGCTTCAGCGATTGGGGGAGCGATTGGCAATGGTCTGGGCCAGATGGTAGCTAATCTTACAATAGGAAAAAAACGGTATGCGGATGTCGAAGAAGAGATCGGGGAGCTTCTGGAACGGATGAAGGAACTTCAGAAGGAATTTGTGGATCTGGCAGATAAAGATGCAGCCGTATTTGCGCCTCTGGCAGCTGCTTACAGTATGCCGGCAGGAAATGAAGCTGAGCAGAAATATAAAGAAGATATTATGGAAATGAATTTGCTGGGGGCCAGCCTCGTACCGATTCAGCTGATGGAGCGCAGCCTGGAAATGCTCCTGATCATGGGTGTTCTGGCCGAAAAGGGGAGCCGTATGGCTGTCAGTGACGTGGGAGTCGGCGTGCAGTTTATCCGGGCGGCCCTTACAGGTGCGGCAATGAACGTATTTATCAATACGAAATCCATGAGAAACAGGGATAAGGCGGATGAGCTGAATAAACGGGCAAAGACAATGATCGAAGTCGGTACGAAAAAGGCAGATGAGATTTACGGTCAGGTGCTGGAAGGGCTCTGCAGTTAAGAGGAAAGGAACGTCGGAAGGATGATCATATTAAGAGGGGCAGATGTCGCTGCAAAGATAAAAGAAGAAATTGATGAAGGCATCAGAAAACTGGATGGCTGCATTCCGAAGCTGGCAATCGTCCGAGTAGGCAGCAGGCCGGATGATGTCTCCTATGAACGTGGAGCGTTAAAGAAAATGGAGAAGCTGGGACTGAGGGCAGAAGCTTACGCATTCCCGGAAGATATCAGCGATGAGGAATTTAAGAAAGAATTCAGCAGAATCAACGGAGACAGCGCGGTGGACGGTATTCTGCTTTTGAGACCGCTTCCACGCCAGATCAGGGAAAAAGACATCGAGAAAATGATTTTACCGGAAAAGGATCTGGACGGGATATCCCCCGAAAATATCGCTAAGGTATTTGCAGGGGACAGGGGCGGTTTTGCTCCATGTACGGCGGAAGCAGTGATCGAAGTCCTGAAAGCAAATGATATTCTGCAGAAGGAAAGAGGATGACAATTGTAGGCAGGAGTATGGTGGTGGGCAAGCCTCTGGCTATGCTGGCTCTGAAGGAGAATGCAACTGTGACCGTATGTCATACGAAGACAAAAGACCTGAAAGAGACGTGCCGCAATGCGGAAATCCTTGTCGCTGCCGCGGGACGTGCAAAGATGCTGGACGGAAGCTATGTAGGAGATCATGCCGTTGTCATCGATGTGGGAATAAATGTGGATGAAAACGGAAAGCTCTGCGGCGACGTGGACTTTGAATCGATCGAGGAAAAGGCGGCCATGGCGACTCCTGTGCCTGGAGGTGTGGGAGCGGTGACCACATCGGTTCTGGCAAACCATCTGGTAAGGGCGGCACTGGCAAAACGCCATTGAAAATCTTAATATAAAACCACAGAAAATGCCCCATGTCTTCCATAACTTTATTTTGGACACCTGTATGTCAGTGTATATTTTACAGAATTGGAAAGATACTAAAGCCAAACGGAATAGTATGGAGGAATATAATATGTGGGGAATTATCATTGCGCTTCTTTCCGGCGCACTTATGAGCATTCAGGGCGTATTTAATACGGAAGTGACAAAGCAGACGAGTGTTTGGGTATCAGCAGGTTGGGTACAGCTGACCGCATTTATTACATGCCTGATAATATGGCTGTTTACGGGACGTGAAAGCGTTACAGGCCTGGTTTCTGTTACACCGAAGTATGTGTTGATCGGAGGCGTGCTGGGAGCTTTTATAACTTATACGGTAATTAAGAGCGTCGGGAGCCTTGGTCCGGCCAAATCCGCCCTTTTAATTGTCGTTGCACAGATTATAATTGCATATGGAATCGAGCTGTTTGGTCTTTTTGGCGTTGATAAGGCTCCTTTTGAATGGAAAAAAGCAATTGGAGCGGCTGTTGCAATTGTGGGAATTATTATTTTTCGATATTGATTTATTAACCTGTTTTATGTAAAATAGGACTATCAGACTGAATATGGTATCCGCCTGAAGTGAAAGGTGGAAGAGCCATGAAAGGAAAATATGGAAAGCTGATTTTTGCAGTGATATGTATGGCATGTGCAGGCATATTTTACAATATGGACAAAAATGAGGCTTTAAGCCAGGTTGTCAGTTATGAGGAAGCGCCGCAGGATGATTTATCAGAAGGCGCTTTTGACAGTTCTGGAAGCGGAGAGCCGGAGACCGAACCGTCTCTCTGCTATGTACATATCTGCGGTGAAGTAGCGGTACCGGGAGTTTACCAGGTGGAGGAGGGAAGCCGTATTTTTCAGGCCCTGGAAGCAGCAGGGGGGCTGACGGATGAAGCGGCGGCAGAGTATCTGAATCTGGCCGGATGCGTGCAGGACGGAATGAAAATCGTTGTGCCTTCTTATGAGGAGGCGGAAAAATCAGGTTTGACGCCGGAAGGAGGAAACCCTTCTGACGGTACGGTTAATCTGAATACGGCTACCAGAGAACAGCTGATGACCCTCAGCGGAATCGGAGAAGCGAGAGCAGAAGATATCATCCGGTTCAGGGAGGAAAACGGACCGTTTCGCACGATCGAGGACATTAAAAAAGTCCCGGGAATCAAGGAGGCGGCCTTTCAAAAGATGAAAGATAAGATTAGTGTATAAGGAGAGCAGGATAGGGCAATGGCTAGAGCATTGGTAGTTGATGATGAAAAATTGATTGTAAAAGGGATTCGTTTCAGCCTGGAACAGGAGGGAATGGAAGTAGATTGTGCCTATGATGGAGAAGAAGCCATCAATATGGCGAGGGAAAAGGAGTATGACATCGTCCTTCTGGACGTAATGCTTCCTGAGCATGACGGTTATGAAGTATGCCAGGCGATTAGAGAGTTTTCTGAGATGCCGATTATCATGCTTACGGCAAAGGGCAATGACATGGATAAAATCCTCGGTCTGGAGTATGGAGCCGACGATTACATTACGAAACCCTTTAATATCCTTGAGGTGAAGGCCAGAATTAAGGCGATTATGAGACGTAACGCCAAAAAAGCGAAGAATATGAGGCAGCAGGAGAACAAAGTGGTGACGGCGGGCGATCTGAAGCTGGATACGGAGGGACGCCGCGTATTCATCGGCGAGAGGGAGATCAACCTGACTGCCAAGGAATTCGACCTGCTGGAGCTTTTAGTGTGCAATCCCAATAAGGTTTACAGCAGGGAAGCGCTCCTCACTTATGTATGGGGCAATAAGGCCATGGATAATGGAGACGTGAGGACTGTGGATGTACACGTAAGACGGCTCAGGGAAAAGATTGAACCGAGCCCGAGTGATCCGAAGTACGTTCACACCAAATGGGGCGTGGGGTATTATTTCAGAGTCTGACGGCAACAGAAGAGAAAGTGTTTTACAGAAAAGTATGATCGGCAGGAAGGACTGGATGCTGCTTAAAACGGCTGTTGCCGCAGAGCAAGGCGTGGTTTTCCTGCCGCTTTTTGTATTGCAGTAATGTTGAAAAATCTGTATATATGGCGTAATGGCCGCAGAGCGGCTTTGTATCCATGAAGTGGATACAGGCAGACCAAAGAAGGAGAGAATGAGATGGACTACAAAATCAGAGAAGTACGGCCAGAAGATCTGGATCATGTAACGGAAGTGGAGAAGATCTGTTTTCCGGCGGCGGAAGCGGCGGGCAGGGAGTCTTTTGAAGAACGGATCAGATCATTTCCGGAGAGCTTCCTGGTAGCCGAAGCAGACGGAACCATCGTTGGTTTTATCAATGGAGCGGTGACGGATGAACGGACAATTTGTGACGAAATGTTTGAAGACACGGGGCTGCACAAAAAGGAAGGCGCATATCAGAGCGTGTTTGGCCTGGATGTGTTGCCGGCATATCAGAAAAAGGGAATTGCAGCAGCTCTCATGAAAAGACTTATGGAAACAGCCAGGGAAAGAGGCAGAAAGGGAATGATTCTGACCTGCAAGGAACGGTTAATTCCTTATTATTCCGGTTTCGGATACAGGATCTTGGGATTTCCAGGTCTGTCCACGGCGGCGCTGTCTGGTACGATATGATTGTGGAGTTTGAACGATGAAAATTACACTTATTACAGTGGGAAAAATAAAAGAGAAATTCTATGAGCAGGCCATAGCGGAGTACGTGAAGAGACTTGGAAAATACTGTAAGCTGGAAATCCTTCAGGTGGCCGATGAAAAGACGCCTGACGGTGCCTCACAGGCAGCAGAACAGAAGATAAAGGATAAGGAAGGCGAGCGGATTCTGGCGCAGGTCAGGGAAGGCGCTTATGTAGTCGCCCTGGCAATTGAGGGGGAGATGCTGGATTCCGTGCAGCTTGCTGAAAAGATCGACAGGCTGGGAATATCCGGGATCAGCCATATTGTATTTGTGATCGGAGGCTCTCTCGGGCTGTCGGAGGCTGTTATGAAGCGGGCGGACTACAAGCTGAGCTTTTCCAAAATGACATTTCCTCATCAGCTTATGAGAGTGATTCTGCTGGAGCAGGTGTACAGGAGCTATCGGATTATCAGCGGGGAGCCGTATCATAAGTAGTGGGAGAGCCATGAGTGTGAGATTTAGGAATGGTGGCCTTGATATAGAGGATTGAATATCTTATAATGTAAGTGAAGTCAGAAGGACATGGTGAGTAATGTATATGTGAGGTGATAGATATGATGTATCCATTTATGACACTGGAAGATGATACGGAAATTGTACATTCTGAGATTCTTGAGGATAATGGCAAGGAGACTGTAAAGGTATATATCAAAAAGCCAGTAGAAGGCGGTTTTTTGTCCGCTGAATGTTATCTGCCTGATTATCAGTGGAAGAATATTGAAGGTTTTATTGATGAAGATATAAAGAAATTCCGGGAGTTCTTAGAATCAACAGCACATATTATAATCCGTCTTGCAAGAGAAGGAGGATTTGATAATGCCGCAAATTTTTAGGATTGGAGCCTATGTTATATATTTCTGGGCAAATGGAAGCGACCCACTGGAGCCAGTTCATGTTCATATGGCTAAGGGAACATCGGAATTTATAGATTTGGTAAATTCCATAACAGACGTATGAAATCATACTTATAAAGGAATCATACCATAGGCAGCTGGAAAGACCATTTTAGGTAATCAGAGGAAAGGCGGGGAACACATGGAATACAGAGAAATAGGAAAAACAGGGAAACACAGCAGCATTATAGGACTTGGATGTGAACATCTGGATGGAAAGCCATTCGACCAGGTGAAAGAAACCATCGATGCGGCTCTCGAAAACGGCATCAATATGATGGACGTATTTATGCCGGGAAACGAGGTACGGGAAAATATAGCCAGGGCTCTTGGCAGCCGCAGGGACAAGGTTATGATACAGGGGCATATCGGCTCTACGGATATCCGGCAGCAGTATGACATATGCCGCGATCTGCCTGTCGTTAAGAAGTATTTCGAAAATCTGCTTCGGATTTTTGGCTACATAGACTTTGGAATGATGTTTTTTATTGATTCGGAAGAGGATTACAAGGGCGTTTTTGAAACGGGATTTGCCGATTATGTCCAGCAGCTGAAACAGAAAGGGGACATAAAACATATTGGATTCAGCTCTCACAATCCCAATATGGCAATGCGTGTGATCAATACAGGGCTGCCGGAAATGATGATGTTCAGTATCAACCTGGCCTTTGACCTTTACCCTGCGGAAACAAACGCTCTGGATGAACTGAACCAGGGATTGGATCGGGAGGCGTTCCGCGGTTTTGACCCTACAAGAGCGGCCTTATACGCCTTGTGTGAGCAGAAGAATATAGGAATCACAGTCATGAAAACGCTGGGGGCGGGAAAACTGATATCAGCAGAACATACGCCTTTTGACAAGCCGCTGACAGTACCTCAGTGCGTCCATTACGCCCTGACACGTCCGGCGGTCGCAAGCGTCATGCTGGGCTGCCAAACACGCGCAGAAGTACTGGATGCCGTAACATATCTGGATACGAGTGATGAGGAACGGGATTATACAGCTGTCATGAATACGATGCGTAATGATTTTGCCGGAAACTGTGTCTACTGCAGCCACTGCCAGCCATGCCCTGCCGGAATAGATATTGCGGCAGTCAATAAATATCTGGATATTGCACGTCTGGACGAGAGCAATGTTTTGCCGTCCGTCAGATCACATTATTCAGGACTGGCCCATGGAGGAAAAGACTGTATCCGATGTGGGAAATGTGAGAAACGCTGTCCATTCAGCGTTCCAATCATAAAGAATATGGCCGACGCCGCAAAAATTTTCGGTTAAATTCGGCAGAATGACAGGAGAATCATATGGGAAGCGGGATTCACAGAATCGGAGTGATTTCGGATACTCATGGACTCATCAGAGATGAGGTGAGAGAGCGGTTGAGTACATGTGAGGTGATACTGCATGGCGGCGATTTGAACAGGAAGGATGTATTAAACGAACTGGAGAAAATCGCCGATGTCCATGCAGTCAGAGGAAATAACGATGGAAAATGGGCAGCTAAGATTCCCGAAAAACTGTGCATGGAATTGTTTGGACTGAAGCTTTTCATGACCCATGATAAGAAGCAGCTCCCTGACGATCTGACGCCCTATGACCTCGTCATATACGGCCATTCCCATAAGTATGAGGAAATAAATGAAAACGGGAAGATCATTCTGAATCCGGGAAGCTGTGGTCCCAGGAGATTTCACCTGCCGGTTACGATGGCGCTGATCGAAGTTTCGGACGAAGAATGGAACGTGGAACGAATAGATCTTGCCTGTGACAAATAAAGAGGCGCTGCAATAAATTAAAAAGTATTGCAGCGCCTCTTTTTTGTCGGTGCCTGTATTATGAGACAGGAATGCTGCTGTTAAGCTTCGTTTCAGGCTCGTTTACAGGCAGCTTTGTAATATAATCTGCAAATTCCTGGGGAGGCAGGGGTCTGCTGTAATAATATCCCTGATAGATATTACAGCCTAAATCCAAAAGAACATCCCTTTGCTCTTTTGTCTCCACAAATTCAGCGATGGTGCGGCAATTCAGCCGATTTGACATCTGAACGATTCCAGATACGATTTCTCTGGTGCTTTCATTCACCAGCAGCTGAGATACTAAATGGCCGTCCAGCTTCACCTCATTGAAAAATCCCTCCTGTAATTGGATAAGAGAATTATGCCCCATACCAAAATCATCCAGGCTGAATTCAATTCCCTGGTTCCGAAGTTGTTCCATCTCTTTTTTCAGATCGTCGGACAGTTCCATGGCGGCCCGCTCCGTAATCTCCAGTACAAAATGTATCCCCTTTAAATGGTATTTCCTTATGATTGCGAGCACATTGACAAAGAAACCGTCATCGATAATCTGCTTCGATGAAATGTTGACGGAAAGGCGGACGTCGCTTCCGATGGATTTCTGCATGTTCTGCGCATCCAGGCAGGCCAGGTCAATCAGATAATAGCCCAGTTCGTTTAGCAAACCGTTTTCATAGGCCAGCTGGATCAAAACAGGAGGAGCTATATATCCGGTCACAGGATGGTTCCAGCGCAGTAGGGCCTCCATACCGTGCAGCTGGCCGCGGCTGGATATCTGTGCCTGATAAAACAGCTGAATCTGGCCGCGCTTGATGGCATTGCTTAAGTCCAGGGAAAGGGTTTTGGCATAGTAATAACATGGATATTTGTTGCTGAGATAAACAGGGGTGGTGCCGTGGCGTTCTCCAGAGGCATATCCCGTTCCATTTGACGTACTGCCTGCTTGAAGTTACTGGTTTCCTGCTGTTCACTGCGCCTGATAAATGGGATATAGATCACAATGCCAATGACCAGATTGACCAGCTGCAGAAGGCTACCTGTAATGGAACCGGTGGCCTGGTATCCGCTGAGCAGAACGGGAACGGTCCATTCGACAGACTGTGTAACGGCAGGAACGAGGCCTGCCTTAATCGCAAGAGCGCTGGTAAATGTCAGTATGACAGGAGTCAGGATAAATGGGATGATCATCGTGAGATTGAATATAATCGGAAAACCAAATACTGCAATTTCACTGATATTAAACAGCGCGGACGGCAGTGCCACATAAGAAATTTTCCGGTTATGGCTCTGTTTTGAGGCTATACAAAGTGCGAGAACAAAACTTAAAGCAGTTCCGCAGCCGCCCAAGAATACAAAGGTGTCCAGAAAGGTTTTTGAAAAAATTTCCGTAGGCATTTGCCCGGCCATAATCAGAGTCTGGTTAATTTCCACATTCTGCTCAAACAGCTGCCTCGATACGGCTTCCAGCGTATTTGTTCCGTGAATTCCCATAAACCACAGGAGATGGGTAATCACTACGTAGAGTAAAATACCCAGGAGGTTTCCACTGATCTTATTGAACAGTCTCAAGAACATGTAGGAACCAAAATTTGTAATATTACTGTTTCCCCATGCCATACGGATCAGATAACCGGCAGCGGCAAACAATATGGTAATGATAATCGTTGGAATCAGGCTTTGAATCGAAATGTTAAACAGATAGTCAGCGCCTGTCGTATGCAGCCTTTCAAAACGCCGCCCGATCTGCAGCGTCTTTTGAAACAGGACACAGGACAGCATTGTGATAATCATAGCCGTAAATACCCATTCCGCATCGAAAATATAGTCGCTTTGATTTTCAATGCCGCCGCAGAAGGCCAGATAGGAACAGACGGCCACAATTGGATACAGCAGAAACTGATCCGTTTCCGTCAGCTGTCCATAAGAAATGCTGATCGTAATTGTGAGTACCAGGCGAGAGAGCCAAGGCTGATCTGATACATAGTGCCAAGAACTGCAGGAAGCGCCCCGTTCAGCCAGGTACCGATAAAATCCTGGTAGCAGGCAAGAGGAAAATTCGTAATCAGCAGAGAAAAAGATCCCATGATCAGAAATGGGATGGCCAGTGTCAGGCCGTGCCGCACGGATTGAGCATAGATAGAATTTTGCAGGCGTGACATTATTTGACGCAGACTCATAATAACTCCTTAATATGGAAAATAACGGAAAAAATAATTTGTGGTTTCATTCTATGTTCTCATTATATATGAAATATGATAATAAGTCATGCTATTTGTTGAATTGTGCAAATATTTATATCTGGTTCTGTTTTTGAAGGCACCCTTCGTTTTCGTGTTCATATAGTATACGAAGATGCGAACATTGTGGAATGCGGGAGTGAACATGAAATATGGATTGGCGCTTGCCGGCGGCGGTACAAGAGGAGCGGCTCACGCAGGGGTCCTGCTTGCTCTGGAAGAAGAAAAAATGCTTCCTGATTTTATCGCAGGGACCAGTGCAGGCAGTATTGCGGCAGGGTGTTTTGCCTCGGGAATGAGAGCGGAGGCCTTGTGCGATTTTGTACATCATATGGCAGTCCATGGAAAAGAATATCTGGATCCTGACATTAAGGAACTTGTACGTCTGATTCCCCAGACCATTCGAGGAGATAAAACCGGACTGTCCGGTTTATTGAAAGGGGAACGCCTGAAACACTATTTTTGTAAAATTACAAGGAATCAACGTCTGGAAGACATTAAAATGGATCTTCTTATTCCTGCTGTCGATCTGATCAGCGGGGATACGATCTGCTTTACCAACCGGATTGGGAGGGCAGAAACAGAAGGAAAGGAAAAACGCTCAAAGCCTGCGCATATGGTAAAAAATCAGCGGATCCGGTGGGTGGCAGAAGGCAGACTCTGTGATATTATGATGGCCAGCAGCAGCGTACCAGGCGTCTTCCGGCCTGTGCATCTGAATCACTGCTGTCTGGTAGACGGAGGAGTGGTAGACAATCTTCCTGTTGATCTGATGAAGGCGGTCGGCGCCAGAAAGGTGGTGGCAGTGGATATTGGCTCAGACTATGAAATGCCGGAAGACGATACGATTTTCGAAATCCTTTCGCATTCCTTTTCACTCATGAGCAGCAGCCTGAAAGACTGCAGAACGCGGGGAGAAGATGTATTGTTAAAACCGGAACTCACAAAAAAAGCCGGTCTTCTTACATTTGATAAAATGGAGGAATGTATGGAAGAGGCATACCATTATACAAAAAAGAATATAGGACTGGTACAAAGAGCGGTTTTATGACACGTGCGGTGGCGGTTCCTTTTTTTGACCGCTGTAATCGTGTGCATAATGAAAGATCTGATTCTGACAATCAGCCGTCTGATCTGGCATAGCGGTTTCATCTGTGATATAATTTAGAAAAATGAAACTTACAGATTAATAAACAGGAATGGAGCGTATCGATGAATCAGATAAAGAAATATGCTGTGCGGATGATTTTTTCTATTATAATTTTTCTTACGGCAAACATTCCGATATTGACAGTCAGCTACATACAGCCGTGGTGGTCTCTTCCCTTAATCATTGGATTTTTGCTGATTAATATCATTCCATCTGCATACAGCAGAAGGCTGCCTCAGAAAAGGCTGAGAATCTGTGCGGAAGGCTGTGAACTATTAATTCTGTTTCTGATTTCAGCAGCGGCATCGGTAGTATTTTTGCTTATGATGATACCGGTACTGTTCCCCTCAGATAAAATGACCTGGTTTATCGGCCTTATGACTGTTATTCTGGCAGAAGCAGCTGTATTCTGGAACGGGATCATACGGGTTTACTGCACGTCGGCCCAGATCGGAGTAAAATGGAGGGCGATCGGAATTATCTGTGGATGGATTCCGATTGCAAACCTTCTGGCGCTGTCGAAAATAATACGGCTGGCGTGGAATGAGACGGAGTTTGAAGCCTATAGAATCCGCCTGAATGAATCCAGAAGAGAAGAGGAAATCTGTAATACAAAATATCCGATTCTCATGGTCCACGGCGTATTTTTCAGAGATTTTAAATACTTTAACTACTGGGGACGTATTCCGAAAGAACTGGAACAGAACGGAGCCAGAATTTATTACGGAAATCATCAGTCCGCGTCGTCCGTAAAGGACAGTGCAAGAGAACTGTCAGAACGGATCAGGCAGATTGTGAGAGAAGAGGGCGTTGAAAAAGTGAATGTGATTGCACACTCCAAAGGGGGGCTGGACTGCAGATATGCCATCCGTATGCTCGGAATGGATTCCTATGTCGCAACTCTTACTACAGTGAATACCCCTCACAGAGGCTGTGTATTTGCAGACTATCTGCTGACGAAGGTGCCCCAGGCTCTCAAAGAAAAAGTGGCTGAAGGATACAATGCCACATTGAGAAAGATGGGCGACGAAAATCCGGATTTTATTGCAGCGGTGAGCGATTTGAGGGCGTCTGTATGCAGGGAGTTCAACGAATATGTTCTGGATTGTCCGGACGTTTATTATCAGAGTGTGGGATCTAAGCTGAACGTAGCATCCAGCGGTCGTTTTCCACTTAACTTCTCCTATCAGCTCGTAAAGTATTTCGACGGTGCCAATGACGGGCTTGTGGCTGAAAATTCCTTTCCGTGGGGAGAGAATTTTACATTTTTGACCACGAAAGGCCGGAGGGGCATTTCGCATGGGGACATGATCGATCTGAACCGGGAAAACATCAGCGATTTTGATGTAAGGGAATTTTATATCGGTCTTGTAAGCGGGCTGAAAAAGATGGGGTACTGAGGGGAAAAACGAAAAAACTTGTAAAGGACAGGCTGAGGTTATGATTTCTTTTCACAAAATATACCGGCCGCTGACATCGCGGCCGTTCCTGCGCAGCTCTGCGTACACGGAATATGCTCCATGTGAAGCATTGAAACCATATATAGTCTGTTTCTGGGGGATGGAACGGACAAAAGAAGGAACGGCAGACCAGGAGGTGCTGGTAATTCCGGATACCAGCGTAGATGTTATTATTGAGATCAATCATACGAAACAGAGTATTTCAAGCCGTATATGCGGAATCCAGGACCATTCCTTTCTCGTAGGCAGGAGAAGCGGCAATGATGTGGTATCCAGCTTTGCAGTCCGGTTCCATTTCTGGGCAGTCCGGTTATTTATCAATATGAATATGAAAGAAATCTATAATCAGATGATGGATTTTTCCATGATTGAGACGGGCTGGTCCTCCTGTATGGAAACATTCGCCGGCCTGGAGTCCATAAGAGAGAAAATTGTATGGATGGAAAATTATCTGCTTGGTCACTTGGACAGCAGCCGGTACAATTCCAACCTGTACAATTCCGTACAGCAGATACTGGCTTCATCCGGCCGGACGTCCGTCAAGGAGATTTGTGAATACAGCTGTATCAGCCAGAGGCAGATGGAACGGATTTTTCAGCAGGAGACAGGCGCTTCCATAAAACGCATGGCAAATATGGTACGATATCAGAATGTGTGGAAAGATATTGTTGAGCAGAAATCATTTGCAGTGCAGGATGCGGTTTACCGCTACGGATATTCCGACCAGTCCCATCTGCTGAACGAATTTAAACGTTTTCATGGCGTATCTCCTGACCAGGCCAGAAAGATTGCGGCAGCCAGCATCGGTAAATGAAGCTGGATGTCGTTTTTTTCCAATACAGACGGCCGTTTTTTCCTGTACAATATTTATGGAGAAAATTTTTAAAATACAGGAGGACAAGATGAAACGACTGGGCACAAAAGCATATGATGAAATCAGAGCATGGATCTACCGCAACGCCAGACCGCTGGAACTGGCGCTGTGGCAGTTTTATTTTGAAGAAGGAAGTGCAGAAAAGGCTGCGGAAATATTAAAATTTTATCAGAATGAGGACGGGGGATTCGGCAATGGAATCGAACCGGACTGCTGGAATCCGGAGTCAACTCCGTATGCGACGATGAATGCCGCAGGCATTCTGAGAGAAATCGGTATGTCGGGAACCGGTTGTCAGATGGAACAGGAAATATTCCGTTATCTGGAAAGCGATGCGCACTGTACGGAAGACGGGTGGCTTTTTGCGGTACCGTCCAACGACGGATATCCACGGGCGCCGTGGTGGAGTTATGACGAAAAGGTAAATGAAGTCCAGAGCATGGGAGTAACGGCAGGACTGTGCGCGTATATTTTGAGATATGGAAGCAGGAATTCAAAGGTATTTAACAAAGCATGCCGCTATGCAGAAAAGGTACTGGACCGCGCAAAGCGTACGGAAGATTTTGGAGAAATGGGCGTGGGAGGCTTAAATATGCTGATTCATGTAATTGAAGAAAGCGGATTGTCGGATCGTTTCGACTGCCAAGGCCTGAAAGCCAGAACGCTGGAGCTGGCAAACTGTGCAATTGAGCGTGATCAGGAAAAATGGGCCTTTTACACGGTAAGGCCTTCCGAGGTCATCCCTTCTTTAGACAGCCCTTTATACCATGGCAATGAGGAAATAGTGGAAAAAGAACTGGATTATCTGATCGATACGAGAAATCCAGGCGGCGTATGGAATATTACCTGGACCTGGTTCCAGATGTGCGAACCATATGCGAAAGAATTTGCCGTCAGTGAAAACTGGTGGAAGGCCGAGAAAGCCATTGAAAAAATGCGCTTTTTAAGGAATTTTGACAGACTGTAAGAAACTGTAACGTTCGTCAGAAGGATTTTTCCATGAAAGATAAGGCTTTCGGCAGGACAAATGACAATTTATGTGGTATCCTTTAGTCATTGGATTGTGGGAGTGTGATGAGGCGCAGGAGGGCTGAAGGTATGACGCTGATTATTATTATAATCTGTATCGTAATGATCGTTGTCTTTGCTTTGAGAGTGCGGGAGGCCGCCAATCTTACAGAAGAGATTGAAAAAGCACGGAAAGAATATCATGGAACGGCAGAGGCGAAGGTATTGGAAGTTGAGACGAGGCGCCTTATGCGAACGGTTTATTATTATCCTTTATTCCTGTATGAAGCAGAAGACAGGCCATATGGAGAGAGCAGTACGATCTTCAGCATAAGAAAAGATGATTTTAAACAGGGGAGCAAAATAGAGGTGCGGTATGATGAAAACAGACCGTCGTCGTTTATGATCATTCCGGATGAAGGATTGTATCAGATGGCAAAAGATGAAAAAAGCAGCAATTATATAGCCATTATTATGGCCGTTGTGATCATGCTGCTATCCATTTTTCAGGCCGTATCCGTCTGAAACTTACGATAGGAGACAGAGCGTCAGAAAAAACAGGATGAGGGAAGACTCAAAAGCTTATATGGCTTTAGGTCTTCCTTTTTTAATGGAGAGCAGATATAATAGGTCTATTAGACGCTAAGGAACGATAATGATATGGATACTATGACGGAGACCGCTGGAACAGGCGGAGAGAAAAGAGCTGTTTTATACGATAAAGATATCAGAGAGCCGTTATTTGATTATCTGGAAGAACGGTTTGGAAAAACCAGAATTTTTGAAGAGAAAATGATAGGCAGATCCAGGGCGGATATCCTGATGCTGACAGAGAGCCAGTTTGTAGGGCTGGAAATCAAAAGCGATGCCGATACTTATGAACGGCTGAAAAGGCAGGTCCGTGATTATGACAAGTATTGCGACGTAAATTACGTAACGGTGGGGAAATCCCATGAAAAACATGTGGAAAAGCATGTTCCGGACTACTGGGGAATCCTGCTGGTGTCCTTAAGGGACGGCAGGATTGTAATTGAAGAAAAAAGAGAAGCGAAACGGAATCCGAAAGTTAAAAAGGAGCGGCAGATTACCTTTATATGGAGGCCGGAACTGCAGCATCTTCTGGAAATCAACCACCTGCCGAAGTATAAACAGAAAAGCAAGAAATTTGTTCAGCAGAAGCTGATGGAAAAGATGGATTGGGAGACGTTAAAGCTCCAGATGTGCGAGGAACTGTTTGAGAGGGATTATACGATCGCTTTCTCTCAGCTATAATGTCTCCGTCAAAACGGAGTGCTCGGATTTCTGCAGCAGACGCGGAAACAAAATCGATAGAAATAGCAGGAGGAAAGGGCTGTGAAAGAGAAGGGAATTACGGCGCCGTGGATGCCGGAAGTATTTTATAATACGGAAGGCGATTGTGAATTTTTGAAAGACTGTGCGGAAGAGGAGATTCTTATACATGAAATCATAATAAAGGACGTTACAGCTGTGGATCTGAATTTTTCCAGGATGTGTTCGTCTAAGGTCAGATTTGAGAACTGTACATTTTTAAACTGCATGTTTGATAAAGGCGAGTTTACGGATGTAATTTTCAAATCCTGCAATATTTCAAACTGCAGTTTTAACGACAGCTATTTTAACCGTTGTCAGATGATTTCCTCTAAAGGAATGGGCGCTAAATATACAGGAAGCAGCATACAGAATATGATATTCCGGGACTGCAATCTGGAATATGCGAATTTTGACTCGTCAAAGCTGGAAAAAGTTGGGTTTCAGGATGTGGAACTGAGTCATGGGAACGTCAGCCAGTGCAGAGTGAAAGAGGTGGAATGGGACAGAACCCGCCTTCATGGAACAAGCTTCTTTAAAACATCTCTCAGAAAAATGGATTTTACCACATGTACAATTTCAGAACTCGTGTTGTCGGACGAATGCTCCGAACTGAAGGGCGCTGTAGTTGACTTTTACCAGGCGGCGGAGCTGGCAAAACGTCTGGGACTGATTATAAAGTAGGGGGATGAACGATGAAGAAAGGACCTCAGGGCTGGAGAAGACTGGACAATACGGCAAAGATATTTCCAGTTATTACAAATGAAAATTTCAGCAATGTCTTCCGGGTATCCGTTACCCTCAGGGAACAGGTGGACCCGGAACTGCTTCAGAAAGCTCTGGAGGACGTACTGCCATGGCTGGAGGGATTCAGAGTCAGGCTGAGACGGGGATTTTTCTGGTATTATTTTGAAAACAACAGAAGAACACCCCGGATCGAACGGGAGACGACTTATCCATGCAAGTATATTGATCCGAGAAGCAGCCAGATGTTCTTATTCCGTGTCAGCTTCTACCAGAGGCGAATTAATCTGGAGGTATTTCACGCGATTACGGATGGTATGGGAGCCGTCAATTTCCTGCGTGAGCTGACAAAACGGTATCTGCAACTTTCGCATCATACGGAATACGAGAAACCGGAAGAAGAAAATCTCGGCAGTACCGGTATTCAGGCAATTGAGGACAGTTACCTGAAGAACTACCGGAAGATGAAAAATAAGAGCTACAGTACGGAACGGGCTTACCAGCTGGAGGGAGAACGTCTGCCTCTGGATGCGGAAAATGTCATCCATGGGTATGTGAAGGTGGCTGATTTAAAAACGATGTGCCGGTCATATGGCGTCAGTATTACAAAATATTTGACGGCTCTTCTGATCTGGTCTGTATATCAGGCTTCGATGGATGGAAAACCGTGCGGCCAGACAATTGGAATCAATCTGCCGATCAATTTAAGATCCATATTCAAATCAGAAACAATGGCTAACTTTTTTGCAGTGACGGGAATTGATTTTACGCCTGTTGAGAACACCCATAAATTTGAGGAAATTCTAAAAGAAGTGAGCCGGCAGATGGATGAGAAAATTGTCCGGGAAAAGCTCCAGGAACGGATATCCTATAATGTTTCCAATGAAAAAAAGTGGTACATCCGAATTATGCCTCTGTTCGTAAAATGGGTAGGTGCCAATCTTATTTTCTGCCGGAATGACAGAGCTCACACGCTCACCTTATCGAATATTGGTCCGATTATGCTGGATGAAGAATATCAGAAGTACATTGAACGTTTTCACTTTGTTATCGGCGTATCGGAACGGCAGAGATTAAAATGCGGCGTATGCTCCTGCGGTGATGAAATGATTATCACGTTCAGCTCGGTATTGGCAGATACCAAGCTTCAGGATTACTTTTTCGACTCCATGAGAGATCAGGGCATACCTGTAGAAACGGAAGGAAACGGCGTGGCGGAAGGCATACCGGATAAAAACATGTATCCCAAGATTCATTACGACAAAAGTATGTGGAAAAAGCTGGTTCACGTATTTTATGCTGTAATGGCAGTGATGGCCGTGGTTCTGGGTATTATAAACTATGTGACAGGAACGGAAATTCTCTGGTCGGGAATCGCCGCAGGCTGCATTCTTTACGCCGCAGTTACGATCCGTTATTCCATCATGCGCCATGCCAATCTGGGATCAAAAATTATGATACAGACGATAGGGGCTCAGGTGCTTCTGATACTGACGGATCATTTGCTGGGGTATGAAGGATGGTCTGTAAATTATGCGGTTCCCAGCACGATTTTATTTGCAGATATAGCAATTGTGTTTTTGATTATTGTGAACCGGCTGAACTGGCAGAGTTATCTGATGTATCAGATTACGATTACCATATTCAGCTTTATCCCGGTGATCCTATGGGCTGCCGGGTGGGTTACAAAGCCGGAAATGGCGGTTATAACGGTTATGTTTTCCGTACTGATCCTGATACTTGTGGTGGTGAGAGGCGACCGAAGCGTGAAAAGAGAACTGATCCGCAGGTTTCACTTATGAGAGGAGCATGAAATGAGAGAGAAACGGGTAAGCGTAAGAGGAAATCTGGTACGGGAAATGATGAAAAATGTGATGGAGACTTCACTGAAACAGCCGATTCAGAAGGGGGATTTCAGAAAAAATCCAGTGGAACCAGCCTGGGTCTGCCCATCTGGATATGAGTACGAAATCATTGAGAGGGAAAATTTCCATATGGAATACCTCTGCCCGACAGGGGTCTATACAGGAAGGATGATACTTCAGCTTCATGGAGGCGGTTATATCGGACCGATGAAGAATGTGTACAGGCATTTTGCCGTCAGATATTCCAAAATCAGCTTTGGGGGAGATGTCCTGTCGGTAGATTATCGGGTGGCGCCGGAAAATCCTTACCCGGCAGCCCTTTTAGATGTCGTGGAAGCATATCGATGGCTGATTGAGGAGAAAAATTACAGGCCTTCACAGATCGTGATAGCGGGAGATTCAGCAGGAGGCGGCCTTGCCCTTGCGCTCTGCCTGTATTTGAAAGACCACAGAATTCCTCTGCCGGCCGGGGTGATTCTTATGTCTCCATGGACCGACCTTACATTGAGCGGAGACAGTTACAGGGAAAATTATGAGATCGACCCGTTATTTGGCAATTCTACGGATAATATGCTTTATGATTCCGCCTATATTGGTGAGCACGATCCAAGAGAACCGTATATATCTCCGATTTACGGAGATTTTAAAAAGCTGCCGCCCATGCTGATTCAGGTAGGAAGCTATGAGGTTCTGCTCAGCGACAGCATCGCTGCAGCAGAAAAGGCAAAGGAAGCAGGAGTCCGCCGCAGGCTGTCCATATATGAGGGTATGTTCCACGTATTTCAGATGGGCCTGGACCTGATACCGGAAAGCAGGGAAGCGTGGGAAGAAGTTGCCGCATTTATCAGGATTATCTATAAAATAAAAAGAAAGCCGGAAGGGAAAGTTGTAAAAAAAGTAAGAAACAGAACCAGAAATACACAGAAAAATCCCCCACAAAACTAGAACTTGTGGTATAATGTGCACGTAAGCAATGAGCCATGCAAGAACAAACAGCTAGGTATTCCCGTCGTGCTTGCACGTAAGGAAATATCTGGCTGTCTGCTCTTATAGGGCGAAAGCCCGTGACCGAAATGGAGCGAAGCGAAATTGAGGCCACAGCATGGCGAAGTAAACCATGCGAAAGCCCGTGACCGAAATGGAGCGAAGCGAAATTGAGGCCACAGCATGGCGCAGTAAACCATGCGAAAGCCTGTGACCGAAATGGAGCGAAGCGAAATTGAGGCCACAGCATGGCGTAATAAGCTGATTTTTTACAAAGGACATCACTATGATAGGAGGAAGCAAAATGCTGAAAAAACGATGGGGTATACTGATTACAATGCTGCTGATAAGCCTCTTTCTGATCGGGGGCAGTTTTCAGGCGCTGGCAAAAACCAGCGATGACGATGATGAAAAAGAACAGCTGGAAGAGGTTTCCGGACTGTGGTGGGATGACGATGGTGAGGCAAACTGGGATGAGATCGAGGGGAAATATCAGTATGAAGTAAGCCTTTACCGTGATGGTTCCAGGGTGATTACAGTTAAGACAAAGTCTGAAAAATATAAATTTTACTCCAAGATGACAAAAGAGGGAGAGTATTCATTCCGTGTCCGCGCCCTTGCGAAATCAAGCAGCAGAGATTATACAAACGGCCCATGGTCTGAATTTTCAGATTCCTTTGATGTGGATGACGATTACGCAGACGCAGTAAGAAATAAAAAGACGTCTTCCAAGGATGACGACGACGATGACAGTTCCGATTCAAAGCCTACAGGCAATACGGGATGGCAGGAGGACCAGACGGGCTGGTGGTGGCTCAGGTCAAACGGAAGCTATCCGAAAAATGAGTGGATGACCATTAACGATAAGCGCTATTATTTTAACTCAGACGGTTACATGGTAACAGGATGGGTTGAGATCGACGGCAAGAATTATTTCTTTGATGGTTCCGGCGCTTACCAGCCGGATGGCGGAAACGGACAGCCGTCTGCCACAGGAGAGTGGAAGCATGACAATGCAGGCTGGTGGTGGAAGGAATCAAATGGCAGTAATCCTGTGAACCGGTGGGAATACATCAACAATAAGTGGTACTTTTTCGACTCCACAGGCTACATGAAAACAGGATGGATTTCCTGGAATAACCTTTGGTATTACTGCGACGCCAGCGGGGCAATGGTTACAGACAATTATGTAGAAGGCAGTCACTGGGTTGACAGCAGCGGTGTCTGCAGGGACAGGTAATTCATAAATAATTCAAAGGCAGTTTACAAGGCCGGTATATGCAAAAAAGACAGAGATGTCTTACGCATATGCCGGCTTTTGTTTATCCGGGATAAAGTTCTGCTGTTCTTTGTGGTTATAATTTCAGGACATCCTTACATATACTGAGGTAAAAGGAGGGAAGGATATGGAAAACAGGGACGGGTTTCTTCAGATTTTTTCGAAGGGGATAAGGGAAATGCTGGCCGGCCTGGCCGTCGATTTCGGACAGGTACAGGAAATACGGCTTAGAATTTCCGCCCCCCTTTTTATGGTATATCAAAACAGGGAAGTTTTTATAAGCAAAACAGGGAGAATGTCTGCAGGGAAGGAAGGGGCCTACATAGTCACCCGGAAAGACCTGAAAGAAACGGTAGAATGTATGAGTAATTATTCCATGTATGCCTTTGAAGAAGAACTGCGCCAAGGCTTCATTACCATCCAGGGCGGCCACAGAATTGGGATTGCCGGAAGGGCAGTTGCAGATGGCAGGAATATCCGGACGATGAAATTCATATCATTCATTAACGTCAGGCTGTCCCATGAAGTCAAAGGCTGTGCAGACAGAATAATGCCTTTCCTGATGCGCAGGACGGCTTCCGGGAATGAAGAGTTCTGTCATACTCTGATTGTCTCTCCCCCGCGATGCGGGAAGACGACGCTTCTACGTGATATCATCCGCCAGGTCTCTAATGGGACAGGCATAAGAAAAGGCATGACGGCCGGGGTGGTGGATGAAAGGTCAGAGATTGCCGCATGCTGGCAGGGAGAGCCGCAGAATGACGTGGGAATACGTACGGATGTACTGGACTGCTGCCCGAAAGCGGCAGGCATGATGATGATGATCCGCAGCATGTCGCCGGAAGTGATTGCTGTAGATGAAATCGGAAGCCGTGAAGAACTGGAAGCAGTCCGGTATGCCGTAAACTGCGGCTGCCGCCTGGTGGCAACCGTACATGGGGAATCCATAGAAGACATAAAGAAAAAGCCGGTTTTAAATGAGATGTTTGCAGAGGGGATCTTTCAGCGATATGTTCTTCTGGACTGCAGCGGCCACATCGGCCACGTAGCCGGCGTTTACGATGCAGCTGGGAAAAACGTAGGGAAAGAGACAGGTGACCAGTATGCTGATGGTCTGGATTAAGACGGCGGGGATTCTGCTTACGGCAGCTGGGGCTGCCGGAACAGGAATATCCATGGGACTGAGATACAGAGACCACCTCCGGTTATTAGAAGATTTAAGAAAAATGATCACACTGTTAAAAGGAGAAATCCTGTATGCCAATGCTCCGTTGGAAGAGGCATTTGCGCACGCAGGGGAGAGAAGCAGCTGTGTGTTAAGCGGGATGTTTACAGATATGTCCAAGAGAATAGCAGAGCGGAACGGGGAGTCCTTTTATGAGATGTGGCAGGAAGAGGTTGACCGGCTGGATAAAGAGGTTCCGCTTTCAAATGAGGACAGAAGGCAGCTGAAGGGGTTAGGCCAGAACCTTGGCTATCTGGATCACGCAATGCAGGAGAGAACAATCCTGTTGTATCTGGAGCAGCTGGATGGGGAAATTACATATCTCAGGGAGCATCTGCAGGAAAAGAACAGACTTTATACAAGCCTGGGCATTGCAGCAGGGCTTTTTCTGATTATTGTTATGTGTTGAGGAGGGCGGCATGGGAGTAAATCTGATTTTTAAAATTGCGGCAGTGGGAATCCTTGTTTCTGTGATCTGCCAGGTATTGAAGCACAGCGGCAGAGAAGAGCAGGCGTTTCTGACGAGCTTGGCTGGACTGGTCCTTGTGCTGTTCTGGATGGTTCCATATATATACGAGCTTTTTGAGACTATAAAACAATTATTCGCCCTGTAAAGTAAATGCAGGCGGGGAAGGAAGTGGAAGAGAATGACAATTATCACGATGGCGGCGGCCGGGATAGCAGCAGTGCTTCTGGCAGTACAGCTGAAAGGCGTGAAAAGCGAATACGGTACATATATGGTAATTGCGGCCGGCTTTTTCATTTTCTTTTACGGAGCAGGAAAGCTGGGAATCATTCTGGATACCCTAGAAAAAATCATTTCCTGTATAAAGATCAATAAAGTATATTTAAACACACTTCTGAAAATGGTAGGGATCGCATATGTGGCGGAATTCTCGTCGGGAATCTGCAAAGATGCCGGTTACAGTGCAGTTGGAACACAGATTGAGATATTTGGAAAACTGTCGATTCTGGCAGTCAGCATGCCGGTTTTTATGGCATTGATAGAGACTATGCAGAAATTCCTGGCGTAAAGGACGCAACATGATGGAGAGAGGCCTATGGAAAAAATAAAACGGCTCAGACAGCTGCTTCTGATATTGTTTATCGTATGGGAAGGAAGCCTGGGATTATTGAGTGTCAAAGCGTTTGCTGCAGAGACGGATGCAGACGGCGGCGGGGGCGTGAGCCTGTCGGATTATGATTTTACTGCAGTAGAAGAATTCCTGAAGAATCAGGGAAGGCAGAACGGCTGGAACCTCTCTTTTACAGAGATGATAAAAAAGCTGATGAATGGCGATGCCGGGGACGTAGCCCAAATGGCTGCGGGAACGATAAAAAACGCCATGTTTTCAGAAATAGGAGGGAATGGGGACCTGCTTCTTCAGATCATGGTGCTTGGCCTTGCCGGAGCTGTTTTTACGAATTTCTCAGGCGTTTTTACAGCGAATCAGGTGTCGGAGACCGGATTTTTCGTTACATACCTTTTGATATTTTCCTATCTGGCGGCGAGCTTTTTTGCCAGCGTGACGCTGACAGGAGAAGCCGTTGGAAGAATTCTCGAATTTATGAAGCTGTTAATGCCGTCCTATTTTCTGGCTGTGGCATTCTCAGGAGGGAGCGCTTCCTCGGCTGTACTCTACGAGTCCATGTTTCTTGCTGTATCATCCGTAGAATGGCTGTTTGTGAGAGTGCTTCTGCCGCTTATGAAGATATACCTTCTCCTTTCCCTGGCAGGCCACATTGCCAAGGAAGACATGCTGTCCAAACTTACCGATCTGATAAAATCAGGGGTGACATGGAGCCTTAAAACAGTGATGGGTATTGTACTCGGCTTAAATCTTCTTCAGGGTATGATTATGCCGTATGTGGATGCTGTTAAAAATTCAACCATGACGAAGGCAATGGAAGCGATTCCGGGAGTCGGCAAGGGGGCAGGTATGGTCGCCCAGCTGATGCTTGGTTCCGGAATTCTGATTAAAAATACGATGGGTGCGGCTGCGGCCGTTATTCTTATGGTTATTACGGCAGTACCTATTATTAAACTGGTCATTCTTGCACTGATGTATCAATGTGCTGCGGCCGCTCTGGAGCCGGTCTGTGACAAACGGATCATCTCATGTGTTACGGCTGCTGCGGAAGGGCATAAAATTCTTGTAAAGCTGCTGGTTTATTCCATGGTGCTGTTTGTTATTGCGATCGCTATGGTATGCAGCGCCACAAACGCCGTATATTTCAGCGGTTAAAAAAAGTGCCGTACAGGCATAAAATCTGTAAACAGCCGGTTAGTGAGGAGGAGAAGGGATGGAAGGATTATATGGCTGGGTGAAAAACATTGTCTTTTATCTGATATTCCTGACCGTTCTCATGGGACTGCTGCCGTCAGGAAAATACGAAAAGTACATCAGGCTGTTTGCCGGTATGATTCTGATCTTAATCGTAGCCAGCCCGTTTCTGTCAGGAATAAGGCTGGAGGACAAAATGGCCGGATACTTCGAGGAATTTTCATTTCAGAACGATGCACAGGATCTGAAAAAGGAGATTTACGGCATGGAAGAGAAGCGGCTGTCCATGCTGATCAGCCAGTATGAAGAAGCAGTAGCCGTAGATGTGAGACAGATGGCGGAAGAATCGGGATTGGCCGTCACGGATGTCGGCGTAGAAATAGAAGGAGCCAGTCATCAGAACATTTTGGCAAAGTCCTGGGCATAAGGCTCACTGTGGCCGGAAGGCTGGCCGACAATCAGGAACAATCAGCCGCATTCAGAAGGAAAACAGCTCAGTATTATCAATTGGAGGAAAACCATGTGGAAATTCAATTTCAAAATGACCAGGGATAAATGGTTTCTTGTTCTGGCAGCCGGACTCTGCCTGCTTGTTCTGGCAATGCCGTCGGGAGGAAGAAAAGGAGCGTCTTCCGGCAGTACCAAAGCTCCTGCACAGAGCGCGCAGGGGGGAGGTGAGGTCGGGAAAACGTATGAAAGACAGCTGGAAGACCGGGTAAAAAAAAATCCTTTCTACAGTGGAAGGGGTGGGAAAAGTGGATGTAATGATCGTACTGAAATCTTCAGAGGAAAAAATTCTCAGAACAGACCGGTCACAATCCCTTTCAGAGTCGGATGAGCTGGATCCCGACGGTATGAGCCGCAGCGTAAAAAGCAGCGATACGCAGGAGAGTACCGTCCTTACAGGAAATGGAGCAGACAGCGCTCCTATCGTGGAAAAAGAATTGAAGCCGGAAATTGAGGGAATTATCGTAAGCGCGCAGGGGGGAGGGAATGCCGTAATAAAGGAAGAAATTTCTGCGGCACTGGAAGCATTATTTCATGTACCCAGGCATAAAATAAGAGTATTAAAGAGGGTCGAATAAAGGAGTGTATGACATGAAAAATATGAAAAAGCTGTTCCGAAGGAACCAGATCATCATCACTACACTGGCTATAATGATTGCCGCGGCAGGTTATCTGAATTATGCCGGCAAAAAAGAGGCAGTTTCCGGAATGATGTCTATGAGGCAGGTATGATGGAGATATCCGATGAGGACATTCTGGCTGAAAACCAGGCATTGACGGCATCAGATCCGGTTAAGGAAATTGTCAGTCCGGATGAAGGCATGGAAGAAGCAGAAGACGTAGCCAATGTAGCGGAAGCAACGAAAGCACCGGAAAACGGTCAGGAAACAGGCGGCCTCAGGTGGCGGACGGAAGCGAAGGACAGCAGCAGGAAGCCGGTATGGATAATCCAGGAGAAGCAGTCCTTACGAGCGGTATGAACGTATCGGAATACATAGCGAATGTTCAGCTTTCCAGAGAACAGGTGAGGGCTAAAAATAAGGAAACTCTCAATGAAATCATCAACAGTCCGTCGATTGATGAGGCTGCAAAGCAGCAGGCTGTCAACGATATGATTCGGATGACTGAAGTGGCAGAAAAAGAAAATGCTGCCGAAACACTTCTGCAGGCAAAAGGTTTCGTAAACCCGGTGGTCAGCATTACGGACGGCCAGGTCGACGTAGTTATCAATGCGGCCAGCATTACGGATCCGCAGAGAGCACAGATCGAAGATATCGTTAAGAGAAAAACGGAAGTAGGCGCAGAAAATATTGTTATAACAATGCTGAATACAAAAAAATAAGATCCTCATAAAAGCCGTACAGTGAAATAAGCTGTGCGGCTTTTTACATGATAGAAGCTGATTTGCCCTTTACATTTTACGGATGCCTATTGTAGAATAGAGACGGTACGCAATTTTACAGATGCGTATTGATTGCTGAACACCGGACGGGTGTGAAGCCGGGTAGGTATTTAAAGAAAGAAAAGAGGAAAGACTATGAAAAGAGAACAATTTTCATCCCGGTTAGGATTTATCCTGATTTCCGCGGGATGTGCCATCGGTCTTGGGAATGTATGGCGCTTTCCATACATTGTAGGCGCATATGGGGGAGCAGCTTTTGTACTGATCTACATGCTCTTCCTTCTGGTCCTCGGCCTTCCGATTATTGTTATGGAATTCGCTGTGGGGAGAGCCAGCCAGAAGAGTGCGGCATTGTCATTTGACGTACTGGAGCCGAAAGGTACGAAATGGCATATTGAGAAATATTTTGCCATGGCAGGCAACTATATTCTGATGATGTTTTATACGACGGTGGCTGGATGGATGGTCCTTTATTTCCTGAAAATGGCAAAAGGAGATTTTACAGGGCTGGATGCGGAAGGCGTCGGAGGCGTGTTTAACGACATGCTGGGAAATCCGGCTGTTATGACGATCTTTATGGTATTTATCGTCCTTCTCTGCTTTGGCGTTTGTGCGATGGGACTCCAGAAGGGCGTGGAAGGCATTACGAAGATTATGATGGTATGCCTGTTAATGCTCATGATCGTGCTGGCCGTCCATTCCGTATTTATGGAAAACAGCGGCCCAGGACTGGAGTTCTATTTAAAACCGGATTTTAAAAAACTGATGATGGGAAGTGATGGGAACGTCAGTATACACGCCCTTGGCGAGGCCATCTTTGCTGCCCTTGGACAGGCCTTCTTTACCCTCAGTATAGGAATCGGCGCCCTCGCAATCTTTGGAAGCTATATCGGAAAAGAGAGAAGGCTTACGGGAGAAGCTGTCAGTGTAACGATTCTCGATACATTTGTAGCGCTGATGTCAGGACTGATTATTTTTCCGGCCTGCTTTGCATACAATATCGACGCAGGACAGGGACCGGCCCTGATCTTCGTTACGCTCCCTAATGTATTTAATCATATGGCAGGCGGACGCCTTTGGGGAACTCTGTTTTTCCTGTTCATGTCCTTTGCAGCCATGTCTACGGTTATTGCCGTTTTCCAGAACATTGTATCGTTCGCAACGGACCTTACGGGCTGCAGCGTTAAAAAAGCGGTTGCATATAATATCGTTGCCGTAATCATCTTGTCCCTCCCGTGCGTTCTGGGATTTAACGTATGGAGCGGTTTTATGCCGCTGGGCGACGGAAGCACCATTCTGGATCTGGAAGACTTTATCGTGAGCAACAACCTTCTCCCGCTGGGAAGCCTTGTATATCTGGCTTTCTGTACGAGCCGTTACGGCTGGGGCTTCGACAATTTCCTGAAAGAAGCTAATGCCGGTACCGGAATGAAATTTCCGCGCGCCGTGAAATTTTATGTCAGCTTTATCCTTCCGGTAATTGTCCTCGTTATCTTCCTTCAGGGATATTGGAACAAATTTTTCTAAATAAGGAAAAATGTATAGGATTTGCCGAAATTTACCGGAAAATCTATTGAAAATTTTGTCAGATAAGGATACAATGATGTACGGTAACAAGTAAATTTCATTTCAGGAGGAGTAAAATGAGAAAATTTGTAAGCATTGCATTGGCAGCAGCTATGGTATTATCCATGAGCGCATGCGGCGGTTCTTCCAGCAAGGAAACGACAGCGGCAGAGACCCAGGCAAAAGAGACTCAGGCGGAGAGCAAGACCGATGAGTCCAAGGCAGAGGAGAGCGAGAGCTCAGGCGAGGCAAAGGAAGGCGTTATGCCGGCAGTTGCCAAGGAAGACATCAAGGTCGGCGTAATCCACATCGGAGATCCGGCAGCAGGGTCAGGCTATACGTATGCACATGACCAGGGTATCGTAGGCATGCAGAAGAATCTCGGACTCGAGGACAGCCAGATCGTACGTAAAAATAACGTAGACGATACGGATGCAACAGCAATTGAAACAGCAATTACAGAGTGTATTGAAGAAGGATGCAACATCATTTTCGCTACAAGCTGGGGATATATGGATACATGTGAGGCTCTTGCAGAAGAGTATCCGGAGGTTATTTTCTCACATGGTACAGGATATAAGAGCAACGGAACGAACTTCAACAATTATTTCGGAAGAATTTATCAGGCAAGATATCTGACAGGAATCGCTGCCGGAATGAAGACAAAGTCCAATAAAATCGGTTATGTTGCAGCCATGGGCAAGGACAACTCCGAAGTTACAGGCGGCTGCAATGCATTTGCAATGGGCGTTGCTTCCGTGAATCCTGACGCAAAGGTTTATGTAAAAGTAACGAACAGCTGGCTTGATCCGGAAGGAGAAGGACAGGCTGCAGAAGCGCTGATCGCAGAGGGCTGTGACGTGATCGGACAGCACTGTGATACTCCGAACCCACAGCTGGCTGCTGAAAAAGCAGGCATATGGGGCGTTGGATATAACTCTGATATGAGCCAGGATGCTCCTGCTGCAGTTCTGACTTCCACGATGTGGGATTGGTCAGTTTACTACACAGAAGCAGTAAAATCTTTAATCGACGGAACATGGACAGGTGAAAATTACTTCGGCTCTATCGCAGACGGCCTTGTTACATTTGCTCCTCTTTCTGACCTGTGTGAAGAAGGCACAGCTGAGAAGGTTGAAGAAGCAAAAGCAAAGATGGTTTCCGGAGAATGGGATGTATTTGACGGCGTGATCGAGTGCAACGATGGTTCCACAGTAGGCGAAGAAGGCAAGAGCTTATCAGACGCTGATATTACAGGCAACATGAACTGGTACTACAAGAATGTTGTAGAGAAGTAAGAAGAATAACAATCACATAGAGAGTGTTGCAGAAAAGAAATAATCATTGCCCTCGATACCAGATGGTGTGACCTGGCCGCTGCCTGGTACAAAATCTGGTATCGGAGGCATGTCTGTTTTTCCTTTTGCAACACTCTTTTGTTACTTTTTATTCCACTTTATTCCATTTCTATTTACCTTCCAGGGAAGAAGGAGAGACACATGACAGAGAATTTTGCCATTGAGTGCAGAAAAATTACTAAGAGATTCGGCAGTGTAGTTGCCAATGATGAGATTGATTTACAGGTCAGATATGGAGAAATCCTGGCTCTGCTGGGAGAGAACGGCTCTGGAAAAACGACGCTGATGAATATGCTGTCCGGGATATATCATCCGGATGACGGGGCTATTTATATCGGCGGCAAGGAAGTGACCATCAATTCACCGGTGGATTCGGCAGCGCTTGGAATTGGTATGATCCATCAGCATTTTAAACTGGTAGACGTATTCAGCGCCCAGGATAATATTGTTTTAGGGACAAAGGAGAAGAGACTGGCTTCCAAAGTCCTGAAAAAGAAAATTGAAGAGATCAGCCAGTCGTTTGGATTGGAAATTGAACCGGAAAAGAAAGTCTATGATATGTCTGTCAGCGAAAAGCAGACAGTAGAGATTCTGAAGGTTTTATATAGAGGCGCGCAGATCCTTATTTTGGATGAGCCGACGGCAGTGCTCACTCCTCAGGAGACAGAAAAGCTCTTTGCCATATTGAGGAAGATGAAGGAACAGGGATGCGCGATTATCATTATCACCCATAAGCTTCATGAGGTACTGGATATCAGCGACCGCGTGACGATCCTCAGAAAGGGAAAGAGTATCGACACGGTCAATACGAAGGAATCAGACGAAAAAAGGCTTACGGAACTCATGGTCGGCCGGCCGGTCAACCTGGAGATCAAGCGGCCGGAGGTGAAAAACAAGGAAAGCATCCTGAAGGTTGTGGACCTGACCGTAATGAAAAGCGACGGCTCGACGGCACTGGACGATATTTCCTTCGAAATCAATACGGGCGAAATCCTGGGTGTGGCCGGAGTGGCAGGCAGCGGGCAGAAGGAGCTGTGCGAAACGCTTACCGGACTTATGGAAGCAAAAAAAGGAGCAATTCTTTACCATAAAGAAAATATAGTCGGAAAAAGTCCGGCAGAAATTATCAAGCTGGGAATCAGCATGAGTTTTGTTCCGGAAGACCGCCTTGGGATGGGGCTTGTGGCATCCATGGGCATGGTGGACAATATGCTTCTGAAAACATACAGCAAGGGAAATGGTCCGTTTGTGGAACGGGTAGGGGCAAGAGAACAGGCGGAACGCCTGGTAAAGGAACTGTCAATTGTGACTCCGGGTGTTGATACACCGGTTCGAATGATGTCGGGAGGCAACGTTCAGAAGGTTCTTCTGGGCCGGGAAATCGAATCCAGCCCACAGGTGCTGATTACGGCATATCCGGTCCGGGGACTGGATATCAATTCCTCCTATACCGTCTATGACCTGTTAAATAAACAGAAGGAAAAAGGTGTGGCGGTCGTATATATCGGCGAGGATCTGGACGTACTGCTGGAGCTTTCCGACCGGATTATGGTGTTGTGCCACGGACAGGTAACAGGAATTGTGGACGCGCACAAAGTTACGAAAGAGCAGGTCGGCCTGATGATGACAGGAGCTGATATGAAGGAGGTGGGACTATGAACGAGCCATTGATCCGCGTTGTAAAAAAGGCAGAGCTGGCAGGACGTGAAATCGTCATTCTGCGTCTGGAAGCCGTCATACTGGCTATTGTGGCAGGCGGGCTTTTCATTCTTTCGATCGGCTATAATCCATTCCTCGTATATAAGACGATTGTGGAAGGCTGCTTTCGAAGCGCCATGTCTTTTCAGGCAACAATTAAGATTATGATTCCGCTTCTGGTTTCGTCGCTGGGCGTTACGCTGGCATTTAAAATGAAATTCTGGAATATCGGAGCGGAAGGCCAGATCATTATGGGCGCTGTATTTGCTTCGTATTTCGCTCTGTTTCATTCGGACTGGAACCACTGGATTCTTATACTTGCCATGACTGCGGCAGGCATCGTAGGAGGCGGGCTGTGGGGACTGATACCTGCATGGTTTAAGACGAAATTTGACACGAACGAGACGCTGTTCACCCTGATGCTCAATTATATCGCGCTCCACATTATTTCCTGGCTGCAGGAAGGGCCGTGGAGGGATAAAACGGCTCAGGGATTTGCCAAAATCCCACGCTTTGATAAAAATGCTGCACTTGATAAGGTTTTAGGAATCCAGTTTGGATGGATCATTGCGCTGATCCTCGTTGCTGTTATCCTGATTTACTTAAAATATTCCAAGCAGGGATATGAAATCGGCGTTGTGGGAGAAAGCCAGGATACGGCCAGATATGCAGGAATGAATGTACGCAGGATCGTGCTCAGAACCATGTTCTTTTCAGGGGCCGTATGCGGCCTGGGAGGCATGATCCAGGCGGCAGGGTCCGATATTACCCTGACTACGTCCGTAGCCGGCGGAGTAGGCTTTACGGCTATTATAGTCGCATGGCTGGCGCAGCTGAATCCGGTGATGATTCTGGTGGTTTCCCTCTGCTTCAGCATATTGGAAAAAGGAAGCAGCGTGGTACAATCTACTTACGGGCTGTCATCTGACTGCGCGGCTGTGCTTCAGGGAATCATTCTCTTCTTTATTCTTGGGTGCGAGCTGTTTGTACGATATAAATTTGTCTTTCGCAGGAAAGGAGGTGCGGCATAATGGATATGGCGGTTAAATTTATTGTAGCAGCTGTGCTTGCGGGAACGCCGCTGCTTTTCGGAACGGTCGGAGAAATCCTGAGTGAGAAGGTAGGCCACCTGAACCTGGGGGTGGAGGGTATGATGTCCATCGGAGCATGCGCCGGTTTTATGGCAGGCTATCTGACGGACAACTTCTGGCTGGCAATCCTGGCTTCTTTTATCGCCGGTGTGGCTGCCGCCCTCATCTATGCAGTACTGACGGTTACATTTATGGCGAATCAGAACGTGACCGGCCTGACGCTTACGATTTTTGGCATCGGACTCGCAAATTTTATCGGTTTTTATATGCTGGGTAAGACAGGAAGTAAAAGTCTGAAGCTGCCGGAGACGATTACAGCTCAGATGAGGAACATCCATATTGCAGGGCTTTCCGATATTCCGATAGTGGGACCGCTTTTGTTTTCCTATAATCCTTTTGTATACCTTGGTATTGTGACGGCAGTGCTGATGGGCCTTTATCTCCACAAGACGAAAATGGGACTGAATGTGCAGGCGATCGGTGAAAATCCAGGAGCAGCGGATGCGGCGGGAATCCAGGTGACAAAGCTGAGGTATTTCAATATTCTGCTGGGCGGAGGAATCTGTGGGATTGGCGGTGCATACTGTTCCATGATTATCAACGGAGGCGTGTGGATCAGCGATAATGTAGGAGGCCTTGGCTGGATCGCAGTGGCGCTTGTCATTTTCGCTTCCTGGAATCCGGTTCATGCGATTTACGGGTCTTTCGTTTTCGGAGCGCTCAGAGTGCTTAAATATTACGTGCCGAAGTCAACTTACAATATTCCGATTGCGTTTTTTGATATGCTCCCGTTCCTGATCACCGCGCTTGTACTGATTGTTTCATCGGTCAGAAAAAGCAAGGGAGCGCATATTCCTGCTCATTTAGGAGTCAACTATTTCCGTGAAGATCGCTGATGGAATAGGTTTTATAAACAATTTCTAAAAAAGGCCGTTAAACGGTTGACAAATTCAGGAAAAAGTATTAAATTATTGCTGTAATATGTAAAACCAGATTTCACAATGTGAAACAAATATGAAACGCTGAAACTATTTGGAACGGAGTGAAACTGGAAAATACAAATAAAATTTAAGGAGGATGATTGAAATGAGAGAGTCAATCCATAAATATTTCCAGGTAGGTACCATTTCTTGGATGAGTTATCCGAATAGAGATGTACTTGAGGTAATTCAGAAAGTTGCCAGCGATGATTTCTTCGATGCAATTGAAATTCCAACAAAAATGGATGATGAAACTAGAGCAAAAGCAGCTAAGTTGCTTGCAGAGAGCCATTTAAAGGTTTGCTGCGGCGCACAGCCGAGACTGCTTGGACCGAAGTTAAATCCTAATGATGTTGATGAGGAAGGCAGAAAGCAGGCAGAAGCTACTTTAATCGAAGCAATTGATCAGGCAGAAGAATTAGGCGCTAAGGGAATCGCTTTCCTGGCAGGTAAGTGGGCTCCGGAGACAAAGGATCTGGCATACGAGCAGCTGTTAAAGACAACAAGAGCCGTATGTGATTACGCTGCAACAAAGGGAATGAACGTGGAACTGGAAGTATTTGATTTCGACATGGACAAAGCAGCATTAATCGGACCAGCTCCATATGCAGCAAAGTTCGCAGCTGATATGAGAACAACACACAACAACTTTGGCTTAATGGTTGACCTGTCCCATTTCCCGACAACATACGAGACATCCAAGTTTGTTGTTCAGACTCTGAGACCATACATTACACACTTCCACATTGGCAACGCTGTTGTTAAGGAAGGCTGTGAAGCTTACGGAGATCAGCATCCAAGATTCGGATTCCCGAACTCTGCGAATGATACAGCTGAATTAGTTGATTTCTTCACTGTATTAAAAGAAGAAGGATTCTTCAACGCTGAAAATCCATATGTACTTTCTTTCGAAGTTAAGCCATGGGGCGATGAGAATGACGAAGTCGTAGTTGCCAATACGAAGAGAGTCATCAACAGAGCATGGGCTTTAGTAGAGGATTAATTGTAACAGCAAAATACAATCATATATAAAGAAAGGACAGAACAATCATGAAAATTGTTGTCTTAGATGGTTATACCGAGAATCCTGGAGATTTAAGCTGGGAAGGATTAGAAGCACTTGGAGAGGTTACTGTATATGACAGAACTTCTACAGTAGATGCTCCAATTATCGCTGAAAGAATCGGCGATGCAGATATCGTTATCACAAACAAAACTCCACTTACAAAGGCTACGATTGACAAGTGCCCGAACATGAAGATGGTTGCATTCCTGGCTACAGGCTACAACGTGTGTGATTATCAGTACTGCAAGGAAAAGGGAATTCCGGTAATGAACGTTCCTACTTATGGTACAGATATCGTTGGACAGTATGCAGTAGGTCTGCTGTTAGAAATCTGCTCTCACTTCTGGTATCATGATCAGACAGTTAAAGAGGGAAAATGGGCTAACAACATTGACTGGTGCTACTGGGATTTCCCAATGATCGAGCTTGCTCATAAGACAGCCGGCGTTATCGGCTTAGGACGTATCGGACAGACTACTGCAAGAATTCTTAAGGCTATGAATATGAACGTAATCGCTTTTGATAACTTCCAGAGTGATGCAGGCAGAGAAGTTGCAGAATACGTTGATCTTGATACTCTGTTAGCTAAGTCTGACGTTATCTTCTTACACTGCCCGCTGTTCCCGGATACAGAAGGCATCATCAACAAGGATACCATCGCAAAGATGAAAGACGGCGTTATCATTATCAATAACAGCCGTGGACCGCTCGTTGTTGAGCAGGATCTTGCAGATGCATTAAACAGCGGCAAAGTATATGCTGCAGGCCTTGATGTTGTTTCTACAGAACCGATTAAGGAAGACAACCCATTACTGAAGGCTAAGAACTGCCTGATTACACCACATATCTCTTGGGCTGCTAAAGAGTCCCGTCAGAGAATTATGGATATCACCGTTGCTAACGTAAAGGATTTCATTGAAGGACATCCTGTAAACGTAGTTAACAAATAATCAGAATCACGAAATAAAAGACACTGGCTCCGTTTCAGTCCACCAGGCTGAGGCGGAGCCTTTTTGCTTTCCAGGAAAGCCCTTGTTCTTAAAACGTGTTAAAGTGCTTGATTACTGGAAAGTAAAAAGCGCTCCGCTATGGACAGCGTGCCCCCGCATGAGCGGTTAGGCGCATTCGCGTGAAGGGAATGATACCGTTATAGCGGCGTTATGCCCTTCGCGCGAGTGCCTCCTGCGGAATAGATGGAAGCATCCTGTGTGTATTTGTGCTGATTTTAGAAAATTATAGAAAATAAAGAAGAGATAGCAGAAAATAATTGATTTATTTTTGAAAAATCAGTATAATATAAGTGAAAGTAGATAAAAACAAAGTCAACCATTGCAGTAAAACCGAATACAGAAAGGGGCGGGGATTTATGATGAAGAAGATTATTACGATCAGCCGTGAATATGGCAGCGGCGGACGGCAAATCGGACAGATAGTAGCTGACAAATTGGGAATTCCTTTTTACGACAGGAAAATTATTGAAGAGACCGCCAAAGAAGCCGGTTTGAGCCCGGAATTTGTGGAAGGACATGAAGAAAAACTGCAGAACAGCTTTTTTTATAATTTTGCTCTTGGCGCAATTTATGGGCTGGCTCATCCGGATAAGCCGGATATTAAGAGTCTGCCGGCGACAGAACGGATTTTCCTGGCACAGCAAAAAGTGATCGAGGAGCTTGCAGATCAGGGACCTTGCGTAATCGTGGGACGGTGCGCGGATTTCATACTCAAGGACAGGGAAGACATGATGAAGGTGTTTATCTATGCGGATAAGGAAACCCGTAAAAAGAGAGTGATTGAAGAATACGGCCGCCTGCCTGAGTACATAGACCAGACGCTTGCATATGTAGACAAACACAGGAAACTTCATTATGAGACGTATACGACCCAGGAATGGGGCGACAGAAAGAATTATCACCTGATGCTGGACAGCACAGCATTTGGCATGGAAGCTGCGCCGAGATTATATGCCAGGCAGCGAAAGCAGAATGAGTGTCAAGTGAATAAAAAGAATAATTGAATAGTACGAGAGAGGGTGTTGCTAAAGTGTGATGTGCTCTCGATATCAGAATTATTTCTTAAGCATTGGCTTAGAGATTAACCTGGTACGAGGGCAAATCCTTTAACAGCACCCTCTTCTTTATTCTGAAATTTGATTATCCGAAGTTAAATGGGGGATATTTTCTTCAGATAAGACGGTACTGCCGACTCTTCGTATATGCTTTACGGTTATTTGCTCTGCCAGAGAAGGATCTTTTTTTGTGACGGCTTCGAACAGAGCTTTATGTTCCTGATATGATGTATCATAATCAGAAGGAATATAAGAAAAATAATATAAATAGCGAATCGTATTATTAATAGATCCCATAGTCAGAATTAATTGGTCAAGATAAGAATTTCCCGCAGCGATACTAAGAATGCGATGAAACGAATAATTAGCTTTGGCTATTTTTTCTACAATTTCTTTCTCTTTTACATCCTCCCTTAATAAAGCCGAAAACTGATCTAAATAATCTTTCATTCTATCAATATCTTCATCTGTAATATGTAATGTGCCCCAATATGCAGCGGTACCTTCCACTACACTTCTAAGATGAATCATCTGGACAAGATTTGATTCATATAGATCAGATACATATGTTCCCTTATGTGGATAAGTACGCAGCAATCCCTCCATATTTAAAGTTCTGATAGCTTCCTTAGCGGGGGCAGTACTTACATGAAAACGGCTGCTGATATCACGTTCTGAAATCTTTTCCCCCTTTTTTAATTCTCCCGAAATAATCTGACGGCGCAGAATATCCGTAATTTGGTCTCTCAAAGGAAGAGCAATTTCTAATTCATCTGTAATAACATCTTTTTTCAAGGCTGATACCTCCCTAAATTAACAAATAAAGTTATTATACCTGATATATTATTAAAAATCAATTGACTAATATGTGATATATCAGATATATAAATGGTGATTATGCACAAAAAATGATTTAATTTTGAAAATGCATTGTAAAAATATGTCGAAAGGTATATGATATTAACACGGAAACTAATATATCACATGTCATATATCACTTTTAGAAGGAAGGAGAGAAAAGATGGACTGTTACACAAGAATGAAAGAAATGGGTCTTGAACTACCAGCGCCGCCTAAACCAGGAGGAGTATACTCGGCAATAAGACAAGTAGGAAATTCCTTATATTTCACAGCTGGAGTCGGTTGTAAAAAGAATGGGGATTTACTATATACGGGTCATGTAGGGGAAGAGATCAGCATTGAAGAGGGAAGGCAAGCAGCCAGACAGAGTATTTTTAATTTATTAAGTATTATTGAAAGAGAAATAGGAGATCTGAGGCGCATTACAAAAATTGTTAAAATTCTCGGATTTGTTTCCTGCCAAAATGGTTTTGAAGACCAGCCGAAGGTAATCGATGCGGCCAGCGAACTGTTAATACAGATTTTTGGAGAGGAAATCGGATATGCCGCGCGATCTGCAATAGGTACCAATTCATTACCGGGCAACCAGGCGGTGGAAATAGAGATGGTATTTGAAACAGAATGGAGGGATGAGGGTGAAATTTGAACCACATGGTATTTTGCCGGCAATGATAACACCGGTCGCCGAGAATGGGAAAATTGATGAGAAGGCGCTAAGAAGCTTAATCGAATATGAGATAAAAGGAGGTCTTCACGGCATTTTTGCTGTTGGAACAACAGGAGAATTTTATGCGATTACGGATGATATGTATCGGGAAATATTGAGCATTACAGTTGATCAGGTTGGAGGGAGAGTGCCTGTTTACGCAGGAGCAAATGCTGTTTCTACAAGAGAAGCTATCCGTCTGGTAAAGATCGCGGAAGATTCAGGTGTAGATGCCGTCTCTGTTCTTACGCCTTATTTCATATCCGTCTCGCAGCAGGAACTCGCAGAGCATTATACGAACATTGCAGCCAGTACAAACCTTCCTGTACTGCTGTATGACAATTCACCGAAAACGCATATTTCCATTTCGCCGGATACTTCGTCAAAACTGGCTGATATTAAAAATATTGTCGGTATGAAAGACAGTTCAGGCGATATGACTGCAACAGCAGAGCACATAAGAAGAAATAAAGGAAAAGATTTTCATGTAATGATGGGGAGAGATACTCTGATTTACAGCAGTCTCTGCATAGGCGGTTCGGGAGCCGTTGCCGCATGCGCAAATGTTGCACCAGGATTATGTGCAGATATCTATAATAAATTTATTACGAATGATTTAGAGGGTGCACTGGAGGCCCAGTTTAAGCTTGCACCCCTTAGAATGGCTTTTACACTTGGCTCATTTCCTGCGGTAATTAAAGAAGCTCTTCAAATGATAGGGATTCCTGTAGGAAATTGTCTGAGGCCAACAGGAAAATTGAATGTGGAAGAACGGGCCCAGTTAGAAACAATTTTAAAAAACATGGAGCTGCTTTGATGCACTCTTATATTTAAATAATTATTAAGAAGGAGGATTTATATGAGAAAATACAGATATTTATCAATTATAACGGCATTGCTGTCGACTATTATGGTCATAACTGCAGGCTGCGGTACTTCTGCTAAAAAAGAAAACGAGAAGAATGAAGAGTATCCCATAAAATCAATAACAATCGTTAATCCCTTCGGCGCGGGGGGCGGCACGGACATTGCTGTTCGGAAACTGTCTGCTATGGTCGAGAAGGAACTTGGGCAAAGCGTCGTAGTTGTTAATAAGACTGGGGGAAGCGGAGCTGTAGGTTCGGCGGAAGCTGCTGCAGCCGCTCCGGATGGTTATACATTTCTGGTAAATGATAAATCACTGCTTGCGTCATATTATATGGGCGTTTCTCAAACAAAATGGGATGATCTGGAAAGCGTCTGCAGTTTGGTCCAGGCGAATTACGCTATTGTAACAGGCGCGGAATCAGGATACGATACTCTGGAGGATTTGATCAATGCTGCGAAAGCCTCTCCGGACAGCCTTTCTGTAGGGGTCTCAGGAATTGGAGGAATGTCTCATCTTGTTACGGAACAGTTTATTGATAAAGCAGGAATTTCAATTAAGGTGGTAGGTTTTGACGGCGGGTCAGAGGTTAAAGCCGCTGTTACCGGCAATCAGGTAGCATGTGCCACCCTGCAATTTGCAGAGATCATGCCTCTTGTAGAGTCTGGAGACTTACGGATTCTGGGTGTTGTTCAGGAAGAGAGAAGTAAAAATTCAAAACTGGCCGATGTACCTACACTACAAGAGCAGGGGATTGACTGTACATTAAACCAGAACTGGTTCTTATGGGCGCCAAAGGGAACGGACGCAGATATTGTAAATATAATATCAGAAGCTTTTGGAAAAGCAGTAAACAGCGATGAATACAAAGAATTTATGGAGGAAAATTACTATGCAGGTGCATGGACGAACCCTGAGGAGACAGTAAAGGAACTGACGAAACAGGATGATATATTAAAAGAAATCGTAGAAGAAGCTGGCCTGAATAAAAGTTAAGAACGGGTGAAGGGAGAGTGAGGCATATGTTAGTCCAATCGATTTCTTACCCGACAGCGAACAGGAGGGGATGACATATGGTTGAAACTTTATTCACAATACTGAAGCCTGATATTCTAATATTTATGGTGATATCTGTTGCAGGAGGACTGGTTGTGGGTGCAATTCCTGGTCTGTCAGCTACAATGGCAATGGCTTTGCTGACCCCCCTTACGTTTTCAATGAATTCAGATGTTGCCTTTGCAAGTTTATGTGCTATATACGTCGGTGGTGTTTCCGGAGGATTATATTCTGCAATTCTGCTGAGAATCCCAGGTACTTCCTCTTCGATTGCAACGACCTCGACGGTTTCCCTATGGCCAGAAAGGGAGAGTCAGGCAAAGCAATTGGTGTGGCATTGGTCGGCTCATTTATAGGGGGAACATTTAGCTTTATCATGCTCTTATGCTGTGCTCCGATTCTTGCAAAAGCAGCCCTGAAGTTCGGTCCGGCTGAATATTTCGCTGTATCGCTGCTGGGACTTTCTACAATTGCAGCGGTTGTCGGTGATTCGACCGTGAAAGGTTTACTTTCTGCAGCAGTAGGATTGGCAATGGGCACGGTGGGGCTCGATGTGATTATGGGATCGCCAAGATTTACTTTTGGAAGGATAGAACTGGTATCTGGTTTTGACGTTTTAGTCGTTATGATTGGCTGTTTTGCAGTTCCTCAGTTACTGCATGACGTTATCTGCCCAAGCCGTATAAAAGTGGATTCGGATACAAGCATAAAAGGGATGCTTCCTTCCTTGAGCTTTTTGAAAGCTCAGACCGTAAACTTTCTGCGATCATCTGTAATAGGGACGTGGGTTGGATTACTGCCTGGCGCAGGAGGCAGTATTGCCTCTCTTTTATCTTATGATCAGGCTAAAAAGGCATCTAAATATCCTGAAAATTTCGGTACTGGTGTACCAGACGGAGTCGTTGCCTCTGAAACAGCAAATAATGCGGTTATCGGAGGCAGCCTGATTCCAATGCTGACACTTGGAATACCGGGAGATACTCCAGCGGCTGTTCTTCTGGCGGCATTTACTCTTCATGGAATGCAGGCAGGCCCTTTGCTGTATAAACAGAACCCTGAAATGGTAAATTTGATTTTAGGCTCTCTGTTTGTGTCTAATATACTTATGATCCTGATCGCCTTGCTCGGAGCAAAATATATTGTCCGTACGTTAGAATTTCCCAAGGAATATTTAATACCAATTATTATAGTTATGTGTATTATTGGCACATATGCGACAAATCAGCGTTCGTTCGATATTGTAATAATGCTTGCTGTAGGGCTGTTGGGATTTGTAATGGAACGATACGGTTTTCCCGTAAGTCCACTTGTCTTGGGTGTTGTATTAGGACCGCTGCTTGAAAAAAATTTCAGAAGAGCAGTACAAGTGAGTAATTCCGGCATTTGGGGAATTATATCACGGCCGATTACTGCAGTTGTTTTGGCCTTGGTTGCAGTTAATTTCTGCAGGCCCCTGTTTTCTTTTCTATTTAAATGTTGGAAGAGGCGCTCTATGACAGTATTATCTGATGTAACGTTTGAAGAGGACACAGGAGAAAAAAGAACATTCAAGATAAACCGTATTGCGGGCGCGTGTGTCATAGCAGGAGGAATGTTATACTATTATTGGGCTTCTCTTTTAGGAAGTGCTGTTATGAAAGAAACGGCATATGGACCCGATTTTTATCCTAAGATTCTGGCTGCGATTATCGTCCTATTAGGCGTAATGCTATTGGTGATGAAACCGCAGAAAAAAGATAGGATTATGGATGAAAAGATTAATAAAAGGATTTTGTTTATTGCAGCTGCAGCGTTGGTAATCTACCCATTTCTTATATTAAAACTGGGATTTGTGGTATCTGGAATTCTGTTTCTAAGTCTCAGCTTCATGTTTCTGGGAAAAATAAAGTGGTTTAAAGCAGCGCTGGTATCCATGATTACAATCGCAGCACTATCTTTTGTATTTGAAAAAATATTTATAATAATACTTCCTCATGGCATGATTCTTTAAAGAAAGGATGAACACGTATGCAGTATATAGATACTCCGGCAATTATAATTGATATGGAAAAAGTAGAACATAATTTGAAAAAATATCAGGAAATTGCAGATCAAAGTGGCTGTAACTTTCGCCCTCACATTAAAACGCATAAAATACCGCGTCTGGCAAAGATGCAGATGGATTTTGGGGCAATAGGAATCTGCTGTGCTAAACTGTCCGAAGCCGAAATGATGGCTGCCAGTGGCATAAAAGACATTTTTATTGCCTATCCAATCATAGGAAAAGAAAAAATCGAACGTTTTTTGGCTTTATCGCGTCAAATAAGAATGATATGTGCGGTCGACAGCCTGGCTGGAGCCAGAGCCTTGTCCGAAGCGGCTAGGGTTCATGAGCAGATCGCAGAAGTCCGATTAGAAATTGATACGGGCTTCAGAAGAGCAGGTATACCGATTTCCAGCGTGCTTGAAGCAGCAAGGGAAATCCATAAACTTCCGAACCTCAATGTTACGGGGATTTTTACCTTTAAGAGTGCAACGTTGGGAGGAACTCCAACACTCGATTTAGAAGCCGCCGGAAGGGAAGAAGGCGAAATGCTATATGAAACGGCGGAGCTTCTGAGATCAAACGGAATCAACATTAAAGAGGTGAGCGGAGGATCGACGCCTACTGCTCGTTCGGTTGCAGCATGTAAAGGCGTGACAGAACTAAGAGCGGGTACATATATTTTTCAGGATGCGCCTAAGCTGGTTCAGAAAGTTGCAGAGGAATCGGAGTGCAGCGCTGCCGTAAAAGTGACTGTTGTCAGTACACCTACGCCATATCGGGCAGTCATTGACGGAGGGGTGAAAATTTTTGCAGGGGATACTAAAATAGGGGTGCCGCCGCTGTTTTTAAAAGGTTATGGCAATGTGATCGGCCATGACCATCTGATTTTCGATCATATGAATGAAGAACATGGGGTATTGATTGCAAAAGACGTTCCGACAGGTCTGACGGTGGGAGATACACTGTATATAATTCCCAACCATATCTGTACGTCAATGAATTTATGTGATTACGTTTATTTGAAAGAGAAGGACGGCAGCTACACAAAGACAAGAGTGGAAGGCAGAGGGATGTTTTATTAATCAGCAAGATACTGCCGGCAGAATATAAAAATACCAAAGAAGTGGCGGAGCGGTCCGCCACTTCAGACTGTAGACAAAGTCCCGAGCAATCGCTCGGGCTTTTCTACATTTGTCACCGCATTCATGGTATAATCATTATATCAGGAAGGCGGTGTTTTTATGTTGACGAAA